>JACPAY010000010.1 GCA_016180575.1 Candidatus Omnitrophota bacterium | reverse complement strand
CAGCAGGGGAAGGACGCCAAGTGGTACGACAACGTCGTGGCGCTCACCAAGGAGACCCGGCAGGAGGTCAGCCGCGTCGTCCTGGACGCCTACCAGCAGGCTTCTGAGGAGAGCGAGCGCTGATCGCCTCCGGCCCCACTTGCTGATTGACACAGGGGCGGCGCCCTCCTAAGATGGCGCCAATCAACCACGAGGAGGCGGGATATGACCAGGTCATGGCGGTCCAGGGGTGCGGCCTGTCTCGTTGCGCTCACGCTCGCCGGCTGCGCGACGATCCAGACGCCCTACGTCGGCCAGGGGCCGCATCCGCAGATCACGCGCGGCCGGCCGGTGGCGTTGGTGGATGCCATCGGCGTCGTGTTTTCCATCCCGGCCAAAATCCTCCTCTGGCACTGGAAGGTCGAGCGGCACGCCATCACGAGCGATACCGAAGGCTACCTGGTCAACTACATTGACGCCCCCGAGACGGTGACGGACGGCACGCAGTATGCCCTGAACCAGTACGCCCCGGGACGCGACCTGAAGCGCCTGCGATACAACCGCAAGGTCGCCTGGCCGTACCGCCTGCTCATCGGGCTGCCCGTGACGCTGATCTTCGACGTGCTGCTGCCCGGCCGCCTGTTCGGCGGCGACCGGTACAACCCCTTCACCGATACGGTCCAGATCTACTCCGACCTGCCGGCGGTGGCGCTGCACGAAGCCGGCCACTCCCATGACTTCAACAAGCGCCGGTTCAAGGGCACCTATGCCCTGCTCCGACTCCTGCCGCCCGTCACGCTGTGGCAAGAGTACAAGGCATCGAAAGAGGCCGTGACGCATCTGGCCGCCGTCGGGAAAGACCGGGAACGGTGCTCCGCGCACGAGATCCTCCAACCCGCCTTCGGCAGCTACGTGGGGAGCTACATCCCGTTTCCCGCCACCGCCTTTGCCGGCGCCGCAGTCGGCCATGTCACGGGCCGCATGACCGCCCACGATTGCCGCAACGACCTCCAGGCCCGCGAGCGCAGCCAAGAGAGCCCGCCTCCCCCCATCCCCCCGGTCGCGCCCTGATTTCCGCTTGACAAAGTGTCCGTCCTACACTATATTTGCTTAGTGTAGGTCGGACACTTAATGGCCCATCCCCCACGCAATGGACACTTCAGCGGGCACGGCATCGCGGTCGATGTCGTGCTCTTCACCATCCAGGACGGCACGCTCAAGGCGCTGCTGGTGAAGCGCCAGCGCCCTCCCTACCGGGGGGCCTGGGCGCTGCCCGGCGGGATGGTCGGGCCGGAGGAGTCGGTGGACGCGGCGATCCTCCGCGAGCTCCAGGAGGAGACCGCCATCGGCAATATCTACCTGGAGCAGCTCTACACCTTCGGCGAGCCGGACCGCGACCCCCGCGGCCGGGTCATCAGCGTCGCCTACTACGCCCTCGTCAACTGGCAGCAGTTCCAGCTCAAGGCCCGCCAGCGGGTCTCCGAGGCCGATTGGTTCCCCGTGAAGCGGCTGCCTCTGCTTGCGTTCGACCACCGGCGCATCGTGGACTATGCCCTCGAGCGGCTGCGCAACAAGATCAACTACACGACCATCGGCTTCCAGCTGCTGCCACGGCAGTTCACGCTGACCGAGCTGCAGGGCGCCTACGAGGTCATCCTGGGGCAGCGGCTCGACAAGCGGAACTTCCGCCGGAAGATGCTCCAGCTTGGCATCCTGAGGGGCACGCGGGAGTTCAAGGCGAACGGCCGGCAGCGGCCGGCGCGGCTCTACACCTTCACCGAGCCGAAGGTCGTGAAGCTGCAGGAAAAAGGGATCATCGTCCCCTTCTGATGGACACCAACGGCAACGGCCACGCGACCAACGGGCACGCGAACGGCCTGCCTGCCGCGCCAACTACAAATGGCCACAGCGCGGCGCAGGCAGGCAACGGTCATGGCGGCAATGGGGCGCTCGCCCGGCAGCGGTACGCCGCCCTGCTGAAGGAGCGCATCGCGGCCCTGAAGGAGGAGCGGCGGGCGGTCATCCTGGCGCACAACTACCAGGAGGGGGCCATCCAGGACGTGGCCGACTTCGTGGGCGACTCGCTGGGCCTGGCCCGGAAGGCCCAGGCGACGGACGCGCGGGTCATCCTCTTTTGCGGCGTCCACTTCATGGCCGAGACCGCCGCGATGCTCTGCCCAGACAAGACCGTCCTCATTCCGGACCTTGCGGCCGGCTGCTCGCTGGCCGACATGATCATCCCGGGCCAGATCCGGGCCTGGCGGGCCAAGCATCCGGACGGCGTGGTGGTGTGCTACGTCAACACCTCGGCGGCGGTCAAGGCGGAGTGCGACTGGTGCGTGACGTCCACAAACGGGGTGCGGGTCATCGAGCAGATTCCGTCGGAGCGGGAGATCCTGTTTGTGCCGGACTACTACCTCGGCAGCTACCTCAAGGCCAAGACCAAGCGGCGCATCCACCTCTGGAAGGGCTACTGCCCGGCGCATGCCGCCATCCTGCCGGAGCGGATCGACCAGTTGCGCGAGGAGCATCCCGACGCCGAATTCCTCATGCACCCCGAGTGCGGCTGCACGACGAAGCAGATGCACCTCGCCGACCAGGTCCTCTCGACCGAGGGCATGGTCCAGCACATCCGCCGCTCCCCCGCCACCGAGTTCATCGTCGCCACGGAGACCGGGCTCCTGCACCGGCTCAAGACGCAGCACCCGGAGAAGCGATTCTACGCCGGCAGCGAGCACGCCACCTGCCACCACATGCAGCGCAACACGATCGAGAAGGTCTTCCTGTCGCTCGAGAAGCTGCAGCACGTGGTGACGGTGGACTCAGGCCTCGCCGAGCGGGCGGTCAAGCCCATCGAGCGCATGCTCGCCCTCGCCTAAACAGTCCCGGGCTACTCTGGCGAATCCCTCGTTGGGCCGCGGGTGACGCGGAGCCGGGGACCCCGCCGCCTGCCCGCAGGCCGAGGAGGCCGAGGACAGCCGGCGGGGTGGCGGCGCGGCAGGACCCGCGG
>JACPAY010000022.1 GCA_016180575.1 Candidatus Omnitrophota bacterium | reverse complement strand
TCCTGGACCGGCTCGAAGCCCACCTGGACCGCCCGGTAGCCGTGGCGCTCCGGCTCGCGAAGCCCGAGCACCGTGCAGGGACCCGCCTGGACCGCGGTGACGGCGAGGCGGCGGCCGTAGTCGTCGTACACGTGCGTCATCCCCAGTTTCTTGCCCAGCAGTCCGATCATTTGAGCTCGACGTACACGCCGGAGGGCAGGTTGAGCTTGCGCAGCGCGTCGATCGTCTTGGCCGTCGGCTCCAGGATGTCGATGAGCCGCTTGTGCGTGATCATCTGGAACTGCTCGCGCGCCTTCTTGTCAATAAAGGGCCCCCGCAGCACCGTGAACAGCTCCCGCCGCGAGGGCAGCGGGATGGGCCCTGAGACCTTCGCGCCCGTCCGCTGCGCCGTCTCCACGATCTCCGTCGTGGAGAGGTCGAGCAGCCGGTGGTCGTAGGCCTTCAGCTTGATGCGGATCTTCGGCTGCGGCTGCGCCATCAGAGCCCCCAACAATATACCCACATGGCCGCGCTGGGCCTAGCTGCAAGCCGCGCAAGGCGCGAGGAGGACGCCGTACTGAGGAATCGAGGTACGGCGACGACGAGCAACGCCGCGCGGCGACGCAGATCGGCCCAGCCCATTGTTCTAACTGATAGGTTGCGGCGGCAGGCGGCCATCTGCGGCGTCACTCCTCCTCGACGTATCGCCAGGGGCTGATACGCCTTCGTCGTCGTTCCTTGCATCTGGCCGCCTGGCGCTCGCAACGCGACCATGTCGGTATGTTGTTGGGGGCTCATCCCCGCTTGCCTTTCCCGATGAGGCCTTCCGCGATGTTCCGCGGGACCTGCTCGTAGCGCGCCGGCTCCATGCTGTACGCCGCGCGGCCCTGCGAGAGCGAGCGGATCGCCGTCGCGTAGCCGAACATCTCCGCGAGCGGGACGTAGGCCCGGACGAGGCGCGTCGACCCGCGCGGGATCGTGGACTCCACCTGTCCGCGCCGGGACCCGAGGTCGCCGATGATCTCGCCCATGACCGCTTCCGGCGTGATGACGTCCACCACCATGATCGGCTCGAGCATGACCGGCCGGCCCTTCAGGATGCCCTGCTTGAAGGCCTCGATGGCCGCGATCTTGAAGGCGATCTCCGAGGAGTCCACGTCGTGGTAGGAGCCGTCGTACAGCGTCACGGCAACGTCCACGACGGGGAACCCGGCCAGGGGGCCGGTCCGGGACGCCTCAAGGACCCCCTCCTCGACGGCGGGGACGAACTCCTTCGGGATCTTGCCGCCGACGATCTTGCTGGTGAACGTGACGCCGCTCTTGGGCGGCGCCGGTTCCAGCTTGATGACCACATGGCCGTACTGGCCGCGGCCGCCGGTCTGCTTGACGTGCTTGTAGTTCACCTCATCGACGGGAGCGGTGATGGTCTCCTTGTAGGCGACCTGCGGCTTGCCGGCGTTGACCTCCACGTTGAATTCGCGCCGCATGCGGTCGACGAGGATCTCCAGGTGCAGCTCGCCCATCCCCTCCATGATCGTTTCGCTGGTCTCCTGGTCGAAGTGCACCCGGAACGTCGGGTCCTCGTCCTGCAGCATCCCCAGCGCGTTGCCAAGCTTGTCCTGCTCGGCCTTCGTCTTGACCTCGATGGACATCGAGACGACCGGCTCGGGGAACTGGATCCGCTCGAACACCGCCGGCGTGGTCTCGTCGCAGAGGGTGTCGCCGGTCGTCACGTCCTTGAGCCCGACCGCGGCGGCGATGTCGCCCGCCTTGATCTCCTCGATGAGCTCCTGCTTGTTGGCGTGCATCCGCAGGAGCTTGCTGATCCGCTCCTTCCGGCGCTTGGTCGCGTTGAGCACCGTGTCGCCGGCGCGCAGCGTGCCGGAGTACACCCGCAGGAAGTACAGCTTGCCCACGAACTGGTCGCGCGCGATCTTGAACGCCAGCGCCGCGAACGGCGCCTGGTCGTCCGGCGCGCAGGCGATGGGCTCATCGGTCTGGGGGTGATGCGCCGGCGGGATCGGCACGTCCAGGGGCGACGGGAGGTAATCGCAGATCGCGTCCAGCAGCGGCTGCGCCCCGATGTTCCGGAACGACGCCCCGCACAGGACCGGCACGAAGAGCGGCCGCCGGTCCTCCCGGTCCTGCTCCAGGGAGCTCTTGATGGTGGCCGCGCGGATCCCCGCGCGGAGCTCCGCCTCGGACGGCTGCCGGTCGTGGATGTATTGTTCCATCAGCTGGTCGTCGTACTCCGCGACCGCCTCGAGCAGGTCGTGGCGGGCCAGCGAAGCCTCGGCCGCCAGCTCAGCCGGGATCTCCCCCACCTCGGGCGGTTTGGAGGGATTGGCCGAGTCGAACTTCAGGCTCTTCATGATGACGAGGTCCACCATCCCCGTGAACGTGTCTTCGCGCCCCCAGGGGATCTGGAGGGGCACCGCCTTCGCCCCGAGCCGCTCCCGGATCTCCTTGACGACCATGGCGAAGTCTGCGCCGATGCGGTCCAGCTTGTTGATGAAGGCCAACCTAGGCACCCCGTATTTGTCCGCCTGGCGCCAGACCGTCTCCGACTGCGGCTCCACGCCCCCGACCCCGCAGAAGACGACGACGCAGCCGTCCAGCACCTTGAGGCTGCGCTCGACCTCGGCGGTGAAGTCCACGTGCCCCGGCGTGTCGATGAGGTTGAGGCGGAAGTTGCGCCAGAAGCAGGTGGTCGCGGCCGCCGTGATGGTGATGCCCCGCTCGCGCTCCTGGGCCATCCAGTCAAGCGACGTCGTCCCCTCGTCGATCTCGCCGATCTTGTGGATGCGCCCCGTGTAGAAGAGGATGCGCTCCGAGGTCGTGGTTTTGCCTGCGTCGATGTGGGCCACGATCCCGAAGTTCCGGGTGTAGGTCAGCCGCTCCACATTGCCGGTATCAGATACGGCCATCTGAAGCTTATCGCGACCGTATCTGATACCGGTCATCTGTTGCGGCCATCTGAAGCTTATCGCTACCATCGATAGTGGGCAAACGCCCGGTTGGCTTCCGCCATCTTGTGCGTCTCTTCCCGCTTGCGGACCGCCGACCCCTCCCCCTTGTAGGCGCTGAGGAGCTCATCGGCCAGCCGCTTGGACATCGGCGCGCCCCGTCGGGACCGCGCGGCGGCGCGCAGCCAGCGGATCGCCAGCGACATCCCGCGGTCGTGGCGCACCTCGATCGGGATCTGGTAGGTCGCCCCGCCGACGCGGCGCGCCTTCAGCTCGACGTGGGGACGGACGTTTTCGATCGCCTTGTTGAACACCGGGAGCACGTCGTTGGTCCCCACGGACGTCTTCAGGATCTCAAAGGCGTCATAGACGATCCGCTCGGAGGTGGATTTTTTTCCGTCCTGCATGAGCATGTTGATGACCTTCTGGACGAGCCGGTTATTGTACCGCGGATCGGCCAGCGTCTCGCCCCGTCCCACGCGTCGCCGTCGGCTCATCAATCAGGCCTTCGCCGGGGCCGGTTTTGCGGCCGGCTTCGGGGCCGGTTTTGCGCCGGCGGCCTGCGGCTGTTTGGCGCCGTACTTCGAGCGGGACTTCCGGCGCTGGTTGACCCCGGAGGCGTCCAGGGTCCCCCGCACGATGTGGTAGCGCACCCCCGGCAGGTCCTTCACCCGGCCGCCCCGCACCAGGACGATCGAGTGCTCCTGGAGGTTGTGCCCCTCCCCCGGGATGTACGCCGTCACCTCCATGCGGGTGGTCAGCCGGACCCTCGCGATCTTGCGCAGCGCCGAGTTGGGCTTCTTGGGCGTCATCGTCCGGACCTGGACGCACACGCCGCGGCGCTGCGGGGAGGCCAGGAGCGCCGGGGCCTTGGTCTTCTTGCGAAGCGCCCGCCGGCCGTAGCGGATGAGCTGGCTCACCGTCGGCATGGCCGTCGGCTCCTCATGCGCCTTCCTCTTCGTCTTCGGCGGGCGTCTCGGCTTCGGAGGCCCCGTCCTGCCCCGCTTCGTCAGCCAGCGGCAGCGGCTCCGGCACGATCTTCGCCATCTCGCCCAGGCGGTTGGTGTGGAACCCGGTCCCCGCCGGGACCAGGTGGCCCATGATGACGTTTTCCTTGAGGCCGACGAGGGCGTCCCGCTTGCCGCTCGTGGCCGCCTCGGTCAGGACGCGGGTCGTCTCCTGGAAGCTGGCCGCCGCGATGAAGCTCTCCGTGGACAGGCTCGCCTTCGTGATGCCGAGCAGGATCGGCGCGCCCTGGGCGGGCTTTTCGCCCTTGGCCTTGACCCGCTCGTTCTCCTGGGCGAACTTCCACTTGTCCACCTGCATCCCGATGAGGAACTCGGTGTCGCCGGGCTCGTCGATGCGCACCTTGCGGAGCATCTGCCGGACGATGACCTCGACGTGCTTGTCGTTGATCTTCACGCCCTGCGAGCGGTAGACCTCCTGGATCTCGTTCACGAGGTACTCCTGCAGCCCCCGCTCGCCGATGACGCGCAGGATGTCCTGCGGCACGATCGGCCCGTCCGTCAGCGGGGCCCCGCTCTGCACGTAGTCGCCCTTGTAGACGTTGAGGTGCTTGCCGTGGGGGATGAGGTACTCCTTCGTCATCCCGGAGGCGCTCTTGATGATGATGCGGCGCTGCCCCTTCTTCGCGGTGCCGAAGTCGACGATCCCGTCGATCTCCGCGATGATCGCCGGGTCCTTCGGGCGGCGCGCCTCGAAGAGCTCCGCCACGCGGGGCAGACCCCCCGTGATGTCCTTCGTCTGGCTGATCTTGCGGGCGGTCTTCGCGATCATGTCGCCCGTCTTCAAGGTCTGCCCCTCCTTGACCAGGACGTGCGCGCCGATCGGCAGGCCGTAGACGGCCAAGAGCTCCCCCTTCTCCGTTTCGATGACGATCTGCGGGTGGTAGTCGCCCTTGTGCTCGACGATGATGCGGTTGAGCAGGCCGGTGGCTTCGTCCACCTCCTCCCGCATCGTGAGCCCCGGCCGGAGGTCCTCGAAGCGCACCACGCCGCCGTATTCCGTCAGGATCGGGGTGGTGTATGGGTCCCAGCGGACGATGAGCTCGTCCTTGGCCACCGGCTCCCCGTCGCCCTTCGACAGCACGCCCCCCTGCGGGATCCGGTGCCGCTCAAGCTCCCGGCCCTCCGGGTCGACCAGGGAGAGCTCCCCGTTGCGGTTGAGGACGAGCAGCTCGTCGGGCTTGGTCTTGACCGTCTTCAGGTTGTGGAACTTCACGAGGCCCTTGTGCTTCGTCTTGATCTGGGACTGCTCCACCACGCGGTGCGCCGTCCCGCCGATGTGGAACGTCCGCATGGTGAGCTGGGTCCCGGGCTCGCCGATGGACTGCGCGGCGATGATCCCCACCGCCTCGCCGAGCTCCGCCATCCACCCGGTCGCGAGGTTCCGGCCGTAGCACTTGGCGCAGATGCCCTTGTCGGCCTCGCAGGTCAGGACGCTCCGGATCCGGATCTTCTCGATGCCGGCCCCCTCGATCCGCTCCGCGATCTCTTCCGTGATCTCCTCGCCCGCCTTCACCAGCACCTCGTCGCTCACGACGTCCACGATGTTGTCGAGCGCGACGCGCCCGATGACGCGCTCCTTCAGGGGGACGATCTCCTCATCCCCCTCCCGGATGGGCGTCATGAGGATGCCGTTGACCGTGCCGCAATCGACCTCGGTCACGATGACCTCCTGGGCGACGTCGACCAGGCGGCGGGTCAGGTAGCCGGAGTCGGCGGTCTTCAGGGCGGTGTCCGCGAGCCCCTTCCGGGCGCCGTGGGTGGAGATGAAGTACTCGTGCACCGTCAGCCCCTCCCGGAAGTTGGCGGTGATGGGGCTCTCGATGATGTCGCCGGAGGGCTTCGCCATGAGGCCGCGCATCCCGGCCAGCTGGCGGACCTGCTGCTCCGAGCCCCGCGCCCCCGAATCGGCCATCATGAACAGGGGGTTGAACACCTCGAAGGTCTCCATCACGTGGTCGGAGACCTCCTCGGTGGTCCGCATCCAGAGGTCGATGATCTTGTTGGAGCGCTCGCCTTCCGTGATGAGCCCGCGCCGGTACTGTCCCTCGATCTGCTCCACCTCCTTCTGCGCCCGCCCGAGGATCTTGTCCTTGTCCGGCGGGACGACGAGGTCCGCGATCGCGATGGACATCCCGGCGAGGGTGGCCCATTCGAAGCCCAGCGTCTTGAGGTCGTCGAGGAGTACCACGGTCCGGGAGTGCCCGCAGAGCCGGTAGACCTTGGTGATGAGGTTGCTCAGGCGGCTCTTGTCGATGAGCTCGTTGACGAACCGGACCTCCAGCGGCAGGACCAGGTTGAAGAGGACGCGCCCGGGCGTCGTGTCCAGGATCTGCCCTTCCCAGCGCAGCTTGACCTTGGCGTGCAGGTCCGCCTGCCCGTCCTGGTAGGCGAGCACCGCCTCGTCGATGTCGCTGAAGACGAGGCCCTGGCCCTTGAGCCCGTCGCGGGACTTGGTCAGGTAGTAGCAGCCGAGGATGATGTCCTGGGTGGGGGTCACGATCGGCTTGCCGCTCGCGGGCGAGAAGAGGTTGTTCGAGGCGAGCATCAGGATGCGCGCCTCCAGCTGCGCCTCGATGGAGAGCGGCACGTGCACCGCCATCTGGTCCCCGTCGAAGTCCGCGTTGAACGCCGTGCAGACCAGGGGATGCACGCGGATGGCCTTGCCCTCGATGAGCAGCGGCTGGAACGCCTGGATGCCCAGGCGGTGGAGGGTCGGGGCGCGGTTGAGCAGCACCGGATGGTCCTTGATGACCTCATCGAGGATGTCCCACACCTCGGTGCGCTCCTTCTCGACCATCCGCTTGGCGGTCTTGATGGTCTGCGCGAAGCCCTGCTCGCGGAACTTCCGGATGATGAAGGGCTCGAAGAGCTCCAGCGCCATCTTCTTGGGGAGCCCGCACTGGTGCAGCTTGAGCTCCGGGCCGATGACGATCACCGACCGTCCCGAGTAGTCCACGCGCTTGCCCAGGAGGTTCTGGCGGAAGCGGCCCTGCTTGCCCTTCAGCATGTCGGCCAGCGACTTGAGCGGCCGGTTCATCGGCCCAAGGACCGGCCGGCCGTGGCGGCCGTTGTCGAAGAGCGCGTCCACCGCCTCCTGGAGCATCCGCTTCTCGTTGCGGATGATGATCTCCGGCGCCTTCAGCTCGATGAGCTTCTTGAGCCGGTTGTTGCGGTTGATGACGCGGCGGTACAGGTCGTTGAGGTCCGAGGTCGCGAACCGCCCCCCGTCGAGCGGCACGAGCGGCCGCAGGTCCGGCGGGATGACGGGGACGGTCTTGAGGATCATCCACTCGGGGCGGTTGTGGCTCTTCCGGAACGCCTCGATGATGCGCAGGTTCCGGGCGATGCGCTTCTGCGTCTGCTCCAGCTTCTGGCGCTGCAGGTCCTTGTGGAGGCTGCGCGCCATCTGGCCGAGGTCGAGGGTCGCGAGCAGCTCATGGACCGCCTCGGCCCCCATCCTGGCGGTGAAGCTCTTGCCGTAGGTCTTCAGCGCCTCCTGGTACCGGTCCTCGGTGAGGATCTCCCGGACCTTCAGGGGGGTGGAGCCGGGGTCCGTGACGACGAAGGCCTCGTAGTAGAGCACCCGCTCCAGCTCCCGCATCGTCATGTCCAAGAGTGCCCCCATCCGCGAGGGCACGCTCTTGAAGAACCAGATGTGCGAGACCGGGGCGGCGAGCTCGATGTGGCCCATCCGCTCGCGGCGCACCTTGGAGTGCGTGACCTCCACGCCGCAGCGGTCGCAGGTGATCCCCTTGTGCTTGATCTTGCGGTACTTGCCGCAGTTGCACTCGAAGTCCTTCGTCGGGCCGAAGATCCGCTCGCAGAAGAGCCCGTCCTTCTCCGGCTTGAGCGTGCGGTAGTTGATCGTCTCCGGCTTCTTCACCTCCCCCTTGGACCAGTTCCGGATCACCTCGGGGGACGCGATCTGGATGGTGATGGCGTCGAAGACGTTGACCTCGTCGAACATTGTGGCGGGCGCGGAGGGGCTCATGCCTTCTCCTTTTCTTCCGACAGGATGCCCACCGGGACGGTGGGGCTCTCCAGCTCCCGCTTGACGAGCCGCTCAAAGAGCTCGGCGCCCGTCACCACGTGCTCCTTGCGCTCGAGTCGGACGTCCAGGCCGAGCCCCTGGAGCTCCTTCACCAGCACGTTGAACGACTCCGGCACGGATGGGGCGAGCGCATGCTCGCCCTTCACGACCGCCTCGTAGACGCGCGTGCGGCCCACGACGTCGTCGCTCTTCACCGTCAGGAGCTCCTGCAGCGTGTAGGCCGCCCCGTAGGCCTCCAGCGCCCAGACCTCCATCTCCCCGAAGCGCTGGCCGCCGAACTGGGCCTTGCCGCCGAGCGGCTGCTGGGTGACGAGCGAGTAGGGCCCGATGGAGCGCGCGTGGATCTTGTCATCGACGAGATGGACGAGCTTGATCATCTGCAGGTAGCCCACCACCGTCGTCTGGTCGAACGGCTCGCCGGTGAGCCCGTCCCGCAGCCCGATTTTCCCGTGCATCGGCAGCTTCGCCTTCTTCAGCTGCTCGTAGATTTCCTCTTCGGTCGCGCCGTTGAACACCGGGCTCACGGCGTGGAAGCCGAGCACCTTCGCCGCCCAGCCCAGGTGGGTCTCCAGGAGCTGCCCCACGTTCATCCGGGAGGGCACCCCCAGCGGGTTGAGCACGACCTCGACCGGGGTCCCGTCCGGCAGGAACGGCATGTCCGCTTGCGGCAGGATCTTCGCGATGACGCCCTTGTTGCCGTGGCGGCCGGCCATCTTGTCGCCGACCTGGACCTTGCGCTTCGAGGCCACCTGGACGACGACCCGCTTGAGGACGCCGGGAGGCAGCTCGTCCCCGCGCTTCACCTTGTCGACCTCCAGGTCCTCCTCGGCGCGGAGCTCGCGGATCGACTCGTCGAAGAAGTCCGCGACCCGGCGGACCTCGGCCTCGAGGCCCGGCTCATCGTGCAGCTTCACGTCGGTGAAGTCGGCGCGGCTGAGCTTCTTGAGGTCGCTCAGCTTGACCGTCCGGCCCGCCTCGATGAGGACGTCGTCCGAATCCAGCTCGCACAGGGGGGTCCCCAGCTTCTTCCCCTCCAGGAGCTTGACGAGCTTCTCCAACCGCTCCTCGACCAGCTTGGCGATCTGCGAGCCGTAGGTCTTGCGGATGATTTCGATCTGCTCGTGCTCCTCCTGCTGCTCGCTCTTGGACTTGGGCCGGGCGCCCTTCCGGGTGAGGATCTTCACGTCGATGACGATGCCCTCGACGCCCGCCGGCACGCGGAGGCTCGTGTCCCGCACGTCCTCGGCCTTCTCCCCGAAGATCGCGCGGAGCAGCTTCTCCTCGGGGGTGAGCTCGGTCTCGCTCTTGGGGGTCACCTTGCCCACGAGGACGCTGCGGGGGCCGACCTCCGCCCCGACGCGGACGATGCCCTGCTCGTCGAGGTCCTTGAGCGCCTCCTCGCCGATGTTGGGGATGTCGCGCGTGACCTCCTCGTTCCCCAGGCGCGTCTCGCGGGCCTCGACCTCGAACTCCTCGATGTGGATCGAGGTGAAGATGTCCTCCTTGACCAGCTTTTCGCTGATGAGGATGGCGTCCTCGAAGTTGTAGCCCCGCCACGGCATGAACGCGACGAGGACGTCGCGGCCCAGGGCGAGCTCCCCCTCGGCGGTCGCCGGGCCGTCGGCGACGACCTCCCCGGCCTTGACCCGCTTGCCGGGGCTGACGAGCACGCGCTGGTTCAGGCACGTGTTGGCGTTGGACCGCTGGAACTTCTTCAGCTCGTAGGTGTGGCGGCCGATGACGATCCGCTGGGCGTCCGCGTAGCTGACGGTGCCGTCCTCCCGGCTGAGCACGCAGGCCCCGGAATCGACGGCCACGCGGCGCTCGATGCCGGTTCGGATGAGCGGCACGTCCGTCGCCATCAGCGGCACCGCCTGGCGCTGCATGTTGGAGCCCATGAGGGCGCGGTTGGCGTCGTCATGCTCGAGGAACGGGATCAGCGCCGCGGCGATGCTCACCGTCTGGTTCGGCGAGACATCCATGTAGTGGATCTCCTCGGGGGCGAGCCGGACGATATTGCCCCGGTGGCGGCAGCTGATGAGCGGCTCGACGAATCGGTTGGCCTTGGTGAGCGGGCTGCTTGCCTGGGCGATCGCGAAGCGGTCTTCCAGGTCGGCGGTGAGGTAATCGATCTTGTTGGTCACCACGCCGCGCTCCACTTTGCGGTAGGGGGTCTCGATGAAGCCATGCTCGTTGATGCGGGCGAAGACGGTGAGGCTCGAGATCAGCCCGATGTTCGGGCCTTCCGGCGTCTCGATGGGGCAGATGCGGCCGTAGTGGGAGGGGTGCACGTCGCGGACCTCGAACCCGGCGCGCTCGCGCGAGAGGCCGCCGGGGCCGAGGGCGCTCAGCCGGCGCTTGTGGGTCAGCTCGGCGAGCGGGTTGGTCTGGTCCATGAACTGGGAGAGCTGGGAGCGGGCGAAGAAGTCCCGCACGACCGAGGCGACCAGCTTGAAATTCACGAGGGTGTGCGGCATGACCTTCTCGAGATCGTAGACCGCCATGCGCTCCCGGATGGTCCGCTCGAGGCGCTCCAGGCCGATGCGGAACTGGTGGTACACCAGCTCCCCGACCGAGCGGACGCGCCGGTTGCCCAGGTGGTCGATGTCGTCGATCTCCCCTTCTCCCCGGCGCAGCGCCAGGAGGTATCGGATGACCTGGACGACGGTCTGGCCGCTCAGCAGCCGCGCTTCGAGGCCCTCGGTCATCGCGAGCTTCCGGTTCAGCACGAAGCGGCCGACGCTGCCGAGGTCATAGCGGCGCGGGTCGAGGAACAGCCGCTGGATCAGCGTCTCCGCGGAGGGGAGGTTGACCAGGTCGCCGGGCCGCAGGCGGCGGAAGATGTCGAGGAGCGCCTCCTGGCGGGTGGTGGTGTGGTCCTTTTCGAGCGTCTTGAGGATCTCGGCCGGGGCCTCGCTGACCAGCTTGAGCTCCCGCTTGCCGCTCTGCCAGATCGTGTCCAGCCACTCCTCGGAGATCTTCGTGCCGGCCCGGAGCACGACGCGCCCCGTCGAGCCGTCCACGATGCGCTCGCCCAGGAAGCTGCCCACCAGCGGCTTCAGGTCAGCAGCGGCGCTGAAGCTGACCGTCTCCGTCTTGCCAAACGCGTTGAGGATGTCCTCATCCGTCGAGAAGCCGAGCGCCCGGAGGAGGATCGTGCCGACCATCTTGCGCCGGCGGTCGATCGAGACGTGCAGCACATCGGTCATGTCGAAGTCCAGCTCGACCCAGGCCCCGCGGTAGGGGATGACGCGGGCGGAGAAGAGCCGCTTGCCCGTCGCGTGGACGGTGACTTCGAAGGTGACGCCGGGGGAGCGGTGCAGCTGGCTGACCACGACCCGCTCATCCCCGTTGATGACGAACGTGCCCACCTCGGTCATCAGGGGGATCTCGCCGAAGTACACCTCCTGCTCCTTCGTCTCCTTCGGGCCGACCAGGCGCAGCTTCACCTTGAGCGGCGCCGCGTAGGAGAGGCCGTTGCGCAGGCACTCGTTCACGGCGTATTTCGGCTTGCCCAGGGTGTAGTGGACGTAATCGAGGCGGTAGGTCTTGTCCGGGCTTTCGATCGGGAAGGTCTCCAGGAACGCGGCCTGCAGCCCGGCGTTCTGCCGCTTGGGCTTCGGCACGTCGAGCTGCAGGAAGTCCCAGTAGGACCGCTTCTGCACCTCGACGAGGTCCGGGGCCGCGAGCCCCTCCGGGAGCTTGGCAAAACTGACGAGTTTCATTGGCCCACCACCGTTACTTCAGCTCCACCTTGGCGCCGGCCGCCTCCAGCTTCTTCTTGATCTCGTCCGCTTCCTCTTTCTTCACGCCCGTCTTGACCGGCTTGGGCGCCGATTCCACCAGCTCCTTGGCCTCCTTGAGGCCGAGGCTGGTGACGGTGCGGATCTCCTTGATGACCTGGATCTTGTTCGCGCCGACGCCGGCCAGGATGACGTCGAAGATCGTCGGCTCCTCGGCCGCTGCGGCGCCCCCCGCCCCCCCGCCCGCCGGCGGGGCGACCGCGACCGGGCTTGCCGTGATGCCGAACTTCTCGCGCATCGCCTTGGCGTAGTTGGCCAGCTCGATCGCCGTCATCTCCTCGGTCAATTTGAGCGCGTCCGTCACCCGCTTGGTGAGCTGCTCGGTCATGACGATGGTCCCTCCTGTGTGGTTGACGTATCCGGTGGCGGCGCCTGCGCCGTGTCCGCGGGCTTCGCCTCAGCGCCCGCCTGCGGCGCGGCCCCAGCCTGCCCCGCATCGTTGGCGGCTGGCAGGGGCTTCGCGGCCGCGGCCTGCTCGGCCAGCCAGGCGATGTCTCCGATCAATCGCTCGAGCGTGAAGATGACGTCGGCGAGCGGCGACTCAAGCGTCAGGACGACCTGCGCCAGCAGCACCGGCTTGGGCGGCAGCTGCGCCAGCTCCTCAACCCGCGCCGGATCGAGGAGCTGCCCGTCGATCACCCCGCCGCGGACCGAGAGCCGCTCCTCGTGCGCCTTGCGGAACTCCACGAGGAGCTTGGCGGCCAGCAGCGCGTCGTCGCCGGCCAGGACGATCCCCACGGAGCCTTCAAAGAGGTTGGCCAGCCCGTCGATCTTGAGCCGCTCGACCGCGCGCCGGCCCAGCCGCCGCTTCACCACGACCAACCGCGCCTGCGAGCCGCTCAGCTGTTTGCGGAAGGCGTCGGCGTCGGACGCGGGCAGGCGGTTCACCCCGGCGACGAAAAAGTTTGGGCGGGACGAGAGCGCCGTCGAGAGCTCCTCGACGCCGGCTTCCTTGACCATGCGGCCGACCCGTGCCATCGTCAGCTCTCCTCGGCGGCGTCCGCTTCGAGCCCCTCGGTCTTGAGCGGGATGCCGGGGCTCATCGTGCTGGAGAGCGTGATCCCCCTGATGAGGTGGCCCTTGACCGAGGCGGGGCGGGACCGGGCGACCGCCTCCATCGCCACGCGCCCGTTCTCGACCAGCTGCTGGGGCTGGAACGACCGCCGGCCGATGACGAAGTGGATGTTCGCCAGTTTGTCCATCTTGAACTCGACCTTGCCGCCCTTGACGTCCTTCACCGCCTTGGCGACGTCGTCGGTCACCGTGCCCGCCTTCGGGTTCGGCATCAGGCCGCGCGGGCCCAGGATCTTCCCGAGCCGCGAGACGTCCCGCATCAGGTCCGGGGTCGCGACGGCGACGTCGAACTCCATCCACCCGCCCTGCACCTTCTCGATCAGGTCCGCGGCGCCGACCGCATCCGCCCCGGCCTCCTTGGCCTGCAGCTCCTTCTCGCCGCGGCAGAACGCGATGACCCGGCGGGCCTTGCCCGTGCCGTGCGGCAGCGTGACGGTTCCCCGCACGACCTGATCGGTCTTTTTGGGATCGATGTTCAGCGAGACGGAGAGCGCGACCGCCTCATCGAACTTGACCGGCGGAAACTGCGCAAGGAGCGTGACCGCCCGGTCGAGGGGGTACGGCGTCTTCGCGTCGAGGAGCGTTGCCGCCTGCCGGAACCGCTTGCTGCTCATCCGGCGGCCTCGACGCCCGCCAGCCCCTCATCTTTCGCGGCGGGCTGGGGCTGCGCGGCGGGCTGGGGCTGCGCGGCGCCGTCCTCCACGACTTCGATGCCCATGCTGCGGGCGGTGCCCTCCACCATGCGGCAGGCCGCGGCCAGGTCATGGGAGTTGAGGTCCTGCAGCTTCTGCTTGGCGATCTCGGCGACCTGGCTCTTGGTCACCTGCCCCGCCCGCTCCCGCGGGGGCGCCCCCGAGGCCTTGGCGATGCCGCAGGCCTGCTTGAGGAGCACCGACACCGGCGGGCTCTTGATGATGAACGTGAAGGAGCGGTCCTCGTAGACGGTGATGACCGCCGGGAGCACGAGGCCCTCCTTGCCCTTGGTCTGCTCGTTGAACTTCTTGCAGAACTCCATGATGTTCACGCCGTGCTGGCCCAGGGCCGGCCCGACCGGGGGCGCGGGGTTGGCGGCCCCCGCCGGACAGTAGAGCTTGATGACCGCCTTGAGTTTTCTGACCGCCATCGTGAAGCCTCGGTTAGAGCCGCTCGACCTGCCAGAACTCAAGCTCCACGGGCGTCTGCCGCCCGAAGATGGAGACGAGCACCTTCAGCTTGCCGCGGGCGGTGTTCACTTCCTCGATCACGCCGCTGAAGTTCGTGAACGGCCCCTCGATGACCCGGACCCCCTCGCCCTTCTGGAACGTGACGCGCGGGGTGGGCTTGTCCTTCCGCTCCTCGGTCTGGCGGAGGATCTCGGCGACCTCCTCCTGGGAGAGCGACACCGGCCGGCGCCCCGCGCCGATGAAGCCGGTGACCCCCTGCGTGGTCCGCACGAGGTGCCAGCTCTCGTCGGTCATCTCCATCTCGACCAGGAGGTAGCCCGGGAAGAACTTCCGCTCGGAGATCCGCTTCTTGCCCCCGCGGACCTCCGTCACCTTCTCCGTCGGGACCAGCACGGTGCTGATGAGGCCGCCGGCCAGCCCCTGCTGGATCTTGCCTTCCAGCGCCTGCTTGACCTTCAGCTCCTGCCCCGTCTGGGTGTGGATGATGTACCACTGTTTCGTGCTCGTCGCGTCAGCCATGGAAACGGGAGGGGTCACCGCAACAGGACGTGCGCGGCTTTTGACAGGACGAAATCGCACACCGTGATGAAGCTCGCCAGCAGCACCACCCCGACGAAGACGACCAGCGCCGAGCCCACCAGCTCGTCCCGGCTCGGCCACGACACCTGCGTCAGCTCCTGGCGGACCTCGCCGAGAAACCGGCCGAACCGCGCCGCGGCGTTCATCGGGCGGCCCAAAAGGTGGCAGGAGCGGCAGGAGTCGAACCTGCAGTCCCGGTTTTGGAGACCGGTGGTTTGCCGTTAACCGACGCTCCTCTGCCGAGTCTGCTCACTTCGTCTCTTTGTGGGCTGTGTGGGTGCGGCACCACTTGCAGTAGCGGCGCAGCTCCATGCGGTCCGTGACGTTCTTCTTGTTCTTGCTGGTGTGGTAGTTGCGGCGCTGGCACTCGGTGCAGGCCAGCGTCACCTGATCCTGCGGCATGACTACCGTACCGGTATCAGATACCGGTGGAATTGCCACCGGTTATTTGGCCGGTATCTGATACCGGTCGTCATTTGAGAACCTCCGTGACGACGCCGGCGCCCACCGTCTTGCCGCCCTCGCGGATGGCGAACCGCTGCTCCTTCTCCATCGCGACGGGCTGGATGAGCTCCACGGTGACGTTGATGTTGTCGCCGGGCATGACCATCTCGGTCCCCTCCGGGAGCGTCACGTCGCCGGTCACGTCGGTCGTGCGGAAATAAAACTGCGGCCGATACCCCTTGAAGAACGGGGTGTGCCGGCCGCCTTCTTCCTTCGTCAGGCAGTAGACCGACGCCTTGAACGTCGTGTGCGGGGTGATCGTGCCGGGGGCGGAGAGGACCATCCCCCGCTGGAGGTCCGCCTTCTCGATCCCGCGCAGGAGGACGCCGAGGTTGTCGCCGGCGACCCCCTCATCCAGGAGCTTCCGGAACATCTCGATGCCGGTGACGACCGACTGGCGGGTGGGCTTGAGGCCCACGATGTCCACGGTGGCGCCGACCGTGACCTTGCCGCGCTCGACGCGCCCGGTGCCGACCGTGCCGCGCCCGGTGATCGAGAAGACATCCTCGACCGACATGAGGAAGGGCTTGTCGACGTCGCGGGTGGGGGTCGGAATGTAGGTGTCGACCGCCTCCATGAGCTTGAGGATCGCCTGCTCACCGAGGGGTCCTTTGTCGCCCTGGGCGGCGAGGAGCGCGCTGCCGCGGATGATCGGGGTCTTGTCGCCGGGGAAGCCGTACTTCGTCAAGAGCTCTCTCACCTCAAGCTCCACGAGGTCCAGGAGCTCCTGGTCCTCCACCGCATCGACCTTATTGAGGAAGACGACGATCGTGGGCAGGCCCACCTGGCGGCCGAGGAGGATGTGCTCGCGGGTCTGGGGCATCGGGCCGTCCACCGCGGAGACGACAAGGACCCCGCCGTCCATCTGGGCCGCCCCGGTGATCATGTTCTTGATGTAGTCGGCGTGGCCCGGGCAGTCCACGTGAGCGTAGTGGCGCTTCTCGGTCTCGTACTCGGCGTGGTGGACGTTGATCGTGACGCCGCGCTCCTTCTCCTCCGGGGCGTTGTCGATCTCTTCGTAGGACCTCGCCTGGGCGAGGCCCTTCGTGCTGAGGACCTTGGTGATCGCGGAGGTCAGGGTCGTCTTGCCATGGTCGACGTGCCCGATCGTCCCGATGTTCACGTGGGGCTTGGTCCGCTCGAACTTGGCCTTGGCCATTCGGTCACCTCCTCGTTAACCGCGCAATCCCCGTATCCTGCTGCATGGAGCTGGAGACGGGGATTGAACCCGTGGCCCCGGCCTTACCAAGGCCGTGCTCTACCACTGAGCTACTCCAGCACATAAGGGTTCTCTCGTGATCGCTCGGTTGAAGATACGACACAATGGAGTCGATGGATGGGCGGTTGATCCGGGGGGTCACGCGGTGCTCAATCACAGTCCGGACTCTTTCTTCACGACGGTTTCCAGCGCAGCGTCGTTCAACCACTTATCGAGGGTGGCTTTGGGGAACCGCCAGACCTTCCCGACCTTGACGGCCGGGATCTCGCCTCGGCGGGCCTTGCGGTAAATGGTATCCGGCACGACTCGCAGATACCGTGCCACTTCACCGACGTTCATGATCCGTGCCAAAGCGCTCACCCCCTTACCCATACCTATCTCTATGAAACGATTCTAGTTGAACGAAAGGCTCAAAACGAGGTCTTACGTGGGGAAGTAAACTCGTAGTTTAAGCAGATGACCCTAGCTTGTCAAGCGTTATTTAGGGTCTGGAGGACTTTTGGAAGGGGTGGAGCGGGCGACGGGAATCGAACCCGTGACTCCTCCTTGGAAGAGAGGGATTTGACCACTAAACTACGCCCGCAAGTTGTCCCTGCACTGCATCTAACCATCCCATAATTCGCCGATGCAGCGCAACTCCAAAACGCGGATCCCCTCGACTGTACACCTTCATGTGCGCAGTTCCGTAGGGGAGCCGCCGGCGCTTTTTGGCTGACTTGTCCACCCTCCGATCAATCTGGACTGGCTCAAATTGTCGCCGCGGCACCCCTGTTACTCGTGACCAGTACCGGATTGAAGCGCCGGAAGAAAGATCCGGGTACGCATGAACCGTGATGACGAAATTTCGCTCCGGGACACCGCAGCTACGTCGCAGCCATTGCATCGCGATTTTGGCCACCGCCGGATCGGCATTGACAATCCGTACCGACTCATCAACCTTTGACCCCTCACCCAAGTATACCCCAAGCCCCAACAGCCGTAGATCGCGAGCCGACAGCTTGCCCAACCCCTTTCGCCCTTGGGCTCTGAACAAGAGAATCTGTTGCGACCTTCGCCGCTCCTTGCTGGCGGCAGCCCTCGCGGGCCCGAGACGGATACGCTCGATCACCGTTTTATTCGGTTCGTAAGGGATCCCCCGCAGCCAATGGCTCAATGTGCTCTTGCTCACGCCTAGCCGGGCCGCGATGATATTGTAGGACCATCCCCGCTTCCTTAAATCTACCGCCCGCCACTTGAGACTCCGCATAGCGCCTCCCGCCTTGGCGCCATTGCATAAGCGTGGTCAGGGAAGGATGGCGCTCTACCATTGAGCTATACCCGCGTGGAAAACTACCCACCTAAGGCTTCTCCAAGCGCTCGAGCTAATTTCTTGATATTCATACCATTCGTTTTAAGCGCGATCCTGTCCGCGAGCGGTGCACTATATGCCATTACATCGTTTTTATCGACCATATGCCAAACGGGAAGAATCATTTTCCGTTTGCCGATTTCGCGTGAAACAAGCCCATCCAGCTCATACTGAGGCCAATTTTTTGAAAAGAAATTCTTGGACAGAACGACAATACCAAACCTTGAGCTTCTCAAACCCTTGTCAATGGAACGACGTAGGCTATCGCCGATTTTCAATTCAAACTCGTCATACCATATCCGAAACCCGAGTCCGATGAGGGATTGCGCCAATGGCCGAACGATACGGTCCTTATCCTCACTTGCATGGCTTATGAAGGCATCGTAACCCACTGCTTTTGGTGCTTTGTTAGATTTAGAATAATCTCTGGCTGCGAGCTGGATCATTAAGCCTGTGTGGAAAGAAAAGGCCTCGTGCGCAAATGGAAATTTCATTTGAGAGTATAAATTCATTGGAGTTGACCCACCCACAACCCACCATTTTGGTTCACTCCGATCTGTCGTAGTAACTGAGAGAACGACATCTTCCTGACCCAGGAGCGTAAATCGTTCCTGAAAAGCAACGCGCTTCACTTTCGTGTCAGCCTCGAGCTCAACGTATTCTTTGGCTCGTTGAATAAATTGATTTAAATTTAATGCCATTTTGGAACCTCACTCAAGCGGCGGGAAGAATGGGCAGGCCAGGGTTCGAACCTGGGAAGGGCGTTAGCCCGCCACGTTTACAGCGTGGTCCTTTTGGCAATGGGCAGGCCAGGGTTCGAACCTGGGAAGGGCGTTAGCCCGCCACGTTTACAGCGTGGTCCTTTTGGCCGCTTAGGTACCTGCCCCTGAAAAGCGTCACAACGTCACCCGTCACAAGGTCACATGTGACCCTGTGACGTTGTGACGTGCGACCTCGTATTGCTTACGTGTCAAAGAAGCCGACGGAGGGAATTGAACCCCCGACCCGCTGTTTACAAAACAGCTGCTCTACCCCTGAGCTACGTCGGCGTCGCATCTACAGTCTAACGAGGGACGCTCCATAGGGGGAAAACCTGAGGTTTTCCCCCTATCGGTCGCCCCATAAGGAACTGATTAAATGGTCATGCCATCTGGTGGGGCTCCCTGGTCCCCTTTCCCGGGTGGGAACCCGAAGACTCACAGCCTACGGACAGTCTACACCGATGACATCGACTGATACTGTCGAATCGCCTGAGGTATTCTATCGGCTAGGTCAGAGGCGAGCAAGCCGATCTCGCCGCGCTCGGATGCGGCCAGGTCGCCCGCCAGCCCGTGCAAGTATACCCCAAGGCGCGCTGCGTCGAATCGCGAAAGCCCCTGCCCCAGGAGCCCGGCGATCATCCCGGTCAGCACGTCGCCGCAGCCGCCCGAGGCCATGCCGGGGTTGCCGGTGTCGTTGACGTACACCGAGCCCTCGTAGTCGGCGACGACGGTCGCGTGGCCCTTCAGCGCCACGATGACGTTGTATTTCTTCGCAAACTCCACGGCGATGCGCTGGCGGTCCCGCTGGACGTCGTCAGGCGAGAGCCGCGCGAGGCGGCCCATCTCCCCGGGATGCGGCGTGAGGATGATGGGCAGCGGCAGCTTCTTGAGGAGATCGACTTCCTCGGCGAGCGCGTTGAGCCCATCCGCGTCCAGGACGAGCGGCTTGACGATCTTCGGCAGCAGCTGGCGCACGAGTGTTTTCGTCTGCGGGTGCTGGGAGAGGCCCGGGCCGATGGCGGCGGCGTCCATCTTGTCGATGTCGCTGGCGATCTCCGGCAGCCCCTGGAGGCCGAGGCTGCCCTCCTTCGTCTCCGGGAGGACGCGGAACATCGCCTCGGTGAGCTTCTCCACCATCGGGTGGTGGAGGCTCTTGGGGATCCCGAGCGTGACGAGCCCCGCGCCGACCCGCAGCGCCCCGGTCGTGCAGAGGGCGGCGGCGCCGGTCATGCCGGAGGAGCCGGCGAGCACGAAGACGCGCCCGGCCGCGCCCTTGTGGGCGTCGGGCGGCCTCGGCGGCAGCAACCCAGATTCAATCATGCAGGCGTGCTGTCGAACCACTTGCTGGGCCGCGGGTGCCGCAGAGCCGGGGACCCCGTCGCCTGCCCGCAGGCCGCCAGGCCGAGGACAGCCGACGGGGTGGCGGCGCGGCAGGACCCGCGGCCATGCGGAGGTGGCTGCCGTATGTGGTTCGCGGCACCGCTCCGGCCGCCCCAGCGTGGCGGCCGTTCGCTCGGCTTCGGGGCCTCGCTCGTCCCGCCTGCGGCGGGACACCATGCCCGCTCGGCCCCTCAGACGTGCCGCTTACCACATACGCAGCCACCTGACGACTCAAGAAAATGGGAGCAGCTCCCTTTTTCTCATCGGCGGATCACGATGGCGCTGGCGACGGCGACCGTATCGACGTGCGAGAGGCTCACGTGGATCTGCAGGCGCCGGCGCCGCCCGCCTGCCTCATGCAGCGTGATGGAGGGGCGGCCGAGCCGGTCGTTGCGGACCTCGACCTGGTTCATCGCCGGCACGCGCGCCGGGTCCACCTGCGAGAGCGCCTTGATGACCGCTTCCTTCGCGGCGAACCGGCCCGCGAGATGGAGCAGCATCGTGGGCCGCCGCGCGCGGGCATAGGCCGCTTCCTGCGCGGTGAAGATGCGGCGCATGAAGGCCTCGCCGCCGCGCGCCAGCGCCTGCCGGAAGCGGGCAAGCTCCACGACGTCCAAGGCCGACGAAGAGCGCGCGGCTGATGATGGCAAACCCGATGTTCAGCTCCTCGACCTCCGGGATCGCGGCGACCGGCTGGACGTTGTCATAGTCGAGGCCGTGCCCCGCCGCGACCACGAGGCCCAATGCCCTGCCCTTCGCCGCGGCCCGGCGCAGCAGCGCCAGCTCGCGGGCCCGCGCGCGCTGAGCCGTGGCGTTGGCATACCGGCCGGTGTGCAGCTCGATGACGGCCGCGCCGGCCTCGCGCGCGGCCTCGACCTGCGCGGGGGCCGGGTCGATGAAGAGGCTGACGGCGATCTCTCGGGCGTGGAAGGCCTGGATGACCGGCCGCAGCCGCTTGGAGAGCCGCACGACATCCAGGCCGCCCTCGGTGGTCAGCTCCTGGCGCCGCTCCGGCACGAGCGTCACCTGGTCGGGCCTGACGGCGAGCGCGCGCTCGACGATCTCCGCGGCGATGGACATCTCCAGGTTCAGGCGGGTCGTGACGGTGCGGCGCAGCCGCTCGACGTCCTGGTCCTGGATGTGGCGGCGGTCTTCCCGCAGGTGGCAGACGATGCTG
>JACPAY010000021.1 GCA_016180575.1 Candidatus Omnitrophota bacterium | reverse complement strand
GGGTCGTGTCGATCGCGACGGCGCCTGGCGGCTTGACCAGCGGGCCGACGCGGCGGCTGCGGTCCAGCTCGTCACGGAACTGCAGCTGCTCCTGGACCTCCTTGAAGGGGGGCTGGGTGCCGTAGAGCTTGGCGAGCTCCCGCTGCCGGCGCCTGGCGCGGACGCGGGCATCGGCGGTGAGGAAGAACTTGAAGGGGGCCTGCGGGAAGACCACGGAGCCGGTATCCCGCCCCTCCACGACGACGCTGTGCCGCCTGGCGAGGCGGCGCTGGAGGTCGACCATCGCGGCGCGGACCAGCGCGTGCTGGGAGACCTGGGCCGCCGCCTCGGAGATGCGCTCGCTCCGGATGTCCCGGCTCACGTCGCGCCCATCGAGCCGCACGCGCAGCGACCCGCCTGCCGCCCGCGACAGGCGCAGCGGCAGCCGCCTGGCGAGCAGGGCCAGGCGCTTCACATCGGTCACCGGGCTCAGCCGATCTGCCAGCGCCGCATAGGCGAGCGTCCGGTAGGTCGCGCCCGTATCGAGGTACATGACCGAAAGCTCCCGGGCGAGGAGCTTCGCCACGGTGCTCTTCCCCACCCCGCCCGGGCCGTCGATGGTGACGACGAGCGGCTTAGCCGTTTTGGAGGGCATTGCGGCGGGATTGGGCGCGGGCCAGGGTCCGGCGCAGCGCCAGGCGCCGTGACCCGGCCAGGAGGCGCCGCAGCGCGCGCCAGCGCGCGTCAAAGCGGTCCATCGCCTCCAGCAGGTTGGCGCGGTTTGCCAGGAAGATGTCGTCCCAGAGGTCCGGGTCGCTCCGGGCGATGCGCGTCATGTCGAGGACGCTCTGCGGGAGACGGGGCAGCGAGTCAGGGATTGCGCCTGCCAGGCTGTACGCGATGAGGTGCGGCAGGTGGCTCAGCTGGGCGAGCAGCCGGTCGTGCCGCTGCGGGCTCATGGCCACCACCCGCCCGACCAGCGGGCTCCACAGCCGCCGCACGGCCTGCAGCGCCCGGCGGTCCGTCCGCGCCGTGGGGGTCAGGATGCAGACGGCCCCGTCGAAGAGCCGCGCGTCAGCGGCCTCGATGCCTCGCTGCTCGGAGCCGGCGATCGGGTGCGCGCCGACAAAATGGATCCCGCGCGGCAGCCCGCGCTCAAGCGCGCGGACGATGGCCGCCTTGGCGCTGCCCACGTCGGTCAGGACGCTGCCCGGGCGCATGGACCGCGCCGCGCGTCGCCCGAAGGGCGCGATGGCATCCACCGGGGTCGCCAGGACGACCACGTCCGCGCCCGCTACGGCGCGCGCCATGTCCGTCGTGCCCCAATCGATCGCGCCGAGGCGCTTCGCCCGCCGCCACGACGCGGGGCGGCGGCTGACCCCCACGACGGTCCGCGCCGCCCGGCGCCGCCGGATGGCCATCCCGAGCGAGCCCCCAATGAGCCCGAGCCCGACGATCGTCACTTGCTGGAACAGTCCCATCTCCTGCGTAATGTGTAATGCGTAAGGCGTAATGTGACGACTGAACGCCTGACAAAGTTGCCCATTACGCATTCCGCATTACGCATTCCACGCGTCCTCCTCACAAGGTCCGGCCGACGGCGTGCGCGACCTTCCGCAGCTCGCTCACCAGCGCGGCAAACTTCTTCGGCAAAAGCGACTGCGGCCCGTCGGAGAGCGCCGTCTCGGGGTTGGGGTGCACCTCGAGGATGAGCCCGTCCGCGCCCGCCGCCACGGCCGCCTTGGCCATCGGCCCCACGTACTCCCAGGAGCCGGTGCCGTGGCTCGGATCCACCACGATCGGCAGGTGCGAGAGCTGCTTGATGACCGGCACGGCGGCCAGGTCCAGGGTGAAGCGCGTCAGCGTCTCGAAGGTCCGGATGCCGCGCTCGCACAGGATCACGTTGAAGTTGCCCTGGCTGAGGATGTACTCGGCGGCCAGCAGGAACTCGGTGATGGTCGCGGACAGGCCCCGCTTGAGCAGCACGGGCTTCCGGGACTGCCCGACCTCCTTGAGCAGCTCGAAGTTCTGCATGTTGCGCGCGCCGATCTGGATGACGTCGGCGTACTGCTCCACGAGCTGGATGTCGCGCGTGTCCAGGAGCTCCGTCACGACCCGCATGCCCGTGGCCTGCGCCGCCTCGCGCAGGAGCTTCAGCCCCTCCTCGCCCATCCCCTGGAACGAGTAGGGCGAGGTGCGCGGCTTGAAGGCGCCGCCCCGCAGCAGCTGCGCGCCGCCGCGGCGGACCGCCCGCGCGGTCTCGAAGAGCATCTCGCGGTTCTCCACCGAGCAGGGGCCGGCCATCACGACGAGCGCCTTGCCGCCGATCGTCACCCCGCCGCCCACGTCCACGATGGTCGGCTCCGGCTTGAACTCCCGCGAGACGAGCTTGTAGGGCTTGAGCACCGGCATCACCTTCTCGACGCCGGGGATCACCTCCAGCGGCTGGACCCGCAGGACGTCCTCCGAGCCGATGACGCCGATGATCGTCCGCTCGGTCCCCCTGGACACCATCGGTTTGAGGCCGAGCGCCTTGATCCGCTCGATGAGATGGTCGATCTGCTTCTTCGTCGCCTTCGGCTTCAAGACAATAATCATCCGACAACCTCCTCTTGGGACAGGAGACAGGAGACGGGAGACGGGAGACGGGTTGGGGGGTGTTTGACACCCTCGGCCACCTGTCTCATGTCTCTTGTCTCATGTCTCAAGACTTGCGTCCTAAGCATTGCCTCAACGCGCGGATGAACCGGTAGTTCTCCGCCATGGTGCCGATGGTCACGCGCAGGCAGCCCGACAGCTTCCACCCGCTCATCTCGCGCACGATGACGCCCCGCGCGAGCAGCGCCCCCGCGACCCGGCCAGCGCCCGGCCCCAGCTCGATGAGCAGGAAATTCGTCACACTGGGCACATGGCGCAGCCGCAAGCGGTCGAGCTCCTTCGTCAGGTAGCGCCGGCCCTCGCGGACGAGGCGGCGGGTCTTGGCGAGGAAGCCGGCGTCCTCAAGCGCCGCCGCGGCGGCGGCCTGCGCGAGGCTGTTGACGTTGAAGGGCTCGCGCACGGCGTCCATCGCCGCGATGAGCGGCGGCCGCGCGATTCCATAGCCGACCCGCAGCCCGGCCAGCCCGTAGGCCTTTGAGAAGGAGCGCGTGACGATGACCGGGCGGTCCTTGGTGTACCGCAGCGTCTGCGGATAATCCGGCGCCTCCACGAACTCGTGGTAGGCCTCGTCCAGGAACACCAGCGCCTGCGGCGGCAGGCCGCGGAGGAACGCGTCCAGCTCCCGCTTCGTGACGTAGGTGCCGGTGGGGTTGTCCGGGTTGGCGATGAACACGAGCTTCGTGTGCGCGGTCACGGCCGAGCGCATCGCGGCCAGGTCATAGCGGTAGTCCCGCAGCGGCACGACGGTCACCGCAGCGCCGCAGGCGCGCGCCTGCACCTCGTAGATGAGGAACGTGGGCGAGGCCACCACGACCTCATCGCCCGGGTCCACGAACGCGCGCAGCGCCAGCACGATGAGCTCATCCGACCCGTTGCCGAAGACGAGCGAGGCGGGATCCACCCGCAGCTTCCGGGCGAGCGTCTCCCGCAGTATCCGGCACGTCGCGTCGGGATAGCGGTGCAGCGAGGGCACCGCCCCCCGCAGCGCCGCCACCGCCTTGGGCGAGGGGCCGAGGGCGTTCTCGTTTGACGCGAGCTTGATGACCGAGGTGAGCGCAAAGCGCCGCTTCGCCTCGTCGATGGGCGTGCCCGGCCGGTACGCCGGCAGGCCGCGCACGGCCGTGCGCGCCCGCGAGTCGATGCGTGTCATGTCAGCGCGTCACGGGGTAGGAGCCGAGCACACGCAGCATCGAGGTGGAGCGGTATTCCCATGCCTTGCGCTTCGAGGGGCGCGACTCGATCTTGGTCAGGTTGATCCGGTTGCGCTTGAAGGGCATCAGCGCATCGTGCAGCGCGCCCGGTTTATCTTTTAGTGCAAATAGAATCGATGTTTTATTGCGAAGTCCCCGTTTCGGTTCACGAAGTCCCAGGATAAGGAACCGAGTCTTGTTTTCCCTTTCTTCAGCGATAGGAATCGCACGAAGCTTCTTTCCCTTCACCACCTCTGCTCGTGCAATTGCGGCGCGTTCCGAGGGTGCAATAGCTCTCCCCGTCTTCCACCCCGCCCCCGTTGCTTCCTGTGGAACTAAGGAGGATTTCTTGTCCACCATCATTTGGACGGCCTCTGCGGTCGAACTGGTCTCAAGAGGATGTACGTGATGGAGACTCTTCTCAAGCCAACGGCGACACTGGGCCAGCGCTTGGGGATGTGAAAGGACAACTTTCAGATCCGGCAACCTTGTTCCTTTATGCACAATTAAATAATGTTTTATTGGTTGTTCAATCTCACCCTGAATCTGTACCGGGGTGTCCATAAAGTCGATGAACCGATCCAGTGTGTGCGTCACAGCACCTTCTAAGGAATTTTCAATCGGAACGACACCGCAATCTGCCTGTCGCCGTTCGACGAGATGGAACACATCATCCACCGTCGGCGCGTGGACGTAGCGCGTGCGCCGGCCGAACCGCTTCAGCGCGGCCACGTGGGTGTTTGTATGCTCAGGTCCCAGATATGCAACGGTCAGCATGTAGCCTCACGAAGTACCGGGTACTTTTTCGTGCTCAAGAAGTACCTGGTACTTTTTTCTTGCTTGTCCGCTCGCGGCGGCGGCACTCGCGCAGGACGGCCTGGAAGATGCGCGCGACCGCGCGCGAGGAGAGGGGGCCGCGGTTCTCGCGCGCGACGTGGCGCAGAACGAACGCCTCGCGCCGCGCGTCGAACACCGGCCATTTCCGGCGGCGCTTGATCCGCCCGATGAGCAGCGCCAACTCCGCGCGCCGGTTCACCAGGCGGAGCAGCTGGGCGTCCAGGCGGTCGATCCGCCCGCGCACCGACGAGAGGCTCGCGCGCCCGCGCGGCCTACTGCTCATCGGACGCCGCGCCCACCGGTTCCTTGACGGCGCGCAGGTTGATGCTGGGCAGCGCCTCCAGCGACTTCAGGCCGAAGTGGCGCAGGAACTCCGTCGTCGTGCCGTACAGGAAGGGGCGGCCGGGGCTCTCCTTGCGCCCCGCCACGCGCGCGAAGCGGCGCTCCAGCAGCGTGTCCAGCGAGGCGGTGACATCGACGCCGCGAATCGCTTCGATCTCGGCCTTGGTGATCGGCTGGCGATAGGCGATGATCGCCAGCGTCTCGAGCGCCGCGGTGCTGACGGCGTCGGGCTTCGGCTGCTGCAGGGCGCGCCGGACCCACGGGGCGAGCTGCTGGTCGGTCACGATCTGGTAGCCGCCGGCGACCTCCTGGATGAGGAACGCGCGCCCGGAGGAGGCGTAGTCGGCGTTGAGCGCCTGGATCGTCTGCCGGATCTCGGCGGCGCTGACTTCCGGGACGACCTCGGCGATGCGCTTCAGCGAGAGCGGCTGGCCGAAGACGAACAGCAGCGCCTCGAGGATCCGCTTCGCGTGCCCCTGGTCCATTACGCAGATGGCTCCTTCTGTACGGCGGCGATCAGGATGTCCGCAAACGGCCGCTCCTGGATGGCGCGCGCCGCGCGCTGCCGGATCAGCTCCAGGAGGGCCAGGAACGTCACGACAAGCTCCAGCTTGCTCTGCTCCGGCGTGAAGAGGTCGAGGAACCGGATCTGCCGCTTGACGGTCAGCGTGACCCGCAGCTCCTGCACCTTCTGCTCCACCGTCCAGGGCTCGGCCGCGACCTCGTACACCGGCGCCGCCGCCTTCGCCAGCACCTTGGCGAAGGCGCTCATGAGGTCGGTGATCCCGACCTCGAACGGGGCGCTGGGCGGCTCCCCCGGCTCGACCGGCGCGCCGGGCTCCACGCGGCCGAAGTGCTGGTGCTGCAGCGTGTGCAGCTCGGCCAGCAGCTGGGCCACCGTCTTGAACTGCTCGTACTCCTTGAGGCGGCGCTCCAGCTCTTCCAGGCTGATCGGGACCTCCTCGTCCTCCGCGGCGGCCGGCGGCGCCGGCAAAAGGCCCCGCGCCTTGAGCGCGACGAGATTGCCCAGGAGCGGCAGCGGCTCCGACAGCTGGTTTAAGTCCACCCCTGCCTGCCGCGCCACACCGGCATCAGAGAGGCGCGGCGCAGACAGGCCGGCGGCCTTCACCCGCTGGAGGTAGGCCTGCGTCAGCTCCACCAGCTTGATGAGGAAGACGTCGACGAGGTTCAGCTTCGCCAGCTCCACGAGCAGCGGCAGCGGCCCCTCGTACAGATCGGCATCCACCTCATATCGCATCTCAATCACACCTTTTGCGTAATGCGTAACGCGTAATGCGTAATGTGGGGGGTGACTGCATCGTCGGCTGATTTCCCATTACGCATTACCCATTACGCTTTACGCAGGACTGAGGCCGAACGCTCGCTTGACGTCGGCCAGCGTCTCGCGCGCGACGGCCCTGGCCCGCTCGGCCCCCTCCTGCAGGATGCGCTCGATGCCGGCCTTCGCGGCGCGCGCGCGCGAGGCGCGGAACGGCTCGGTGACCCGCACGAGATGCTCGCCGAGCTCGCGCTTGTTCTGCACGCAGCCCCGCCTCGACGTGCGGCACTCCTCCCAGAGGCGGTCCGCCTCGGCCGGGTTGAAGATGCGCCAGTAGTTGCACACGTTGCAGGTCTCGGGGTGGCCGGGATCGGTCATCTTGATGCGCAGCGGGTCGGTGAACATCTTCTGGGCGGTCGAGCGGATCTGCTCCGGCGACGCCGAGAGGGCGATGGTGTTCCCGTAGCTCTTGGACATCTTGCGCCCGTCGGTGCCCAGCAGCTTCGGCGCCTCGGTCAACAGCGCCTTCGGCTCCGGGAAGAGCTCCCGCTTGGTCAGGAACTGCACGCGCCGCACGATCTCCCGCGCCAGCTCCAGGTGGGGCAGCTGGTCCTCGCCGACCGGCACCGCGTGCGCCCGGTAGAGCAGGATGTCCGCGGCCTGGAGCACCGGGTAGCCCAGGAAGCCGTAGGTGGCCAGGTCGCGCCCCTCGATTTCCCGCAGCTGCTCCTTGTACGTCGGCACGCGCTCCACCCAGCCCAGCGGGGTCGTGATCGCGAGGATCGTGAAGAGCTCCAGGTGCTCGGGCACATCCGACTGCCGGAAGAGGACGCTGCGGGAGGGGTCGATGCCGGCGGCCAGCCAGTCGGCCACGTTGTCGCAGGACCACTCGCGGATGCGCTCCGGGTGCTCGTACTCGCTCATGAGCGCGTGGTAATCCGCGACCATGAAGAAGCAGTCGTACCGGCCCTGCAGCGCCTTCCAGTTGGCGAGCGCCCCGACGAGGTGGCCGAGGTGGAGCGGCCCGGTGGGGCGCATGCCGCTCAACACACGAGGGACCGCTTCTATTTTTCCGGTCACGGGCGTCATGGGAAAAATAGAAGTGGTCCCGGGACTATCATGCGAGCTTGCGCGCGACCTTCCGCTGCTCCCAGGCCTCGAGGAGGTCGCCGACCTGCACGTCGCTGTTGCCGGCGAGCAGGATGCCGCACTCAAGCCCCTCCTGGATCTCGCGCACGTCATCCTTGAGCCGCTTGAGGCCCGCGATCTCGGCCTGCGCGACGCGCTCCCGCCCGCGGATGACGTGGATCACGCAGTCGCGCCGGATGAATCCCTTCGTCACCATGCAGCCGGCGACCAGGCCCGACCGGGACACCTGGAAGAGCTTGCGCACCTCGGCGCGGCCCACGAATGTCTCTTCGATCGTCGGCTCCAGCAGCCCCTCGATGGCGGCCTTGATGGCGCCCACCAGCTCGTAGATGATCTGGTAGATGTGGACGTCCACCCCCTCCGTGGCCGCCAGCACCTGGACCTTCGGCTCGATCCCGACGTGGAACCCGACGATGATGGCGTCCGAGGCGGCGGCCAGGATAACATCCGACTCGGTGATGTCGCCGACCGCCACGTGCAGGATCCTGAACTGGACCTCCGTCTTCTCCGTGTCCAGTTTCTCGAGGCTCTGGACGATCGCCTCAAGCGACCCTTGCACGTCCGCCTTCACGATCAGCCGGAGGTCCTTGAGCTGGCCTTCGGTGATCCGCTGGTGGAGCTCCTCCAGCGTGATCCGCTTCGGATGCGCGGCAGCCCGCGGCCCTCGCTGCTCCAGGCGCTGCTCGGCCAACTGCCGCGCGAGCTTCTCGTCGGTCACCACCAGGAACCGGTCCCCGGCCTGGGGCACCTCCGGCAGCCCGAGGACCTCGACGGGCCGGGCCGGACCGGCCTCCTTGATCCGATGGCCCCGGTCGTCGACCATCGCCCGCACGCGCCCGACCAGATGCCCCATCAGGACGGTGTCGCCGATGCGCAGCGTCCCCTGCTGGACCAGCACCGTCACGATCGGGCCGCGGTCCTTCGTCTGCTTGGCCTCGATCACCGCGCCCTGCGCGGGCATCGTGGGGTCGGCCTTCAGCTCCAGGAGCTCGGCCTCCAGCAGGAGCATCTCCAGCAGCTCGTCGATCCCCTGCTGGGTGCGCGCCGACACCGGCACCATGATGGTCTTGCCGCCCCACTCCTCGCCGACGAGGCCGTACTGGGTGAGCTGCTGCTTCACCTTCTGCGGGTTGGCCTCCGGCTTGTCCATCTTGTTGATCGCCACCACGATGGGCACATCGGCCGCCTTGGCGTGGTTGATCGCCTCCACCGTCTGGGGCATGACGCCGTCATCCGCCGCGACGACGAGCACGACGACGTCGGTCACGTTCGCCCCGCGCGCCCGCAGGGCGGAGAACGCCTCGTGGCCCGGGGTGTCCAGGAAGGTCACGCGCCCTTTCTCCAGCTGCACCTCGTAGGCGCCGATGTGCTGCGTGATGCCGCCGGCCTCCTTCTCCGCCACCTTGGCCTCCCGGATGGCGTCGAGGAGGCTCGTCTTGCCATGGTCGACGTGCCCCATGAACGTGACGACCGGCGCGCGCAGCACCGTTTTCGCAGGATCGGGCTGATAGGCCTGCTGGAGCTGCTGCTCGAGGGTCGGCTGCGGGGCGACCTCGAAACCAAACGTCCGCGCAAGGCCCGTGGCGGTCTGCTCGTCGAGCGGCTGGACGATCGAGGCGAAGATCTTCTGCTGCATGAGGCGCTTGATGAGGTCACTCGCCTTCACGTCCATCTTGGACGCGAGGTCTTTCACCGTGACGGGAAACTTCAACTCCAGCCGCGTCGGCGGGCCGGCGGGAACCGGCGGCGCCTCGACGGGGGCGGGCGCTGGCGCGGGGGGCGCAGGCACAGCGTGGGGCTTCGGCTTGGCGGGGAGCGGGGGAGCGGCAGGCCGCTCCACCTTCGGCGCGGGCGCGGCGTGGAGCTTCGGCGCTGCCGCTGTCGGCTGAGCCGCGGGGCGCGCCGGCGGCTCGATCGTCTTCGTCGCCGTTGCTGACGCCGCCGACGGCTTCGCCGGGGATGGCTTGGCCGCTGCGGCCCGGGCCGCCGCCGGCTTCGCGGCTGGCCTGGCAGCCGGCCCCGCGGCCCTCGCCGGCGACACAGCCGGCCTGGCGGCGGAGGGCTTCTTGACCGGGGGCTTCTTGAGCGCCTTGCGCGCGCGGTTCACCGCATCCGCATCGAGGGTGCTCAGCGGCGACTTCGCCGCGATCCGGAGCGTCTTGAGCTTTTCCAGCAGCTCCTTGGAGGGCATATTGAGCGCTTTCGCCAGCTCGCTCACGCGCATCTCAAGTCCCCGTCTCCGGTTCCGTTTCCGGCTCGCGGGGCGGCTCGCCCTCGGCGGGCCGCTCCCCTCCGGGCTCCGCTTCCGCCGGCTCATTCTGCGGCTCAGGCTCCGGCGCCGCCTCGCCGCCGGCGGACTCCGCCGCATTGGCCTCAGCAGGTCCCGCCGCCCCCGTTGCCGGCGGCTCGGGCGGCGGCGCGGCCCCTTCGACTCCGCTCCCCGGCCCGCCGGTCGTAATCGCCGGGGCGGGCAGGGCCGCGTCCCGAGCAGAGTCGAGGGACACGGTGAGCGCCTTGGCAGCCGCGTCCACCAGCTTCTGGGCGGTCTTCTCGCCGATCCCCTCGATGGCGGTCAGCTGTTCGGCCGTCATGCCGGCCAGCTGCTCCAGCGTCGTGATCCCGGCATCCTGGAGGCGCTTCTCCATCGCCGGTCCGACGCCCGGCAGGCCGCGCAGGGTGGCCGCCCCCGAGGCCAGCTGCACCCGCGTCTTGATCTCCAATTGCCAGCCGGTCAGCTTGGACGCGAGGCGGACATTCTGCCCCTTTTTCCCGATGGCCAGGGAGAGCTGGTCATCGTCCACGATGACGACCGCCTGCTTGGCCGCCTCATCGGGCTGGATCTCGGCGATCTTGGCGGGCGAGAGCGCGGCGGCGATGTAGTCGGTGACGGCCTCGTGCCAGCGGATGATGTCGACCTTCTCCCCGTGCAGCTCACGGACGATGTTCTTGACGCGCGTCCCGCGCATGCCCACGCAGGCCCCGACGCAGTCCACCTTCTCGTCCTTCGACGCCACGGCGATCTTCGTCCGGTCGCCCGCCTCGCGGGCCAGGCCCTTGATCTCCACGATCCCCTCGGCGATCTCCGGCACCTCCAGGTGGAAGAGGCCGCGGATGAACCCCTCATGCGTGCGCGAGAGGACGATGGCGGGCCCCTTGGCGTTCTTGCGGACGTCCAGGACGTAGGCCTGGACCATGTCGCCCTGGTGGTACTCCTCGTGCGGGATGCGCTCGGCCTTCGGCAGCACCGCCTCCGCCCGCCCCAGCTCGACGATGATGTCGCCCCGCTCGAACCGGTGGACGGACCCGGTCACGATGTCGCCCACCCGGCCCTGGAACTCCGTGAAGATGACGTCGCGCTCCGCCTCGCGGATCTTCTGCAGGATGACCTGCTTGGCGGTCTGCGCCGCGATGCGGGTCAGGCGGGCGGAGTCCACCTCCCGGCCCTCGACCACCGCCACGATGCGGCCCGTCTTCCGGTCCAGGGTCGCGGAGGCCTCGGCCTCCTCGCTCGCCCCCTCGCTCTTCTTGGCGGCCGTGGCGACGGCCGCCTCGATGGCCTGGATGAGGATCTCGCGGTCGATGCCCTTGTCCCGCTCGATGGCGCTGAGAATTGAGAGTAATTCGCCGTTCATTTCTGGGTTGGCGCGTTGGCGCGTTGGCGCGTTGGCGCGTTTCGGTACCCCATCCCTCGTGAAGGAACGCGCAAACCCGCAAACCCGCTAACGCGCAAACGTCTGTTCATCTCACCAGCGCAGCGCCTTCTTGGCGGCGCGGACCCGCGCCCGCGGCACCGTCAGGTTGCCTCCGGGGGTCTTGACGACGAGCGCCTCGCGCTGGACGGCCAGCAGCATCCCCCGCAGCTCGCTGGCGCGGCCATCCGGCTCCTGGAGCGTCAGGTCCAGGTCCTCCCCCAGCGCCCGCTCGAAGTCCCGCTGGCTGACCAGCGGACGGTCCAGGCCCGGCGATGACACCTCGACCGTATAGCTGCCTTCCACGAGGTCCGCCGCGTCGAGCGCTTCATTGATGCGCCGGTTCGCCTGGGCGCACTGCTGGATGGTCACCCCGCCGACCCGGTCAACCAGGAACCGGATGAGCCGCTGCCCGCCCTGGGGGTGGGACGTCAGCTCGACCAGCTCCATGTCGTGCCCGGCCAGAATCGGCTCGGCGAGCGCCTGGATCTTCGCAAGGAGTTCGGCGTCCATGCCTGCCCTGAGAACAAAAAAAGTGGGCTCGCCCACTTTTCGCATGCCGTCTAGAGTGAATTGATGTTACTGCGGTAACTTGGCCTTGTCAAGGAGTTTATGGACGCCCTCGACGAGCGCCTCGGGGGCGGCCCGGGATTTCTCCTTGGTCGCGCGCAGGACCAGCTCAAGCTGCCGCTCGCTCTTCCACACCTTGCCGATGACGACCTGGACCGGGATGCCCACCAGGTCCGCGTCCTTCAGCTTGCTGCCGGGCGACTGCTCCCGATCGTCCAGCAGCGTCTCGAGCCCCGCGGCCGAGAGCGCCGCCTGCGCCTCCTCCCCTGCCCGCGCGGCCTCGGGGCTGCCGGGCTCGAGGACGCTGATCACGACCTGGAAGGGGGCGAGGGCCGGCGGCCAGATGATGCCGTCCTTGTCGTGGCGCTGCTCGATCACCGCCGCCAGGATGCGGTTGATGCCGATCCCATAGCAGCCCATGACCATCGGCTGGCTTTGGCCCGAGGGCAGCTGGACCGTCGCCCCCAGCGCCTGGCTGTATTTCGTCCCCAGTTTGAAGACATGGCCCGCCTCGATCGCCGTCACGAGCTCCAGCCGCCCCCGGCACGACGGGCACGAGTCCTCCGGTGTGATGAGGCGCAGGTCCGCAGTCTGGCTCGCCTGGAAGTCGCGGTCCGGGTTGACGTTGACGTGGTGCGCCTCGGCCCGATTGGCGCCGGTCACCGCGTTGGCCACCTGGACCGCGGCGTGGTCGGCGAGCAGGCGCACGCCCTTCAGCCCCACCGGCCCGGTGAACCCGACCGGCGCCCCGCTGAGCCGCTCGATCGTCGCCGGCGCAGCCAGCCTGAACCGCGGCGTGCCGAGGACGCGGGCGAGCTTGGTCTCGTTGACCTCATGGTCGCCGCGGACCAGCACCGCGACCGGGTCGCCGCCCTCCACTTCATAGAGGAGCGTCTTGATCAGCCTCGCCGGCGGCACCTTGAGGAACCGGCTCACCTGCTCGACGGTGTGCTGGCCCGGCGTCATCGCGGTCTCGAGGGGCTTGGGCGATTCCCCCGCCGGCGCCGGCGGGGCCGGGCACTTGGCCGCCTCGAGGTTCGCGGCGTAGCCGCAGCCTCCGCACCGGACCACCCGGTCCTCCCCGCTCGGGGCCGGCGCCATGAACTCGTGCGACACGTCCCCGCCCATCGCGCCGGGGTCCGCCTCGCACGCCAGCACCTGCACGCCGCAGCGACGGAAGATCCGCTGGTAGGCGTCGTACATCGCCTGGTAGCTGCGAGCAAGCCCCTCGGCGTCCGCGTCGAAGCTGTACGCGTCCTTCATCAGGAACTCCTTCGAGCGGATGACGCCGCCGCGCGGGCGCGGCTCGTCCCGGAACTTCGTCTGGATCTGATAGACGGTGAGCGGCAGCTGCTTGTGGGATTGGAGCTCTTTCACGAGGTCGGTGACGACCTCCTCGTGGGTGGGGCCGAGCACCTGCTCCTTTCCGGTGCGGTCCTTCACGCGCAGCAGGACCTCGCCGAGGACCTTGTCGCGGCCGGTCGCCTTCCACAGCTCAAGCGGCTGCAACGCCGGCATGAGCAGCTCCTGGGCGCCGGCGCGGTTCATCTCCTCGCGGACGATGGCGGCGGCCTTCTGGAGCGCGGCGAGGCCGAACGGCAGGTAGGAGTAGGCGCCGGAGCCGAGCCGGCGGATGAGGCCGGCGCGCACCATGAGCCTGTGGCTGACCGACTCCGCGTCCTTGGGGTCCTCGCGCAGCGTCGGGAGGAAGTACTGTGACCAACGCATCAGTCAGTGTTCAGCTATCAGCTAAGACGTGCGGCTGACGGCTGAAGGCTGACAGCTGACGGCTCATGCAGGAGGTGTTGGACTTCTTCCATGAGGGCGTCGACCATCTCGGCCTCGGCGACGCGGCGCAGCTGCGTGCCCTTGCGGTAGATCACGCCGACCCCGCCGCCGCCGGCCAGGCCGATGTCCGCGTGCTCCGACTCGCCGGGGCCGTTCACCACGCAGCCCATGACGGCGACCGTCAGCGAAAGGCACCTCGGCTCGGTTTTCGACAGCTCGGTCAGGCGCGCGCGCACCTGGTTGGCGATGCCGACCACGTCGATCTCGCAGCGGCCGCACGAGGGGCAGGCGATGACGTTCGTCTCAAACCGCCGCAGCTCAAGCGAGGAGAGGATGCGCTGCGCGACGCGGACCTCCTCGACGGGGTCGCCGGTGATCGAGACCCGGATCGTGTCGCCGATCCCCTCCGCCAGCAGGGCGCCGATGCCGATGGCGGACTTCACCGTCGCGGCCTCCGGCAGCCCGGCCTCGGTCACCCCGAGGTGGAACGGGTAGTCGCACAGCCGGCTCATCCGGCGGTAGGCGGCGAGCGTCTGCCGGACGTCCGAGGACTTCAGCGAGAGGACGATGTCGTGGAACCCGAACCCCTCGAGCAGGCGCACCGACTTGAGCGCGCTCTGCACGATCGCCTCCGTCAGGTCGCCCGGGTGGGCCGCCTCGCACTCCGGGTCGAGCGAGCCGACGTTGACGCCGATGCGGATGGGGACCTTGCGCTCCTTGGCCCGGTCCACCACCGCCCGCACCCGGGCGGTGTCGCGGATGTTGCCGGGGTTCCAGCGGATCTTATCGAACCCCGCCTCGATGGCGGCGATGGCGAACTGCGGGTGGAAGTGGATGTCGGCGACGAGGGGGACCTTGTCCGCTTCGCGGCGGATGGCGGCGAGCGACCCGGCCGCCTCGAGGGTGGGCACGGCGACCCGGACGATCTCGCAGCCGGCGGTGGCCAGGGCGCGGATCTGCCGGACCGTCGAGCCGATGTCGGCGGTGTCGGTCTTCGTCATGGACTGGATCGAGACCGGTGCCTCCCCGCCGATCTTCACCGAGCCCACCGTCACTTGCCGAGTCATCCGCCGCATCTCAGAAAGTACCGGGTACTTTTCCCGCTTTGGCAAGTACGCGGTACTTTTTCATCAGAGGCCGATGAGCTCGGCCGCCTTCTTCAGCAGGCCGAACCGGTTGAGGTCATTGACGCAGATGATGAGGATAAGCGCGATGAGCAGGACGAAGCTCACCTGCGCCGACCGCTCCTGGATGGTGAGGCTGACCGGACGCCCCAGCAGCTTCTCAAGGCCCAGGAAGAAGAGGTGGCCGCCGTCGAGGATGGGGATCGGCAGCAGGTTGAAGATCGCCAGGCTCAGGCTGAGCAGGCTGATGAGGAAGAGGAGCGGCGCCCATCCCATCCGCACCGCCTCCGAGGTCAGGTAGATGAGGCCGATGGGGCCGGTGACGGAATCGCGCAGGGCCAGGCGCCCGGTCAGGAGCGACCACAGCGCCGTCAGGGTCTGGACCGTCGCCTCGCCCTGCTGGCGCAGCGCCCGCCCGAAGGCCGCCAGCGGGGTGACGCGGAACGGCTCGAACGCGCCGCTGGGGGCCACCCCGATGAGGCCGATCGTCCGGCGCCGCCCGAAGGGATCGGTGATCTCCTTGGCCTGCGGGGTCACCGTCACATCCCGCGTCGTCCCGCCGCGCTCGACGCGCAAGGTCAGCGGCCGGTCGGCCGACTCATAGATGACCTTGGTCAGATCGTCCCAGGTGTGGACCTCGCGCCCGCCGACCAACCGGACCCGGTCGCCGACCCGCATCCCCGCGGCCTTGGCGGGCATGTCGTCGAGCACCTTCCCCACCTCCGGCAGGAGCTCCGGATAGCCGATGACGAACACGAGCCACAGGCTCAGGAAGGCGACGAGGTAGTTCACGAACGGGCCGGCGAAGATGATGGCGGCCCGCGTCCCGACGGGCTTCGCGTAATACTCCCAGGGCTTGCCGGTCCCTTCGGCCCGCTGCTCGCCCGCCATCTTCACATACCCGCCGAGCGGGATGGCGCTGACGGCGTACTCGGTCTGGCCCCGCTTCCACGCCAGCAGCCGCGGGCCGAACCCGACGGAAAAGCGCAGGACACGCACGCCGGCCCATCGGGCCACGAGGAAGTGGCCGTACTCGTGGACGATGATGAGAAACCCCAGGAACAGCACCGAGATCAGCGCGGAGACCATTGGGGGATCCGGTCGTGGGCCGCCTTGCGCGACCAGGCGTCGACGGCCAGGATCTCATCGAGCGTGGGATGCGCGAGCGGGACGTGCTGGTCCAGCACCTCCGCGATCACGCGGGGGATCTCGGTAAACGCCAGGTGCCCGTCCAGGTATGCCTGCACGGCGACATCGTTGGCCCCGTTGAGCGCCGCGCACGCCGTCCCGCCGGCGGCGGCCGCGTCCAGCGCCAGCTGCAGGCACGGGAACTTCGCGGTGTCGGGCTCGAAGAACTGCAGGGGCCCCGCCTGGGTGAGCGCCAGGCGCGGCCAGGCGCTTCCCCACCGCTCGGGAAAGCTCAGGGCGTACTGGATGGGCAGCCGCATGTCGCAGGGGGCAAGCTGCGCGAGGCTCGTGCCGTCGATGAGCTCGACCACCGCGTGCACGACCGCCTCCGGGTGGATGAGGACCCGGACCCGCTCGAGGGGCAGGCCGAAGAGCCATTGCGCCTCGATCACCTCCAGCCCCTTGTTCATCAGGGTCGCGGAGTCCACCGTGATCTTCGGCCCCATCCGCCACCGAGGGTGCGCCAGGACCTGCTCGCGCGTCACCGCCTGCCGCGCCGCCGCCGGCATCCCCCAGAGCGGGCCGCCGCTGCCGGTGATGATGAGCCGCTCGACCGCCTCCCGGGACACCCCCCGGAGGCACTGGAAGATGGCGGCGTGCTCGCTGTCGACCGGCACCAGCGTCGTGCCGTGCTCCTCCACCAGGCGCATGATGAGCGACCCCGCCATGACGAGCAGCTCCTTGGACGCCAGCGCGATCTGCTTGCCCGCCTGGATGGCGCGCACAAGCGGCAGGAGCGCGTCGCAGCCGGACGTCGCGACGACCACAAGATCCACATCCGGATGGGTCGCCAGCGCGAGCAGGCCGTCCGGACCGGCCAGGACATCCCGGCGTCCGGTCAGCTCGGCGAACTCCCGGGCGCGCGGTTCATCCCACACGGCGACGAGCGGCGGCTGCGCCTGCGCCACCTGGCCGGCCAGCAGGTCGATGCGGCTGCGCGCCGCGACCCCGGCGAGCTGGAGCCGATCCGGATGGCCGGCGACCACCTCCAGGGTGCTGCGGCCCACGGACCCGGTCGAGCCGAGAACCGCCACGCGTTTCATGTCAGCCATAGATCAGGATGCCGTAGAAGAGCGGCGCGGTGAAGAGGAGGCTGTCGAGGACGTCCAGCACGCCGCCAAGGCCGGGGATGAGCGTGCCGCTGTCTTTCACCTGGCAATCGCGCTTGAGCAGCGACTCCGCCAGGTCGCCGAGCTGGCCGATGAGGCCGAGCAGGAGCCCCAGCACCAGGCTCAGCGCCAGGGTGGGCGGCTGCCCGAAGATGCGCTCTGCGCCCAGCATCGGGGCGGCCAGCGCCGCCGTCACCGCGCTGAACGCGACCGCGCCCACGAACCCCTCCACCGTCTTCCGGGGGCTGATGCGGAAGATCAGGGTGTGCCGGCCGAGGACATTGCCCACGGTGTAGGCGCCGACGTCGCCCATCTTCGTCACCAGGATGAGGAAGAGCACGAGCCACGACCCCTGGGCCATGTCGATGGCGCGGAGGTAGAAGAAGTAGCTGAGCAGCGCGGCGATGTAGGCGAGGCCGAAGAGGGTGGTCGCGAGGCCCCCGAGCGCCTCGAAGATGTTCTCGCGCAGGAACTGCCGGATGAAGATGATGATGATGGTCGCGGGCCAGAAGATGTCCCACATCCAGCTGATCGCCGTAGCACCCGGCCCCAGGATCGGCGTGGGCACCAGGCCCGGCTCGACGAGCGAGCGCCAGGCGACCAGGCCGATGAAGACGACCCCGAGCGTGATGCTCAGCGGCCGGTGGACGAGGATCCCGCGATGGCGCACCATCGTGAAGAACTCATAGAGGCCCACCCCGACGAAGCCGACGAGCACCGCGGCGTAGACCCAGAGCGGGAACCAGAAGAGCGCGCCGGCGACGAGCCCGATGAGGACGGCGGAGCTCGCGAGGCGCTGGATGAGGTTGGTCATGGCAGGGGGATCATGCCTGGGCGGTCACCCGGCCGAACCGCCGCTCCCGCCGCTCGTACTCGGCGATGGCGTCCAGCAGGTCTTCCTTCGTGAAATCCGGCCACAGCTTGGGGGTGACGTACAGCTCCGTGTAGGAGGACTGCCAGAGGAGGAAGTTCGACAGCCGCTGCTCGCCGGAGGTCCGGATCAGCAGATCGGGATCCGGCAGGTCAGGCGCGTAGAGCTGCTGCGCGAACATCGCCTCGTCGATCTGCTCCGGCCGCAGCAGCCCCTGGCGCGCCCGCTCGGCGAGCCGGCGCGCCGCGTCCACGATCTCCTGGCGCCCGCCGTAGCCCAGGGCCAGCGCGAGCGTCATCCGCGCGCCCTGCGCGGTCTGCGCCTCCACCCGGCGGAGGCTGGCCACCACGTCGGCGGACAGCTCCTCCATCCGGCCGATCGTCCGCAGGCGGACCTGGTTGGCGAGGAGCGTCGGGGTCTCGCGGCGGATGAATTCCTCCAGCAGGCCCATCAGCTCGCGGATCTCCGCCGCCGGGCGATCGCGGTTTTCCCACGAGAAGGCATACAGGGTCAGCACCCTGACCCCGACATCGCAACAGGCCTCGACGATGCGCCGGACCGCCTGGGCGCCGGCCCGATGGCCCAGGCCCCGGGGCAGCCCGCGGGCCCTGGCCCAGCGGCCGTTGCCGTCCATGATGACGGCGATGTGGTGGGGCGGTTTCAGCGCGTCATGCATGAGGAACGCCGTCACGGAGCGGCAGGCGCCTCTTCCGGCGCGGGGGCGGGGCTCGCGTCGCGGGAGGCCTGGCTGCGCAGCTGCTCCAGCTCCGCCTTCCACTGCTCGATCGTCTTCTGCTGCTCCTCCACCTGCCGGCGGAGCTCCTCCCGCTCGCTGGAGGCCGCGTCGAGCTCCGTTTCCAGGTCGTCCGCCTCGAAGCGGAGATCATCCCGCTCGAGCCGCGCCTGGTCCAGGTCCGTCCCGACCGCGGCCAGGGCGAGCGCCAGGATGAGCACGAGCACGCCCAAGACGGCCAACGCGATGACCACCCCGCGGCGCATCCTCTAGCCCCCCTCTCTTGGCCTACTTCGCATACCGCGACTCCCGCTCCGCCTCCGCTTCGTACGACTTGCCGGACGCCTTGGGCAGGATGATGATCTCGACGCGCCGGTTCTGCTGGCGCCCTTCCGGGGTGTCGTTCGAGACGAGGGGCCGCTCCTCCCCGTAGCCGATCGGGGTCAGGCGGTTGGGATCGACGCCGTGCTTGTCGACGAGGTAGCTGACCACCGCGTTGGCGCGGGCGAAGGCGAGCGCCTTGTTGTCCGCCCAGCCCGAATACTTGATCGGCACGTCGTCCGTGTGGCCCTCGACGCCGACGGGCTGGCCCGGCACCTCGTTCAGCACCTGGGCGACCTTGTCCAGCACGGGGTAGGCGCCCCGGCGCAGCTGGGCCTTCCCCGAGTCGAACAGCACCTGGTCCAGCATGCGCGTCACCAGGCCCCGCTCGTCATAGCCCACGCTGACGTTGGAGCCCAGGCGGCTCTCCAGCAGGTCTTTGGCCCGGCGCAGCTCATCGGCCTCGTCCGATTTCAGGCGCGCCAGGGTCTTGAACTGCTCCAGCTGGTCGCTCAGCTCCGCCAGCTGCTGGATATCCCACGGCGAGCGCTTGGCGAACGTGAGCGCGCACCCCGTCCCAGCCATCAACGCCATCCCCATCATCCCGGCGAGCCATCGACGCATACGCAGAGCCGGGGACCCCGTCGCCTGCCCGCAGGCGAAGGCCGAGGACAGCCGACGGGGTGGCGGCGCGGCAGGACCCGCCAAATTGAGACAGCACCCCCCTCACCACCGGCCGATCTTGAACGCCTGCTCGCGCTTCGACCCGGTGGAGATGAGGCAGATGGGCACCCCCAGGAGCGCTTCCAGCCGCTTGAGGTACCGCTGCGCCTGCGGCGGCAGCTCGTCGAACCCCTCCGCCTCGCCGGTCGGGCGGCACCAGCCGGGCAGCGATTCGTAGACCGGCTCGCAGCGGGCGAGGCAGTCGATGTCGGAGGGAAAATCGCGGATCGTGCGCGCGGCGCCTGCCCCGCCGCCGGCGGGGTCCCGGTAGCCCGTGCAGATCTGGATCGTCTCCATCTCATCGAGCACGTCGAGCTTCGTGACGGCGATGGCGTCGCAGCCGTTGATGCAGACGGCGTGGCGCGCGACGACGGCATCGAACCACCCGCACCGCCTGGGCCGGCCGGTCGTCGCCCCGAACTCATTGCCCTTCGCGCGGATCTCCTCCATGAGGTCGGCGGGAAACTCGGTCGGCAGCGGCCCTTCCCCGACCCGGGTCGTGTACGCCTTCACCACCCCGATGACCCGGTCGATGGCGGTGGGCGGGACCCCGGCGCCTGTGCAGGCGCCCCCTGCCGTGGCATTCGAGGAGGTCACGTACGGGTAGGTCCCGTGGTCCACGTCGAGCAGCGTGCCCTGCGCCCCCTCGAACAGCACCCGCTTCCCCTTCGCCATGGCCTCCTGCAGGAAGCGCGCGCCGTTGACGACGTGGGGCGCGATGCGCTTCGCGTAGCCGCGGTAGCGCTCCAGCAGCTCCCCGTAGGCGACCGGCGGCTCGTCGTAGAGCCGCTTGAGGAGCCGGTTCTTCTCCGCGACGGCGCGCTTGAGCTTCTCCGCGAACCCCGAGCCGTCGCACAGGTCCGCCACGCGCAGCCCCGCGCGCGCCGCCTTGTCGACGTAGCAGGGCCCGATCCCCCGCCCGGTCGTCCCGATCCGCCCGGCGCGGGAGGCCTCCTCCAGGAGGTCCAGCCGCTTGTGGTAGGGGAAGATGACGTGCGCCTGGTCGCTGACCTTCACGGCGCGGGCCACGTCGATCCCGTGGGCCTCCAGGCGGCCCATCTCCTCCAGCAGCGCCTCCGGATCGATGACGACCCCGTTGCCGATGAGGCCGACCCGGCCCCGGTGCAGCAGCCCCGAGGGGATGAGGTGGAAGATGAACTCCTTGCCTTCCGCGACGACGGTGTGGCCCGCGTTGTGGCCGCCCTGATAGCGGACGAGGATGTCCGCGGACTCGGTCAGGACGTCGATGACCTTGCCCTTCCCCTCATCCCCCCACTGGGCGCCCACGACGACGGTCGTCCGCACCTTCGGAGACGGGGGAGCCCCCTGTCTCAGGCGGGGCGGATGACTAGAGTTTGATGAGCTTCGCATCCAGGACGTGCCGGAGCTTCCGGACCTGCTCGAGCGCCTTGGGGGGCACGAGGTTGTCGATGTTCACGACGGTGATGGCGGTCCCGCCCGGCTTGTCCCGCCCGTTGCTCATGCCGGCGATGTTGATCTGCGCCTCGCCGAGCAGGGTCCCGAGCGCCCCGATGAGGCCGGGCCGGTCCTCGTTCTTGAGGATGAGCATGTAGCCCTCGGGGACCGCCTCGACGAAGTAGCGGTCGATCTTGACGATCCGGGGCTCGCGCCGCGCCGAGAGGGTGCCCTGCAGGGTCAGCGTCGTCCCGTCGCTGCGGATCTCCAGCGCGAGGAGGTTGGCGAACTCCTCCATCCGGCTCGCCTTGGCCTCGACGACCCGCACGCCGCGCTCGGCGGCGATGAGCGAGGCGTTGACGTAGTTCACGTTCTCGCCCACCATCGGGGCGAGCACCCCCTTCAGGATCGCCAGGGTGACGGCGGAGGTGTCGTGCGCGGTGACCTCCCCGACGTAGGTGACCCGGACCTCGGCGACCTGGCCGCCGGAGAGCTGCGCGCCGAGCGAGCCCAGCCGCTCCCCCAGCACGATGTACGGCTGAAGAACCTTGAGCGTCTGCGCGTCGAGGGAGGGCATGTTGACCGCGTTGCGGATGCCGCGGCCGAGCAGCGCGTCCGCCACCTGCTTGGCCACCTCGATGGCGACGTTGAGCTGCGCCTCCTGGGTCGAGGCGCCCAGGTGCGGCGTGCAGATGACCTGCTCGAGCGCAAGGAGCGGGTGGTCCTTCGGCGGCTCCTGCTCGAAGACGTCGATGGCCGCGCCCGCCACCCGGCCGGATGTGATCGCCTGGCGCAGCGCGTCCTCATCGATGATGCCGCCCCGCGCGCAGTTGACGAGCCGCACGCCCGGCTTCATGGCACTGATCTCCTTGGCGCCGATCATGTGGCGCGTCTCCGCCGTCAGCGGGGTGTGGACCGTGATGAAGTCCGCCTCCGCGTAGAGGCGCGGAAGGTCGGTGAGCTGGATCTCGAGCTGCTGGGCGCGCTCCGATGAGAGGAAGGGGTCATGGGCGATCACCCGCATGCCGAAGGCCTGGGCGCGCTTGGCCACCTCGGTCCCGATCTTGCCCAGGCCCACGATGCCCAGCGTCTTGCCGAAGAGCTCGGTGCCGACGAACTTCGAGCGCTCCCAGAGCCCCGCGTGCAGCGAGGCGTGCGCCTGGGGGATGCGCCGGGCGAGCGCCATGATCATGCTCATCGTGTGCTCGGCGGTCGAGATCGTGTTGCCGGCCGGCACGTTCATGACGATGATGCCGCGCTTCGTCGCCGCCTCGGCGTCCACGTTGTCGAGGCCCACGCCGGCGCGGCCGATGACCTTCAGCCGGTCGGCCTTCGCGATGACCTCCGCGGTCACCTTGGTCGCGCTGCGGACCACGAGGCCCTCGTACGGCCCGATGAGTCCGGCGAGGTCCGCGCTGGAGAGCCCGGTCTTCACGTCCACCGCCAGGCGCGGCTCCCCCTTGAGCAAGGCGATCCCGTCCTCTGAGAGGTGGTCCGCGATGAGCACGCGGATCGGGGCCGCGGCGGTTGCCTTCGTGGTCCCGCCGGAGCGCGCCGTCTGCGCGGCGACCTTGGCCTTCGGCGCGCGGCTCATCGGCCCGCCCCCGCCGTCGCCGGGCCGAGCGCCGTCCGCGCCGCTTTGACCGAGGCCCCGGCCGTGAACTGATGGCCCAGCTCGGCCAGGGCGAGCTCCAGCGCCGCGAGGCCTGCGACCACGTCGTCGGGGCTGATGTAGCCCATGTGCGCGAACCGGAACAGCTTCCCGGCCATCTCGCCCTGTCCCCCGGCCACCATGACCCGGGAGCGGTCGTACATCAGCTTGGTGAGCTGCTTGCCGTCCACGCCGGCCGGGACGCTGACCGCCGTGACGCCGTTGGACGGCCGCTTCGCGAAGAGCCCAAGGCCAAGCGCCTCCACGCCGGCGCGCGCCGCCGCCGCCATCCGCGCGCAGCGCGCGACCGTCTGGTCGACGCCAGCCTGCAGGAGGAGCTTCACCGCCTCATCGAGTGCCGCCACCGTCGAGACGGCCGAGGTGAACGGCGTGTCGTCATCGGCGAGCGATTTGCGGTAGAGCCGCAGGTCCGTGTAGAACCGGGGGGTCTTCGCCTGCTCGGCCAGCGCCCAGGCCCGCTCGTTCAGGCTGATGAACGCCAACCCCGGCGGGAGCATGAGCCCCTTCTGCGAGCCGGTCACCACCACGTCCACCCCCCAGGCATCGGTCCGGCACTCATCCGCCAGGAAGCCGCTGATGGCATCGACGACCAGGACCGCCTGGCTCTTGCGCGTCAGCGCGGCGAGCGCCTGGAGGTCATGGACGACGCCGGTGGAGGTCTCGCACAGCGTCGCGAAGACCGCCTTCGCCTTCGGGTGGGCGGCCAGCGCCGCGTCGACGGCCTTGGGGTCCACGGCCTCGCCGTAGGCGACGGGCACCGCCGCGGCGGCGATGCCATAGGCCTTGCAGAGCTTTTCCCACCGCTCGGCGAACTTCCCGCCGAGGAGGACGATCGCCTCGTCGCCCGGGGAGAGCAGGTTGACGACGGCCGCCTCCATCGCGCCGGTGCCCGAGCTCGTCAGGCACAGGACAGGGTTGGCGGTCTGCAGCAGCGTCTGCATCCCCTGGAGGGCGCGCTTGAACAGCGCCCGGTACGGGGCGGTGCGGTGGTGGATGATGGGCCGCCCCAGCGCCTCCCGCACCTGCGGCGGCAGCGGCGTCGGCCCCGGCGTCAACAAGATATCGTTCATCGCACCTCCGGTTTGCAGGTTTGCGCGTTTGCGGGTTTGCGCGTTTGGGTCTTGATGGTCAACACGCTAACGCGTGAACACGCCAACGCGCCAACGTCACTTCTTGGGCTTGCTGTGGATGACTTCATCGATGATGCCGTACTCCTTCGCCTCGTCCGCCGACATGAAGTAGTCGCGGTCGGTGTCCTTCTGGATCTTCTCCAGCGGCTGGCCGGTGTGCTTGACGAGCAGCTCGTTGATCTTCTCGCGCAGCCGCAGGATCTCCCGGGCCTGGATCGAGATGTCGGCCGCGGCGCCCTGCACCCCGCCCCACGGCTGGTGGATCATGATGCGCGCGGCGGGCAGGGCGAAGCGCTTGCCCTTGGCGCCGGCGCAGAGCAGCAGCGCCCCCATGCTCGCGGCCTGGCCCACGCAGTAGGTCGCGACCGGCGGCTTGACGAACTGCATCGTGTCGTAGATCGCCAGGCCCGCCGTCACCGAGCCGCCCGGCGAGTTGATGTAGACGCTGATCTCCCGCTCGGGGTCCTCGTTCTGGAGGAAGAGGAGCTGCGCGATGATGAGGTTGGAGACGATGTCGTCCACCGGCGTGCCGATGAAGATGACGCGGTCCTTCAAGAGGCGCGAGTAGATGTCGTAGGCGCGCTCCCCGCGCGGCGACTGCTCGACGACGATCGGCACCAGCAACTGTCCCTGCTCACTCATGATGTCCCTCCTCTTGGCTCCGGAACGGTGTCCGTGATCGTGGCGGCGGACAACAAGAACGCGATCGTCTTCTCCTGGCGGATCGCCGAGACGACGGACGGCCACAGCCCCTGGGCGTCGAAGAGCTGGCGCACCTGGGCCGGGTCCTTCTTCCAGCGCTGGGCCAGCTGCCAGAGCCGCTTCACCAGCTCGTCCTGCGTCACCGCCATCGACTCCTGCGCGGCAATGCGGTCCAGGATGAACGCGAGCTTCACGTGCCGGGCGGCGCTGGTGCGCAGCTGGTCGGCGAACTGCGCCACCTTCCCGTCCACCTCGCCCTCCGGCACGCCGGAGAGCAACAGGCGGACCTTGAAATCGCGGGTGAGCCGCTCCGTCTGATGGGCGACGAGCCCCGCCGGCACCTCGAAGGGGTGGCGCTTCAGCAGCTCATCGCAGAGTGCTGTCTCCAGCGCCTGGGCCTGCGCCGTGCGCTTCTGCTCCCGCAGCTTCGCGGCGACATGCTCCCGCAGCGCCGACAGGCTCTGATAGCCGAGGTCTTTCGCCAGCTCCTCGTCGAGCGCCGGCACCTGACGCTCCTTGCCCTCCCCCGTCTTGGCGGGCGCGAGCCTCGCCATCGACTCCTGCAGCGCCGCGAGCGCCCGCTCCATCTCCTGCGGCGCCACCTCAGCCGATGGCCGCGCGAGGGGGACGCCCTTGTAGCTCCCCAGCGCGAACGACGGCTCGACCTCCACCGTCGCCTCGAGCGTCAGGCCGTCGGTCTCGCTGAAGTTCATCGCGCGCACCTCGAAGGGCCCCACCGGCTTCAGGCCGTGCGCCTGCGCGACCTGCTCGAAGGCCTGCCGCGTCACGCGCTGCAGCGTCTCGTCCTGGATATCCTTGGCGTACCGCTGCTCCACGAGCCCGGCCGGCGCCTTGCCCTTCCGGAATCCGGGCAGCGCCGCCTGCCGCTGGAACTCGGCGAGGACCGCGCCCCGCACGGGGACGATGGCGTCCCGCCCCACGCGCAGGCGCAGCGCCTTCTGGCACGGGGCGGTGTCGGTGATGGAGGCGTCGGGGCCCTGCGCGGCCGCCGCGGTCGGCTTGCGGAACATCACAGGCGCATCACAGGCGGAACTTCTCTCCGAGGTAGATCTCCCGGGCGCGGGGATCGGTGATGAGCTCGTGGGCGGTCCCGGCGATCAGCACGCGGCCCTCCGCCATGATGTAGGCGCGATCCGTGATCTCCAGCGTCTCGCGCACGTTGTGGTCGGTGAGCAGGATCCCGAGGCCCCGCTTCTTCAGCTCGCGGATGATCTCCTGGGCCTCGAAGACGGTGATGGGGTCAATCCCCGAGAACGGCTCATCGAGCAGGATGAACTGGGGGTTGGTCACCAGGGCCCGGGTGATCTCCAGGCGCCGCTTCTCGCCGCCGGAGAGCGTGTAGGCCCTCTGGCGCGCGAGGTGGGTGATCCCCAGCTCATTGAGGAGGCGGTCGAGGCGCTGGCGGCGCGCGAGCCGCGAGAGATCGAGCGTCTCCAGGATGGCCAGGATGTTCTGCTCCACGGTCAGCTTGCGGAAGATCGACGGCTCCTGCGCGAGGTACCCGATCCCGAATCGGGCCCGCTGGTACATCGGGATGGCGGTGAGATCCCGCCCGTCGAGGAGGATGTGCCCGCCGTCGGGCGCGACGTAGCCCACCATCATCGCGAAGGTCGTGGTCTTGCCGGCGCCGTTGGGGCCCAGCAACCCGACGATCTCCCCCCGGCGGACGCGGAGGTCCACCCCGTCGACGACGGGGCGGCCGTTGTAGCCCTTGACGAGGTGCTCGGTGTACAGCTGCTCCATCAGGGGGCCGCGGCGCTCACCTGCTGGTCCTGCTGGGCGGACAGCCCGCTGAAGGCGAACGGCGTCCCTCCCACCCCGTCCTCCTCCGAGGGGTGGAGGAGGAGCGAGGGCCTGCCCACCAGCGTGATCTTGCCGATGGCCGGCTCATAGACCGCGCGCTCGCTTTCCGCCGTGTTCTGCTGCTGCTGGATCCGCACCTGCCCGATCGCTTCGGCATAGCGGATGGTGTGCGTCTTCCGGTCCAGGTACGCGATGAGCCGGTCGGAATAGAGGTCCCCGTTGGGGTCCTGGACATGGACGTTCTGCTCGAACGTGGCGATGTCCTGCTCATAATCGAAGGTCAGCGGCCCGTCGCAGGTGATGAGGACCTGCCGGCGGGCGTCCCCGCCGGCGAGAGACGCCGCGGGGCCCGCCTCATGGTCGCTCGGGTTGAGCACGAGCTCAATGTCGCGCGCGATCGTCGCGCGCTTGAGCTGGGAATGGCCCACCAGCCCGCGGCCCCGGATGAGCATGTGGTCGGTCTCAATCCGCACCGGCGAGTCGGTCGCCATCTCGTTCTGGTCGGGCAGCCAATGGAGCAGCGGCGTCGTCAGCCACAGCCCGTCGGAGGTGTGGAGCACCACGTCATGCTCCATCCGGATACGGCGGTTCGTCTGGTTGACCTGGGCGGCGGACGCGGTGAGGTAGGCGGTCCGCTCGGGGTCGTAGCCCACGGCATCCGGCTGGAGGATCGTCACGGCAGCGCCCTCGGCGCTCGCCCCCCGCCCGTGCAGGACCCAGCGCTTGCTGCCGTCGGGCTCGTAGCCGGTCATGGTGAATGCGCTCATGTGCTGATCCGCATCGGCCTGCGGGCTCTCCGCCGGCGCTGCGGCGGGCTTGGCCGGCCTGCCGCAGCCATGCAGGACCCCCATCAGCGCAAGCGACAAGGCGGTCAGGCAGACCGCCAAGACGGGCTGGACGCCGGAGGCGCGGGCCGGCTCGCCCCCGGCAACGCCCTCCGCCGGCTGCGTCTTCCACCGGCGGTGCATCCAGACCCAGTGGTCGGGGTAGCGGCGGATGTACGACTCCACGACCTGGCTCCACGCGCGGGTCAGCGCGGCCATGGCCTGCGGCCGGTCCGCGCCCTGGGGCGCGGTGAGCGGCGGCTCGACGACTAGATGAAAGCGCCCGCCCCGCCACCAGAGGTGGCGGGGCCCGCCCTCGCGGATGAGGAAGCACGGGATGATGGGAGCGCCCGTCATGATCGAGAGCGCGGCGGGCCCGATCGGGGTGTAGGCTGCCCGTCCGAAGAACTCCACGAAGATCCCCTCGAGGCTGTCCACGTCCTGGTCGGGCAGCATCCCGACGATCTGGTTGGCCCGCAGGAGCGCTGCGACATCCCGGAGCGAGCCGCGCGCGTAGGTGCGCACGCCCCGGGCCTGCCGCATCTCGACGAGGAACGACTCGTACTCGGGGTAGCGCAGCCGGCGGGCGAGCACCCCGCCCTCGAACCCCAGGCTCGCGAAATAGAACGGAATGAGCTCCCAGTTGCCGAAATGCGCGGTGATGCCGATGACGCCGCGGCCTTGCGCGAGCGCGGCGCGCAGATGCTCCACGCCGTCGGCGGTGATGAGCCGCTGGAGGCGCTCCGGCGAGCGCCGGGGGAGCGCGAGCCACTCCATCGCGTTCTGCCCGAGGTTGCGGAAGACCCCGCGCGCGACGCGCCGACGCTGAGCAGGCGTCAGGGCCGGTCCGAAGGCGCCCTCAAGGTGGCGCAGCGCCAGCCGGCGCTGGACGCCCAGCAGGCCGTAGGCGGCGAGGCCCAGCCCCCGCCCGAGGCCTTGAGCCGCTCCGAGCGGCAGCCACTGCGCGGCTCCGCGCAACCCCTGGAAGCCCAAATACATGAGACGACGGCGGACGGGATGCTTCATGCTGATAAACCATATATGATACGCTTCAATGAGAAGAGCGTCAAGGCGGGTGAGCCCTGAAACAAAAAATCAGAAGCCAGGATGGCTTCTGATTGCTGCGGACGCGCGGAAGCGCTGCGGCGCTACGCGGCGTGCTGGTGCATCTGGGCTTCAAGCCAGTCGTCCAGGACGTCCCGCTTGAAGCGCCACTGGCCGCCGATCTTTGCGGCCGGCACCCGCCCCTCCCGCGTCAGCTTGTAGACGGTCATGGCGTGAAGCCCGAGGTACTTGGCGACCTCACGGAGGGTCATGATCTGCGTTTTCTTGCCTGCGCCGTTTTTCTTCATGAGATGTTCAAAGTATGCCATATCCGCGCAGAAATTTTCAAGTCTTTTAAGCGATTTTTACTGATAGCGCTGCAGGACCTCGTCCCATAACCCTTTGGTCCTGAGAATGATATCGACGACCTCGCGGACGGCGCCGCGGCCTCCGGCGCGCCGCGTGACGTAGTGGGCGACGGCCTTGACCTCGTCAACCGCGTTGGACACCGCCACCGCCAGGCCCGCGCGGCGCAGCAGCGGCAGGTCCATGAGGTCGTCCCCGATCGCGCAGACCTGCTCCCCGCTGACGCGCAGCCGCTTGAGCAGCTGCTCGTAGGCGGGGAGCTTCAGGAGGCACTTCTGGGCGAGGTGATCGACCCTGAGCTCCTTCGCCCGGCGCTTCAGCAGCCGCGAGCTCCGGGAGGTGATGATGGCGGAGCGCAGGCCCACCCGGTTCCAGAACACGAGGCCCGCCCCGTCCTGCACGTCGAAGAACTTCAGCTCATCGCCGTAATCGGCGTAGACGATGCGCCCGTCCGTCAGCACCCCGTCGACATCGAGCACGAGCAGGCTCACCCGCGCCGCGCGCTGGAGGACGTCCTGCGGAAGGGCAAGGGGGGCGGGCATGCGGGGCGGGTCAGAATCCGGCCTTCAGAAGGTCCTGGACGTCCAGCAGCCCGATGGGGCGGCGCGCGCCGTCCACCACGACGAGCTCGTCGATGCGGTGCTCGCGCAGGATGCGCAGCGCCTCGGCCGCGAGGCGCTCGGCGCCGATGGTCTTGGGGTGGCGCGTCATCACCTCGCGCACGCGCCGCTGGGTCAGGTTGGGCGTCGAGTCGAGGTGGCGCCGCAGGTCGCCGTCGGTGAAGATGCCCACCAGCCGCCCCGAGCCGTTGACGACGCTGGCGCAGCCGGCGCGCGAGCGCGTGATGGCCAGCAGGACGTCCCGCACGCGCGAGGTGTCGCGGACAATGGGGTGGGCCCCCCGCGTGCGCATCAGGTCGCGCACCCGCAGCAGGAGCTTGCGCCCCAGCTGACCGCCGGGATGGAGCAGGGCGAAATCCCGCTCCTTGAAGCCCCGCCGCTCCGCGACGACCACCGCCAGCGCATCCCCCATCGCCAGCATCGCCGTCGTGGAGGAGGTCGGGGCCAGGTTGAGCGAGCAGGCCTCTTTCGCGACGCTCACGTCGAGCGCCACGTCGCTGTACCGCGCGAGCGTGGAGCGCGGTTTTCCGGTAAACGCGATGAGCCGCGAGCCGATGCGCTGGATGACCGGGAGGAGCAGGGTCAACTCCTCGGTCTCGCCGCTGTTGGAGAGGGCGATCACGACGTCCTGCTTGGTGATCCGCCCGAGATCCCCGTGGATGGCCTCGGCCGGGTGGACCCAATGGCTCGGCGTGCCCGTGGACGAGAGGGTGGCGGAGAGCTTCTGCCCGATGAGGCCGGCCTTGCCCATGCCGGTGACGACCACGCGGCCCTTGCAGCCGGCGAGCAGCTCGACGGCTGTCTCGAACCCGCGGCCGACGCGCGGGATGAGCCGCCGCACCGCCTCCGCCTCAAGGCGGAGGACCTCCTTCGCCTGCCGCCTCCGGCACCCCGCCGTCCGTCCTCGTCCCGCCGATGGCGGGACTGCGGCCGGCGGCAGGGGCCCCCCTCCGGCGTCACCCGCCAGAGGGGTGTTGGGATGGGTTCTAGCGGTGTGCATCTTGACGCTTGAGCGCTGACCGGATCGCCTGCACCTCGTCGAGGAGGCGCGGCAGGTCCGCCAGCTTCAGCATGTTGGGCCCATCCACCGGGGCGTGGTCCGGATCTTCATGCACCTCCAGGAAGAGGCCATCGCAGTACCCGGTCGCCACCGCCGCTCGCACGAGCGTGGGGACGAACTCCCGCTGGCCGCCGGAGGCGTGGCCGAGCCCGCCCGGGAGCTGCACCGAGTGGGTCCCGTCGTAGATGACCGGGCAGCCGAGCCCGCGGAGCACCTGGAGGCTGCGCAGGTCGGAGACGAGGTTGTTGTAGCCGAAGCTCGTGCCGCGCTCCGTGACGAGCACCGACCGGTTGCCCGCCGCCCGCGCCTTCTCGATGGCGTGCCGCATGTCCCACGGCGCCAGGAACTGTCCCTTCTTGATGTTCATCGGCTTGCCCGCCTTCGCGACGGCGGTGATGAAGTCGGTTTGCCGGCACAGGAACGCGGGCACCTGGAGCACGTCGAGGACCTCGGCGGCCGGCGCCACCTCCTCCTTGCAGTGGACGTCGCTGAGGACCGGCAGGCCGAGCGCGCGCCGGACCGCGGCCAGGATGCGCAGCCCCTTCCTCAGCCCGGGCCCCCGGTAGGACGTGCCGGAGGTGCGGTTGGCCTTGTCGTAGCTGCACTTGACGATGTACGAGACGCCGGCACGCGAGGCGATGCGGGCGATGCGCTCGGCATGCGAGCGCAGATGAGCCTCGCTCTCGATGACGTCCGGCCCGGCGATGAGGACGAGCGGCTGGCCGGGGCCGATCGTGAGGGGGCCCACGCGCACCGCCGCGGCTGATGTCGATGCCGCGCGGGCCTGGCGCGCCCTCATCGCTTGGCGCTCCTGACCCTTGGTGAGCGGCGCGCGGCCTTCGGCGCTCCCTTGCCCGCCGCCTTGTTCAGGCAGGCCTCCACGAAGGCGCGGAAGAGCGGATGCGGCTCAAGCGGCCGCGACCGGAACTCGGGATGGAACTGGCCGGCGACGAACCAGGGGTGGTCCGAAAGCTCGATGATCTCCACGAGCGTCCCCCCGCCCGCCTTCCGGGGGAGCGCGTAGGTCCCGGACACGACGAGCCCCGCCCGCGTGAGCCGGTCGAGGTAGCGGTTGTTGACCTCGTAGCGGTGGCGGTGGCGCTCCGCGATCTCGGCGCGCTGGTAGGCGTGGTGCGCGTGCGTGCCCTTCGCCACCTGGCAGGCCGAGGCGCCGAGCCGCATCGTCCCGCCCTTCGCGGTCACCCCCTGCTGCTCCTCGAGGAGCGCGATGACCGGGTGCGGGGTCTTCGGGTCGAACTCCGTGGAGTTGGCGCCCGAGAGCTTGCAGAGATCGCGCGCGATCTCGATGACCGCGCACTGCATCCCGAGGCAGATGCCAAGGAACGGCGTGCGGGTCTCGCGCGCGCGCCGGATCGCCTCCAGCTTCCCCTCGATGCCGCGGTGCCCGAACCCGCCGGGGATGAGGAGGCCGTGCACGCCGTCCAGCACCGCCGCGGCCCCCTCCTTCTCGATCTGCTCGGAATCGACGCGCTTCACGTCGACGGCCGCGTCGTTCGCGAGGCCGCCGTGGCGCAGCGCCTCGTAGATGGACTTGTAGGCGTCCTGGAGCTGGATGTACTTGCCGACGACCGCGACCGTCACCCGCCGCTTCGGATGCAGGGCGCGCTCGACGACCTGCGCGCGCCAGGCCGCCAGGTCGTGCGCCGGCCGCCGCAGCTCGAGGAACCGGAGGATGGTGTCATCGAGATGCTGCGCGCTGAACATGAGCGGCACCTCGTAGACGTCCTTGACGTCCAGCGCCTGGATGACCGCCTCCGGCGCCACATTGCAGAACTGGGCGATTTTCTGGCGCACGCTCTCGGTGAACGGCTTCTCCGTCCGGCACAGCAGGATGTCGGCCGCAAGGCCGATCTCCCGCAGCTTCCCGACCGAGTGCTGGGTCGGCTTGGTCTTCAGCTCATCCGCCGCGCGGATGTACGGCACGAGCGTCAGGTGGACGTTGAGGGCATTGCCCCGCCCCACCTCGTTGCGCAGCTGCCGGATCGCCTCGAGGAACGGCAGCCCCTCGATGTCGCCGACGGTGCCCCCCACCTCCACGATCACCACGTCCACGCCCTCCCGCTCCCCGACCTTCTTCACCGCGCGCTTGATCTCGTCGGTGATGTGCGGGACCACCTGCACCGTGCCGCCCAGGTAGTCGCCGCGCCGCTCCTTCTCGATGACCGAGTAGTAGATGCGCCCGGCGGTGACGTTGTTGTCCTTCGTCATCGTCTGGCCGGTGAACCGCTCGTAGTGGCCAAGGTCGAGGTCCGTCTCCGCCCCGTCCTCGGTGACGTACACCTCGCCGTGCTGGTAGGGGCTCATCGTCCCGGGGTCCACGTTGATGTACGGGTCGAGCTTCTGGAGCGTGACCTTCAAGCCGCGGGATTTGAGGAGGAGGCCGATGGAGGCCGAGGCGATGCCCTTCCCGAGGCTCGAGACGACCCCGCCTGTCACGAAGATGTATTTCGCCATTGTCCAAACGCTGTGTGGCCGCGGGACCTGCCGCTGCGCCACCCCACCGGCTGTCCTCGGCCTCATCGGCCTGCGGGCAGGCGGCGGGGCCCCGGCTCCGCGTCACCCGCGGCCCAGCAATGCCTCCACTCTGGCTAAATCCTCAGGGGTGTCCACGCCCGCCGTGTCATGCGCCGTCTCCAGCAGCTTGATGCGGTAGCCGTGCTCGAGCGCCCGCAGCTGCTCGAGCTGCTCGGCCTGCTCCAGCGGCGTCGGGTCGAGGTGCGGGAACTGCAGCAGGAAATGGCGCTGGTAACCGTAGATCCCGATGTGCTTCCAATGGCGCACCTGTCCCCTGTCTCCTGTCTCCTGTCTCACAAACGGGATCGGCGCGCGGGAGAAGTAGAGCGCGAAGCCGTCCGCGTCCGTCACGACCTTGACGACGTTCGGGTTCGCCGCGTCCTCGCCGGAGCGCAGCCGCGTCATCACGGAGGCCATCGGGACCGCCCGGTGGCGCTCCAGGTACTCGGCGAGCTGGTCAATCATCTCTGGCTGGATGAGCGGCTCGTCCCCCTGCACGTTGACGATGACCGCCTCGCTGCGCGGCCGGGCCGCCTCCGCGGCCCGCTCGGTCCCGCTGCGGGCCTCGGGGCTGGTCATCACCGCCTGGCCGCCGAACCGCTCCACCGCGTCGAGAATCCGCCGGTCGTCCGTCGCGACGACCACCGCGTCCGCCCGCCGGGCCTTGGCGGCCTGCTCGTACACGTGCTGGATGACGGGCTTGCCCCGCAGCAGCGCCAGCGGCTTGCCGGGGAACCGGGTCGAGCCATAGCGCGCCGGGATGACGACAAGCGCGGGACCCATCTACCTGCGGCGGCTGAGCGGCCGGCCGGTCCGCCGGCGCCTCGGGGCGTGTGGCGACCCCAGCCGCCGGGCCAGCTCCTCCGGCGCGACGACCGCCACCCCGAGCTTGCCCACGACGATGCCGGCCGCGTAGTTGGCGATCCTCGCCGCCTGCTGCATCGTCGAGCCGCTCGCCATCGCGAGGGTGAACGCCGCGATGACCGTGTCGCCGGCGCCGGCGACGTCGAAGACCTCCTGCGCCACCGTCGGGATGCGGGTCTCGCCTCCGCCCCGCTCGAACAGGCGCATCCCGTCCTCGCCGAGCGTGATCAGCACCCCGTCGCAGTCCAACCGCTTCACGAGCTCCTCCCCCGCCCGCCCGACGTCCGCATCGGTGTCCAGATCCCGCCCGGCCGCCTCGCCCGCCTCCGTCCGGTTGGGGGTCAGCGCCGTCACGCGGCGGTAGAGGTCGAAGTGCTCCTGCTTGGGGTCCACGGTGATGACCTTCCGGTGCCGGCGCGCGAGCGGGATGACCGCCTCGAGCAGCGCGCGGGTGATGACCCCCTTGCCGTAATCCTCGATGACGACCGCGTCGACCGAGGGCACCCGCTGCGTCACCTCGCGGATGAGCCGTTCGATGAGCGGCTCGGGCAGCGGGCGGCCGCCCTCCCGGTCCACCCGCACGACCTGCTGGTGGTGGGCGATGACCCGCGTCTTCACGGTCGTGGGACGGGGCGCTGCGAGCACGCCGCCCGCGTCGATCCGGCGGAACGCCAGCTCCTCGCGCAGCGAAGAGCCCCACCGGTCCTCGCCGACGATGCCCGCCACCGCGACCGCGCCCCCGAGCGCGCGGATGTTGTTCGCCACGTTGGCCGCCCCGCCGGGCATGACCGACTCGGATTGCACCCACACCACCGGCACCGGCGCCTCCGGGCTGATGCGGCTGACCTTGCCCCACACGAACTCATCCAGCATGAGGTCGCCGACCACCAGCACCTTGGCCCGGCGGAAGCGGGGGATGAAGCCGGCGAGCGAATTCGTGGACGTCATAGCCGCTCCGTGATCGCGCGCGCGAGGAGGGGGATCATCAGCTCGTGGTGGCCGGTGATGTGGACCGCCCGGCCGCCGAGGAGCGTCGGGCGCTTCAGGACGTTCTCCGAGGGCCGGTAGTGGCGGATCATGTCGAAGTCGCAGGCCGTGAAGTCCTTCACGGCAGCGCCCAGGTTGCGCGAGACGGAGACCGCCTTCAGGAACACCTCCGGCAGGATGACCGCCGAGCCCAGGTTGGCGACCACGCCGCCGCCCAGCGTCGAGACGACCTGGACCAGCCGCCGGAAGTCGGCCAGCGACGTCCGCCCGATCGCGGCGCCGTCCGCGGTGGACTGCTGGTGGATGATGTCGGTGCCGATCGCGACATGCACCGTCGCCGGCACGCGAAGCTGATGGCAGGTCGCCAGGAGGCTCAAGCTGCGGTACGGCAGCCGGCGCTTGGCGATCATCGCGCCGACCGACTGCCCGAGGCCCCACCCTTTCCTGGCTCCCTCCCGGATCGCGCCGTTGATGAAGCGGTGCGTCTCCTCGGCCATCCCGAAGGAGCCGTCGGCGAGCGCCTGCGCCACGTCCTCCGAGGTGGAGCCCATGAACGCCAGCTCGAAGTCGTGGATGACCCCGGCCCCGTTCATCGCCACGGCGGTGATGACCTTGCGCTTGATGAGGTGGATGAGGAGGGGGCTGAGGCCCACCTTGATGACGTGCGCCCCGAACATCCACAGGACCGTCTTGCGCGCGAGATGCGCGGCCACGATGGCGTCCACGACCGCCTGAAACTCCTTGACCGCCAGGATGTTCGGGAGGGAGTCGTAGAATTGACGGAAGGAGCCGCCTTTCCGGCAGGTCCGCGCAAAGGCGCTGAAGTTGACCTTGCTGGTGCGGGAGCCGGCGGGGTAGGTCTTAAGCTTGGTCAAATCCAGACTCGGCACGGACAGATTGTAGCAGAGGCCGTCGGGGGTGTCAACGCGCGGAGCGCTCGCACGTCTCCAAAAACTCGTCCGCCGCCTTGAGCATGACCATCCGCTCCGCAAGCAGCAGCAGCCCCATGGGCACCGGGCGGGAAGGCTTCAGCCATGTCGCCATCTCAATGCCCGTCCCGGCCGGGCGCTCCCCGCCCCCAGGCTCCTCGGCGAAGACCGAGATGCCCCGGTACTCGCCCAGCGCCTCGTTGACCAGCCGGAACCGCATGATGCGCGGGGGCTCCTTCTCCACCTCGAAGGTGAGCGTGAGCTGCTTCCACAGCACTTTGACGTCGAGCTGGATGACTTCGCGGGTCTCGGACCGCTCCAGATACCGCACCGCCCTCACCCCCGGCGTGGTCCGGCCGATGTCTTGGTAGTCGTTGGCGAGGTCCCACACCGCCTGCCGAGGGAGCGGCGCCGCGAAGCGCACCCCGGCGAAGATGCCGTCCTGTTTGCTTGCGCGCTGCCGCCAGCGCACCGGGTGGCGCCCCACCTCGAACTCGCGGACCCACTGCTTGGGCCACGGCCGCTCGATGAAGTCAGTCTCGATGGCCGCGGCGCCGGTGGGCGCTGGCGCGAGGGCGAGGAGGAGGAACCCCGCAGCCGCGAGGGAGGGCGGCCGCCCGGATCCCCTACTGCACGAGGGTGAGGGTTTGAAGGAGGCGGGAGAACACCGCGGCGACCTGATCGGCGACCTCGGGTGTGGCCATCCACGCCAGCTCGTAGAACTGGCCGTCCTGCTCCACGAAGATCCGCTGGCTCTTGACCGGCACTGACTTTATCTCGCCGGGCGTTTCCCACGAGAGGCGGAAGTCGCCGCTGATGTCAAGCTGGCGCCCCGTCCGGCCCAGGACCTGCACCGGGCGGTCCGCGTCAACGTGCAGGCCGGACTGCATGGTGGCGCGGTAGCTCTCAACCATCTCGTCGAGGCTGCCGTAGCGTCCCCCCTCGGCCCTGGGCGGCACGCGCCGCACGACCAGATAGGTGCGCAGGCGGGGCTCGAGCGACGCCGGCCCGAAGACCTGCACCTGCGCGTACCGCTCGTGCGACCCGGCGGACTCCTCCGGCTGCCAGCCGGCTGGATACTCAAACCGCACGGGAAGCTGCGGCGTCGCGCTGGAAAAGGTCACAAACTCATCCATGGTCGCTGGCTGGCTCCCGGCGTCGCCGCCGATGAGCAGCAACGCCATGCCGGCCATCATACCAAAGACGCCCCATTCTCGCCACGCTGCCCGGCTCATGAGACCCCCTTCATCTCCCCGAATCGCCGCAGGCCGATCTTATAGCCAAAGTCGGTGTGCAGCGTCTCCTTGCAGCGCGCCTCGCCGGAGGCGACGCACGCCGAGCCCGCGTCGAGATTGGGTTCCGTCTGGGAGCCCTTCTTGGCATTCCAGACGGCCGCCCCGGCGACAAACGCCTCGTATTCGATGTCAACCTCCCGCGGGTGGTTGACGAAGTCATCCATGATGCCGCTGTACAGCTGGTGGACGTGCCAGGATTCGTGGGCGAGCACCGCCGCCAGCTCCTCCGTCGTCGCCCCGCTCAACCAGGTGCGGTCCACGTGCAGCTCCGCGCCCTCGGAGATGGCGAAGGTGCCATCCAGCGTGCTCACGAAGTATGACACCTGAGCCAGCGCCCCCGAGAGGTTGGCAATCAGGATCGGCACGCCGTTGCGCGCCACCTCGTTCATGACCGATGCGATGGCGTGGGTGACGAACTGGCCCTGGGAGAAATCAAACAGGCTGAACATGATATCGGAGGCCAGGAGCAGCGCCCTGGCGGCGTCGACCTTCTCCTGCTCGGTGAGCGTGGGGGTCGACGCGCTTGATCCGCTGGGCGCGGTCGGCGTCACCGGGCCTCCGCCGCTGCCCCCTGCAGGGGGCGTCCCGCCGCCCCCGCCGCCGCCCCCGCCGCCGCCCCCGCCGCCGCCCCCGCCGCCGCCCCCGCCGCCTGGAAGTCCTCCACCGGGTCCGAACGGTCCTGGGCCGGGCTCGACGACGCCTGGGCCTCCGGCGACGACGATCGGCGGCTCCCCTTCCTCGCCCTCCTCAGCTTCCCCCGGTCCCGGGCCCAGCCCCTCCTGCTCGCGCAGCAGCGAGGAGGCATCGCTGATGGCCTGCGCGCCGCTGCCGAACACGTTGATCAGCGTGTCCTTGAGGGGTCCGGTGAAGAGCGCCAGGCCGGCGATCACCGCCGCGAGGATCAGGAGGAACTCAAGCAGCCCTTGGCCGGCTGCCGAGCGGGTGCGAGATGCGTGCATGTCACCAGTATACCTCATGATCGGATCGCCCTGACGGCATGCCCGAGCGGCTTCTCGAGGAACAGCGCCCCCAGGAACGTGTCCGCCGCATAGGCGTCGGTCCAATCGGCCGGGCCGTGGAGGCGCAGCCCCGAGGGGCGGATGACGTCCCGCTCCAGCTTGTGCCGGTAGGCGAAGCGCAGCCCCTTGTCGGTGAGCAGGAGCGGCCGGCTGTGGTCGTAGTCCATCGTGAACGCGGCGATCCCGCCCGGTTTGAGCACGCGGCCGATCTCCCGCATGAGGCCCTGGCGCACGCGCGGGGGCAGGTGCTCGAGGACGCAGATGGAGAAGACCCGGTCGAACGCCTCATCCGCGAAGGGGAGCGGGCGCGACACGTCGCGGTCCAGCGCCGACAGCCGCCAGCCCATCCGCCTGGCGACATGGCGCGCGTTCAGGAGGATGCCGCAGTTGGCCCAATCGTTGTCCAGGACCGTCACGCGGCAGCCGAGGCTCGCCAGGTAGAAGGAGAAGAGGCTGGAGGCCCCGCCGATATCCAGGACCTCGTGAGCCGGCGCGACGCGGGAATGCAGGATGGTCCAGGCCGCCTCCCACAGCTTGCCGGACTCAAACCGCGGATGGTACTCCCGGGCCAGGAAGGTGCCCGCCGTGTTGGTGAACCGCAGCCTCTGCGCGGTCAGCTCGGCCCGCAGCGCGTTGAGCTGGTCGGCGACCGCCTTGAGGTCCGGCCGCTGCAGGTCCTCCTCGTGCCATTGGGCGCATTTGGTGAGCGCCTCGCGTGGGTTGGGCGCGAAGGCCCGCTCGCCGATCGGCTCCGCCGGCTCCCCATCATCCAGCAGCGGATCCGGCGGACGAGCTGCGGCGGCTTGCTCCTGCCATCGCGTCAGGCTCTGCCGGCACACCTTGCGAAGCTGCAGGAGCAGGCGCCAGCGCCAGGGGATGTATGAGGGAAAGCGATCCCGCCAGGGATCCTTCATGAGCCAAGCGGGCGGTCACTTCTCGGCGGGCGTCACGGCGGTGGCGGAGCTTGGTTTCATGAATGGGCAGAAGAAGCCTTTCTTCCCCATGGCGCCCGGCGGACAGGTGGCGTAGCCCCAGACGCGGCAGCCGATGCCGATGAGGCTGGCGACGATGATGAGCCAGCCGAGGGCCTTGCCCACCCGCCGCAGATCGCCCTTGTGGGTTTCCGCGCGCTCCAGGACCCAGTAGCCCGCCACCACCGACACCAACAGCAACCCGATCCCATGACCGATCATCCCCACCTCCTGTTGCCACGATGAACCACAACGCCAAGGACTAGGCTACGCTTCCGAGAGGAAGAGGTCAACTGGAAGGGACAAAGGTGCTACGCGCGGAACCGCCGCCGCCAGCCAGCGAGCCCGATCAGGCCGGTGCCGAGGAGAACGAGCGAGGAAGGCTCAGGAGTGACCGCCACGCTTCCGTCTGTCGTGATGGCATTGAATGGGTGATCCCACGCATTGCGGGAGTCATTCACGCTGACGCTCAAGGGGCTCGTTCCCAGGCCGAGCGCTTCGAACTCGAGGGTGGCGAACCGGAACGCGCCCGCCTGCAGCGTATTGAGGTCCGCCGCGGAGTCGGGCGACTGCCCGAAGAGGTTGACCGTGCCTGTCCCAGATGTCGCCGTTGTGGTGCTCCCTAAACCCGTGAGGTTCAGCTGATCGCCCAAGAGAGGGTCTCCAAACGTGACGCTATGGAGCGCGAGAATACCGGGATCAAAAGCGACGTCCAGGTCCAGCAGACGCAGCGAGGGGGCTGTCGCAGCTCCCAATCCAGCGAGCGTGAGCCCAACGGTCGCGAGGCTTCCGGGGGCAACCGACTGCGTGAGCGGCTCAACACCAACCGAAAGCGGAAAGGGTTGGGACAGGGGCGTGACGCCACTGTAGAGCAAGCTGCGCTCCTCAGCTGTGAGGATCCGCTTCCAGATCCCGGCCTCATCGATCCTGCCATCGAGCAAATCATCATGGATCGTCGCTGCGGTTCCCAGCACCAGTTCATTCCCTAAGTCTTGAACTCCAACGGCGTGCGACCTTGAATCGATGGCCCCGTTATTCACCTGGATGTTCAGGGTATCCCCTGCCGCGTCATGCCATCCAACCACGTGATTCCACGTATTGGTGGAAAACGGCCCGGCAGTGCTGGCAAACACGCCACCCGTTCCTCCTGGACTATATAAAATGGCTTGGTCATTCGCATCGACTCTGAGAAGGTACTCTATTTGGCCCGTGAAAAATTGGTTCCCTTTGGCGATGATGTGCATCGGCTGATGCAAGCTCGTACTTGGGAGAGAATCGAGATAGACCCACGCCGCCAGTGTGAAATCTTCATCTCCCATGCTGATCGAAGGGTTATCAGCAATGGAGAGATATTCGGAGTTGGCTTTTGTAAACTGCGCGGCGTTCCCCACCACCCCGGACGCCTGGGTGACGGTGTTGTGATCCGTCAGGTGGTTCGATCCCACCGAATCGAACCGCGTGCCGCTGGTCTCATCGAGGGTCCAGTAGGCGGTGAGGTCGTCCAATAAGCCGGCGTGCGCGCCACCTGCCCATCCCGTGGCGGTCGCGATGACCAGGATGCGCAGGAACCCCTTGAGTGACATGCCACTCCATCACTGAGCACACGGCGTGCCAGGAACTCGCTGAAACTGCAAATGGCGCAATGTGTTACGGCAGAGCCAAATGGACTGGGGGTCGAGAGCGGTGTGCTAACGAGAGGAGTGTTGGCTAGCGAAGATTTGTCGAGGGCCGGCTACACAACGTCGAGGCACAGCCACTTCAGCGGCTCAGGCGGATCGCGGTATACGCGAGCCAGCCGGCAAACCCCAGCGCCACCCAACTGAACCACATCGGCACGCGCCATCCCCCGATCACCGCATCCCATCCCAGGACGAGCCTCAAGAGATGTAGGAGCGCCACCAGGGAAAAGATGACGGCCGAAACCCGCGCGAACGTCTTCTCGCTCATGGTGAGAGTATTCTACCGCAAAACCGAGGACCGCTTCAGCAATTCGAACCAGATCACGCCGAGGGTGCCCGCGAGCAGGCAGAGCGCCAGGTCATCGGGATGCAGGGTCGCGAAGCGGAACAGCTCGCGCAAGGCGGGCACGTAGAGCACGAGACCCAGCACCGCCAGCGCCCCGGCGGTGATCCACCAGAGGGCGGGGTTGGGGGTGCGCAGGGTCTGGGGGATCGTGCGCGACCAGGAGCGGTTCGTGAAGATCAGGGCGAGATTGCCCACGATCAGGCTCGCGACGGTCATCGCCCGGGTCTCGGCTTCGCCCTTCCCGCGCCAGAGCGTGACCGCGAACACGGCGAGCACGATGAGCAGGACGCTGGCGCCTTGGAGCACGCTCAAGCCTGCGGTCCGGCGGCTGACGAGCGGCGCGTCCGGACGCCGCGGCGGCCGGCTCATCACATCGGCCTCCTCCGGCTCCGCCTCGAACGCAATGGAGCAGGCCGGGTCGATGATCAGCTCCAGGAACACGATGTGGACCGGCAGCAGCACGAGGGGCCAGCGCAGGATCACCGGGATCAGCGACATGCCCGCGATGGGCACATGGATCGCGAAGATGTACGCCATCGCCTTCTTCAGATTGTCGAAGATGCGCCGCCCCATGCGAATCGCCCGCACGATCGAGGAGAAGTCATCGTCCAGCAGCACCAGGGCCGCGGCCTCGCGCGCCACGTCCGTCCCCCGCGCCCCCATGGCGATCCCGATGTGGGCCGCCTTCAGCGCCGGGGCGTCGTTCACCCCGTCGCCCGTCATGGCGACGATCTCGCCGTTCGCCTTGAGCGCGTTCACGAGGCGCAGCTTCTGCTCCGGCACGATGCGGGCAAACAGGTTGACGCGCCGGATGCGCTGCGCCAGCGCCGCGTCATCCATCTGGTCAAGCTCTGGCCCGGTCATGAGGCCCGCGGCGCCTTCCAGGCCGATCTGGCGGGCGATCTGCTGGGCGGTCCCGGGATAGTCGCCGGTCATCATGATGACGCGCACGCCGGCCTCCCGGCATTCACGGATCGCCTCCGGCACAGAGGGGCGCACGGGGTCTGCAAGGCCGACGAGCCCGACCCATTCAAACGGGAGCGCTTCGAGCGGCTCCTGAAGCCGGGGCTCCGGCACCCGGGCCTTCGCCACCCCCAGCACGCGGAGCCCCGCGGAGGCCATTGCGCCCGTCGCCTCGGCCGCCCGCTCGGCCTCGGGCCCCTGCAGACGGCACAGCCGGGCGATCGCCTCCGGCGCTCCCTTGGCCGCCACCAGGCACTGTGGCTCATCGGATGACCGCCACCCGTACGCGACGGCCAACAGCGTCTTGGAAAACGGGTACTCCCGGATGAGCGTCCACTCGCGGTGCAGCCGCGCGAGATCCGCCCGGGCGGCGAGCTGATGCAGGGCCTGCTCCGTTGGATCGAAGGGCTGGCGGCGGCTCGCCAACCCGCTGACCGCCGCCAACTCGCGGCAGGCCTCAGGCAGCTGCACCGGGTCATTCGGCTTGACGGTGTGGGTTGCGCCGTTCGCGAACAGCTGCTGCACCGTCATCCGGTTCAGCGTCAAGGTCCCCGTCTTATCCACGCACAGCACCGTGGCCGATCCCAGCATTTCCACCACGGGGACCCGCCGGGTCAGCACCTGGCGCCGGGAGAGCCGCCAGGCGCCCAGGGCGAGGAAGACCGTCAGGACCACCGGCAGCTCCTCGGGGACCATGGAGATGGCCAGCGTCAGCCCGGCCAGGACGCCCTGCAGCCAATTCCCGCGGGTCAGGCTGTAGAGCACGGCGACCAGGACGCAGAGCGACACGCCCAGCACCGCAAAGATGCGCACGAGCCTCGCCGTCTCGCGCTGCACGCGCGTCTGCTCCGGGCTGATCGCCTGCAGCGACCTGCCGATGCGGCCCATCTCGGTGCGCGCGCCCGTCGCGGCCACCTCGGCGCGGCCCTCCCCCGCAACGACCAGCGTGCCGGCAAACACCGACGGCAGCCCGCCGCCGCCCGGCCGGTCCAGGCGCCGCGCGTCCGCGCGGGGCGACTTGCGCACGGGGGCGGATTCGCCGGTCAGGAGCGATTCGTCGACGAGCAGGTGCTCGCAGGCGCGCACGAGGCCGTCGGCGGGCACCCGGTCGCCCTCTTCCAGCACCATGAGGTCGCCGCGGACGACCTCGCGGCCCGGGATGCGCACGCGCGTCCCGTCTCGGATGACCAGCGCCCTGGGGCTGGACAGGTCCCGCAGCGCCTCCAGCGCGCGCTCGGCCTTCTGATGCTGGTACAGCTCGATCCCGATGATGACGCCGATGGAGGCGAGCAGGAGGAGGGCCTCGCGCGCATCGCCCAGGAACAGGTAGATCGTCCCGCAGGCGACGAGCAGGAGGATCATGGGCTCGCGCACGAGATCCCACGCGATCGCCCCGAGGCCGCGCCGGGCGCTCGAGGGCAGCTCGTTGGCGCCCTCAGCGCGCAACCGCCTGGCGGCTTCTGCTTGCGAAAGCCCCTGGGGGTCTGGCGGGGTTGTGGGGGTGTCCATTCCGTGAAAACCGGCTACTGCTTATGCGGTATTGTACCGCAAACCGTCCGACTCTGTGGGAGGAGGTTCCTCTTGACGGGGCGAATCGTGTATGATACGTTTATATACGTAACACACATAACACAAGAGGAGGTGGCGTATGTCGAGTTTGACGCTCGCCATTCCGGATGACCTCAGGGCCAGGATGAAGCGCTTCCCTGAGATCAACTGGTCGGAAGTCGCCCGTCAGGCGATCTTCGAGAAAACCCAGGTGTTGGAGCGCATGCAGGGGCTGCTCTCCCACAGCATGGTCAGCGAATCCGAAGCGCTCGACTACGGGCGGGCGATCAAGCGGCGAGTCCTGAAGAAGCACCGTGCGGGGTGATGGAGCTCGTGGTGGACGCGAACGTGCTCGTTGCCGGTTTCCTCCGGTCGGCCACGACTCGCGAGTTGCTGCTCGATGAACGGCTTGGCCTCTGGGCACCAGAACACGGCCTGACTGAAGCGGAGAAGGTCCTCATGTCTCCGAGGCTGCGCCAGCGGCTCGGAGGCCTTTCCCCCGCTGAAGTGCGATCGCTCCTGGTGCAGCTGACGGCGCGCGTCCGCGTCCTTCCTGTGTCGGCATATCAACGCCACCTCTCACGAGCGCAGCAACTCGCTCCGCACGTGGAGGATGCCCCCTACCTGGCTCTTGCCCTCCACCTCAATCTTCCCTTGTGGTCGAACGATGCCGACCTCAAGACTCAGCGACTCGTCCCGGTGCATTCCACCGAGGACGTGCTAAGCCTGCTTTCTTAGCAGTCTTCCCTGGTACGACCAGCTTTGCTGGCGTGGGAAGGCTGTCCTTTCAATCTCATATCGGACGATTCCGGAAAAATGGTTCGTGTCACCGGACTTCGCTACTGCTGAGGCTGTCGTGGACATGATCACGACCACGCCCTGCCAAGCAGCCTCACACAGCTGTGGGTGCGGCCGATGACGCCTTGGGCTCCCACGCCGGGCGGAGCCGGGCCAGCTCACTGACCAGATCGGCGGCCCACCGGTAGATGTTCCGCTCATGGATCGTCTGCCGCATGCGCTCCATCCGCGCCCGCTGCTCGTTCGGTTCCATCGCCAGGGCGAATCGAATCGCCTCGGCCGTCTGGTCGATGTCGTACGGATTGACGATCAGGGCATCCCGCAGCTCGCGGGAGGCACCGGTAAACTGGCTCAGGATGAGCACGCCCTGGGCATCCGCCCGCGCGGCGACGAACTCCTTGGCGACGAGGTTCATCCCATCGTGGAGCGAGGTCACCAGGCACAGGTTGGCGGCTTGATAAAACGGCGTGATCTCCGCATGGGTGTGGTGCTTCTTCAGAAAGACGATCGGTTTCCAGGCGCGGGTCTGAAACCGCCGGTTGATACGATCCGCTTCGGCATCCAACTCAGCGCCCAGATCATGATAGCGCTTGATCAATGTCCGGCTCGGGGCCCCCAATTCCACAAACGTGAACCGTCCCTGGGCGCTGGGGGTCTGCTCCAAGAAGCGTTCAATGGCGCGAAAGCGCTCGCCGATCCCTTTGGTGTAATCGATGCGGTCGACCCCGACCCCAAGATACTGAGCGCTGACACCGAGTTCCTTCAGCATGCTGTCTCGCAGCAGCGATGCCGGTGTGTGCGTTTGAGGTGGCCCGCTGAGATCATGGGCCGCCAGGCTGATGGGGAAGGGTTTGGCGAAGGTCAGATGGTCATGCCGATTGACCGCAAATCGCTCCCAGTCGATGCGGGACTCGACAAGACGGTCCACCGTATCGAGGAAATTGTTGCAGTGGAACTGAATGTGAAAGCCGAGCAGATCC
>JACPAY010000009.1 GCA_016180575.1 Candidatus Omnitrophota bacterium | reverse complement strand
CGCAGGCCGCAAGCTCCACGCTCAGGAGGTGCCAGGGAAGCATCATGGTGATGAGGCGAGTTGCGTTGGCCGGCGGCGGATGTTGGCTGCGGGTGGCAGGGTGGATGTCGAGCGGGACGTCTGAAGGGGCGAGCGGCCACGGTGTCCCGAGCGCAGCGAGGGACGAGCGAGCCCCTGAAGCCGAGCGAAGGCGTGCCACGGTGGGGCACGCCGAGCGGTCCCGCGAGACACCACCCTGCCAGGACCCGCAGCCTGCACGACCCGCTCGACGAATGGGCGGCTGCCGGTGTCGATGAGGCGCAGGAGCGGCTGCGGCCAGCATCCCACGGCGAGCAGGACGCTGATGAGGATGACGTACGGGAGGCGCGCGAAGGGGGTCGCGGCATCCTGCACGTGCGCAAAGCCGCTCTTGGGCGCGCCGAAGAACGTCCCCCGGACGAAACGCAGCATGTAGACGGCGGTGATGACGACGCCGAAGACGCCGCAGGCGATCTGGACCGGGTAGCGGTCCCACCCGCCGATGAAGATGAGCAGCTCGGCCACGAAGTTGCCGAACCCCGGCAGGCCGCTTGAGGCCATGGCCGCCATGACGCCGCAGGTGGCGATGAACGGGACCTGGTGCGCCAGGCCCCCCAGGTCAGGCAGGTAGCGGGTGTGCGTCCGGTCGTAGATGTGGCCGACGAGGGCGAAGGCGAGCGCCGTCATGAGGCCGTGCGCGAACATCAGGAACACCGCGCCATTGAGCGCAAGCGGCGTCAGGCAGGCGATGCCGAGGAGAACGTAGCCCATGTGGCTGGATGAGGAGTAGCCGATGATGAGCTTGAGGTCCTTCTGCGCCATCGCGACGAACCCGCCGTAGAGGATGTTCATGACGCAGAGGGCCGCCAGCCACGGCAGCCACGTGCGAGCGCCCTCGGGCAGGAGGCCGATCGCGAGGCGAATGATGGCGTAGGAGCCGAGCTTCATGAGGACGCCGGCATGGAGCATGCTCACCGCGGAGGGTGCTGCGGCATGGCCGATGGGCGACCAGCTGTGCAGCGGCCACATGGGCGCGATGACGCCGAAGCCGATGGCGAGCAGGGGGAAGATCGCCCACTGCCGCGAGGCGGAAAGCGGCCGGGCAGCGAGGTGGCTCTGGAGCGCCGGCAGGTCGAACGTCCCGGCGCCGGAGGCGACGTAGAGCCACAGCAGGCCGATGAGGGCGACGACGGCGCCGAGCGTCAGGTACACCGTCAGCTTCATGGTGGCGTACTCCTTGGAGAAGCGCACCACCCCGCGCTCCGTGACGTCGCTCCCCCAGATGCCGATGAGCGGGTACATCGGGATGACCGCCATCTCGTAGAAGAAGTAGAAGAAGAACAGGTCCAGCGAGAGGAACACCCCGAAGACGCCGGTGATGAGCGTCAGGTAGAAGATGTAGTACTCCTTGACCCGCTCCTTGATGGCGTAGGAGATGAGGACGCCGGTGAAGGCGCACAGCGAGTGGAGCAGGACGAGTGTGAGGCTGATGCCGTCCACCCCGAGGTGCAGCCCGATGCCAAGCGAACGGATCCACGGGATGACGGTTTCGTGCTGGTAGCCGCCCTTGGTGAGGTCATAGGTGGCCGCCGCCCAGCCGGACGCAAGCAGCGACACCCCGGTCGCCGCGACCGCGATCCGGCGGACGAACGCCACGCGCTCCTGGCGCACCGCGCAGAGCGCAAGCGCCCCGAGCGCCGGGGCGAGGAGGATGAGGAGCGAAAGCGGGATGGGCATCGGCTACGGGCGGGTCGCGATGGTGAGCAGCCACAGGACGCCGAGGAGGAAGACGAGGATGTAGGTCTGGACCTTCCCGGTCTGGCACAACCGCAGCAGCCCCCCGAGGCCGCGGGTGACGGCGGCGGTACCGTTGACCATCGCCCCGATGATGACGTAGCGCTCGAACAGGGCGCAGGTACCTGCGATGACCTTCTGCTGGATGACGGCGACGTACCAGTTGTAGATCTCATCGATGTAGTAGCGCCGCTGGAGGAACGAGTAGGGCAGGGCGAGCGCCTGGACGACCTGCTGGGGGGAGACCGCCCGCTTGGAGTAGATGAGCCATGCCAGGACCAGGCCGCCGGCGACGACTGCGGTCGAGATCGCCGCGACGCCGATGTGGAACTCGCCGTGGTGCTGCCCGAGGAAGGCCGGGATCCCGATGTAGCCGCCGATGATGGAGAGGAGCGCGAGCAGGAAGAGGGGGATGAGCATGACCGGCGGCGATTCATGGGCATGGCCGTGGGGTTTGCCGGCGAACGCGACGAACCACGCCCGCGCGATGTAGAACGCGGTGAGGCCCGCGGTGAGCGTGCCAAGCCAATAGAGGGCGGCGTTGTGCTCGCTGGCGAGGACAAGGATCTCATCCTTGCTGAAGAAGCCGCTGAGGCCCGGGAACCCGCACAGGGCCAGGGCCCCGACGAGGAAGGCGAGCGACGTCCAGCGCATCGAGCGCCGAAGGCCCCCCAGCTTCCAGATGTCCTGCTCGTGGGCGCCGTGGATGACGCTTCCGGCGGCGAGGAAGAGCAGCGCCTTGAAGAAGGCGTGGGTGGTGAGGTGGTACATCCCGGCGGTTCGGCCGCCGAGGCCGAGCGCCATCACCATGTAGCCGAGCTGGCTCAGCGTCGAGTAGGCGAGGATGCGCTTGAGGTCGTTCTCGACGAGCGCCAGGCACGCCGAGAGGAACGCCGTCGCCCCGCCCACCCACATGACCGTGCTCATCACCGAGGGCAGCGGCTCGAAGAGCCAGAAGACGCGGCACAAGAGGTAGACCCCCGCCGCCACCATCGTCGCGGCGTGGATGAGCGCCGAGACCGGTGTCGGGCCCTCCATGGCGTCCGGCAGCCAGACGTGGAGCGGGAACTGGGCGGACTTGCCCACCGGCCCGCAGAAGATCAAGAGGCCGATGAGCGGGAGCGCCGCGGCCGACACCAGGCCGGCCTGGATGAGTGATGGGAGCTGCTGCTCCTGCCGCAGGAAGTGGAACGTCCGCTCGGCGGGGGAGGCGCCGGAGACCGCCCACAGCGCGAGGATGCCGAGGAAGAACGCGAAGTCCGCGACCCGGTTGACCATGAACGCCTTCTTGCCCGCCTCGGCCGCGGCGGGCTTCGCGTACCAGTGGCCGATGAGCGCGTAGGACGAGAACCCGACCAGCTCCCAGCCCATGAAGAGCTGGATCCAGTTGTCCGCGAGGACGATGGTCAGCATCGAGAAGGCGAAGAGCGAGAGGACCCCGAAGAAGCGGCTGTACGCGTGGTCCTCGGCCATGTAGCCGATCGAGTAGATGAAGATGGCGCTCCCCACCCC
>JACPAY010000002.1 GCA_016180575.1 Candidatus Omnitrophota bacterium | reverse complement strand
TTGGTGGGGATGCGCAGCCGCAGCGCTCCGCCGCCGAGGTCGCCCCAGTCCGCCGTGGCGATGCGCTCCGAGAGCTCCACCGTCGCCAGGGCGACCTGGCCCTGGTCCGACGCCAGGCCGCTGCGCGCGATGATCTCCTCCTCCATCTGCATCCGGCTGCCCTCCATGGTGGAGATCCCGATGGCCACGGTGAACGCCAGCGCCGAGGCCACCAACAGCTCGATCAGCGTGAACCCCGCCCTTAAGGGCGGGGTGAAGCCGTTTTGGTCGGAGCGGGCCGTCAGCATGGGCAGTTGGTGAAGTCGCCGTTCCAGCACACCCGCACTTCGATGGCGAGGCAGTCGCTCACGACCCCCAGGTCCCCGCAGTCCCTGGGCGTGACCCGGTAGCACCGCCTGGCGCCCGAGTTGATGATCGATTCCGTTCCCGCGCTCGAGGGCAGGTCGTGCCGGACCCATCCGCCCGGCAAGCCGGTCGGCTGGCACGTCGCGGGGTCGAACCACGGGCCTTGGCAGGCGACCCGGTCCCGAAACCGCTCGGCGGTCTCCCGCGCGTACATGGCCGCCTCGGCGGTGCCCGGGTTGCTCTGCGCGCGCGTCATGCGGGCGGCGGCCACGAACGCCGTCGCCGTGCCCGCGACCGAGACCGCGGTGATGACGGAGGCGATGAGCACCTCCACCAGCGTCATGCCGCGCTCGCGCATCCTCATGGCATCACCCAGGTGCCGCCCCAGTTGCGGTTCTCGTCCACCGTCTGCGTCTTGCCCGTCGTGGTGTAGGTGGCGGTCGCCGTGAACGTGGTCTTCGACACGCCGCCCACGCTGTAGGTCACGGGAATGGTGCCCGAGTTCGGGTCATCCATGTAGATGCAGCGCCAGGCGCAGCCGGCCGGATCCACGTACGTCTTCGTGTCCGTCTCATAGACCTGCTCGCCGGAGTAGATGGTCTGCAGGATGTCGCGCGCCGTGCGCCAGTAGCTCCGCTGGACCGCCTTGGTGTACTGCGGGATCGCCACGGAGGCGATGATGGCGACGATCGACACCGCGACGAGCACCTCGAGCAGCGTGAAGCCGCGCTTCTGCATCAGTAGTGCACCTTCGCCGTCAGGGCGCGCGGGCCCGGGCAGCCGCTTACCGTCACGTCGACGGTCATCCCGTTGATGGTGAGCGAATCTCCCCCGCAGTACACCGGGCCGCCGCCCATCGTTTCGTAGATCAGCCGATCGTAGGCCCAGACGACGCCGGCCTCCGCCGCGTGCCGCGCGACCGCGTGCTCCTCGTGAAACCGCGCGTGGCGCGACTGGCTGACCGCGATCTGCAGCACGAGGTAGGAGGCGATCGACGCGAGGAAGGCGCTGATGAGCGCGGCCGTCAGGACCGCGCCCCGCTCGCCCGCCCGATCCGGTCGTCGAGGCGCTCTCATCCGTTCGTTCCTCCCTGTCCCTGGCAAAACAAGCAAAATGCCGGGCCCCCTGGTTCGGTAGCCCGGCGGTCTCATGCCTGGTTCGGCAGCCCGGCCATCTCGTGAGACCCGTGGCTTTGCGTCCCCCGCTCACGCGAGGTTTGCCTTTGTCGCCAGCTTCACAGCAAGTATGCCTGACGGCGTCTGCGCGCGTCAAGGCACGGCGGGCGGTGACGGAGGGCTAACGGGCCGCGACGCTGGAGGAGACCCAGCGCAGGTACGGGGGATGGCCGGCGGCCAGGGGGAGGGCGATCACCTCGGGGAGGTCATATGGGTGGAGGGTGACGACGGCCCGCGTCAGCCGGGCGAGCCCGGCCCGTGTCGTCTTGATGAGGAGCAGGACCTCGCGGCTTTGGTCGATCTTGCCGCGCCACCGGAAGACCGATTCGACGCCGGGGAGCAGGTTGACGCAGGCCGCCAGGCGGCGCCGCACGAGCTCCCTGCCCAGCCGTCTGGCCACCGTCCGGTTGGGGCAGGTGACGAGAACAACAACCACACGTGTCATGCTCCGTCTATTTCCGAAGCTCGACCTGGAAGTCGTCTCCGTCCTGGCGGACGATGACGTGGCCCTCGCGGGCGAGCCAGCCGAGGCTCATCAGGGCCAGCTCCTTCGGCCGGTCGATCCGGGACATCATCTGGGAAAAGCGCGAGGGGCCGTGCTCATCCAGGTCGTGCCAGATCTCCCCCGCGACGATGCCGATCTCCGTGATCATAGCCGCCTCCTTCGCTATTCCGAGAGCGTCGCGATGTGGATCTCCTGGTACCCCGCGTCCCGGCACAGGTCCCACAGCTCGATCAGCTTGTCCACGTAGGCGTGCTTGTCCGCCCGGATCATCACGGGCTTGTGGCCCCCGGCCTGCTTGAGGCGCCCCCGGAGCTCCTGCAGGCTGACGACCTCCTCATCCCAGTAGATGACGTGCTCCTTCGAAAGGGTCACGACGATGTTGGAGAGCGCCAGGCGCTTGCCGGTCTGCGCCTTCGGCAGCGCGACCTTGATCCCGGGCGCGATGACGAAGCTCGAGGTCAGCATGAAGTAGATGAGCTGCTGGAACACCACGTCGATCATCGGCGCGATGTCCACCGGCACCGGCTCGGTCCAGCGCCTAACGAGCCGCATGCGTCCCCCGCAGGCCCCGCCACCCGGCCACGAGCGCCGCGGCCTTCTCCATCTGGAATTGGACTTCGGTGACCCGCGCGGCAAGGTAATTGTAGGCCAGGATCGTCGGGATCGCCACGCTCAAGCCCGCCACCGTCGTGATGAGCGCCTCCCACACCCCGCCCGCGAGGTCGCCGGGGCTGACCGGGTTGCCACCGGTGGATTTCGCCTGGATGACCTGGAAGGCGCGCACGAGCCCGGTCACGGTCCCCAAGAGGCCCAGCAGCGTCGAGACCTGCGCGAGCGTCGAGAGCCACCGGAGGTGCTGGTCGATGGCCGGCATCTCCTCATGGGCGGCCTCGGTCATGGCCTCATCGATGTCCTGGGGGGCGCTCTCGCGGGCCGAGAGCCCCGCCTGCACCACCCGGGCCACCGGCCCCTTCCAGGCGCTGCAGAGGCCCTCGGCCTCCTTCCACTGGTGCGCCTCCACCGCCGCCCGGAGCTTCTGGAACCAGCGGTCGATGTCGGTCCCCAGGTGCAGGTTGACGAAGAAGTAGAGCCGCTCGATGATCAGGGCGAGCGAGAACATCGAGCACATCACGATGGGGATCATCACCGGCCCGCCGCGATGGATGACGTCCACCTGCCAGTACAGCACCGCCCCGAACAGCGCCGCCACCGCCCCGAACAGCGCGGTCTGCACCATGCGATTGACCATCAGCACTCCTCGTTACCGCTCGGCTTCACGCAAGGCCGCCAGCCGTTCCCGGATCAGCTTGGCCTCGGGGATCGGCTCCTCTGCGAGCTGCTGGTAGATCGCCGTCGCCTCCGCCTGCCGGTCTTGGCGCTCCAACAGCTTCGCCACCGCGAGCAGGCCCCGCACCCGCCAGGGCGGCTGCCCGATCTTCCGATACCAGGCCATGGCCCGCTCCACATCGCCGGCTTCCTCGTAACAGGACGCGACGCGGTAGGAGGCCTCGCTTTCGAGCGCGGGCAGCAGGGCCGCCGCCTCCTCGTACCACGCAATCGCCCCCGGGTAGTCCCCCTGGGCCCTGGCCAGGTCGCCGAGCCGCTTGGCCAGCTTCGCCCGCTGGCTGCGGGCGAGCGGCTCGGTCTCGTACGCCTGCCGGAGCCGCTCCATGACCTCGCGCGGCGAAGCGGTCTTGGCCTGCAGGTCGGCCAAGAGCAGGCGCGCCTCGAGCGCCTCGTCGGTGCGCGGCGCCTTGGCGAGCAGCGCATGGCAGAGCTGTTGGGCCGCCGCCTCGTCGCCGTCTCCCAGCGCCAGCAGCGCCTCGTAGTAGGCGGCCCGGGCGGCGAGCAGGCTGTCCGGCCGCTGCCGGCGAATGGTGTCCAGCAGCGTGCGCGCGGCCTCCGGCTGGTCATGGTTCAGGTACGCGATGACCAGCGCCAGGCGCGCGTCATCCGCCAGCGAGGGATCGTCGCCGGCGGTCAGCCGCCGGAACAGGTCGATGGCCGCGTCAAACGCCCCGAGCTGCAGCTGGATGCGGCCGCGCTGGTAGCGCGCGTAGGCGGCGAGCGGCGAGCGCTCCGCCACGGCAATCGCTTCATCATACCGCGTGTTGGCGCGGCCGAGGTCTCCGATGAACAGCTCCACGTCGCCCAACCCGCCGAGCGCCGTCTGCCGGACCGACGGATCGGGATGCTCCGCCGCGACCAGATAGATGGTCCTCGCCTGCGCCGGGTTGCCCTGGGCCAGCGCGATGGCGGCGAGGCGGAGCTGGACCTGCGCGAGCGCCTCCTCCTCCAGGCCCCGGCGCAGGAAGCCGTGGAGCAGCTCCTTCGCAGCCGCGTGCTGTTCCTGCCGGCGATAGGCGTCCGCGACGACGAGGGCGCTCTCGACCGCCAGCGGGTGGTCGGGGTCGCGCGAGATGACCTGCTCGAAGCGCGCCACCGCCTCGTCCTCCCGCGCAAGGCGCATGAGGCAGCTCGCCTGCGCGAAGAGCGCCTCGGTCCGGTGGCCCGCTGACGGCTGGGCGAGGTACCGCTCAAATGCCTGGACGCCGTCGTCGCACCGGTTGGCCTGGTAGTGGGCCCACCCGAGCCCGAAGAGCGCCGGCTGACGCCACTGCGCCGTCGTCGAGGAGTCGATCGCGCGCTGGTAGGCCCCCGCCGCCTCCTGGTAGTTGCCCTGGGCGGTCAGGGCCTCGCCGAGATAGAAGGCGGCCTGCGCAATCGCATCGGGGTCGTGCAGCCGGCTGAGGAGCGGGGTGAGCCGCGCCACGGCCTCGCCGTGCCGCTTCAGCTGCAGATAGCAGAGTCCCTCGAAGAGCGTCGCGTCGAGCGCCGCCGGTGTTTCGGGCGCCTGGGAGGATACGGCACGGAAATGCGCGACGGCCTCTTCAAACGCGTCCTGGTGCAGCTCGATGAGCCCAAGGCCGAGGCGCGCCTGCGAGGTCCAGCTCGTCTCGGGAAACCGGTCGAGGAGGCGCTCATAGGCGCTTCGCGCGCGCTCCATCTCCTGCGCCCGCCGGCTGACATCGCCTTCCCAGAACAGGAGCTCGGGCCACACCGGGTCTTGGCTCGGCAGGCGGCCCTTGAGGCGCTCAAGCTCCCGCAGCGCCTCGCTGGATTCCCCCAGCCGGTCCTGGCTCAGCGCCAGCCACAGCCACACCCGGGGGACCTCCAGGGCATCCGGATGCTGGAGGATGAATGTCTGGGCGAGCGAGGTGACCTGCTCGAACTCCTCCCGGAGAAACGTCTGCTGGATTTCGGTATAGGCGGCGTCCGTGTCAGACGCGCGCGCCGGCGTCGCGGGCAGCATGAGCAGTGCAGCCGCAATGACCAGCATCGCTACGATACCGGGACCGGTTCCCTGTTTCCTCACGACATCCGATGGGAAAGAGGGAACCGGCCTCCTCATGTGTAGCAGCGGGCGCAGGAACCGCCCTGTCCATGAGGCCGGGGCGGCCGCGACCGCTTCCGGCGTGCCCGACGCGACGAGCCGGCCGCCCTCCTCGCCCCCCTCCGGGCCGAGGTCGATGAGGTAGTCGGCCGTCTTGATGACTTCCAGGTTGTGCTCGATGACCACGACGGTGTTGCCGTGCTCCACGAGCCGATGGAGCACGCCCAGCAGTTTCTCCACGTCGGCGAAGTGCAGGCCGGTCGTCGGCTCATCCAGCAGGTAGAGCGTGCGGCCGGTCGCCCGGCGCGAGAGCTCCCGGGCGAGCTTGATGCGCTGTGCCTCCCCGCCGGAGAGCGTCGTCGCCGACTGCCCGAGCTCAAGATACCCCAGTCCCACCGCCTGGATGGTCCGGAGTGTCTTGGCGATGGCCGGCACCGCCCCGAACAGCTCCAGCGCCTCCTCCACCGTCATGGCCAGCACGTCCGCGATGGAGCGGCCCTTGTAGGCCACCTGGAGCGTCTGCTCGTTGAACCGCTTGCCCTTGCACACCTCGCAGCGGATGTAGACATCCGGCAGGAAGTGCATCTCGATGCGCTTGATCCCGTCGCCCTGGCAGGCCTCGCACCGCCCGCCCTTCACGTTGAAGCTGAACCGGCCCGGCTTGAAGCCGCGCAGCTTCGCCCCCGGCGTCTGCGTGAACAGATCGCGGATGGGGCCGAACGCCTCGGTGTAGGTGGCGGGGTTGGAACGCGGCGTGCGCCCGATGGGCGACTGGTCGATGACGATGACCTTGTCGAGGTGCTCGACGCCCGTGATCCGGTCATGCCGGCCCGGATGCTCCGTGGCCCCCGAGAGCCGGCGGGCCAGCGCCCGGTAGAGGATGTCGTCGACGAGCGTGGACTTCCCGGAGCCGGACACCCCGGTCACGCAGACGAAGAGGCCCAGCGGGATGGCGACGTCGATCGCTTTGAGGTTGTGCTCCGAGGCGCCCTTGATGACGAGCGCTGCTCGTCCGGCCGCTGGGCGGCGCGACGCCGGCACCGGAATCCGCCGGCGGCCGGTCAGGAACTGGCCGGTGAGGCTGCGCTCGGAGCGCAGGATGTCCTCCAGCGTCCCGCACGCCACCACCTCCCCGCCGTGCTTGCCCGCGCCCGGCCCGAGGTCCACGAGGTAGTCCGCGCGCCGGATCGTGGCCTCGTCATGCTCGACGACGAGGAGCGTATTGCCCAGATCCCGCAGCCGCTGGAGCGTGTTGAGGAGCTTCTCGTTGTCGCGGGGATGCAGCCCGATGGACGGCTCATCCAGGATGTACAGCACCCCGACGAGCCCCGAGCCGACCTGGGTGGCCAGCCGGATGCGCTGGGCCTCGCCCCCGGAGAGGCTCGCCGACGGCCGGTCCAGCGTGAGATACCCGAGCCCCACGTCGAGGAGGAACTGGAGCCGCTTGGCGATCTCCTTGATGAGCGGGTCGGCCACCGCCCGCTGCCGATCGTTCCACCGCGTCCCGGTGAGCCACCGCTGGCACGCGGCGACCGAATCGGTCGTCACCGCGGCGATCGAGCGCTCGCCGATGAGGACCGCGAGGCTCTCCGGCTTCAGGCGCGCGCCCTGGCAGGCGGGATCGGGCAGCACGCTCATGTACCTGGCGATCTCCTCTTTCACGTAGTCCGACTCGGTGTGCCGGAAGCGCCGCTCCAGGTTCGGGATGACGCCCTCGAACGTGTCGCCCCAGATCCGGTCCCCCGACCCGTAGAGGAGCGCGCGCTGGATCTTGCGGTCAAGCAGCCGGAACGGCGTCTCGAGGTCCGCCCCGTAGAACCGCGCCGCCTCGCGCAGGAGCCGGTTGTAGTACATCATCATGTGCATACCGCCGCGCTTCCAGGGCTCGATGGCCCCCTCCCGCAGCGACTTGTCCCGGTCCGGCACGACGAGGTCCGGGTCGATCTCGAGCTTCGTCCCGAGCCCGTCGCAGGACGGGCAGGCGCCGTAGGGCGAATTGAAGGAGAACAGGCGCGGCGAGAGCTCCTCGAAGCTGAAGCCGCACGTCGGGCAGGCATAGAGCTCGCTGAACACCAGCTCGCCCTGGCGGCGCGGGCCCCGCGGCCCCGGCCCCCCGCCCCGGCCGTTCCCCGTCCCGATGATGACGATGCCCTTCCCGACCTTGAGCGCGGTCTCGATCGACTCCGTCAGGCGGCCCTTGCCGGAGGGGTCCCGCGGCAGCCGGTCGACGACGACCTCGATGGTGTGGGCGCGCTTCTTGTCCAGGGCGATCGGCTCGTCCAGGTCGCGCACCACGCCGTCCACCCGCGCGCGGACAAAGCCCTGGCGCTTGATGTCGCGGAACACCTCGGCGTACTCCCCCTTCCGCCCGCGGATGAGCGGCGCCAGGATGGTGAGGTCCGCCCCGGCCTCGCCCTCCAGCACGCGACCCACGATCTCCTGCGCCGACTGCCGGCTGATCGGCACGCGGCAGCGCGGGCAGTGCGGCACGCCCGCCCGGGCGAACAGCACGCGGAGATAATCATAGATCTCCGTTTGGGTGGCCACCGTGGAGCGCGGGTTGGCCCCCGCGGTGCGCTGCTCGATGGCGATGGCGGGCGAGAGCCCCTCGATGGACTCCACCTCCGGCTTCTCCAGCCGTTCGAGGAACTGGCGGGCGTACGCGGAGAGGCTCTCGACATAGCGCCGCTGGCCCTCGGCGTAGAGGGTATCGAAGGCCAGCGAGGATTTGCCGGACCCCGAGAGGCCGGTGACCACGATCAGCCGGTTGCGCGGCAGGACGAGGTCGATGGACTTGAGATTGTGCTCGCGCGCCCCGCGGATGATGATGGCATCGGCGGAGGACGACGGAGGAAGGGTCGAACGTGGCGGCATGGGTCCGGGATGATTATAGCAGATTGGGGACAGAAAAAAGTACCAGGTACTTTCCCCCGAACGAAAAGTACCTGGTACTTCCAACGACTGCAACGCGATGACTCAGCGACGCCGGCTGCGGCGGCGGCGTTGGCCACCCCGAGCCATCTTGGCTCTCGAGATGTCCCCCTGCCGGTCCACGAAATACAGGTAGCCGCGCTGCTTCTTGATGCCCACCTTTGCGACTTTCTCTGCCACGGGAAGTCACCCCCTCTCCATGTTGCCGAGCTATGTCCCAAGCGACACGTGATCGAACATCCTGCGCAGGGCGGCGAGCGCCGATCGGACGGCCAGCTCGCTCGTCTTGGGGTTGGCGCTGGGCCGGCTCTCCACGCGGCAGCGGATGCTCCCGCAGTCGCCCTCCACCTCCAGCTCATGCACGTTGCGGCGGATCGTCGGGTCGGCGATCACCCGGATCCGCGCGCGAGCGCCCGCAGCACCCCCGGCGCGCCCGCCGCCCGCCTGCAGCGACAGCGCCAGCGCCGCCGCCACATTGGTGTTCTGGGGGAAGGCCTCGATGACCGCGCGGGGGGTGCCCTGGAACAGGAGCGTCGGACGGGTGAGCCGATCGAGCCGCAGCCGGCGCCGGCGCACGAACGGCGCTGCGGCGAGGGCCGCCGGGGGCTTGCGCGTCGTCAGGGCGGCGCGGCGGATGCGCCCGAGCGCCATGGCCTTGACCCCGTCGAGGCCGGCCAGCGCCCCGCTTGGAATGTAGACGGTCCGGCCGGATGCGCGGGCGAGGCGCCGCCAGGCCTGATCGCGGAGGAGGGCGCCGACGCTCATGACGAACACGTCCCGGCGCGCGCGCAGCGCCCGTCTGACCACGTCGCCGGCGGCTTCAATCGAGGCCGCTTCAATGACGAGCTGGCTCTTGCGGAGCAGGACGGGGAGCGACACGATGGGAGGTGCCGGATGGAGCCGGCGCTGGAGCGCGAGCGCCTGGCGGCGATTGACGTCATGAAGCGCGACGAGGCGGGCGGCCTGCGCATGCTCCCGCTGGAGGGCGATCGCCAGCCGTGACCCGATGGTGCCGCAGCCCACCAGGCCGACCCGCACCATCCTCAGATGTCGCGGGGATCGCGCAGCGATGTCCCAAGCTCCGACTCCTCAGACAGGCGAGAGGCGACGGCGGCGACTTCCCGGATGCGGTTCCGCTCGTCCAGCAGGACCACCTTGGGGGTCAGCGCGTCGAGCTCCGCCGGCGTCACCTGCGCATAGGAGATGATGATGACCTTGTCCCCCGCGGAAATCAGCCGGGCGGCCGCGCCGTTGATGCACACGGTGCCGGAGCCGGACGGCCCCTCGAGGCAGTAGGTGATGATCCGGGCGCCGTTGTCCACGTCGACCACGTGCACCTGCTCATACGGGACAAGGTCCGCCGCCTTCATGAGCTGGGCGTCCAGCGTCAGGCTGCCGGCGTACTCGAGGTTGGCCTCGGTCACCGTCGCGCGATGGAGTTTTGACTTGCAGATGGTCCGCAGCATCTTTCCCCCGTCGGTGCCACCGACGGGCTATTATGGCACGCCGACGAGAAGGTTGTCAATGAGGCGCGTGCGCCCCACCCGCACCGCCCCGAGGAGGGCGACCCGGCCTCGGAGCCGACGCGGCGGCTCAAGCGTCCTTGCGTCAACGGCCGCCGCATACTCCAGGCGCACGCCGGCCTTGGCGCGGATGAGCCCGCGCATCAGGGCGGCGATCCGGCCGGGCCGGCGCTCGCCCGCGCGGATCCGCGCGCGCGCCGCGCGGAGGGCGTGGAAGAGCGCCAGCGCCTGCCGCCGCTCGGCGGCGCTGAGATAGGCGTTGCGCGAGCTCATCGCCAGGCCCCCGGGCTCGCGCACCGTCGGCTGGACGCGCAGGCGGATCGGCAGCCGCAGGTCGCGGATCAGCTGCCCGACGATGAGCGCCTGCTGGTAATCCTTCTGGCCGACGTACACGGTCGTCGGCCGCGTCAGCTCAAAGAGAACCGCGACGACCGTCGCCACGCCGCGGAAATGGCCGGGTCGGGCGCTGCCCTCCCACCGCCGCGCGAGCGGGCCGACCTCGACGGCCGTCTGGAATCCGGGCGGATAGAGCTCGCGCGCCGGCGGCGCGAAGAGGAGATCGGCCCCGGCCGCGCGCGCAAGACGCCGGTCCCGCCCAAACGGCCGGGGGTAGCGCGCGAAATCCTCACGGGGCCCGAACTGGAGGGGGTTGACGAAGACGGAGACGATGACCATGTCGTGCCGCGCGGCGGCCGCCCGGATGAGCGAGCAGTGCCCCTCGTGCAGCGCCCCCATGGTGGGGACGAAGCCGATCCGCTTGCCCTCGCGCTCCAGGCGGCGCGCCACCGCCGCCATCCGCGCCGCGGAGCGGATGACGATCATCCCACAGGGAGGGCGCGGACCGGGAGCCGGTCGAGGAGCGTCGCGATGGTCTCGCCCAGCACGGGGTGCACGAGGTCAGGCGCAAGCTGGGCCAGCGGCTCCAGCACGAAGCGGCGCTCGTGCAGCCGGGGATGCGGAACGGAGAGGTCGGGTTCTCGAATGACCTGGTCGCCGTAAAGGAGCACGTCAAGATCGATCGGTCGGGGCGCCCACCGCTCGGGCGAGGGCCGCCGGCCGAGCTGGCGTTCGATCGCCTGGAGGACGGACAGCAGCTCGTGGGGCGCGAGCGTGGTGTCGAGCTCCACGACCGTGTTCAGGTAGAGGCCTTGCGGGGGGCCGCCGACCGGCTCCGTTTCCAGGAGCGGCGCCATCTGGACGAGCCGCACGCCCGGCGTCCCGCCAAGCGCCTGCACCGCCGCCGAGATGCGCGCGAGCCGGTCGCCTTCGTTCGATCCCACGCCGATGAACACGCGCATGCGCTGGCCGGATCAGCCGCCGAGCGCGCGGGAGAGGCGGGCCACCGCCTCCTGCACGCGCTCGGTCGGCACCGTCAGCGAGAGGCGCACGTAGCCCTCGCCGGCTTGGCCGAAGCCGACCCCCGGCGTCACCATGACGTGCGCCGTCTCGAGGACCCGCGACGCGAACGCCATCGAGGGCTCCTGCCCGGGGACGCGGGCCCACACGTAGAAAGTCGCCGCCGGCTTGGGGACCTGCCACCCGGCCTTCGCGAGCCCGTCGACCAGCAGGTCCCGCCGCTGTTGGTACGTGGCGACCGCCTGCTGCAGGGGCGCCTGGTCGCCCTCCAGTGCCTCGATGCCGGCCCACTGGACCGCCTGGAAGATGCCGGAGTCGAGGTTGGTCTTCAGCTGCGCGAGCGCCGCGATGAGCGACGCGTTGCCGCACGCCCAGCCGATCCGCCAGCCGGTCATGTTGTACGTCTTGGAGAGGCTGTGGAACTCGACGCCGACCGCCTTGGCCTCCGGCAGCTGGAGGAAGCTCATCGGGCGTGTGCCGTCGAACGCGAGCTCCGAGTAGGCCGCGTCGTGGGCGATGGCGATCTCGAACTCCTTCGCGAAGTCGATCGCCTCCTGGAACCGCTCGGCGCCCGCCACCGCCGCGGTCGGATTGTTCGGATAGTTGAGGAAGAGGACCTTGGCGCGCCGGGCCGCCTTCTGGCTGACCGCCAAGAGGTCGGGGAAAAAGCCGTTCTCCTCCAGGAGCGGCAGCGGAACCACCTCGGCGCCGGCCAGCACCGTCCCGCTGCGGTAGGGCGGGTAGCACGGGTCCGGCACGAGGACCGCGTCGCCCGGATTGGCCACCGCCAGCGGGAAGTGGGCGATGCCTTCCTTGGAGCCCAGGAGCGGCAGGATCTCCGTCTGTGGGTCGAGCGCCACGCCGAACCGGCGCTCGTACCAGCGCGCGATCGCCTCGCGCAGCTCCCGGATCCCTTCGGTGAAGCTGTAGCGGTGGTTGGCCGGATCCTCCGCCGCGCGCGCGAGGCGCGCGACGATGGGGGCCGGCGTCGGGAGGTCCGGATCGCCGACGCCGAGGTCGATGACGTCCTTCCCTGCCTCCTGGAGCTTCCGCTTGGCCCGGTCCAGCTCCACGAAGAGGTATGGCGGCAGCTGCTTGAGGCGCTCCGCCTTCATCCCGCGGCTTTCAGCACGTGCGACATGTCGTAGAGGCCGGGCGGCGAGCCGGCGATGAACCGGGCGGCCCGCAGAGCGCCCTTGGCGAACACCTCCCGGCTGTGCGCCCGGTGGGTCAGCTCCAGGCGCTCCGCGGGGCCGGCCAGGATCACCGTGTGGTCGCCGACGATGTCGCCGGCGCGGACCGCGTGGACCGGGATGGCGCCGGGCAGCTGTTTCTTGGCGGCCGCCAGCGCCTCCCTCAGCCGCTTCGCCGTGCCGCTGGGGGCATCCTGCTTCTGGCGGTGGTGGCATTCCACCACCTCCGCGTCATAGTCCGGCCCCAGCCGCTGGGCCGCAGCCTGGGCGAGCTCGAAGAGCACATTGACGCCGGGGCTCATGTTCGGGCTCAGCACGATGGGGACCGTCTTCGACGCCAGGCGGACCGTCTGCAGCTGGGCGTCGGAGAGCCCGGTCGTCCCGATGACCATCGCCTTGCGCAGCTCCTGGGCCAGCTGCGCGTGGGCGACCGTCACGTCGGGCGTGGTGAATTCGATGACGACGTCGCCCTGCGCGATCGCCGCCCGGGCGTCGCTCGCCACCTTCACGCCAAGGTCCGACGGGTGGCCGATCGCCAACCCGAGGTCGCGGCCCACCGCCTCATGCCCGGCGGCCTCCACGGCCGCGCTGAGGGTGAACGCCGGATCCTGCAGGGCGAGCAGCGCGATGCTGCGCCCCATCCGCCCGCAACAACCTGAGATGACCAGCTTAATCGCCATGTTCAATCCAGACGAGCGCCCGGTTTCAGCAGGCCGTAGGCCTCCAGGGCCTGGCGGAGCCTGGCCTCGTTCGCCTCGGACATCCCGCAGAGGGGCAGGCGCAGCTCCGGCTCGATCATCCCCAGCAGGCCCATCGCGGTCTTGACCGGGATGGGGTTGGTCTCCAGGAACAGCGCTTTCACGAGCGGCGCAAGGCGCTGGTGCCGCTGGAGCGCCTCCTCCTGCCGCCCGGCGCGGAACGCCGCGACCATCGCGGCCACGTCGCGGGGGACCAGGTTGGCCGCCACGGAGATGACCCCCGTGCCTCCAATGGCGAGGACCGGCAGCGTCAGCGCGTCGTCCCCTGAGAGGAGCGTGAGCTTTCCCTGGGTGAGCTGCAGGATCCGGCTCATCTGCTCGAGGTTGCCGCTTGACTCCTTGACTGCCACAATGTTCTTGATGGCGGCCAGCTGGGCGAACGTCTCCGGCTCGATGTTGACCGCCGTCCGCGAGGCGATGTTATAGACGATCAGCGGCAGATCGACCGCTTCGGCGATCGCCTTGAAGTGCAGGGTGAGCCCCCGCTGCGTCGGCTTGTTGTAGTAGGGCGAGATGAGCAGCGCCGCGTCCGCCCCGGCCTCCTTCGCGTGCTTCGTCAGCCGGATCGCCTCCCGCGTGTTGTTGGAGCCGGTCCCGGCGATGACCGGGATGCGGCCCCGCACCGCCTGCACCGCCAGCTCGATGACGCGCTCATGCTCGTCGAAGGAAAGCGTCGCGGACTCTCCCGTCGTGCCGCAGGGCACAATGGCGCTGGTGCCGCCCTCCACCTGCAGCTCGATGAGCCGCTTGAGCGCGGGCTCGTCGATCTGGTCGTTCCGGAACGGGGTGACCAGCGCCACCATGGATCCCTGCAGGATCAGCCGTGCCATCAGCCCCTCCCCCCTGGCCACACGACGGTGCCCTCGAAGACTTGCTCCGCCCCGCCCTCGAGCATGAGGTCGGTGACGCGCGGGGTTCGCCCGGCGCGGGAGGCGCGGAAGGACACCGCCATCACCTCGCCGCTCTGCACCTGCACCTCGTACCGATGCCGCTCCGTCGAGGGCATCGCACCGTCCGCCACGAGCTGGCGGCGCGCGCCGTACACGACCGCCGAGGCGGCCGCGCCGGTCCCGCAGGCGAGCGTCTCGCCTTCGACGCCGCGCTCATAGGTCCGCACCCGCAACCGCGACGGATGCCGGGCATCCGGCTGGATGAAGTTCACGTTGGCCCCCGCCGGGGCGAACGCGCGGTGGCGCCGGATCAGCCGCCCCAGGCGCGCCACATCGACGGCGTCAAGCGAGGCGACGGACACGACCGCGTGAGGGACGCCAGCGTTCACGAACCCCAGGCGCAGGCGGCGCCCCTCGACCGGCAGGCTCATCTCGAGGCGCAGCCCCGTTGGGTCCGTCATCCGCATGGCGACGCGCCGGGCGCCGTCGGCCGCGGGACGGCCGAGCACCTTGGCGGCAATGAGCCCGGCCCGCGTCTCGATTGTGACGGGCGCCTTGCCGTCGCCGCGCCGCCGGATGCGTTCCTGGAGATAGCGCGCGACGCAGCGGGCCCCGTTGCCGCACATCTCGGCCTCCGAGCCGTCCGGGTTGAACACCCGCATCCGGACATCCGCGCGGGGCGAGCGCTCCAGCACGAGCAATCCGTCGGCGCCGATCCCGGCGTGCCGGTCGCACAGCGCCCGGCTGACCGCGCCCCACCTCGCCCGCAGGCGGCCGAAGGAACGCGCCACGGCATCCACCACGACGAAGTCGTTGCCGGTCCCGACCATCTTGGTGAATGGAATCGGCACGCCCGTCATCTGAGCAGCGCGCGGGGCATCACGTCGTGGCGGATGAGGTCGCGCACCGTCTCGCGCCGCCGGATGAGCGCAAAGCGGCGGCCCCGGACGAGGACCTCGGCCGGCCGCAGCCGCCCGTTGTAGTTCGACGCCATCACGGAGCCGTACGCCCCGGCGCCCAGCACCGCCAGCAGGTGCCCGGGCTTCACCGGCCCCAGGCGCCGGTTCCTCGCCAGGACGTCGGCGCTCTCGCACACCGGCCCGACCACGTCATAGCGCGCGAGGCCGCTTGCCGCGCGCGCGGGCTGCACCGCCGGGATGACCTCGTGGTAGGCGCCGTAGAGCGCGGGGCGGACCAGGTCGTTCATGCCCGCATCCACCACGGCGAACCGCTTGCCGCGGGCCTGTTTGACGTACAGCACCTCGGTCACGAGGATCCCCGCGTTGCCGACGATGAACCGGCCCGGCTCCAGGATGAGCCGCGCCCGCAGCGGCCGCAGGAGCGGCAGGACCGCCGCGGCGAACTGCTGCGGGGTCTGCGGGCGCTCGTTCTTGTAGATGATCCCGAGGCCGCCGCCGAGGTTCAGCCATTCCAGCGGCGCCCCGGCGTGCCTGCCCGCCTTCAGCACCTCCGCCACCCGCCGGATCGCCCGGACAAAGGGCTCGGCCTGCGTGATCTGCGAGCCGATGTGCAGGTGCAGCCCCACGATGCGCACCCCGGCGAACGTCTCCGCGCGGCGCAGGAGCTCCACGGCCGTGCGGGGGTCGATGCCGAACTTGCTCTCGGCGACCCCGGTCGTGATGTAGCGGTGCGTGTGGGCCTCGACGTCGGGGTTGACCCGCAGCGCGACGCGCGCCGTCCGGCCCATCGCGCGGGCGATCCGGTCGACCGCGTCCAGCTCGGGCGCCGACTCGACGTTGAAGCAGAAGATGCCGGCCCGGAGCGACTCGCGGATCTCCTCCGGCCGCTTCCCGACGCTCGCGAAGACGATCCGCGACGGGGGGCAGCCGACCCGCAGCGCCTTGAACAGCTCCCCGCCGGAGACGATGTCCAGGCCCGCCCCCTCGCGGACGAGGAGGCGGAGGATCGCCAGGTTCCCGTTCGCCTTGACGGAAAAGCAGATGAGCGGGCGCAGCGTCCGAAAGGCCGCTTGCAGCTTCCGGAGGTGGTCCACCAGCGTCTTGTGGCTGTAGATGTAGACGGGCGTCCCCACCGCCTCGGCGATGCGCGCCACCGGCACCTGCTCACAGTAGAGCTCGCCCCTCACCCGCTTGAAGTCGTGTGGATAGTACATCTCACCTCAGCGTATCAGATACCGTGCCCCGATTGGTATCTGATACCAAGCTGCCGCTGCCAGCGGGCCAGCGCCCGCGCGACCTCCGCAGGGCTCGTGCTGCCCAGGCTGCGCTTGCGCTCGACGGAGCGCTCCGGGTCGAGCCGGGCCAGCGCCTGGCGGTCGAACCGGCCGGAGAACCGGCGCAGCTCATCGAGGGACAGGTCCCGGAGCCGCTTGCCCCGCTGCTCGGCGTAGGACACGACCCGGCCGACGACCCCATGCGCGTCGGCGAACGCCACGCCCCGCTCGACCAGATGCTCGGCCAGGTCCGTCGCGCAGAGCGCGTCGGAGACGAGGAGCGCCGGCAGGCGCGCCGTCCGCACCTGGGCGTGCCGAAGCACGAGCGCCAGCGCCGCCAGCGCGTCAAGGCTGATCTCCACGGCGCCGAACACGCACCGCTTGTCCCACTGCAGATCTCGATTATACGACAGGGGCAACCCCTTCAGCACCGCCAAAAGCGCCGTCAGCTCCCCGATGACGATCCCGGCCTGGCCGCGGACCAGCTCGAAGACGTCGGGGTTCTTCTTCTGCGGCATGAGGCTCGAGCCGGTCGCCACCGCGTCGTCCAGGGCGAGGATGCCGAACTCCTCCGTGGTCCACAGGACGCCATCCTCGGCCAGGCGGGAGAGGTGCACGCCCAGGATCGCGAGCGCCGACAGCAGCTCCAGCGCGAAGTCCCGGTCGGACACCGCATCGATGCTGTTCTCGGCCACCCGGGGAAAGCCGAGCCGCTTGGCCACGTCGCGGCGGTCGATGGGAAGCGACGTCCCCGCGAGCGCGCCGGCGCCCAGCGGCAGGACGTCGATCCGCTTGCGGGCGTCCCGCAGCCGTTCCTGGTCGCGCTCCAGCATCTCCACATAGGCGAGCAGGTGGTGCGCGAGCAGCACCGGCTGGGCCCGCTGCAGGTGCGTGTAGCCGGGGATCACCGCCCGGCGGTGCGCGGCGGCGATCCGGACGAGCGAGCGCTGCAGCTCCCGGATGCGCGCCGACAGCTCCGCCACCGCCTCGCGGCAGTAGAGCCGCAGGTCCAGCGCCACCTGGTCGTTGCGGCTGCGCGCGGTGTGGAGCGTGCGGGCCGCCGGGCCGACGAGCCGCGTGAGCCACTGCTGGATCTGCGTGTGGATGTCCTCCGCCCGGGGGTCAGGCCGCCATCGCCCCGCCTCGACGGCGCGGAGGATGCGCGTGAGGCCGGCGACGAGCCGGCGGCTCTCCGCCGCCCGGATGATGCGGCACTTGCCCAGCATCTGGGCATGCGCGATGGAGCCCAGGACATCGTACCGGGCAAGCCGGTAATCCACCCCGATGCTCGAGGTGTACCGCTCCACGAGCGGGTCCGTCCGCTTCATGAACCGTCCACCCCACAGTTTGCGTGCCATCCTATTTCCCGCTCCCTTCATACGGGAGGCCGTAGAGTTTAATAAATCCCTCCGCTGCGCGCTGGTCGAACGCATCGCGCGCGGAGTAGGTCGCGAGGCGCTCCCGATACAGGCTGTACGGCGAGCTGCGGCCCACGACGCGGCAGGAGCCCTTGAACAGCTTGAGCCGGACCGTCCCGGTCACGCGGCGCTGCGTCTGGCGCACGAACGCGTCCAGCGCGCGCTTGAGCGGCGTCAGCCACAGCCCCGCGTAGACGAGGCGCGCGTAGTCGCCCGCCACCCCCTGCTTGAACTGCAGCAGCTCGCGGTCGAGCACGAGGCGCTCAAGCTCCTGGTGCGCCTCGAACAGGATCGTCCCGGCCGGCGCCTCGTACACCTCGCGCGACTTGATCCCGACGACCCGGCTCTCGATGAGGTCCGAGCGCCCGATGCCGTGCGCCGCACCCAGCCGATTGAGCCGCTCGACCAGCGCCACCGGCGCATGCGCCGTCCCGTTGAGCCGCGTCGGCACCCCGCGCGAGAACGCCACCGTCACGTACGCCGGCGCGCCCTTGGCGCGCTCCGGGGCGCGGATGGACCGGTACGTGTCCGCGGGCGGCTCCGCCTGCGGGTCCTCCAGCACGCCCGACTCGATGCTCGTGCCCCACAGGTTCTGGTCGATGCTGTACGGGCTGCGCTTGGAGATGTCGATGGGGATGCGGTGGCGCTTGGCGTAGTCGATCTCCTCCTCGCGCGACTTGAACTCCCATTCCCGCACCGGCGCCACAATCTCAAGCCGCGGATCGAGGGTGCGCACGGTCACCTCGAATCGCACCTGATCGTTCCCTTTGCCCGTGCACCCGTGCGCGACCGCCGTCGCGCCGAGGCGGTGCGCCACGTCCACCAGGTGGGCCGCGATGAGCGGCCGGGAGAGCGCCGTGGCCAGCAGGTACTTGCCCTCATAGACCGCGTGCGCCTGCAGCGCCGGCCAGCAGTAGTCCGCCACGAACTCCCGGCGCAGGTCCCGGACGATGACCCGGGACGCCCCGGCCGCTTTGGCGCGGGCGATCGCCTTGGCCGAGGGATCGCCCTGGCCGACGTCGGCCATGAACGCGACGACGCGGGACCCGCGCTCCGTCAGCCACTTCACGCAGACCGACGTGTCCAACCCCCCCGAGTAGGCCAGCACCACCGTGCGATTCATCGCGACCCTTTCGTTCCGAGGAGCATCATCAAGAGCGCCTTCTGGACGTGCAGCCGGTTCTCCGCTTGGTCGAAGATGACGGAGCGCGGGCTTTCCATCACCTCGTCGGTGATCTCCTCGCCCCGGTGCGCCGGCAGGCAGTGCATGACCCGGCAGCCGCGCGGCGCCTGCCCCAGCAGCGCCCGGTTGAGCTGGTAGGGCGCAAACGCCCGCAGCCGTCGCGCGCGCTCCCGCTCCTGCCCCATGCTCACCCAGACATCGGTGTACACGGCGTCCGCCTTGCGCATCACGCGGCGCGGATCCGCGTCCCACCGCAGCGAGCCGCCGTGCGCCGCCGCCTGCCGCGAGGCCGCCTTCCAGATGGCCGGATCGGGCCGGTAGCGGCTCGGCGTCGCCACCGCCACGCGCACGCCGAAGAGGGCGCATCCCTCCAGCAGCGAGTGCAGCACGTTGTTCCCGTCGCCCACGTAGGCCAGCCGCAGCCCCTTGAGGCGGCCGAACGTTTCCTGCAGCGTGAAGAGGTCCGCCAGCGCCTGGCACGGGTGGACGAGGTCCGAGAGCCCGTTGATGACCGGGATCGCCGCGTACGCCGCGAACTCCACCGCGTTCTCGTGCGAGAACGTCCGCACCACGATCCCGTCCACGTAGCGCGAGAGCGCCCGCGCGACGTCCTTGACCGGCTCCCGCAGCCCCAGCTGGATATCGTCCTGGCCGAGATAGACCACCGACCCGCCCAGCTGAAGCACCGCCACCTCAAACGCCACGCGGGTCCGCATGGACGGTTTCTGGAAGACTAGGGCGACAGTCTTCCCCGCCAGCGCGGCCCGTCCGGCCGAGGGCCGCCGCTTGACGCGCGCGGCGGTGCGGAAGAGCGCGCCCAGCTCTTCGCGGGTGAGGTCGCTCACCGTGAGGAAGTGGCGCGCGCTGCGCTGTTGCAAACGTCGTCCGGCCGCGGGTGACGCGGAGCCGGGGCCCCCGCCGCCTGCCCGCAGGCCGAGGCCGAGGACAGCCGGTGGGGTGGCGGCGCGGCAGGACCCGCGGCCCAGGCGGGGTGTTCGACGGAACAGACGCGGCTTCATCGGCTCGACTCCACGAGTGTCTCCTCCAAGACGCCCAGCCCCCGGTCCAGCTGCGCGCGCGTGATCGTCAGCGCGGGCAGCAGGCGCAGGACGGTCTCCTGCGTGCAGTTGATGAGCAGCCGCTTGGCGCGGCACGCCTCGACGATGGGCTTGCCGCTCGCCGCCAGCTCGATGCCGGCCATGAACCCCCGCCCGCGCACCTCGCGGATGGCGGGGACGCGCTCCTTGAGCGCGCGCAGCCGCTCAAACAGGATCGGGCTCAGCGTGTTGACCCGCTCCAGCAGCCGCTGCTTCTCGATCGCCTCGAAGGCCGCCAGGACGCAGGCGCAGCCGAGCGGGCTTCCGCCGTACGTGGTCGCATGGGTCCCCGGGCTCAGCACGCCCGCCAGCGCCCGCTTGGCCACCACCGCCCCGATCGGGAACCCCCCGCCGAGCATCTTCGCGACGAGCAAGAGGTCCGGCTCGGCCCCGCTGCGCTGGTAGGCGAACCAGGTCCCGGTCCGTCCCATCCCGGTCTGAATCTCATCCATGATGAGCAAGAGGCGCCGCTCATCGCACAGCCGGCGCAGCCCCGTGAGGAACTCGTCGTCCGCCACGCGCACCCCCCCTTCCCCCTGGATCGGCTCGACCAGCACGGCGACGGTCTTCGGCGTCACCGCCGCCTGCGCCGCGGCCAGGTCGTTGAACGGCACGCGCACGAACCCCGCCAGCAGCGGCTCAAACCCCTCCTGGTGCTTGGACTGCCCGGTGGCGCTCAGCGCTGCCATCGTCCGGCCGTGGAACGACCGCTCCATGACGATGATCTCGTGGCGGCCACCCCCCCAGCGTCGGCTGAGTTTGACCGCGGTCTCGACCGCCTCGGCGCCGCTGTTCGTGAAGAAGACCGTCCCGTCGAACGAGGCTGTGATGAGCCGCTTGGCCGCCCGCCACTGGAGCGGGTGGTAGTAGTTGTTCGAGACGTGGAGGACGCGGCCCGCCTGCCCGCGCAGCGCCGCCGTCACCCACGGGTGGTTGTAGCCGAGGCCCCCCACCCCCCAGCCGGGAAAGAGGTCCAGGTACTCATGCCCCTCGACGTCCCACACCCGGCTGCCCTTCGCCTTGGTGATGACGAGCGGCTGCCGCACGTACGTGTTCATCACGTACCGCTCGTACTGCTGCATGACCTCGTCGGTCGCCTGTCCCATCAGCGGACGATCTCGGTCCCGATGCCCCGCTTCGTGAAGATCTCAAGCAGGAGAGCGTGCGGGATCGCGGCGTCGATGATGTGCGTCTTCTTCACGCCGCGCCGCAACGCCCGCACGCAGGCCCGGACCTTCGGGATCATCCCGGACTGGACGACCCCGCGGCGCGCCAGCGCCTTGGCGTCCTTCACCGACACGTGGGGGATGAGCGACGACGGCTCCCCCGGCGTGCGGCAGATGCCCCGGACGTTCGTGAGCAGGACGAGCTTCTCCGCCCGCAGCGCCGCGGCCACCTCGCTCGCCACGTCGTCGGCGTTGACGTTGTAGAGCCGCCCGTGCCCGACCCCCACCGGCGAGATGACCGGGATCGCGTGCCCGGCGAGGACGCGCCGGATGAGCCCGTTCTGGACCCAGGCGACCGTCCCGACGGCGCCCAGCTCCCCGGCCCGCGGGTGCGGCTCGGCGGCGACGACCTTCTGCCGGGGGGTGAGCCCGACCGCGCGCCCGCCCAGCGACCGGACCTGCCGCACGAGGCGGCGGTTGACCTCCGCCAGCGCTCGGTTGACGAGGCGGACCGCGCGCGCGTCCGTCACGCGCAGCCCGTCCACGAACCGGCTCTCCGCGCCCGAGGCGGCCAGCCGCTTCGTGATGGCCGGCCCGCCCCCGTGGACGAGGACCGACCGGACCCCGACCTCCGTGAGGAAGATGAGGTCCTGGAGGATCCGCCGCATCGCGGCGGGGTCGTCGATGGCGCTGCCGCCGTACTTCGCCACGATGACCTTCCCCCGGAACGCTTGGATGTACGGGATCGCCTCGATGAGGATGTCCGCTTTCCGGATCGATGCGCGCATGAGCCCGCTACGTCGCGTAGCCCGCGTTGATCCGCACGTACTCCTCGGTCAGGTCGCACGTGAGCATGCGGGCCGAGGCGCGCCCCGCGTGCAGGTGGATGCGCACGCGCACGTGCGGCCGCCGCAGCAGCCGACGCAGCGCCGCCGCCGGCACCGGCAGGGCCGCCCCGCCGGCGACGAGGCGAACCCCCTCCACGTGGATCTCAAGGCGCGCCGGATCAAACCGCGCCCCCGACGCGCCCGCGGCGGCGGCGAGCCGGCCGACGTTGGCGTCGCTGCCGGCGAGCATCGTCTTCACAAGCGGCGAACCGGCCGCCTGCCGGGCGCAGGCCTGCGCCTCCCGGGCCGTCCGGCCCCCGCAGACCTCCACCGTCATGCGCTTGGTGGCGCCTTCCCCGTCCCGCACGAGCCGCTCGGCGAGGCGCCCGGCCACCGCGGTCACCATCCGCGCGAAGCGCCGCGCCCCGGCGGTCCCGGGACGGATCGCGGCGCCGGAGCCGCCCCCGGCGAGGGCGAAGACGGTGTCGTTGGTGCTCATGTCATGGTCCACGCTGATCCGGTTGAACGTCTCCTCGGCCGCCTCGCGCAGGAGCCCGCCGAGCCACCGGGCCGGCGCGGCCGCATCGGTGGTGAGCACGCACAGCATCGTCGCCATCGAGGGCGCGATCATGCCCGACCCCTTGGCCATGCCGCCGACGCGGACGAAGCGCCCGTTGATGCGCGCCTCCACCGCCGCCTCTTTGGGGTGCAGGTCGGTCGTCAGGATCGCCTGGGCGGCCGCCTCGTGGCGGCGGCGGCTCAGCTGCCGCGCGAGCTTCGGCAAGGCCCGCTCGATCTTGGCCACCGGCAGGCGGGTCCCGATGAGCCCGGTCGAGGCGACCAGCACGTGAGACTCCTTGATGCGCAGCGCCTCCGCGGCCGCCCGGCTCACGCGCAGCGCATCGCGCATCCCGGCCGGGCCGGTCAGGCAGTTGGCGCAGCCGCTGTTGATGAGCACCGCCTGCGCGCGGCCGCGGCGGGCCCGCGCCCGGCTGATGAGGACCGGGGCGGCCTGGACACGGTTCGTCGTGAACACCGCGGCCGCGGCGGCCGGCCGATCCGCCGCCACGAGCGCGAGGTCCGGCTTGCGGCTGCGCTTGATCCCCGCCGCGACCCCTGCGGCGACGAACCCCTTGGGGGCGGTCACCCCGCCCGGCACCCACCGCATCAGCGCAGACCTGCGGCTTCAGGGAACCCGTGCATCACGTTGAAGTTCTGGATCGCCTGGCCCGCGGCGCCCTTCGTGAGGTTGTCCAGGGCGCTCGCCACGATGACATAGCCGAGCGCGGGGTCGAGCTGGAAGCCGACGTCGCAGAAGTTCGTCCCGACGACGTCCCGCAGCTCGGGCAGCGCGCCATGCGGCCGGACGCGGACAAACGGCGCGCGGTCCTCCGGGTACGCCGAGCGGTACGCCGCCGCAATCGCATCGGGCGTGGCGCGCGTCTTCGCGTAGATCATCGAGATGAGGCCGCGGCTGACCGGGATGACCTGCGGGACGAACCCCATGAGCGGCCGGGTCTCGGAGGCCCGCTCCAGCTCCTGCAGGACCTCCGGCATGTGCTGGTGCTCGTTCACCTTGTAGGCGCGGAGGTTCTCCGTCATCTCGGTGAAGAGGAGCGAGGTATCGGCCTTGCGGCCCGCCCCGCTCAGGCCGGATTTGGCGTCCACCAGGAAGCGGCCCTCCTCGATGAGCTGGGCCTGGAAGAGCGGCAGGACGCCGAGCAGGATGCTGGTCGCGTAGCAGCCGGGGTTGGCCACGAGGCGGGCCTTCTTGATGGCCTCTTGGTGGAACTCGGTGAGGCCGTAGGCGAGCCCGTCTTGGCCAAGCCACTCGGGGTGGGCGTGGGTGAAGCGGTACCACCGCGGGTAGAGCGAGGGGTCGCGCAGCCGGAAGTCGCCGCTTAAGTCGATGACGCGTTTGCCCGCCTCCAAGAGCGAGGGGACCAGCGCCATGGCCGTGCCATGGGGCAGCGCGAGGAAGACCGCGTCGGCGGCCCGGGCGAGCCGGCCGAGGTCGAGCGCTTCAACGGGAAGGTCTAGCTGGCGGGCGAACCGTGGATAGACCTCTGCGACAGAGGTCGGGCGCTCCCACTTGGCTGAGGCCGCCAAGCAGGTGAGCTGGACATGCGGGTGTTGGAGGAGCAACCGGATAAGCTCTTCGCCTGCGTAGCCGGTCGCGCCTGCGATCGCGACGCGAATCGTGGACATCTGTGAGGTTGAGTGGCTGTCATCTTAACAGAACCGCTTCAGGGGCGCAACGATACGCGGGCTCAGCGCTTCGTCCACTGGAACCGCTTGCGGGCCCCTTTGTGCCCGTACTTCTTCCGTTCCTTCATCCGGGGATCCCGGGTGAGCAGCCCGGCGCCGCGCAGGCTCACGCGGTGCGCGGGGTCCAGGCCCGCCAGGGCCCGGGCGATGCCGAGGCGGACCGCACCGGCCTGGCCGGTGAGCCCGCCCCCTTCGACGTTGACGAGGACGTTCATCTTGCCCAGTTGGTGCGTCAGCAAGAGCGGCGCGCGGATGGCCAGGCGCAGCGCCTCGCGGGGAAAGTACTCCTCATACGGCCGCTCGTTGATCAGGATCGTGCCGGCCCCCGGCATGAGGCGCACGCGCGCGACGGACTCTTTCCGGCGCCCGGTGCCCAAGAGCGGCCCCGCGGAGGCGGCCGGTGCGGTCGCGTCAGCCATGGCGAGTCGAGGTCCCCACGTCAATCGGTTTCGGCTGCTGCGCTGCGTGCGGGTGCGCCGGGCCGGCGTAGACCTTGAGCTTGCCGAGCAGCCGCCGCCCCAGCGGCCCGTCCGGCATCATGCCCTTCACCGCCTGGCGGAGCGCCCGGTCGGGATGCGTCCGGAGGACCTCCTCCAGCGTGCGCGCCCGCCGCCCGCCCGGGTAGCCGGAGTAGCGCTGATACGTCTTCTGCTTCAGCTTGTTGCCGGTCACCGCGACCTTCCCCGCGTTGATGACCACGACGAAATCGCCGGTGTCCAGGAACGGCGTGTAGGTCGGCTTGTGCTTGCCGCGGAGGATGAGCGCGATCCGAGCCAATCGCGCTGCATCGTCTTGACCGCGGGAAACGTCGTCGACATAGCGAGGGAGTGTAACACACGAGGGCGCAGCTGTCAACCGCGCGGTCGAGCCGCGTGGTCGAGCCGGTAGTGGTCAAGTTTGCTTCTCGGACTTCTTGACGCCGCACAAACGGCAGACCTCAATGTGCTTCAGGCCAATCGCCTTGTCTTCAACCACCTGCACCCACTCATGCTGACACTCAGGCATCTTATGACCTCCTACCGTTCAAAATGAGACACTACCCGCCGCCGCTCGTCCTAGTCGAATGGCTAGACAGCAAGAGGACTGATCCTGGCTGGGAACATCTGGAAGGTATTCTACCCTTTTTCCCAGCTCGGCGTTTCTCCGTCGGGTTCCTGACAGATAATCAGAAGGACTACAAGACGCTGGCTCAGAGCTTGAATACTACAAAGGACAATGCGCAGGTGATAGGGCAGATTACCATACCAGCCTGCGCAATTGTCCGTCTCACTCGGCTAAGTGAGCCTTACCGTCCGCGCCGCTTGCGATCCCGAATCTGAGTCAGCGCCGAACCCGCCGCACTCTTCTGCGCCCTAGTTGCCCAAGGGTCGCGAAGGATGCGGCTGGCAATCGACGCGACACGCCGGGATGTGCGCTCGTTCTTCGCCATGCACGCCTCACGGTTAACTACTCCCACACTTGCCGTCGCCTTCCTGGTTCATCAACGGCTCAATTTATTAATTTATTTGACATTTACTTGACCGGACAGGCACAATTATGCGGGTACTTTCTCCGAATTAAGCTAATAGGTCCTTGACAACTTAGCTTAAAGAGTGTGCGGAGGGGACGAGATTTGAACTCGTGAACCGTCCTCCCAGACGATTGGCTGATTTTAAGTCAGCTGGCTTCGACCACTCGCCCACCCCTCCGCATAAAGTGCTTGACAGGAGTTCCAATTGGTTTAGAATAAATTAAAGCGCGAAAGCGCAGATCGCGTGTCTCCTAGTCGGGGCACCGATCAGTTTTGCGGGGCCAGTAGTGGAAGCTACTGGCCCTGTTTTTATTCCCTAGCTCGAACCATTCATCAACTCGTAGACACCGCGGCTACGTTTACGGATGCGGTGCCTCTGCTCAAGTCGCTTGATCGCCATCCATGCCGTGTTTCGCCCCACTCGAACTCCCCGTTCGCGAAGTCGTTTCTCAATAAAGCTCAACCTGAGGGGGCCGTGTTCTTGCCTGAAAATCTCAAGACAAGCGGAAGTGACAGGTGCCGCTGATTCACTAATTGGAATGGAGCTGGAGGAAGAGCAGGATGAGCTTGACGAGGAGGGGTTGGAGGACTCGGACGTTTCCAGATGATCGTTGAAATGGTTCTGCACTCGCTTGAGCGCATCAACGTAGCATCGGCGATCGGCAATCCGCTTGCCGAGGATATCCATTGCCTTCTCAAGCTTCAAAAGCTCCGCTAGGGTCTTTTGAAGCTCTAGGGGCACATTCACCGCAACCGGCTGCGTCTCTCTCATCAACCTTCCCCCCCCAATGCCTTACCAACCATTTGTTGGAAATTATGGAGCCTCCAGGTTCCGCTGTCAAGCGAAAAAGGTTGGCGGGTGACAGGGGACTTGCGATGCCGGGGCTCGCGGTCGTGCGGGCGGGCATGGGTCCTTGTTGGCTGCGGGTGGCAGGATGGATGTCGAGCCGGACGTCTGAAGGGGTGAGCGGCCATGGTGTCCCCTCGGTGAACCGGAGGGACGAGCGAACCCCTGAAGCCGAGCGAAGGCCCGCCACGGTGGGGCGGGCCGAGCGGTCCGGCGAGACACCATCCTGCCAGGACCCGCAGCTAGCGGGACCCGCCACGCGTGCTCATGACCGTCGCTGCCGGTGGTGCCGAAAGACTCGACTGAAGCAGAAGGCGCACAGCGCCAGGATCGCGCCCCACGACACCACCAGGAACACCCACCCAGCCCGCGTCATTTAAATATGGTGTCAGACACTGCTCTATCGAATACTTCGCTGAGCCGCGGGTCCTGCCGCGCCGCCACCCCGCCGGCTGTCCTCGGCCTCGTCGGCCTGCGGGCAGGCGGCGGGGGCCCCGGCTCCGCGTCACCCGCGGCCACACGGAGGTGTTCGACAGAGCCGTCAGACACCATGTTCAGCTCGGTCGCCTCGCTGCCCCGGTCAGGAATATGGTGTCTGACACCATGGTCGCGCCGATGCTTCAGCGCATCGTCAGCGCCATGACCAGGAGAAGGCCGATCAGCATCCATCGGACCCCGATGACGTAGGGCCGATTCGCGGCATCCACGCCGGCCATGCTGATGGTGGTCTTCGCGTTGTCATAGAGCCAGAAGCCGAGGACGAAGAGCAGGTAGGCCGGGGTGGCGTAGGCGATGACCCACCGGAAGAACCCTGGCAGGCGGATGTCCGAGCTGTGGTGGATCTCGCGCCAGCCCCGCTCCATCCCGAAGACCCAGGCAAAGAGCAGCACCTCCAGCAGGCCGAAGACGACCAGGCACACCGTCCCGCCCCAGAAATCCATCTCATCCAGCGCGCCCCGGCCGAGCCAGAGGATCGCCGGCTGGCTCAGCACGAAGCTCACCGCGCCGAAGACCGCCACCGCCCTGGCCCGCCGCCAGCCGTAGACGTTCTGGAAGAAGGCGATGACCGGCTGGGCGAGCGAGATTGATGAGGTGATGCCGGCGAGGAAGAGGAGGAGGAACCAGAGGCACCCGAACAGCTGGCCCCAGGAGAGCTGCCCCAGCACGAGCGGCATGGTGACGAACCCCAGGTTGAAGGCGCCGCCCTTGGCGATGGCGGCCAGTTGCTCCGGGCCGAAGAACGCGAAGGCGGCCGGGATGACCAGGCAGCCGCCCAGGATCACCTCCGCGAACTCGTTGGTGCCGACGGCGGTCAGCGAGGAGAGCGCGACGTCGTCATCCCGCCTGAGGTAGCTCGCATAGGTCACGATCGCGCCGATGCCGACGCTCAGGGTGAAGAGGACCTGCCCGGCCGCCGCCAGCCACACGCGGGAGCTGCCCAAGACGGACAGGTTCGGGTTCCAAAGGTAGCCGAGGCCGTTAACCACGTGCCAGTCCGGCCGGGCCGGGTCCGGCGCGCCGATCCAGAAGACACGGACGGCCAGCACGAACGCGAAGAGAAAGAGCAGCGGCAGGAACACCTTGGAAACGAACTCGATGCCCTTCTGGATCCCCCCGGCGACGACGAGGAGGTTCACGGCGAACGTCAGGAGGAAGAAGAAGTAGGCAGTGCCGATATGCGGGAAGATGGCGTTCGGCGAAAGACCCTGGAACGCCTGGAGGAACCCGGTCATCGCGGCCTGTTCCCTGGCCTGTCCCAGGAGGCCCGCCAAGGAAAAGTAGCTGAAGGCCAGGGTCCAGCTCTCGATGTAGGTGTAATAGAGGAAGATCACCCACGGGCCGAACACCCCCAGCAGCCCCAGGTACTTGGCCCCGCGCCAGGGCCACATCGCGCTGAAGGCGCCGGCGGCGGTGTTGTGCCCGTGCATGCCGCCGTGGCGGCCGATCGTCCACTCCACCACCGCCAGCGGGATCCCCAGGAAGATGAGGGCGAGGAAGTACGGGATCATGAAGGCGCCGCCGCCGTTCTGCGCCGCCTGGACCGGGAACCTGAGGAAGTTGCCAAGGCCCACCGCGCTGCCGGCCACCGCGAGGATGACGCCCAGCTTTGAGCCCCATCGCTCGTGGCCGCCGGCGTGGATGGCGGCAGCCGCGGTCGGCTTCGCCATCAGGGGGCGTCCCGATAGGTCACGGCGCGCAGTGTGAGCCCCTGCGCCGGCGCCACCGTGCCGGCGAGCGACCGCGAGCCGGTGCGCAGCATGCGGCGCACCGTCCCGGGCGGCAGGCGGCCCCGCCCGACGTCGATCAGCGTGCCAGCGATCGTGCGGACCATCGTGTGGAGGAACCCATTGCCCTCGACGTCAACCTGCAACTCGCCGCCGCGTCTGCGCACCTGGATGTCCGTGATGGTCCGGCGGGTCGTGCCGCGCGGGACCGCTGCGGCGCGGGCGAAGGCCTTGAAGTCGTGCGTACCGCGCAGGGCCGCCGCCTCCCGCCGCATCAGGGCGACGTTCAGGGGGGCGCGGACGTGATGGACGTAGGGCCGGATGAACGGGGGCGCCACCGGACCGGTGAAGAGGCGGTAGCGGTATCGCTTGCGAGACGCCCCGAACCGGGCATGGAACGAGCCGCGGACCTCTTCGATGCGCGTCACGGCCAGGTCGGCCGGCAGCAAGGCGTTGACGCCGCGCAGCAGCCCGGCGACGGGGAGGGTCGTGCGCGTCCGGAGGTGGGCGACCTGTGATTCGGCGTGGACGCCGGCGTCTGTCCGGCCGCTGCCGACGACCCGCACCGGCTCCCGCAGGATCCGGCGCAGCGCCCGCTCCAGTGTCTCCTGGATCGTCGGCTTGCCGCCCGTGCGGCTTCGACGCTGCGCCTGCCAGCCGGCGTAGCGCGTCCCGTCGTAGGCGACGGTCAGCTTGAGCGTCCGCATCAGTCCCGGTATCAGATACCAAAGCGAGTTCGGTATCTGATACCGGTAAGTAGCTCGGCGATCTGGACGGCGTTGGTCGCCGCCCCTTTGCGGAGGTTATCGCCGCTGATCCAGAGGGCGAGCCCGTGCGCCACCGACTCATCCCGCCGGAGGCGGCCGACGAGCACGTCGTCCTGCCCGGCTGCCTGGATCGGCAGCGGGTAGGCCCCCCGGCCGGGGTCGTCGATCAGCTTCACCCCCGGCGCGCGGCGCAGGAGCGCGGCCGCCCGCGCGCGTGAGAGCGGCCGCTCGGTCTCGATCCACACCGCCTCCGAATGCGAGACGAAGACCGGCACGCGGACGCACGTGGCGGAGACCGGCAGGCGCGGTTCGCCGAGGATCTTGCGGGTCTCGTTCACCATCTTCAACTCTTCCCTGGTGGAGCGGTTGTCGAGGAAGACGTCCACCTGCGGGATGACGTTGAAGGCGATCTGCGCGGGCAAGACCCTGGGCTGTGGGCTATGGGCTATGGGCCGAGCAAGGAGTTGCTTCATTGAAAACCCTTTGGGGCTTTTGCCCTGAGCCCCTAGCCCTGAGCCCCTAGCCTCGTAATGTCTCAGGGCCTTTTTTGTCTCGTTGAGGAGTTGCCACATGGCTTTGGCGCCCGCGCCCGACACCGACTGGTAGGTCGCCACGACGATGCGCCGCAGGGCTGCTGCCCGGTGCAGCGGGGCCAATGGCACCAGCATGATGATGGTGGAGCAGTTGGGGTTGGCGATGAGCCCGCGGTGACCCGACAGCGCCTCGGGGTTGACCTCGGGCACGATGAGCGGCACGTTCGGCGCCATGCGGAAGGCGCTGGAGTTGTCGACGACCACCGCGCCCCGCCGGACCGCCTCGGGCGCAAACTCGAGGCTCCGCGTCGCCCCGGCGCTGAAGAGCGCTAAGTCGATCCCGTCGAATGACCGCCCGCGCAGTTCCTCCACCGCGTGCGTGGCGCCGTTGAACGGCACGCGCCGGCCCGCCGAGCGGGCGGACGCCAGGACCCGGAGCCGGTTCACGGGGAACCGGCGCTCCGCAAGCACCCGGAGCATCTCCGTGCCGACGGCGCCCGTGGCGCCGACGACGGCGACGTTATAGCGTCTCTTCATCGCAAAGCTTCGACCACAAGGTCGCCAACTTCCGAGGTCGAAAACCCCATCTTGCCGGCCGCGAGGCTCTTCAGCCGCGGGGTCACCTGCATGACCGCCTGCTCCACGGCCCGCCCGGCCTGGGGCTCGCCCAGCTGCTCCAGCATCATGCCGCCCGCGCAGATGGCGGCGAGCGGATTGATGACCCCCTTGCCGGTGTACTTCGGCGCCGAGCCCCCGATGGGCTCGAACATGGAGACCCCCCCGGGGTTGAGGTTGCCGCCCGCCGCGATCCCCATCCCGCCCTGGATCATGGCGCCGAGGTCCGTGATGATGTCGCCGAACATGTTGTCCGTCACGATGGCGTCGAACCACTCCGGGTTCTTCACCATCCACATGCAGCAGGCGTCCACGTGCGTGTAGTCGGTCCGGACGTCCGGGTACTCCGCGGCGACCTCGTTGAAGGCGCGCTGCCACAGGTCATGCGCGTAGGTCAGGACGTTGGTCTTGCCGCACAGCGTGAGCTTCTTGCTCTTTCCCCGCTTCCGCGTGAGGTCGAAGGCGAACCGGATGCACCGCTCCACCCCGCGCCGCGTGTTGACCGACGTCTGGAGCGCGACCTCCTCGGGCGTCCCCTTGCGCAGGAACCCCCCGACCCCGGCGTAGAGCCCCTCCGTGTTCTCCCGCACCACGATGAAGTCGATGTGCTCGGGCCCCTTGTCCTTGAGCGGCGTCCACACCCCGGGATAGAGCTTCACGGGGCGCAGGTTGATGTACTGGTCCAGCTCGAAGCGGATCCGGAGCAGGATCCCCTGCTCCAGGATGCCCGGCTTGACGTCCGGATGGCCGATGGCGCCAAGATAGATGGCGTCCGCCTCGCGCAGCTCCTTGAGCACGGCGGACGGCAGCGCCTCGCCCGTCTTGAGGTACCGCGCGCCGCCGATGTCATAGGCGCGCCAGTCGACCCGGAATCCGCCCCGACCGGCCGCGGCGTCCAGGACCTTGCGCCCTTCGCGGATCACCTCGGGGCCGGTGCCGTCGCCCGGGATCACCGCCACCTGATAGGTCCGCGTCGCGGTGCGGGCCGCCGCGGGTCGCTTCGTCGTTCCTGTCGTCATGCGCGCACCCCTCGCCTGGTGGATGGTCAGTTCAACGCGTCGTAGAGCCCCTGCGCGGCCCTGCGATGGTACGGATCCTGGGCCAGGGCGCGCTCGAACCACCGGGCGGCCTCCGCGCGCGCGCCCTGTCCCAGCGCCGCGCGTCCCAGCCCGCTATACGCCTCTGCGCTCCGCGGATCGAGCTCCGCGGCCCGGGCCAGCAGCGGCTCGGCGTCCCGCCACCGCTCCTGCGCCAGCAGCGTCTCGCCCAAGAGCAGCGGAAATGCGCCGTCCGATGGAAACTGGCGCATCGCAAACGCCGCAATCCACTCCCCCTCCTCCCATGCGCGCAGGTCCCGCAGCGCGCGGCCATACGCCAGCAGGAACGGCGGCCGATCCCCTCCCCCGAGCGACATGGCGGAGCGGTAGCATTCGACCGCCAGCGGCAGCTCGCCGGCCTCGCGCAGCACGTCCCCCAGCTCGGCGGCGAACATCCCGTCGGGGCGCGCGATGGCGGCGGCGCGGCGGTACCACGCCTGCGCCTCCTCGCGCTGGCCCTGCTGCCGGGAGAGCCTCGCCAGGAGGCGATGCGCCTCGGCGTCTGCCGGGTCCGCTTCGATGGCGCGCAGCCAGGCCTCCTGCGCCCTCAACGGCTGGTGGCGCTCGAGCGCCAATGTCCCCAATTGCCTCCACGTGTCGCCGGAAGACGGGTCCAGCTCCACCGCCCGCTCCAGCGCCGCCATCCCTTCCTCCCGCTCGTCGCGGAACCGCCGCAGCCGCGCCAGCGCCCGGTAAAACTCGGCATCTTCCTCCGGAGCGTAGTCGAGCGCGATCGCGCGGGGACGGCCCGCGAACCGCTTCAGCCCCTCGCTGTTGATCCTGAAGGCGTCGCGAGCGTAGAGCGACTTGGGCGCGTTGAACTCCACGGAAGGCTGGTCATCTTCATGGACCCACGTGATGTCCGCCGTCAGCGCCTCCACCTCGCGCGTCCCAAACCAGAAGAGCTGGAGGAGCATGTTGGGCCGCTCGGCATGGACGACCGCCAGGCTGTCGTGGACCGCTGGCGCGGCCATGCGCGCCGAGAGCCGCTGGTGGTCGAGCCGCTGGGACGCCATCGAGCCGATGAGGAGCAGGTCGCCCGGCGCCGAGGACCACACCGACACGTGCGGGAACGCCTCGTGAAAGGTCTTCAGCATCAGCTTCACGTCGTTCGGGAAGAGCCCGTAGAGCTGGAGCCATTGGCACATGATGCCGTCCGGCGCGAGGCGCGCCTTCGCCAGCTCGTAGAACTCCTCCGTGAACAGCGCGGCCACCCCCGTCATCCATGGGTTGGACGGCTCTGAGATGATGACGTCGTACGCCTCGCGCGTCGCCCGCAGGAAGTTGCGGCCGTCCGCGGCGATGATCCGCACCTTGGGATCCTCGTGGACGCCGTAGTTTTCCTTCTTGAAGTACCGCGCGGCCTCGATGACCGCCGGCTCGATCTCCGCGCAGTGGACGAGCGACACCGGATGGCGCGCCGCGTGGCCGAGCGTCACCCCGCTCCCCAACCCGATGACGAGCACGCGCTGCGGGTCCGCGTGCATCAGAAGTGGGACGTGCGCAGCCAGCACCTGGGTCCCCATGTCGCGGCCATTGGACGCATCCGTCTTCCCCCCGACCCGGAGGAAGGTCGTGTCGCTGGTCTGGTGGACGCTGACCGTCGTATTGAGGCCGTCCCGGTAGTAGAGCAGCTTGGCGCCCGCCCCCTCTTCGACCGATGCCGGCTGGAGCCTATCGGCATACATGTACACGCCCGCGGCGAAGGCCTGCCGCTGCCAGGCGGGGACGACCGCCGCGGCGCCCAGCCACGCGGCCTGCGCCAGCAGGAGCGCCGCGAGGCCCAGGCGCACCGGCAGCGCGCGCTGCGGCTCGAACCGGACGTAGAGGACCGCCGCCGCGAGCAGGTTGACCAGGGCCGCCGCGACGATCGCCCCCGGGAGCCCGAGCCACGGGATCAGCGCAAACCCGGCCAGGAACGACCCGAGGATCCCCCCCGCCGTGTTGACGGCATAGGCGGCCCCGAGCCGCTCGCCGAACTGGCCGAACCGCGTGGTCACGAGGTCGCTCACCAGCGGGAACAGCACGCCCAGCATCAGGGTGGGCGTCAGCATCGCGAGCGCGCTCAGCGTCGCCTGCAGCCACAACAGGCCCGCGAACGTCCGCCCCGCCGCCGGCCACAGGGAGAGAAACACGGACGGCAGCTGGCTGAACAGCCACACCGAGAGCAGGCCATAGCCGCCCAGCCACAGCTCCAGATCGATGAACAGCTTCACGGTGGCGGGCCGCGCGCGCAGGTCCCGTCGCGCCAGGGCGCTGCCCAGGGCGATGCCGCCGAGGAACGTCGCCAGCATGAGGCAGAACGCGTAGGTGGAGCTGCCGAGGACCAGGCTCAGGGCGCGCGTCCAGGCCACCTCATAGACCATCGCCGAAAAGCCTGAGAGCGCGAAGGCCGCGAACACCCAGCGGAGGGGCCCGAGCGGCTGCCGGGGCGGCCCCTCGACTCGCTTGCGCTCGCTCGGGACTCCCTCGCCTGCTGGGCTCGGTCGCGCGGCGGGGGACGTGTCCGCCGCGCGCGGCGCCGTCCAGCCGAGGGTCGCCAGATGGCGGTCAAAGGCGAGACACAGCAGCCCGATCCCTACGTTCAGGATGCCCGCGCATAACAGGGTGCGGAACATCCCCAGGACCGGCAGGCCCACGAAGTACACCAGCAGGGTGCCGGCCATCGCGCCGGCCGTGTTCACCGCGTACAGCGTGGCGATGGCGGGGCCGCGCCCTTCGCTTGACCGGATGAGGAACCGGCTCAGCACGGGGAACGTCCCGCCCAGCAGCGTCGTGGGCACAAGCAGGATGGCGGCCGAGCAGACAAACGCGCCGCCCATGAGGATCGCCGGGGAGAACCCCGACGCCTGATACGCCGGGAGATACAGGCGCTGCATCGCCTCGAAGAGCGGCAGCGTGGCGAACGCGCAGAGGCCGACCCCGACCTCCAGGGCCGCGTACCAGCGCAGGCCGGTCCCCGTCCACCGCGGCCGGTCGATGAGCCGGCCGAACAGCCAGCTGCCCAGCGCCAGGCCGCCGAAAAAGACGGTGAGCACGGTGCTCACGGCATGCACCGTGCTGCCGAATACCAGGAGGAGCTTGCGCAGCCAGAGGATCTGATAGGCCAGGCCGAGCGCCCCGGAGAGGAAGTAGCAGAGGTGGACGTTCCGCAGCACCGCGGCCGTCTCGCGCTGTAGCGCGCTCATGAGCGGACCGGCTCGCGCGCGGGCCCCGCCGCCGGCGGGGCGGGCGCCACCCGGCCCTCCGGCGGGCTGGAGGCGGCGGCGTGCGGCCTCTTCGCGATCCTCCCGGCCTCATAGGCCAGGCGCCCCGCCTCCACCGCCAGGCGCATCGCCCGCGCCATCTTGACCGGGTCCCGCGCTCCGGCGATGGCGGTGTTCATGAGCACGCCGTCCGCGCCGAGCTCCATCGCGACCGAGGCATCCGAGGCGGTCCCGACGCCGGCATCGACGATCACCGGCACCGAAACGGCCTCGAGGATGAACCGGATGTTCAGCGGGTTGAGGATGCCCTGGCCCGAGCCGATGGGTGCTGCGAGCGGCATCACGCACGCGGCGCCGGCGTCCTGGAGCTTCCTCGCCATGATCGGGTCGTCGTTGGTGTAGGGCATGACGATGAACCCCTCGCGGACCAGCGCGCGGGTCGCCTCGAGGAGTGCCTCGGTATCCGGCAGCAGCGTCGTCCGGTCGCCGATCACCTCGAGCTTGACCAGGTTGGAGAGCCCCGCCTCGCGGCCCAGGCGCGCGGTGCGGATGGCCTCCTCCGCCGTGTAGCAGCCCGCCGTGTTGGGCAGGATGGTGAGCCGGGAGCGATCCAGGTAATCCAGGAGGCCCTCCTCCTTGGGCCGGTCGAGGTTGATGCGGCGCACGGCGACGGTCACGACCTGGGCGCCGGAGGCCTCGATGGCGTCCCGCATCAGCGGGAAGCTCGCGTACTTCCCCGTCCCCACGATCAGCCGCGATGAAAAGGCGCGCTCCCCGATCCGCAGCTCATCCATCGTCAGGTCCCCGCGAGCGACACGGCGGGCCGCGGCTCGTCGATGACCGTCCCCTTGCCGACGACAACGATCCCGGACTCGGTCACCGTGAAGCGCCGCCGGTCCTCCTCCAGGTTGTAGCCGATCTCCGCGTAGCGCGGGATCACGACGTCCTTGTCGACGATGGCGCGCCGGATCTTGGCGTAGCGCCCCACCTCCACGTGCTCCATCAGGATCGCGTCCTCGACCTGGGCGAAGCTGTTGACGCGCACGTCCGGGGAGAGCACGCTGCGCTCGACCCGGCCGCCGCTGATGATGCAGCCGTTGGAGACGAGCGAGTCCAGCACCTTCCCCACCCGGCCCGTCGCCTCGTCGGCGAAGACCGTCTTCGCGGGCGGCCACTGCTCGTGATAGGTCCGGATCGGCCAATCCCGGTCGTACAGGTTGAACTGCGGCGTCACCTGCACCAGGTCCATGTTGGCCTCATAGTACGCGTCGAGGGTCCCGATGTCCCGCCAGTACCGGGGCTCCTGGCTGGCCTCATCCCGGAAGGTGTAGGCCATGACGCGGACGCTGCGCGCGATCCTCGGGATCACGTCCCGGCCGAAATCGTGGGTGCTGTCCGCGCGCCGCGCGTCCTCGTCCAGGACCTCGTCCAGCAGGGGCCGGTTGAAGAGGTAGATGCCCATCGACACGTAGCACCGCCCCGCTCGTCCGGGGATCGTCTTGGGCCGCGCCGGCTTCTCCTCGAACCCGCTGATCCGCTCCTGCGCGTCCACCTCGACGATGCCGAAGCCCCTCGCGCGCTCCTGCTCCATTTCGATCACCCCAACGGTGACGGCGGCCCGCTGGGCCTGGTGGAACGCGACCATGTCGGCGTAGTTCATCTTGTAGACGTGGTCGCCCGCCAGGATGAGGACCTGGTCCGGCCGCTCATGCGCCAGGACATGGAGGTTCTGGTACACGGCATCGGCCGTGCCCAGGTACCAGTGCTCCCCGGTGCGCTGCTGCGCCGGCATCACGTCGATGTACTCGCCCAGCTCGCTGTTGAAGACATTCCACCCCATCTGCAGGTGGCGCTGGAGCGAGATGGACTTGTATTGGGTGAGGACGTGGATCGTCCGGATCCCTGAGTTGATGCAGTTGGACAGGGTGAAGTCGATGATCCGGTAGGTCCCGCCGAACGGCACCGCCGGCTTGGCGCGGTCCTTCGTGAGCGGCAGCAGCCGCTCCCCCTTGCCCCCCGCCATGATGAACGTCACGACACGCCGCATGATTGCGCGCCCCTATCTCGTCACGAACACGGCCAGGCCGTGCCGGATCAGCATGACCCCGTACGCGGTGAGGATCAGGCTCGCAATCTTCGAGATGACCTGCGCCCCGTCCTGGCCGAGCCGCCGCATCAGCCCCTCGGCGCCGCGCAGCACGATCCACACCACCGCCATGTTCGCGAGGAGCGCGGCAAGGGTGACCACCCAGCCGTGCCGGTCCCTGACCAGCAGCAGCGTCGTCAGGACCGCCGGCCCCGCGAGCAGCGGGACCCCCAGCGGCACCACCCCGGGGCTCTGGAGCGTCTCCTGGGGCGGCGGGCCCGGGAGCAGCAGGTCCCGCAGCGAGAGGACGATGAGGATGGCCCCGCCGGCGACCATGACGTCGGCGAGCTCGAGCCCCATCAGCGCGAAGACGAAGCGGCTGACGAGGAGAAACCCCAGCCCCACGAGGAGCGCGGTGGCGGCCGCCTCGGTCACCGCCCTTCTGCGCTCGCTGGGCCTCAGACGGTGGGCCAGCCCCCAGAAGAGCGGCAGCAGCCCCACGGCGTCAAACGCCACGAACAGGGGGATGAACGCATGCCAGAACTGTTCCATCGTCCCCGTATCTGATACGGGGCTTCATTATAACATAGGCCCCGTACCCGTATCAGATACGGGACGTGTCGGCGTCGAGGTCGAGCGCGGATGAGCGGATGAGGAGCTGGGTATAGGGGTGCGCCGGATGGGCCAGGAGCTGCTGGGTCGGGGCAAGCTCCACCAGGCGCCCCTCGCGCATGACCGCCATCCGCTCGCAGAGCGAGGCCACCATGCCGAGGTCATGCGAGATGAACAGCACCGCCATGCCAAGGCGCGCGCGCAGCGCGCGCAGCAGCTCCAGGATCTTGGCGCCCACCGACACATCGAGCGATGCCACCGGCTCGTCCAAGATCAGCGCCGCCGGCTCGACGGCGAGCGCCCGGGCGATGCCGACGCGCTGGCGCTCTCCCCCGCTCAGCTCCCTCGGCAGGCGGCGGGCGAAGCCTGCCGGCAGCTGCACCGTCTCCAGCAGCTCCGCCACCCGCCGGCGGCGCGCGGCCCGGCCGGCCGCGAGGCGGTGGATGACCAGCGGCTCATCGAGCATCTCGCCAACCGTCATCCGCGGGTTGAGGCTGCCGGTGGGGTCCTGAAAGACCATCTGGATCATCCGGCGCGCCGCGCGGGCTGCTCCGCCCCGCAGCCCGGCGAGGCGCGCCCCCGCGACCAGGACCTCGCCGGCGGTCGGCGCCAGCAGCCCCACGCACAGCTTCGCCAGCGTGGACTTGCCGCACCCGGATTCCCCCACCAGGCCGAGCGTTTCCCCCTTGGCCAGCGACCAGGTCACCTCCCGCACCGCCTCGATGCGGCTGGTCTCTCGGCGCAGCCATCCCCAGTGGATGGGGAACGATTTCGTCAGCGACCGGACCGCCAGGACCGGCTCAGCCATCCGGCCCGCCTTCCCCTCTCCGCCAGGTCATCGAGGCGCGCGCCTCGAGCAGGCTCTTCGTGTAGGGGTGCGCCGGCCGCTGCAGGACCTGCTCGGTCGGCCCGGATTCCACCACGGCGCCGCGCGAGAGCACCACGGTGCGATGCGCCAGGCGCTGCACGACGAGCAGGTCGTGGGAGATGAGGAGCAGCGAGAGGCCCAGCCGGCGCTGAAGGTCGCGCAGCAGGCGCAGGATCTGGACCTGGACCGTCACGTCGAGCGCCGAGGTCGGCTCATCGGCGATGAGGAGCTGCGGGTGCGAGGCCATCGCCATCGCGATCATGACGCGCTGCTGCATCCCGCCGGAGAACTCGTGCGGGTAGGCGCCGAGGCGGCGCTGCGCGGACGGGATGCCGACGCGCGAGAGCCAGTCCAGCGCCACGGTGTCCGCGTCATGCCCGCGCCGGTCCGTGTGCCGCTCGATGGGCTCCCGGAGCTGCTCCCCGATGGTCAGGACCGGGTTGAGCGACGTGGCGGGATCCTGGAACACGTAGGCGATCCGGCCGCCCCGCAGGCGCTGGAGCTGCGGCTCCGAGGCGGTCAGGAGGTCCACCCCCTCGAAGCGCACGCGCCGGGCGCGCAGCTCAGCCGGCGGAGACGGCAAGAGCCGGGTGAGCGAGAGCGCGAGCGTCGACTTCCCCGAGCCGGACTCTCCGACGACCGCCACCACCTCGCCGGGCTCTACCGACAGGCTGACCCGGTCGACGGCGCGGACGTCAGCGCCGCGCCCGTGGTAGGTCACCGAGAGGTCTTCAACGTCGAGCAAGGCCATCCCGGATCCCTTCCCCGAGCAGGTTGAACGCGAGCACCGTCACCAGGATGCACACCCCTGGCGTGAGCGTCAGCCACCAGGCGATCCCCAGCGCCACCCGCCCTTCGTTGAGGATGTTCCCCCAGCTCGGCGTGGGGGGCTGCACCCCGAGCCCGAGGTAGCTCAGCACCGATTCGGTCAGGATGGCGCCGCCGACGCCCAGCGTCGCGGCCACCAGCACCGGCCCCATCGCGTTGGGCAGCAGGTGGCGGACCATGAGCCGAAGCGGCGAGGCGCCAAGGGCGCGCGCCGCGAGCACGAAGTCGCGCTCCTTGAGGCTGAGGATCTCGGCGCGCACGAGGCGGGCCACCCCCATCCAGCTCGTCAGCCCGATGACCGCCATGATGTTGTAGATGTTCGGCTCCAGGATCGCGATCACCGCGAGGAGGAGGAAGATGGAGGGAAACGCGAGCATCGTGTCCACCAGGCGCATGAGCGCCGCATCACACCGCCCGCCGGCGTAGCCGGCCAGGAGCCCCACCGCCGTCCCGATGACGACCGCCACGCCGACCGCGATGAACCCGATGAGGAGCGAGATGCGGCTGCCAAAGATGAGCCGGCTGAGGACGTCGCGGCCGAGCGGGTCCGTCCCCAGCCAGTGGGCCGGCGACGGCGCCAGGAGCGCCTCCGGCAGGTTGACGGCCAAGGGGTCGTAGGGGGCCAGCCACGGGGCGCAGACCGCGATGACCGCCAGCAGGAGCAGCACCGCGGCCCCGGTCGCCGCCAGCCGGTTGCCGAAGTACCGGGTACTTCGCAAAGCGGGAAAAGTACCCGGTACTTTTTTCATCTGCCGCCCCTGACGCGGATGCGCGGGTCGGCGTAGGCGTACGCCAGGTCCGCGAGCAGGTTGCCCAGCAGCGTCAGCAGCGCCCCGATGGTCACCAGCGCCATGACCACGTTCTGGTCGCGCGCCATCACCGCGTCGTAGAAGAGCCGCCCCATCCCGGGGATGGAGAAGACCGTCTCCATGACGACGCTGCCCGCGATGAGGTCGGGAAGCGAGAGCCCCAGGATCGTGATGATCGGCAGCAGGGCGTTGCGCAGGCCGTGGCGGAACAGCACCCGGCGCTCGGGCAGCCCCTTGGCGCGGGCCGTGCGGATGTAGTCCTGCCGCAGGACCTCGATCATCCCGGAGCGGGCGTACCGCGAGAGCCCGGCGAGGCCGACGAACGTCATGACCCCCACCGGCAGGGCGAGGTGCCAGGCGACGTCCAGGCCGCGCCGGAGAAGCCCCATCGCCTCGTGGTCGATCGCGTGGAGGCCGGAGACCGGGAACCAGCGCAGCGTCACGCCGAACCAGCCGATCGCCAGGAGCGCGAGCCAGAATCCCGGCGCGGAGTAGCCGATGAAGACGAGCACCGTGGTCAGCCGGTCGAAGAGCCCTCCGGGCCGGACCTCGAAGTCGAAGCGGACCACGCGGCCCAGCCACCGGAGGTACTGGCGATGGAGCGGCTGATCGAGGCCCAGGAGCTTCTCCATCCGCTCGCGCGCCTCGAAGGAGGCCTTGGGGTTGAACTGCACCGCGGCGTCGGTCGGCTTGCCGGGGGCGAGCTTCATGACGCCGAACGAGATCAGGGTGATGCCGAGCAGGACGGGGATCAGGCCGAGCAGCCGCCGGGCGAGATAGCCGATCATCTCGGCCCCCCGGTTTGGCCGCGGGTCCTGCCGCGCCGCCACCCCGTCGGCTGTCCTCGGCCTGGTCGGCCTGCGGGCAGGCGACGGGGTCCCCGGCTCCGCGTCACCCGCGGCCGCACGGGAGTCTTCGATGGAGCAGCCTGGCACTTTTTCATGGCGTCATCCGGCGGTAGCGCTGCTCCGCCGGCGGCACGTGCCAGTCGATGAGGTTGTAGGCGATGCCGATGGGGGTGGCGGCGACGTTGCGGAACCGCGCGTGGAGGATGGGCAGCGCATCCGGGACGAACAGGAACGTGTAGGGCTGGTCCTCCGCCAGGCGGCGGTGGACCTCGCGGTAGATGCGCTGCCGCTCGGCCTGGTCGAACACGCGCCGGCCCCGCTCAAGGAGCCGGTCCACCTCGGGGCTCGCGTAGCCCACGAAGTTGTACTCGCCCTCCCGGGTCTTCGAGGAGTGGAAGAGGTCATAGAGGTCCGGGTCGCGCGAGAGGCTCCAGCCGAGCAGGACCGCCTCGAAGCGGCGCTTGTCAATGAACTCGTGGACGAACGAGCTCCACTCGATGATCCGGATCTTCACGTCCACCCCGAGCGCCCGGAGCTGCTGCTGGACAAGCTCCGCGACCTGCCGGCGCACCTCGTTGCCCTGGTTGGTGATGAGGGTGAACTGGAACGGCCGCCCGTCCTTGTCGAGCACGCCGTCGCCGTCCTGGTCGCGCCACCCGGCCTCCGCCAGCAGCGCCCGGGCCGCCTCCCGATCCGGCGGCGGCGGCTGGATCGACGGGTCGTAGGCCCAGGATTCCTGCGGGTACGGCCCGGTGGCGGCAGCGCCGAGGCCGAAGAGCACCCCGTCGATGAGCGATTGCTTGTCGATCGCCAGGTTGAACGCCTGCCGCACCCGCGGGTCCGCAAACCGCGCGTCTTGCAGGTTGTAGCCGACGTACGTGAAGCCGAAGGAGGGATAGCGGAACTTCCGGTAGGACCGCCGGATGTACGGGGTGTCGGTCTGCCGGCGGTACTGCAGCGGCGAAAGCCCCGCCAGGTCCACCTGGCCGGTGAGCAGCTCCAGGAACGCCGTGGCCTGGTCCGGGATGATGCGGTAGAGGTAGCGGTCGATGTGCGGCCGGTGCTCGAAGTAGTCCGGGTTGGCCGCAAGCTCGATCAGCTCGCCGGTGCTCCATCGCCTGAAGCGATAGGGCCCCATCCCCACGGGCCGGCGCAGGAACGGCGTCGTGTTGAGGTCCTCCCCCTCGAGCAGGTGCTTCGGGATGATGCCCATCATCCAGCTCTCCAGCGCCGGCGCGAACGGCTCGCGGTAGCGCACGCGGATGGTCCGAGGATCGAGCACCTCCACGGCCTCCACGAGCTGGTAGCTGCTCGAGTAGGGGGTCAGGACGGCTGGATCGATGAGCTTCTCGTAGGTGAACCGGACGTCCTCCGCCGTGACCGGCGCCCCGTCATGCCAGCGGATGCCGGGGCGCAGGACGAAGGTGATCGTGAGGCCGTCCGGACTCACGGTCCACGATTCGGCGAGGTCGCCCACGATCTCCAGCCGCTCGTTGTACTTCAGGAGGCCGTTGAACAGCAGCCCGACGATGTCGCCCGAGGCGCTGTCGGTGGCGAGGAGAGGCAGGAGGCGGCTGGCGTCCCCGATGGAGCTGACGACGAGCGCGTCCCCGGACGCCGGCTGGGACTGCGCCGTCACGGGAACCGGAAGGGCGATCCCGATGGCGAGCGCGGCGATCGCGCCGGCCACCAACCACTTGCGCGGGCGCACGAGACCTCCGTCGCTACGGGGCCGGCTGCGGGGCCTCAGAGGATGGCGGCTCTGTCAGCTCCGGATCGAGGGCGGAGCTCGGTTCGGGGGCAGCCGGCGCTGGAGCGGGCTCGGACGGCAGGGTGAACGGGAGCTGGTCGATCGAGGCCGGCAGGCGGTCGATCACCGACCGCCCCTGCGCGGTGGAGAGCGCCGCCAGGGAGAGGCACGTCACCATGAACAGCGTCCCGACCACCGCGGTGATTTTCGTCATGACGATGTTCGCCCCGCCGCCGAAGAGCGACTGCGTCCCGGAGCCGCCCAGCGCTTCGCCCAGGCCCCCCCGCCCGCCCTGCAGGAGGATGACGCCGACGAGAAAGAACGAGACCAGGACGTGGACCACCAACACCAGCGCATAGAGCATGCCACCCACCTATTCGTGCGGGGCCGCCGCCCCTGTCTTCGCCGCTTTGACGATCGCGCTGAATGCGTCCGCCTTCAGGCTCGCCCCGCCCACGAGCGCGCCGTCCACGTCCGGCTGTTGGAGCAGGCTCGCGGCGTTGGCAGGGGTCACGCTGCCGCCGTATTGAATCCGGATCCCCCCGCCCGCCGACGAGCCGCAGCGGTCCGCCACCCACCGGCGGATGGCCTGATGGGCCTCCTGCGCTTGCTCAGGCGTCGCGTTCTTCCCGGTCCCGATCGCCCAGACCGGCTCATAGGCCAGAATGAGACGGCGGCACGTCTCCGGAGGGCAATCACCCAGCGCCCCGTCCAGCTGCCTGGTCAGGATGTCAAACGTCTGCCCGGCCTCCCGCTGGGCCAGCGTCTCGCCGATGCACACGATCGGGGTCAGGCCGTGGGCGAGCGCCGCCTGCAGCTTGCGCCTGACAATCTGGTCCGTCTCGCCGAAGTGCGTCCGGCGCTCCGAGTGGCCGACGATGACGTACTGGCAGCCGGCATCGCGCAGCATCGGCGGGGTCACCTCGCCGGTGAACGCGCCGGCCGGCTCCCAGAAGACGTCCTGGGCGCCGAGGGCGATCCGCGAGCCTTTCAGGAGCGGCGCGACCGCCGCCAGCGCCGTGAACGGGGGGCAGACGACGACCTCCGCGGCAGCCGTTTCGCAGGAGGCCTTCAACTGCCGCACGAGGGCGGCCGCCTCCCCCGCCGTCAGGTTCGCCTTCCAGTTCCCGGCGACGATGGGCCTACGCATCCTGCAGGACGGCGATGCCGGGCAACGTCTTGCCCTCGAGGAATTCCAGCGAGGCGCCCCCGCCGGTTGAGATGTGGCTCATGCGGTCGCCGAGCTTGAACCGGTGGACGCAGGCGGCGGTGTCGCCGCCGCCGAGGATCGTCGTCGCGCCCTTGAGGCCGGCCAGCGCCTGGGCGACGCGCCGGCTGCCCTCGGCGAAGCGGTCCTGCTCAAAGACGCCGAGCGGCCCGTTCCAGACGACGGTCTTGGCGCCCGCCAGCGCCTTCTCGAACGCGTCGATCGTCGAGGGGCCGATGTCGGCGCCAAGCCAGCCCTCCGGGATGTCCACGGTGGTGATCGCGCGGCTCTCGCTGCCCGGGTCGAGTGAGGTCGCGATGACGTGGTCAAACGGCAGGAGCACCGGCACCTTGCGCTGAGCCGCTTGAGCCAGCAAGCGCTTGGCCAGCTCCAGCTTGTCCGCCTCCAGCTTCGAGCCGCCGATCGCATGGCCCTGCGCCTTCAGGAAGGTGTAGGCCATCCCGCCCCCGATCAGCACCCGGTCCACGCGCTCAAGCCACCTCGTCAGCACGCCGATCTTGTCCGACACCTTGGCCCCGCCGAGGATCGCGACGTACGGCCGCGCCGGGTCGGCCAGCGCCCCGTCGAGGTACCGGATCTCCTTCTCCATCAGGAAGCCGGCCACGGCGGGCAGATGTCGGGCGACCCCCTCGGTCGAGGCGTGGGCCCGGTGCGCGCTGCCGAACGCGTCGTTGACGTAGACGTCGCCGAGGCGCGCAAGCCCTGCCGCAAACGCCGGCTCGTTGCGCTCTTCCTCCGCGTGGAAGCGGAGGTTCTCGAGCAGCGCCGCCTCGCCGGGACGCAGCTCTTTCACGCGCGCTTCCACATCCGGGCCGACGCAGTCCGGAAGCAGGGCCACCGGCCGCCCCAGAAGCTCGCCGAGCCGCCCGGCCACCGGCTGAAGCGAAAGCGACGGCACCCGCGTCCCATCGGGCCGCCCGAGATGGCTCATCAGCACCGCCCTGCCTCCCTGCTCCAGGACGTAGCGGATGGTGGGGAGGCTCTCCCGGATGCGGGTGTCGTCGGTCACCCGGCCGCTCGCCGGATCGAGCGGCACGTTGAAGTCCACGCGGATGAGGACGCGCCTGCCTTTGACGTCGAGGCCGCGGACGGTTTGTTTTGCGATAGTCCTGGGTCCGGTTCCCGGTTTCCTAGTGACGTCCGATGGGAAAGCGGGAACCGGACTCCTCATTTGAAGGCCGGGGCCTCGGCCCCGGCCCGTGCGCCCAGCCCCTTCTTCGCCACGTATTCGATCAGATCAACGACGCGGTTCGAATAGCCCCACTCGTTGTCGTACCACCCGAACGCCTTGACGAGGTACTGGTCGATCACGGCGGTCATCGTCGCGTCGAAGATGCACGAGTGCGGGTTGCCGTTGAAGTCCTTCGAGACGAGCGGGTCGGTGCAGTACTGCAGGATCCCCTTCATCGGGCCCCCCGCGGCCGCCTTGAACACCTGGTTGACCTCCTCGGCGGTCGCGGCCTTCTCCACCTGACAGGAGAGGTCGACGATGGAGACGTTCGGCGTGGGCACCCGGATGGACAGCCCGTCGATCTTCCCCTTGAGCTCCGGGAACACGACGCCGACCGTCTTGGCGGCCCCGGTCGTGCTGGGGATCAGGGAGAGCGCCGCCGCCCGCGCGCGCCGCAGGTCCTTGTGCGTGAGGTCGAGCAGCCGCTGGTCGTTGGTGTACGAGTGGATGGTGGTCATGAATCCCCGCACGATCTTGAAGCGCTCGTGGAGCAGCTTCGCCATGGGCACCACGCAGTTGGTCGTGCAGGAGGCGTTGGAGATGACGTGGTGCTTGGCCGGGTCGTACGACCGCTCGTTCACGCCGAGCACGATGGTGAGGTCCTCGTTTTTGGCCGGCGCGGTGATGATCACCTTCTTGGCGCCGTGGCTCAGGTGGCCCGCCGCCTTCTCCTTGTCGGTGAAGGCGCCGGTGGACTCCACGACGAGCTCGACGCCCAGTTCGTTCCAGGGGATCTCGGCGGGGGATTTGCTCGTGAAGAGCCGCAGCGGCTTGCCGTTCACGACCACCGCGTCCTCGGTCGCGGAGACGTCCGCGTCGAACGTGCCCAGGATGGAATCGTACTTGAGCAGGTGGGCCAGCGTCTTCGGCGGGGTGGGGAGGTCGTTCGCCGCGACGAACTCAAGACCCGGCCGGTTGAACCCGGCGCGGAAGATGTTCCGCCCAATCCGCCCAAAGCCGTTGATCCCGATGCGAATCGTCATGGTCGTCCTCCTGTTGGGTTCATTATATGGGCTGCGCGCTCAGGATGGAAGGGCGGCCTCGCGGAGGGCCTTGGCGGCGCGCTCCGGCGAGGTGGGGTTGATGTAGAACCCGGTCCCCCACTCGAAGCCGGCGATCTTGGTGAGCTTCGGGATCAGCTCCAGGTGCCAGTGGTACTCCTCCCGCTCGCGCGTCTCGATGGGTGCCGTGTGGATGATGAAGTTGTACGACGGGTTCGAGAGGGTCGTCCGGACGCGCAGCAGGACCTCCCTGAGGACCCGCGCGAAATCGCCGACCGCCTCGGGGCCGATCTGGGCGAAGTCGGCCCGGTGCTCCTTCGGGAGGATCCAGACCTCGAACGGGAAGCCCGACATGAACGGGCAGAGGGCCACGAAGGAGCGGTTCTCGCAGACCAGCCGCTCATCCTCCTGCAGGTCCTGGTGGAGCATGTCGCAGTAGGGGCAGCGCTCGCGGAACTCGAAGTAGAGCTGCGCGCCCTTCAGCTCCTCCTGGACCCGCTTCGGGACGATGGGCAGCGCGATGAGCTGCGAGTGCGAGTGCTCAAGCGACGCCCCGGCGGAGATCCCGAAGTTCTTGAAGATGAGCGTGTACCGGAACCGCCGGTCGCCCCGGAGGTCCAGCGACCGCACCTTGAACGCCGTGATGACGCCTGAGAGCTCCTCCAGAGAGAGGTCGCTCATCTGCCGCTGGTGGTCGGGCGTCTCGATGATCACCTCGTGCGCGCCGACCCCGTTGCAGAAGTCGAAGACGCCGATGCCGCGGCGGTCCAGGTCCCCCTCGATCTTGAGCGCGGGGAACTTGTTCGAGACGACGCGGAGCTGCCAGCCAGCGCCGTTGGCGGCGCTCCCGGCGGGCCGCACCGTGTAGATCTCCGGCGGGGTCATCCCCTCGTTTCCGACGCAGAAGGGGCAGCGGCCGCCGCTTGGCGTGTGCCGCGCCACCTCGAACGCCTCCGGGCCGACCGGCCCCTCGGCCTCGATGATGTTCCACCGCCCGATGACGGGATCGCGCCTCAGCTCAGACATGGAATTGCTGAGACAGGAGACAAGAGACGTGAGACATATTACCTGTCCCCTGTCTCCTGTCCCCTGTCTCCTGTCCCAACATGTTCGCCGACGTCGACCCCGGCTTCCCGCAGGTACTTCGCCGACTCCTCCGGCGGGGTGGGGTTGATGTAGAACCCGCTGCCCCACTCAAAGCCCGCCACCCGCGTGAGGCGGGGGATCAGCTCGATGTGCCAGTGGTAGTCCTCCTCGATCGTCTTCCAGTGGCCGACCTTCCCGCGCTGCCGGCGGAAGGGCGCGGTGTGCAGGAGGGCGTTGTAGGGCGGATCGTCCAGCACCGTCTTGAGCCGGCTGAGGACCTGCTTGAGGACCGCCGCGAGGTCGCTCAGCTCCTCCGGCTGCATCTTCGCGAAGTCGCAGTTGTGCCGTTTGGGGAGGAGCCAGAGCTCGAAGGGGAACCGGGACGCGAAGGGGCACAGCGCGATGATGTGGGTCGAGTCGATGACCACACGGAGCTTGGCCTCCCGCTCCTGGAAGAGCAGGTCGCAGATGAGGCAGCGCTCCTTGTCCTCGTAGTAGCGCCGCGCGCCGACCAGCTCCTCCTTGACCCGCAGCGGGGTCACGGGGGTGGCGATCAGCTGGGACCGGGTGTGCTCGATCCGGCCGGCCCCGGCGACCGACCCGTAGTTCTTGAACCACAGCGCATAGCGGAACCGGGGGTCGCGCTCCAGGTCCGCGATGCGCGCGATCGACGCCTGGAGCGCGGCGTGGACCTGTTCCACCGGCAGGTCCGCGGCATTGGCGATGTGCTGCGGGCTCTCGACCACGATCTCATGCGCGCCGATGCCGTCCATCATGTCGTACATCCCCTTGCCGCGCCGGTTGAGCGCCCCCTCGATGCGCAGCACCGGGTTGATGCTGGGGACGACCCGGACCTGCCAGCCGTTTGGGGCGCCGGGCCCGTCGCCGCGGAGGACGAGGATCTCCTTGGGCGTGCGCGCCTCGTTTCCGGCGCAGAACGGGCAGTCGGCCTGCAGCGCCGGCTCCTCATGGAACGCGATGAAGTCCACCGGCCGCTTGGCCCGCTCGGTGGCGATGATCACCCACCGGCCGATCAAGGGATCCTTGCGCAGCTCAGGCATGTGAAAAGCTGAGACATGGGACATGGGACATGGGACATGGGACAGGTGTGGCTTGCACTTGTCTCCTGTCTCATGTCTCAAACCGCTCTCCCACAGTCATGCGATGGCCGGCGAGGAACTCCGCAACACCCATCCGGCGTCGGCCCGCCGGCTGCACCTCGAGGAGATCCACGCACCCTCGCCCGGCCGCCACACGAATGATGCCCTGCCCCGCCGCCGCGACCGTCCCCGGCGGGGCGGAGGCGGAATCGCCCGCCCCGACTGCGGCGCGCCACACCCTCAAGGAGACGCCCCGCCACGCGGTGGAGGCGCCAGGCCACGGCACGGTCGCGCGCACGAGCCGCTCAATCGTCTCGGCCGGCGCGCGCCAGTCAATCCGGCCCTGCGCCTTGGCCAGCTTCGGCGCCAGGGTGGCCTGCGCCTCATCCTGCGGCGTGGCGCGCGCTCGGCCCTCCGCCACCGCCTCCAGCGCCTCCACCAGCGCCTCGGCCCCCGCCTCCGCCAACCGGCTCGTGAGCGCCTGGGCGTCCTCGCGCGGCTCGACCTCCATACGCCGCTGCAGCAGGATGTCCCCGGCGTCCAGGCGCTCGTTGAGGCGGAAAATCGTGACCCCGGTCACCGTGTCGCCGTGTAAGAGCGCCCAGGCGACTGGCGCGGCACCCCGGTATTTCGGCAGGAGCGACGGATGCACGCCCAACATCCCATGCGGGCTCAAGGCCAGGACGTCCCGGGGAATCAGCTGCCCGTACGCCGCCACGACCCCGACATCCGCGCCCAGGCCCTCCAGCGGCGCCGCCGAAAGGCGCTCCGGCTGGGCGAGCGGCACGCGGAGGCGCAGCGCCGCCGCTTTCACCGGGGAGGGTTCACGGGCGAGCCCCCGGCCCCGGGGCCGGTCGGGCTGCGTGATGCACCGCGCGATCGTGTGCCCCGCGGCGAGGAGCCGTTCCAGGCTCGGCACCGCAAAGGCCGCCGTGCCGCAAAACATCACGCGCATGCGGCAGTGTCGCGGAGCCGCGCCTCCACCCGGCGGCGCTGGAGCCACGGCAGGCGGTCGATGAACAAGCGGCCCTGCAGATGATCGCACTCATGCTGGAGGACGATGGCAAGCAGCCCCTCCGCCTCGACGACGAGCGGCTTCCCCGCCAGGTCCCATCCCTCCAGGCGGACGGCCGACGCGCGCCGCACCCGCGCCCAGATGCTGGGCAGGCTGAGGCACCCTTCCGTCACGGAGGCGCGCCCGCGCGAGCCGCGCAGCACGGGATTGACGACGACGAGCTCGCTCCCACGCCGCTGCGAGGGGTTCGCCACGAAGACCTGGACATCGCGGCCGATCTGCGGCGCCGCGAGGCCGATGCCGTCGTGGGCGTACATGGTCTCGATGAGGTCGTGCGCAAGGCGGCGCACCTCCTCCGCGAACGCCTCCACCGGACGCGCCACGGCGCGGAGCGCAGGGTGCGGGGCCGTGCACAGGGCCGGATGATCCATTGATGGTATTCTAGCGATGGGGGGTGAAATTGCAATCACGTGTGGTATGATAGGGCGTCATGGCCGGCGCCGCCGCGGTCCCGACCGACCTCCAGCCGTATTTCGACAAGGGCATCCAGGCCTACACGCAGGGCAGCTACGCGTACGCCGTTGACCTGCTGACATTCGTCGTCAGACACGCGCCGGACGCCACCGAGGCGCGCCGCTATCTGCGCCTCGCCGTGCAGAAACAATTCAGCCAGCACCCGCCGTCGGCGCTGACGCAGGCGGGCCTGCTGCTCGCCACCCTTCCCCTCCGCGGCTGGGCGATCGTGTGCCAGCTGCGGGGGCAGAGCCGGCAGGCGATCAACGTCTATGAGTGGCTCCTGAGCCTCACCCCGCGCTCCCGCTCGCTCCTGATGCGCCTGGCGGGCACCCTCACGCAGAGCGGGCTGGATGACGCCGGGCTGCAGACCTACGAGGAGCTGCTCACCGTCGACCCCAACCACCTCGGGGCGCTGCGCAAGCTCTCCCGGCTGGCCATGAAGCGCGGCGACGACCCGAAGGCCCGCCACTGTTTCGAGCGGATCCTCCAGCTCCACCCAGGCGACATCGAGGCGCAGCAGAGCCTGCGCAACCTCGACGCCCTCGGCACCATCAAGAAAGGTTTTTCCGCCTAAAAGCGCCTTTCGTTTGCGCGTTGGCGCGTTCGTGCGTTAACGCGCAAACACGCTAACCGGCAAACACGCCAACCTCACAGTGGGTCGACGTTGACGATCACGGGGAGGCCCTTCGCCTTCCGCCCCGGCGCGAGGACCCGGCGCACGATCGGCGTCACCGCCTCGACCGACCGGGCCTTGAGGAGGAGGTGCACCCGGTAGGCCCGGCGCAGCCGCGGGATGCGGTGCGGCGCCGGCCCGAGCAGGACGGCGCCTGCCTGCGCCGCGCGAGTCGCGCCTTTCCCCGGCGCGGCAGGCAGGCGGCGGGCGAGCGCCCGCCGCAGGCGGCCCGCGAGCCACTGCGCCGCCTCCTCCACGCGCGGCAGCGAGGAGCCGAGCACCGTCAGCTCGATGAGGTGCACGAAGGGCGGCAGCCGCAGCGCTCGCCGCATCCGGATCTCCTGCGCGTAGAATCCCAGGTAGTCGTGCGCCTTGGCGGCCTGGATCGCGTAGTGGCCCGGGCAGAAAGTCTGGATCAGCACCCGCCCCGGCCGCTCCCCCCGCCCCGCCCGTCCCGCCATCTGCGTCAGGAGGTCGAACGTCCGCTCGCCGGCCCGGAAATCCGGCAGGTTGAGCGCCGTGTCCGCCGACACCACGCCGACGAGCGTCACCTGCGGGAAATCGAACCCCTTGGCGATCATCTGCGTGCCGACGAGGAGGTTCACCTGGCGCGTCTTGACCGCCTCGTAGAGCTCGCGGTGGCTGCCGCGGCGCGCGGTGGTGTCCCGGTCCATCCGGGCGATGGACGCCACGGGAAAGAGCCGGTGCAGCTCGGACTCGACCCGCTCCGTCCCGCTCCCCCGAAAGCTCAGGTAGCCCTTCCGGCACTGGCGGCAGAGCTCCCGCGGCGGCTCATGGAAGTTGCAATAGTGGCAGACCAGCTCCCGGCGGCCGGCGTGGTAGACGAGCGGGACGGAGCAGCGCGCGCACCGCTCGACCGCCCCGCACGTTTTGCACTGCGCCACCCGCGCGAACCCGCGCCGGTTGAGCAGGAGCATGGCCTGCTCCCCGCGCTCCACGGTCTGCGCGAGCGCCCGCTCCAGGCGGGCTGAGAGAGGGCCGAAGCGGCGGCGGCTGCTCATCTCCTCCCGCATGTCGATGACCTCCGCCGCCGGCAGCCCCCGTCCCGCGATCCGCTCCGGCAGCGTCACGACACCCCCCGCCCGCCGCGCGGCGGCATAGTAGCTCTCCACGGACGGCGTGGCGCTCCCCAGCACGACGGCGGCGCCGGCGAGCCGCGCGCGGGCCATGGCGACCTCGCGGGCGTGGTAGCGCGGGGCATCCTCCTGCTTGTAGGTCGGCTCGTGCTCTTCATCGATGATGATGAGCCCCAGGCGCTGCACCGGGGCGAAGACCGCCGAGCGGGCCCCGACCACGATCCGGCACGCCCCGTCGCTCATCCGCATCCAGTCGCGCGAGCGAGCTCGTGCGCTCATGCGGCTGTGCCAGACCGCGACGCCGCCGCCGAAGCGCTCGACGAAGCGGTCGGTCGTCTGCGGCGTGAGCGCGATCTCCGGGATGAGGCAGATGGCGGAGCGTCCCTGGCGCAGCGCGCGGTCGATCGCCTGCAGGTAGAGCTCGGTCTTCCCTGACCCGGTGACCCCGAAGAGGAGGATGGAGGCGAAGCGTTTCGCCTCCAGCGCCTCGAGGATGGGCGGCAGCGCCTGCCGCTGATGCGCGGTCAACATCACAACACCCGTGGGGACGGGTGACGCCGAGGGGAGGCCTCCGCCGCCGGCCGCAGTCCCGTCAGGGACGAGGACGGCAGGCGGAGTGCCCGAGGCGGCAGGACCCGCCCCCGCTCGGAGGCGCAGGCCGCCAGGCACCATCGTGGCCAGCGCCTCGCCCATGCTGCAGCAGTAGTAGGTGGACAGCCACGACGCCAGCGCCCACTGCTCCTCGCCGATCACCGGCCGCGGGTCCAGGACGCGGCGGATCTCCTTCAGCTCCTTCACGGGGCTCTCGGCCACAACCTTGAGGACGAAGCCGATGCGCTCGCGAGGGCCGAACGGGGCCGCCACCCGCATCCCGGGCGCGAGCGTCTGGCGCATCGCCTCCGGGATGAGGTAGTGGAACGACTTGTCGAGCGGCAGATTGAAGGCGACCTCAGCAATCGTCGGCCGCGGGTCCTGCCGCGCCGCCACCCCGTCGGCTGTCCTCGGCCTCGGCCTGCGGGCAGGCGACGGGGTCCCCGGCTCCGCGTCACCCGCGGCCACACGGGATTTCGATGGATCCATCATTGCTCTCTCTCAAGCAGCCGCTTTACTTTCTTGAGGTCGGCCCAGGCGTATCGCTTGGCGTCCGGATTGCGCAGGAGGTACGCCGGATGGAACGTGGGCACCAGCGGAACCCCCTGATACTCCCTGACCTCGCCGCGGACCTTGGTGATGGCGACATGCGGCCCCAGGAGCGCCTTGGCCGCGACCGCCCCCAGCGTGCAGATGACCGCCGGCCGGATGATGGCGAGCTGCTCCTGCAGGAACGGCAGGCAGGCCTCGACCTCCTCCGGCAGCGGCGTCCGGTTGCCGGGGGGCCGGTCCTTGAGGACGTTGCAGATGTACACCGCCTCGCGCGCGAGGCCCATCGCCTCGATCATCTTCGTGAGGAGCTTGCCGGCCGCGCCGACGAACGGCTTGCCCTGGAGATCCTCGTCGCGTCCGGGCGCCTCGCCGATGAAGACCAGGCGCGCATGCGGCGAGCCGTCGCTGACGACGGCGTGGGTGCGCGTGCGGTAGAGCGTGCAGCGCCGGCAGCGCTCGACCTCGCGGGCGAGCCGGCTCAACCGCTCCTCCTTTGAAGCGCCGCCCTTTGCCCCAGTCGGAGGGGCTGCGCCCACGGGGGACGCCGGCACCGCGGTGACCCCGAGCGCGCGCAGCCCCTCAAGATGCTGCTGCACCGCTCGGACCAGGGGGGAGGCCAGGACGCGGCTCATCGGCGCACGAGCGGCTGCACCGCCTGCGACACGATCTGCGCTGCGGCGTCCGGACGGGAAAGCGCCCTCGCCGCCGCCCGCATCCGCGCCAGCAGCTCAGGATCCTCCGCGAGCCGCCGCACCGTCTGCGCGACGGCGCGGGGGCGCCTCGCGATGAGCCCCGCCCCGTGCAGGGCGATGTAGTGCGCGTTCATCCGCTCCTGCCCCGGGATCACATGGTAGAGGACAATCGGCAGGCCGCGGCCCAGCGCCTCGCTCACCGTGAGGCCGCCCGCCTTCGTGACGATCAGGTCGCTCGCCGCCATCAGCTCGGCCATGTGGTCGATGAACGCGAAGACCCGGATCGGCATCGCGAGGGCTCCCGCCCGCTCGGCCAGCCGGCGGCAGGCCCGGCCGTCTTCCCCGCAGACCACGAGCAGCTGCAGCCGCTGCGGCAGTGCGACCTCCAGCTCCGCAAGCGAGTGCACCACGCGCTCGAACTGTCCCACCGTCGTGCCGCCGCTCGTCACCAGCACCGTCAGGCGGCCGGGGTCCAGCGCAAGCCGCTCATACAGCACGGCACGGTCGCCGATGGCCGAGTTGAAGGCGCGCGCGATGGGGATGCCCTGCATGTGGATCCGGTCAGGGGCCATCCCCCGCCGCGTCAGCACCTCCCGCCCCTCAGCGGTGCTGATGACGAACGCCTCCGCCTCCGGGGCGATCCAGAAGCGGTGCGGAAAGAGGTCCGTCACCACGACGACCAGCGCGCTGGTGAGCCAGCCGGCGGCCTTCCCGGCGCCGCAGACGTCGGCGGGCAGGAAATGCGTCGTGACGATCACGTCGGGCTGGAACTCCCGCAGCCATGCCGTCAGCGGCCGGCAGATCCAGAGGTTCCACCGCCGGCGGAAGGGCTGGATGAGGCGGTACACCGGCCCCCAGTCCAGCAGGGCGTAGCTCGCCCGCCACAGCCATGGCGCATGCCGGACGAGGAAGATGTAGGTGGCCCCGTAGAACGCGCGGAACCGCCGCGAGGTGTAGTCGAGCGCGTCCACGCAGCGGATGTCCGCGTCGGGGTACTGGGCGCCGGCCGCCTGCGCGACCGCTTCGGCGGCCCGGCGATGGCCCGCGCCGGCGGTGACGTAGGTGACGAGGATGCGGATCGGCGTAGGAAGTTGGCTAGTTCGGCCGCTTCAGCCGGCGAAAACAGTCATAGTGCCCGGAGACCTTGGCGAGCAGGCGCAGCGGCTGGGCGTCGCGCTCCGTCATCTTGATCCGGCGAAGCGCCCAGCGGTCGAGCGAAGCACCGGGGAGCGAGCGGTTCGTCGTGCAGGCCGCAAGGTACCCGGCAGCTCGTGCGGCCGCCTGCGCCTGCGGCGTGAACCCCCCGCTGGGATAGCTGAGACACTGGACCACGCGTCCGATGCGCGACTCGATGACCGCCTTCGACTGCCGGAACTCCTCCTGGAGGCGCTCCGCGCTCAGCAGCGGGACGTAGCTGTGGTGCATCGTGTGGCTGCCGACCGCGATGCCGTCCCGCGCCAGCTCCGCGAGCTGCTCCCAGGTCGCAAAGCCTGCCCGTCCCACCTCTCCCGGCGCGACGAAGACGGCCGCTGGATAGCCGAACCGCTTGAGGAGCGGCCAGGCCACGGTGTGGGTCTCCGCATAGCCGTCGTCGAACGTGATGACGACGCTGCGGCGCGGGAGCCGCTCGCCGCGGTCGAGGCAGCTGATGAGGTCCTCCAGGGGCAGGACACGGTACTGGAACCTGGCCAGGAGCTCGAGCTGCCGCTCGAAGGCTTCCGCCGAAACGGTCGGGACGTGGTCCGCTCTGAAGGGGCCCACGCGGTGATAGGCCAGGATGGGGAGATGGTACGCCCAGCGGCTCATGCGTGCGATTCTGCCGGACGCTCCGCCACGATGAGGAGGTAGCGGGCGCAGTCCCCGGCGGTGTCATCCGGCAGCTCCAGCTCCCACTGCACCCACTGCGCGCGCTGCGGCTCGCTCAGCCGCTTCACGTCCACTTGGGCCAGCCACGCCAGGCGGTCGATGGGATGCACCGCGAGGCAGCGCAGCCCAAGCGACCGGTACAGGGCGCGCAGCTCGTCTGGGGTCTGCCAGTTGTAATAGGCGCTGTCCCGAAACGGTCCCTCGCCGCGCCGCAGGACGTCCGTTGCGCTCGTCACATCATACTGCCGGAGCGCCTCGAGCAGGTAATACATTTTCGGCCGGTGCGAGACGCACAGCAGCCCCCCCGGCCTGACCGCCGCCGCGAGCGCCTCCAGCATCTGGCGGTGCTGCGGCGAGAGATAGACCACCTCGGCGCAGACGACCACATCGAATTGCGGCGCCGGCTGGCGGCGCAGCACCGCGAGCAGGTCGCCCTGGATGAACGCGGCGTCCACGCCGGCGGCCTTCGCGTGCTCGCGGGCGCGCCGGAGGGCGAAGCCGGAGGTGTCGATGCCGGTCACGCGGAAGCCCGCTCTTGCGAACGGGACCACGAGCCGCCCCGCCTGGCAGCCGGCCTCCAGCAGCGTGGCCGGCTGGCGGATGCCCGCGGCGGAGGCGTGCCGCAGGATCCGCTCCACGTAGAGCCGGGCGAACATCGCCTCGGCCGCATCCGCGTACATGTCGAAGTAGTCCGGGTCGTAGTCCGCCACCGCCCGCAGGACCTTCCGCACCGTCTTATGCATCGCCCGCCTCGGTGCCGCCCCGCTCATGGATGAGGAAGTTGCCGCCGTGCTTCAGGCGCGGCGCGATCCGGATCCCCGCGACCGCCTGCCGGAGGCCACACAGCCGCAGCAGCCGGGAGAGCCGGTCCGGCTTGAGCTGCCCGACGAACCGAAAGCCGCTGCGGGCCATCAGGCGGTTGAGCTCCGCGACGTCCGCGTACCGGGCATGCTGGGCCAGGTGGATCGCCTCATGCTCAGTGCCGGACACCGCGAAGGTCGACTTGCTGAGGAACCAGCCCCGGGGGCGCAGGAGGGCGGCTATGCGCCGGATCGCCCCCTCCAGATCGAAGAGGTGCTCCAGGACATCCCAGGCGACCACGGCATCGTACGAGCCGGACGAGTGGCCGTCGCCGGATGCCGCGTCATGCATCGCCACGTCGAGCCGGTGCCGCGCGAACCGCCAGGCCGCGTACTCAAACGTCTTGCCGCCCACGTCGAGGTAGTCGCAGCGGATGCCCCGGGCGTTGAGGAACAGGCACAGGCCGCCCACCCCCCCGCCGAAATCCAGGACGCGCCGCAGCCGGTGCCGCCGGCAGGCCCGCTCGATGACGCGGAACCACGCCTGCTTGTCGGGCGAGGCCTCCCAGTAGCTCAGCTCATAGAGATAGTGGGGCGTCGCCGCGTAGTAGGCCAGGACGTCGGCCGCCTCCGTCGCCTCGCCGACCCGCCGCTGCGCGGCCAGGTCGTCGCCGTCCCGGTGGCGCCAGTAGGCCTCTGCGACCGTCTCCAGCGGCTGCCGGAGGTAGGCGGCCAGGTCTCCGAAGACCAGCCGGGCGGCGCGGCTGCCGGGCAGCCCCCATGAGGGGAAGCCCGCCTCCATCCGCCGGTCACGGAACGGCGCCATGTCCCTCTCCGGTATCAGATACCGGCCTGAAAGAGCGGCTTCCTTCAACCGGTATCTGATACCGGGAGATGCGCGCCCGCTCGCAGGCGGCCAGCACGCGGGTCACCTCCAGCGCAAGCCCGGTCCCGAACTGGCTGCGGTCGCCTCCGGCCAGCCCGTCCAGGAAATAGGTCAGGACATGGGCCATCGTCGCCATGCCAGTCCCGGGTCCGGTTCCCTGTTTCCCCGAGTGTTCCGAAGGGAAAGAGGGAACCGGACTCCTCATTTGTAGCGGCACAGGGGCCGGCGGCTCCGGCACGCCATCGGTGTACCGTTCTGAGAACTGGATGGGAGCGACCGTCAGCGGCTCGGCCGCCAGGTCGTCGAGGAGATAGAGCCGGCTGTTGGTGATGACCGCCAGGCTCCGCCGCTTCTTGGCGGCGAGCCGCCCCGTCTGGATCCAGGCGCAGGCGCCCCCCGGAAACTCGAGGCGCAGGCTGACCAGCTCCGGGTCGCCGTCCGGGCTGCGCGGGCCGCCCAGCGCCTCCACGCCGCGCGGGGATTCCCCCAGGAGGTCGAGGCAGAGGCTCACGTCATGCGGACCCCAATCCCAGAGGGTGGGGGTGTGGGTCCGGAACGGGCCGAAGCCCATCCCCTCCGAGAGGAGGATCCGGATCGGCTCCCCGCCCTCCGCCACCGCCCGCTTCAGGGCGCGATACGCCGGCGCGAAGAGGTGGGTGTGGTTGACCAGCACCGGGACGCCTGAGGCCCGGATGCGCTCGTGGAGCCGCTCGGCAGTGGCGACGTCGAGGCACAGCGGCTTCTCCACCAGGCACGGTTTGGCGGCGTCCAGGCAGGCCTCGAGCATCTCGGGATGGTACGCGGGAGGCGTCGCGATGATCAGCGCATCGCACGGCGCCCGGAGGAGCTGCCGCCAGTCGGGCACGACGCTCACCGGGTACGGCAAGAGGTCGGCCGCAGCCGGCTTGGTGGTGCACAGGTGCGTGAGCCGGACGCGGTCCCCGAGCGAGAGGAGGGTCCGGAGGTGGACGCGCCCCCACCGCCCGGCGCCGATCAGGCCCAAACGGACCGGCTCAGGCATCGGCTAGAACTGCGTTCCCGTGTAGACCGCGCTCGCCCACGCCATGAACCGCTTCAGCCCCTCCTCGAGGCTGACCGCCGGCTTGTAGCCAAGCTGGCGCGCGGCCTTGGCGATATCAGGACAGCGCCGCTGCGGCTCATCGGCCGGGTACGTGTCGGGGTATTCCACGACCCGCACGTCGAGCTTCCGGCCGGCGACGCGCTCGAGCACACGTGCCAGCTCCAGCATGGAGAGCTCCGGCACCGGGTTGCCGATGTTGTAGGCCTGGCCCGGGCTGCCGCGCAGGAGCACCTTGATGAAGCCGGTGATCGCGTCCGTCACGTAGCAGAAGGTGCGGGTCTGCTTCCCGCTGCCGTACACCTGCACGGGCTTCCCCGCGATGATCCGGCTGGCGAAGTTCGGCAGCACGCGGTAGTCGGTCTCCTGCATGCCCGGCCCGTAGACGTTGAAGGGCCGGACCATCCGGGTCGGCACCCCGTGGAGCTCGTGGAAAATGGCGCAGAGCGTCTCCCCGAGCCGCTTCGACTCGTCGTAGCAGGCCCGGGGGCCCAGGCAGGAGATGTTGCCCCGGTACGATTCGGGCGTCGGCACATGGCGCGGGTCCGGGTCGCCGTAGATCTCGCTTGAGCTGAAGAAGAGGAACCCCTTGAGCGGGTGCCTGACCCCCAGCTCCAGGACCCGCTTGGTGCCGAGCGTCGCCACCTCCAGCGTTTCCAGCGGATACTTCCGGTAGTAGTAGGGGCTGGCGATGCCGGCCGCCTGGATCACGTAGTCGATGCGCTCGGTGATCTTCAGCGGCTTGATGATGTCGTGCGTGAGGAACCGGAACCCGTCCAGCCGCGGCGCCTTGGCGCCGGCCCGCCCGCTCGTGATGAGGTTGTCGCACACGATGACGCGGCAGGGGTGCTTCAGCACGTGGGCGTTGAGGTGGGCGAAGAGCGCGGTGAAGTAGCGGCCGAGGAACCCCGCGCCGCCGCAGAGCAGGATGGTGGAGCGGCTGAACGCCTTGGCCTCCTCGCCGAGCGTCGCGGCGATCTCCCGGATGTCGCTCTCCACGTACGGGGCGGTCATCGGACCTCCACGCGGGGGAGCGGCACGATGAAATGGCCGCCCGCATCGAGGAACTTCCGGTGCGCCTGCATGATCGGCTCGGCGAAGTTCCAGGCGAGGATGAGTACCTCGTCCGGCCGGCGGGACGCCTCGTAGAGGCAGGAGGAGGGCACGACCGGCAGGTGGTGGCCAGGCGTGTAGAGCCCCTGCTTGAGGGGGCTGTCATCGATCACGTAGTCCAGCGTCTCTGGCCCGAGGCCGAAGTGGAACATCAGCGTCGTCGCCTTGGCCGGGGCGCCGAAGCCGGCGATCCGCTTCCCTTCTCCTTTGAGCCGCCGCAGCAGCTGGGTCAGCTCCGCCTTGCGGCTCTGGATGTCGCGGAAGAACGCCCGGAACGCTTCGGGCCCGTGCAGGCCCAGGCGGGCCTCCTCACTGATGAGCCGGTCCACGCCCGGCTGCCTGGGGAAGCGGCCGCCGCCCCGGCCCGCCGCTGACCATCGCCGGGGCGGGCGTCGCTTGGCGATGCCGCGCAGCGATCCGCCATGGGAATCGATGCGGATGGCGTCGATGAGCTCCATCCCGTGCCGCTCGAAGAAGCTGGCCAGCGGCTTCACCGTGTGGTAGCTGAGGTGCTCATGGTAGATCGTGTCGAAGAGCGTCTTCTCCACGACGTCGAGGAGGTAGGAGACCTCAAAGACGAAGAGGCCGTCGGGCGCGAGGAGCTGCGCGACCCCCTCGGCGATCGCGTGCAGGTCATCCGCGTGCGCGAAGACGTTGTTGGCCGCCACGAGCGCCGCCTCCCCGCCCTCCGTGCGCAGCCGCTTGGCGAGCGCCGGGGTGAAGAACTCGGGCAGCGTCGGGATGCCGCCGGCGGTGGCTCGCTCGGCGATCCGGCGGGCCGGGTCGATCCCCAGGACCCGCATGCCGGCCGCCTGGAAGAAGCCGAGCAGCGCGCCGTCATTTGAGCCGATCTCCACGATCCGCGAACCCGCCGGCATGCCGGTGAGGGCGAGCATCGCCTCGGCGTAGCGGCGGAAATGGTCCACGAACACGGGCGAGGTCGAGGAGACATAGACGTAGTCCCGGAAGAGGACCTCCGGGTCCACCACGTCGAGCAGCTGCACGTGGCCGCAGCCCCCGCAGAGGTGCACGTCGAGCGGGAAGCGCGCCTGCGGTGTCTTTCGGTCGGCGGCGCTGACGAAGGCGTTGGCGAGCGGCGTCGCGCCAAGCGACATGACCTGCTGCAAGTCGCGGGACCCGCACAGCCGGCAGTCCGTCCGCCGCCTGACGGCGGCGGGGGCTGGAGGCTGGAGGCTGGAGGCTGGGGGCTCTTGCCTCATGGACCGAGGGGCGGGGTGCGCACGGTGTCCGCCTCGTAGTTGGCCATCTCGCGGTTGTTGCGGGCCAGGACCACCATCACGGAATCCTCCGTGAAGCGCATCGCGTGCTCATAGCCCGGCGGCGTGTAGAAGAGCTGCCCCGGCGCGATGACCCATCGCTCCGGGGGCGTCGCGGCGCCGGCAGGCCGGTGCAGGTAGATGAGCCCGCCGCGCTGCAGCCAGCAATAATGGTAGTCGGTCTTGTGGTAGTGGTTGCCGCGGACTGCGCCCTTGACCGAGGTCACGACGGCGGCGCTGGTAAACGGCGCATCGATCAGGTTCAGGATCCGGCCGCGGGCGTCGATGAACGGCTCCCGCGGCTGGATGATCACGTCGGACTGGCGTGCCATGGCGTCAGCTCAGGCTCCTGGTTCGGCTGCGCAGCCGCCGCGGAGGCGGGCGGCGCCTCCGACAGGCTCAGCTGCCAGACCTTGGCCCACAGCATCACGTGGGCGAACGCGTAGAGGAGCGCGAACACGAGCCCGTGCACCCCCTCGCGGCGGCCCCGATGCTTGATGTAGCTCTTCCAGAACAGCTTCACCGGCCGCACCGTCAGCTGGTAGCGGAGGACCCGCAGGCTCGGCGCGCCGCGCTCCGCCAAGAGGACGCGGGCCTCGACGCCGGTGTAGTGGTTCTGCCGCTCGACGAACTGCGCGAGGGAGCTGAAGGGGTAGTGCTCGATCTCGGCATCCAGGAACCCGATGCGGCCGTCCACCTGCAGCCGCACGTGGATCCCCTGCCCCACGCACCGCGACAGCCGGCGGCGGAACAGGACGAGGTGCCGGTGGTACCAGCCGCCGTCGCGCATCGGGCGGCCCAGAAAGAAGTTTTTCCGCATCAGCTCAAATGCGCCGTAGCCCTCCGCCCCCGCGAGCCGCCGGTCAATCGCCTCCCGGAGCGCGGGCGTCACCACCTCGTCCGCATCGATGTGGAGGACCCATTCGCCGGTGGCGCGCTCGATCCCCCGGTTCCACTGCCGGTCGTGGTTGTCCTCCAAGGCGAAGGCGAAGACCTTGTCGGTATAGCGCCGGGCGATCTCCACGGTCCGGTCGGTGCTCAGGTCATCGATGACGACGATCTCATCCGCCCATCCGACGACCTGGTCGAGGCAGGCCGAAAGGCGCGCCTCCTCGTTCTTCGTCATGAGGACGACCGACAGCGTCTCACGGTGGGCTGCCCTCGACGGGGCGGCGCCCGGCGGCGCGGCGCGGACGGCCATCGGCTCGTCCCCCGGCGGCATGCCGGGGGCGCGCAGTGAGCGCTCCCAGACCTTCGCCCACTTGATGAGCTCCACACCGGCAAAGAAGAGCGAGAACACCAGGCCGTGCATCCCCTCCCGGAACCCCTGTTTCTTGACGCAGGTCTTCCAGAACGTCTTCCACGGCTTCCGGACGAGGCGCGCGCGCCATTGGGCCTCGGTCAGCCGCTCGCCCCGGCCGGCCAGCTCCTGGGCGCTGAGCGTCGTGTAGCGGTTGTGCCGGTCCAGGAACGATGTCAGGTCGTCGCAAGGATGGTGTTCCACGTCGGCGTCCAGCCGGCCGATGGTGCCTCGGATCACCGGACGCTCATGGACCAGCCCTTCGTAGCGGACCGTCCGCCGCACGAGGTTCGGCAGCTCATGGTACCAGCCGCCGTGGCGCATGAATCGCCCCATCAGGAAACTCTTCCGCCTGAACTTGAACGCCTCGTGGGGCTGGGGCGTTTTCAGCATCCGCGCCACCGCCTCCCGGAACGCCGGCGTGACCACGTCGTCGGCGTCAAGCTGCAGCACCCACTCACCCCGGGCGTGCTCCATCCCGAGATTTCGCTCCTTTGCAAAGCTCCCCTCAAAGGGGTGCGACACGACCCGCGCCCCCATCTGCCGGCAGATCTCGGCCGTCCGGTCCTCGCTCATCCCGTCCACGACGATGATCTCATCCGCCCACTGCACGCTCGAAAGGCACCGGCCGATCCGCCGCTCCTCGTTGCGCGCGATGATGACCACCGACAGCGCCTGGCGCTCAGAGGGGTCAGACCCCTTTTCGGCAAAAGGGGTCTGACCCCTTTTTTTGGTGAGCCGTTTGGCGACGCTATTGTAGAGCTTTTTGGGCGTTCGCAGCAACCGCTCGGCCGCCAGGCGGCACCAGACCGCGGCGCTGACCGGCGCGGCCAGCGGCGAGCGCTTCAGCGCGTAGCCGTGCTCCGCGAGCAGCGACCCTGCAACCGCCTGCACGATCAGTACGTCCAGCAGGCGCATGTCCCGCTCCCACCGCCCCACCCGCTCGGTCGTCACCGGGCGGGTCGTCGCCGCGTGCTTCTGCCGCTCCGCCTCAGGGATGTGCCGGCTCGCGTCGCGGTAGAAGGCCAGCAGCACCTCATCCATAGGCTCGCCGACGAACGCGCAGACGCGCTGCAGCGTTTCCCGGGGCTCGGCGACGAGCCGCTCGTAATAGACCTCCAGGTAGCGGGCGCTCCCCAGCACCTGCGCGCCGTCGCGACGCCCCCGCCGGACGCGCCCCACCCATTCCCTGGCCGCCTCGTAGAGGGTGCGGGGCCCGACGCCCCGGGCGAGCATGGAGAGCGCCGCATCCCGGCCGTCGCGGATCAGGTGGATGACCAGGCAGTTCGGAAAGAGCGCGTTGAGCCGCCTGAGCTGCTCGACGTAGCCGGGCGTCTTGTCGCCCCACCGCGACTTGCCGTGCCGCTCGGCGTATTCGCGGTAGATGGCGTCGAGCACGTCCGACAGCATGGGCCGGGAGAGCGCATCCAGCCGGGCCTCGACGCGGGCGCGGTCGAGCTGGAAGTCATGGTAGCCGGGAAACCCCTCCAGAAAGCGCAGAATTTCCCGGCGCGTGTCCGGGCTGCAGGGCTGCGCGCGCTCGAACGCCTTCCACACCTCCGGGACGAAGTTCGATTCCGGCGGGATCGCGAGGTGGGGGTGCGCGTTCAGCATCAACCGAAGGAGGGTGGTGCCGGACCCGCCCGATCCGACGATGAACACGGGCGGTTTCATGCCGCGTCCCCCAGTGTGTTAGAATGAACGCCGCTTGCCATGTGGAATTTGCTCGCGCAACGTCCCCGCATTCTCGAGCGCGCCTGCCTGACCCTGCTCGGCGCGGTGTTCCTCATTCGCTTCCCGATCCACTTTGCCCTCACGCAACCGTACCTCATGACCTTCGAGGTCTACCGCGCGGTGGCGGAGCGCGTCCTGGACGGCGGGGGGGCCGCCCTGTACGACCCAACGCTCTCCGCGACCGCGCTGTTCAAGTACGCGCCCCTCTGGGCGCTCGCCTGGGCGCCGCTCGGCTGGCTCACGCCGCGCGCCGGCGCCATCCTCTGGACCGCGGTCGGCGTGGCGCTGCTGCTCGCGACCCTCGCGCTGTCCGCGCGGCTCTGCCGACGCCATGGCATCCGCGTCCATCCGCTCGCTGCGGCAGCCGCCGTCCTGCTCCTCGTGCGTCCGCTGACCGCCGAGCTGCTCAACGGGCAGGTCAACATCCTCTGGGGGCTGCTCGTCCTCGCCTTCCTGCTCGGCGAAACGAGCGGGCGCCCCTGGCCCGCCGCCCTGTCGCTGGCGCTGGCCGTCTCGCTCAAGCTGCCGGCGCTCATCGTGTTCGCGTACCTCCTCGTGCGCCGCCGCTTTGCCTCGGCCGGACGGGCCGCCCTGCTGTTCCTCGTCCTCAATCTGGCCGCCGCCTGGGCGCTCGCGCCTGCCGGCCCGCTCACCCTGCTCGGGTCCTGGTGGCAGACGCTTGCGGCCAGCGGACCAGACCGCGCGTTTGAAATCGGCAGCCAGTCGCTCCTCGCCCTCATGGGGCGGCTGCTGCGCGCGGACGGCTATGGCTTCAACGTGCTGGCGCTCTCCGACGGCGCGGTCGCCGCGGTCACCGCCGTGCTCGCGGCAGCGCTGTTCGCCGCGGTGTGCCTCCCCCGTGCGCGCCCGACGCCCGGACCTGCGCGGGCCGTCTTTGATGGCGCGCTGCTGGCCGTGCTCATGGTGCTCAGCTCCCCCACCTGCTGGGTCGCAACGTACAGCGCCCTGCTCTGGCCCGCCTTCGTGGCGCTCGCGCTGCTCGCGGCAACGCCCCGCGCCACGCTGCGCCGCCCTTCGCTGCTCTTCGGGGCGGCGGCGCTCGCGATCTTCAGCACCCTGACGCACGCCAAGGTGTGGCGTTTCTTCGGCGTCTTGGCCATCAAGGGGGAGACGTACGTCTTCGAAGTCCTGATGATCCTCCCCCTCCTCGGGCTGTCACTCGCCTGGTGCCTGTTGTCTCAGCGGCGGCTGCTCACCGGCGCAGCAGCGGCAACCCGTCAAGCGGAGCCGCCTGTTTCCGGCAGATCGCGATGAGGTCCACCGCGCTCGCGTCCAGCTGCGGCCGGAGCTCATGCGCGTCGGTGTCGAGCGTCTGGAGGAACCGCCGGACCGGGTTCCACCGCGCCGGGCCCCACTTGTCCAGGCCCCATTTCTTGAGCCGCCGGTAGATCCGGTAGCGCCGGCCCGGGTACAGCCCGAAGAGCTCCACGGCCGGGAAGGCGCGCTGCAGCAGCGCCCGGAGCTCCTCCGGCCTGAACTCCTTTTCGTGAAACGACGGCTTCACGTAGGTCGCCGGGTCCTTGCAGTTGTGGTCCAGGTTCAGCGTCGAGACGACGAGGACGCCGTCGGGGGTGAGGACGCGCGCCATCTCCCGGACGAACGTCTCAAGCTCCGGCTCCGGGATGTGCTCGATGACCTGGAAGGTCCCCACGCACTCGAAGCTCGCGTCGGGGAAGGCCAAGCGGCTCCCCTGCGCCGGCAGGAACCGCACGTTGTCGCGGCGGAAGAGCCGCGCGGCCTGCTCGAGCTTCGGCTGCTGCACATCGATGGCCGTCACCTCCCGGGCGTGATGCGCCAGGTAGAACGCCCCGTAGCCCGCCCCGCAGCCGATCTCCAGCATCCGCTTCCGCCGGCCCACGTGCGCCGCGATCCGATAGGCGCACAGGTGCGACATGAGCAGCTGGCGATCATACCGCTCCTGGTCGACGACCAGCGACCCGAACGGCGCCACGACCGCCTCGACCGCCAGCGCCCGCCGCTGCTCCGTGTATTTCGCCCACGCCACAAACTGGTACAGGCCGGCCAGGACCGCCGTCACGAGGCCCCAGAACCCGTCGCGCCAGCCCTGCTTCCCGACATAGCTCCGGAGGGCGCGGTCCGCCGTGCGCCACAGCGCCTTGCCCAGCGTCACCCGGCGGCCGTCGAGCCGCCACTTCTCGGCCTCCAGCGTCGTCTGGCGGTTCAGCTTGTCGAGGAAATCCGCCAGGTCGCGATAGGAGAGGTGGATGAGGTCGTGCGTCAGCGTCCCCCCCGGCTTGTCGGAGATCGCCCGGGGGTGCACCGTCGTCTCCTCCCAGCGCAGCGCCGTGCGCTTGAACAGCTTGATCTGCGCGCTCGGATACCAGCCCCCGTAGCGGATCCACCGGCCCCCGATGAAGTTCCGGCGCGGGATCGCGTACAGCTCAAACCGCGGGCCGGCGGCGAAGAGCCCGCGGATCTCCTCGGCCAGCTCCGGCGTCACCCGCTCATCCGCGTCGAGGCTCAGGATCCAGTCATGCCGGGCCTGCGCGTGGGCCCAGTTCCGATGGCGGCCCTCGATGTCCATTGCGCGCGCAAGGACGCGCGCCCCGAGCGACTCCGCGAGGCGCGCGGTGTCGTCGGTGCTGCGGTCGTCCACGACGAGGACCTCTCCCGCCCACCGCGCGCTCTCGATGCAGTCGCGGAGCCGCCCAGCTTCGTTCCTGGCGATGATCACAACCGAGAGCGGGACCGTTCCCATTGCGCCTCCAGTTCCTCGGCGTGCGCGGCGGGGACCACCTGCGCGCGGTGCACCCACGCCAGGCGCTCAAGCGCCCGCCGCCACCGCTCGTCCGGCGCCACGATGATATCGAACCGCTTCTTCCGCCGCCGCAGGATGCGCCCGGCGGCCGCCCAGCGGGCCCAGCCGGCGGCCACCGGATGCCACCGGATGTCCGCGTGCGGGACGAGGCCGACGGAGCCGAACAGCGCGTCCCGCGTCATCCGGGGCGGCAGGGGGCAGTAGACGTAGACGTGGGTCCGGCGCCTGGCCCAGCCCAGCAGCTCCTCCAGCCACCGGCGCAGCTCCTCCGAGCCCGGGGTGAGCGGCGTGAAGCGCGGCCAGGCCATGCGGACCCACCGGCCCCACTTCGCGTGGCACCACCGCTGGTTCCTCACGAAGAGCGCCTCGCGCTCCGGCATCTTCTTCACCGTCTGATGCTCCGCGTGAAAGACGTACGCCGCATGCGCCACGACGCACCGAAACCCGGCCTGCTGGACCCTGATGGAGAAATCCTCGTCCTCGAAGAAGATCCGCTCGACCTCCTCGGAGAGCCCCCCCAGCCGATCCAGCACCTCCCGCTTCGTCAGGATGCAGAACCCGATGCACATCCCGACTTCCGTGTACCGGCCGTGACGCGCCCGGAGGCGGTCGGCGTAGGCGTCGAGCGGCAGGCCGTCCGGAGGGACATTGCCGAACGTGTTGCTGGTCGGGTTGACCGCGCCGATCGAGGGGCCGGCGCGCGCCACCTCGAGCATCTCCTCCAGCCACCCCGCGGCGAACCGCAGGTCGTTGTTGAGGAGGCAGACGAACGGCGCCGAGGAGGCGCGGATGCCGCGGTTCACGGCGCGGGGGAACCCCTCATTGGAGTCGTTCTGCAGCAGCACGACCTCCCGGATCTCGCCCTGCGGCTTCACCCCGGCGAGGAACGCGCGCACCGCAGGTGTGCTGCCGTTGTCCACGATGAAGAGGCGGCACGGCGTCCGGGTCGACCGGAAGAGCGTCTCCAGGCACGGCCGCGTCTGCTCGAGATGATTCCAACTGATCAAGACTAGATCGCAGACTGGCATGGACGGTCACCCTCGGGTGAGGCCGCGCGATTCCAGCTCCTTCGCCGCCTTCTCCACCCGGTCCTCCGCCTCCACCCCACGGCCCCACGCCGCCAGCGCGCGCAGCCCCTCCTCCAGCGAGACGGACGGGCGAAAGTCCAGCGCCTGCAGCTTGGAAATGTCCGCATAACAATGGCGGATGTCGCCGGCGCGGTACTTGCGGGTGAGCTCCGGCTCGACCGGCACCCCGTAGAGCTGGGCGAGCAGCCGGCCGATCTGGGCGATCGACACCGGGTGCCCTGTGCCCACGTTCAGCACCTCAAAGTCGGCGCGGGCATCCCGCATCACCAGCAGGTTCGCCTGGACGATATCCTGGACGGCGATGAAATCCCTGGTCTGCCCGCCGTCCTCGAACAGGAGGGGGCGGTGCCGGTTCTTGATCCGCGCCGAGAAGATGGCGCAGACGCCGGTATAGGGGTTCGACAGCGCCTGGCGGGGCCCGTAGACGTTGAAGTAGCGCAGCGCCGTCGTCGGGATGCCGTAGCTGCGGCCCACGCACAGGCACAGCTCCTCCTGGTCCCGCTTGGACACCGCGTAGACCGACGTGGGGGAAAGCGTCTTGGCCTCCGCGGTCGGCTGGGGGCGCGCCGGACGGCTGCAGCGCGGGCAGCGCATCTCCCACTCGCGCGCCTTGAGCTGCTCGAGGGGGCGGAGCGGCGGCGTCACCGGCCCGCAGGACGGGCAGGCGTACTGCCCTTCCCCGTAGATGCTCATCGAGCTCGCCACCACGAGCTTCTTCAGCGGAAGGCGGTCATTGACGATGACGTCGAGGAGGGTGGCCGTGCCCAGGACGTTGACCGAGACGTACCGCTCGATCTCGTACATGGACTGGCCGACGCCGACGACCGCCGCCTCGTGGAACACCACCTCAATATCCCGGAGCGAGCGGCGCAGCGCGTCGCGGTCCCGGACATCGCCCTCCACGTACTCGGCTGCCGGGTTCAGGTAGTCCGGGGCTCGTCCGCCATGCACCTGCGGGTCGAAGCTGTCCAGGACGCGGACGGCGTGGCCGTCGCGCACGAGGGCGTCCACGAGATGGGAGCCGATGAACCCGGCGCCGCCGGTGACGAGGACCCTCATCGCGGCGCCTCCATGGCCGGACGGCCCTCAGGCGCCGTCCGCGACGCGTCCAGGCCCAGGCGGTCGGCCGAGACGGCCAGGATCCGCCGGAGGCGGTGCGCGTAGGTGTGGCGCGCCAGCGCGACTTCGCGCCCCGCGCGCGCGACCCGCTGCCGCTCCTCCGCGCGCCCCAGCCACTCATCGAGGAGCCGGAACAGCTCCTCGGGGCTCCGGTAGAGCGCGAGGTGCTTCCGATCCTCCAGCCCCAGCCGCCGGAAGGGGTCGCCCCTCAGGGCGTTGGTGAGGAGCAGCGTCCCCGCGGCCAGCACCTCGAAGACCCGCATGTTGACGTCATCGGCGATGGAATAGTTGAACCCGATCCGGGCCCGGCTGTAGATGGCGGCGAGCTGCGTGTGGCCGGCCATGCCGAGGAAGCTGTTCGGATACCGCTCCCGCAGCGCCTGGAGGTAGAACTTCCTGGGCACGCCGCCGTCCGTCCCGACGAACGCAACGTCCCACGCCGGCTCGACGTCGAGGCGCCCGTGCAGCTCCGGGTCGCAGGCCACCGGCAGCCACTCGGCCCCGGGCAGGCGGCCGGCGCCCTCCTCATGGCAGCAGAAGACCAGGTCATACCGCGGCGCGGCGCGCCGGATCTTGCGCCAGCTGTGCGGGAGGTGCGTGTCGATAGCGTAAAACACGGCCGGCCGCAGATGCTCCGGCAGCGCCACGTCGTAGTCATCGCCGTGGTCGATGCGCAGGTACAGGTCATAGGCGGCCGGCATGCGGCCCGCGTCCCGCAGCCACCAGTGGTCCGCGGAGAGGCCGAGCGCGCGAGTGGCCCGCTCGAAGTACCCCCCGATCGTGTCCGGGCGGGTCTTATCGAAGATCAACGCCAGCTTCATGAGCCACCGGCGAGCTCGTAGCCCCGCCCTCCGGGCCCAACCCGGACGAGGCGCACGCGCGGGCCGCCGACCCAGCGCCGCACGCGCCGCAGCGACCGCTCGTTGTCCACGAGCACCCCGCGCAGCCTGGCCGCCGCGAGCAATCCGGCGCACCACGCCCACGCGAGGGGCCAGAACAGCGCGCGCCGGACGCTCACGACGCGGACGCGCGGCTGGGGGGCGATCATGGCGTGGACCGCCGGCGAGAGAGCCCCCTTCACGAGATGGACCACGCCTCCGCCCTCCCGCTGCACGTCCAGCGAATACTCCCGCGCCGCCTGCCAGCCGCGCTCGACGAGTGAAAGGACGATTGTCCCGGGTCCGGTTCCCGGACTCCTCATTTGAAGGCGCGCACGACCGCCGCGATCGCTTCCCGGCTGAGCCCGGGATACATCGGCAGCGCCAGCGCCTCGCGGGCGGCCTGCTCGGCCCGCGGCAGGTCTCCCCGCTTGGCCGCGCCGCCCTCGTAGAACGAATCCAGGTGCAGCGGGCGCGCATAGTACACCATGGTCTCGATGCCCCCCGACGCCAGCTCTGCCCGCACCTGGTCCCGCTCGCTCACGCGCACGGTGAACACGTTGTAGACGTGGCGCCGCTCCGCGAGCTCCTGGGGCAGGCCGACCCCCTCCACCCGCTCCTGCTCGAATGCCGCGCGGTACCACCCCGCCCGCGCCCGCCGGGCCTCATTCCAGCCGTCCAGATACTTGAGCTTGACGAGGAGGATGGCCGCCTGCAGCTCGTCCAGCCGGCTGTTGCGCCCGACCATCTCATAGCGCACCTTGTCGCGCGTGCCGCATTGGCGTAGCAGCGACAGCCGCTCGGCGATCGCGGGGTCGTTGGTGACGACCGCCCCGCCGTCTCCGGCCGCGCCCAGGTTCTTCGTCGGGTAGAAGCTGAAGCACCCGGCCGCGCCGAAGCCGCCCACCGCTCGTCCGCGGTAGGCGGCGCCGATCGCCTGCGCGCAGTCCTCGATGACGCACAGGCGCCGGCGCTCCGCGAGGCGCAGCACCCCGTCCAGGTCGCAGGGCTGGCCGTAGAGGTGGACGGGGATGATGGCTTTCGTCTTGGCGCTCACGCGGCGGGCGGCGTCCTCCACGTCGATGCCATAGGACGCCTCGTCGATATCCGCCAGGACCGGCGTCGCCCCGGCGCAGGTCACCGCGAGCGCGGTGGCCATGAAGGTGAACGCGGGCACGATCACCTCATCGCCCGGCCCGATCCCGCAGGCGCGCAGGGCAAGCTCCAGCGCGTCGGTGCCCGAGTTCACGCCCACGCCGAAGCGGCAGCCGCACCGGGCGGCCAGCGCCTCTTCGAACGCGCGCACCCGCTCCCCGAGGATGTACTGCCCGCCCGCGAGGACCCCGCGCACCGCCGCCTCCAGCTCCCCCTGGAGCGCGGGGGACGGCGCCACCTCAAGGAACGGCACCGGGCTCATTGACTCGCTCCCCCCCGCCCTGGCTCGATCGCCCGACGGGTCCTGCCGCTGCGCGACCCCACCGTCCGTGCTCGTCCCGCCGATGGCGGGACTGCGCGCGGGCGGTGGGCTCGCTCCGCGTCACCCGTCGGGCCATTGAGCCACCGCGTGGCTGCGGGTGGCAGGGTGGATGTCGAGCCGGACGTCTGACGGGGCGAGCGGCCATGGTGTCCCGCCGCAGGCGGGACGAGCGAGCCCCGGAAGCCGAGCGACGGCGTGCCACGGTGGGGCACGCCGAGCGGTCCGGCGAGACACCACCCTGCCAGGCCCCGCAGCTGTGGGGTGGCGAGGCCGCTCATCCGCGGCCGATCGGGGTTGCGTCCGCGAGGAGGTCGCCGCAGGCCTCCATGACCGCCTCCGCGCCGAGCTCGCGCAGGCAGGCGCGCTCATAGGGGCACGGCGGCAGCCGAAAATTGCGATAGCAGGGGCGGCACGTCAGGTCAGCCCGGTACACCACCCGGTGCCTGGGGCCGGGCGGGTACGGCCCGTACACGCGCGGGTCAACCGGTCCGAAGACCGAGACGGTCTTCACCCCCTGCGTGACGGCGAGGTGGAGCGGCCCGCCGTCATTGCAGATGACCAAGTCCAGGCGGCCAAGCAGCCCGACGAACTGGCCCAGCGTCGTCTGCCCGCTCACGTCGAGGGTGGGATGCTGCATGAGCTGCGCCACCATCTGGCAGATGGACCCATCCGCCGCCTCGCCGAAGAGGAGCACCTGCGCGCCGTGGCGCTCGATCAGCCAATCGCCCACCGCCGCGAACCCCTCGGCGTTCCACCGCCGGAACGGCGCGCTCACCCCCCAGCTCACGCCGCCCGCCGGGACCATCCCGACGAGGAACCGGCCGCTCCCCAGGCCGCGGGACCGCAGCCACTCCGCGGCCCATCGCTGATCCTCCTCGGACGGCTCAAGCTCCAACGCATCCTCCAGCAGCCGCATCCCCATGAACCGCAGCAGCCGCCGGTAGTACTCCACCACGTGGACCTCGTGGTAGCCGTCGATCCCCAGCGCGTCCGAGAGGAACCGGCCGCGGTTGCGGTAGGTGAACCCGATGCGGCGGGGGGCGCCGAACCACTTCAGAAGAAACCCGTAGCGCTCGCCCAGGGAGAGATCGATCACGAGGTCAAACCGCTCCTGTCGCAGCCGCCGGAACAGCCGGCCCACCTCGCGCAGGCCCTGCCGGGGGGACGCGCGCCAGCGCGCGACCAGCTCGTCCTTTTCGTACACGAACAGGCGGTCGAGATGCGGGTTGGTCCGGAGGATCATTTCCGTCCGTCGGTTGCAGAGGTAGCAGAGGCGGCTCGAGGGAAAGGCGCGGCGCACCGCCCGCACGAGGGGGGTCGTGAACAGCACGTCCCCGATCCCGAACGGGTTGATGACGAGGATGCGATCGGGGGCGGCGCTCATGGTTCGACGCGGCCCCGCCGTACGGCGGGGCCTTGCTCACCATGATCCTGAGCGAGCGAAGCGAGTCGAAGGATCATCCTGCGCGGGGATCGCGAGCGTCCAGGACGTCGCGGGCCGCCGCGACGACTTCATCGACCGTGATCTCCTCCATCGAGCCTTTCCAGATCACCGTGTGGCCATCCCCCCAGGGTCCCCAGCGGCGCGGGCCGGCCGCCGGGGACGAGCCGCCGAAGAGCACCACCGTCGGCGTCCCCACCGCCGCCGCGAGATGGACGGGCCCGCTGTCGTTCGACACCAGCAGCCGGGCAGCGCGCAGGAGCTCGGCCAGCTCGCTCAACGACAGGCCTCCCACGAGGTTCACGACGCGAGGCTGACCGGCGGGAGCAACGTCTGGGGCCCAGCCCACGGCTTCAGGGCCGCCGATGACCACGACGGGAAGGCGCTGCGCCATCGCGCGGACCAGCTCCCCGTAGCGGGCGGACGCCCATCGCTTGACGGGGTTCGAGGTCCACGGATGGACCGCGAGGAACGGGTCGGTCCCCTGCACGCCGTGGCGGGCCAGCCGCTGCAGGACGCGGCCCTTCGCCTCCTCGCGGAGCGGCAGCCGCACCGTCGGAGCCGACGCCGGGGCGAGCGGCCCGAGGACCGCCTCGACCAGCCTCAGATTATACTCGACTTCGTGACGCTCGCCAAGCGCTTTGCGGTCCGGCACCCGGTGGGTCAACAGGCCGCCCCACTTCCGGCCGTAGCCCGCCCGCACCGGGATGCCGGCCAGCCACACCGCCAGGTGCAGCTCCTTCTTCGGGTTGGCGATGACCGCCGCGTCAAACCGCCTGGGCCGCAGCGCGCGCCCCAGGCGCAGCGCCCGCCGCCACCATTGGGGCGGGGCGGTCTCGTCATAGGCCAGCACCTCGTCGATCCCCGGCACGCCGGCCAGAAGCGGCTGGAGCCCAGGCTGCACGAGCAGCGTCAGGTGCGCCCCGGGGGACGCGGCGCGCAGCGCCAGCGCCGCCGGCAGGGCGAGGAGCGTTTCGCCGAGCCGATCAGTCCGAATGAACAGGAGACGCGGACAGTCCCCGATAGTCCCGGGTCCGGTTCCCGGTTTCCTGGAGTTCTCCGATGGGAAAGCGGGAACCGGACTCCTCATTTGTATCGCCGCTCGACCGCAACCAACAGTCCTGCCAGCGTCCAGAAGATGAGCGAGCCCCGCCCGTAGAAGAGCGAGGACTCAAGGCCCCCGAGGATCAGGTAGCCCACGAGCCCCGCCCCCACGCCCGCGGCGACGGCCGCTTCGAACGGGTGCCCGGACCGCGCGGCGAGGCCCCGGCGCAGCGCAAGACCGAGCCGGACCAGGACCCCCGCGAATACGGCAAGGCCGACCAGCCCCAGCTCGGCCGCCACCTGCAGGTACTGGTTATGCGCATAGGGGCCCAGGGCCGCATACGGGTCGCCCGCGACGCGATAGGAGGGATATGCCTTGACGAACGTGTTGACCCCGACGCCGATGAGCGGATGGGCCTGCACCATCCGCAGCGCCGCCTGCCAATACATGAGCCGCTCCGGCTCCGTGAATTGATGCAGCAGCGTCGGCATCGCCGCCGCCCACTCGGCCACCGCCGGCGGCACCGTGGCGACCTGCAGCGCCGCGGCCGCCACCCCCACCGCCGCGGGAATCCAGCTGCGCAGCCACCAGCTCATGAGCGGGAGCGCGCACGCAAACCCAAGGATCCCCCCGCGGGTCCGGCTGAACACGAGGACCACGGCGGCCAGCGCGCCCAGACCGAACAGCCAACGCCGCCATCGCCGCCCCCCGGCCAGCCCGGCCGCGATCGCCAGGGGAGCCCAACTGACCAGGTACATCGCCAGGCTCGCCGAGTGGCCGAACATCGCCGACAACCGCAGGATGGTCTTGCCGGTCGGCAACTCGTTGACCGGGACGTGGCCGTAGATGAGATCGCGGCCAGCGGCCCACTGCCACAGGCCGTCTCCCACGACGAGACTGAGGCCCGCCAGCGATCCGGCAACGACGCCGCGGAGGGCATCCCGGGAGCCGACCGTGTCGACGACGAGGAAGTAGAGGCCGAACCCCTTCAGGAGCTTGCGCAGGCCGTGCAGGCTCGCCGCCGGATCAACGGAGTTCAGCATGGAGACGAGTGCCGCCAGGAACCAGAGGACCAGGAGCCCGCTGAGGGGATTCCTCAGCAGCTGGGACCCGCGCCGTTCCCGCACGGCGCGGAACACCCAGGCCGCCAGGCCGATCACCAGGGTGATCTCGGCTGGCGCCTGCCCGAGCGGGAGGACCGCGGCGAACGCCACCACCGCCGCGTATTGGATGCGAGGTGCCCACGGTATGGAGCGGGTCATCTCAGGTGTTCGTCAGTCGTCTCTCGGTGACGTGGCCCGTGTCGTCCGTTGGTTGTCGGTCTTCGTCAATGACCGTGGCCGACCACCGTCACCGACAACCGATACGGGCAACGTCACCGACGTCCGGCCGCCGTTCCCTAGAACGGCTTCACGCGCCATTTCAGGATGGTCCACACCATCTTGACGCCGTGCGGCCACCGGATCTTCTTCCCCTCCCGGTAGTCGCGGGGGGTGTAGCGGATCGGCACCTCGACGATCCGCCGGTGCCGACGCAGGAGCTTGCAGACGAGCTCGTTGTCGAATTCGAAGCCGTCGGCGAGGACCGGCGTCGAGTCGACCACCTCCCGGCTGAACGCCTTGTAGCACCCCTCATAGTCGGTGGCGTGGAAGCCGTAGAGCAGGTTGGTGAGCCAGATGATGATTTTATTGCCGATGTAGTGGGAGAAGAACGGATCGCCGCGCGGGGTGAAGAACCGAGGGCGCTCGCGCAGGAAGCGCGAGCCCATGACCGCGTCGGCCTCGCCCCGGCGGATCGGCTCGATGAGCGCCGGGTAGTCGGCGGGATCGTATTCGAGGTCCGCGTCCTGGATGAGGAGGATCATGCCGGTCGCGGCCTGAAACCCCGTGCGCACGGCCGCCCCCTTGCCCCGATTCGCCGGGTGGGTGAGGACGCGGATCGGCAGCTCCTGCGCCAGGCGCGCGAGCACCCCGGCGGTCCCGTCCGTGGAGGCGTCATCGACCACGATGACCTCCTTCTCCAGCGGCGAGGCCAGCACCCTGCGGAGCGTCGGCTCGATGAGCCGAGCCTCGTTATAGACCGGGACGATGATGCTGAGGAGCGGCGGCATGTTCGCTCAACCCCACGGCCATCCCGGCCAGCACCCAGAAGAGCGCCGCCTGCCGCAGCGCGTAGAAATTCGTGTCGATCGCCGCCTGCACCGCGAACGCCGCCAGGCCTGCGCAGATCCCGACGAGCAGCAGGCGCGAGGCGTCGAGCGGCGGGCGCCTGGCCGCGCGCCCCAGCCGGAGAAACAGGGCCGCCAGCAGCCAGAGGAACGCGGCGAGGCCGACGATCCCGGTCTCCGCCGCGACCTGCAGGTAACAGTTGTGGGCGTACCGCGGCATGCGCTCGCCCCCGACCCAGTACTCGAGGTAGTTGGCCATGAAGGTGTTCACCCCGTGGCCGACGATCGGCCGATCCCGGATCATCCCGATGGCCGCCTGCCACATCACCCACCGGTCGCGCGTCCCGATGTCGTGCAGGGCCACGGCGTCTCCGAGCGGCCTTCCCTGCCTCATGAGCAGGACGCCGCCGGCCAGCAGCGCGACGGCCGCGAGGACCATCCCGGCCCGCCGAGGCGCGGCGCGCCAGCCCGCCACGATGAGCCCGCCGACGGCGAGGCTGATCCAGGCGCCCCGGGCCTGCGTCCTCGCCAGGCAGAGGAGCAGCGAGAGCAGGAGCCCCCACAGCCCCCACCGGATCCCTCCCTTGCGGCTCATGGCGAAGGCCGCCAGGATGGGGATGACCACCATGAGGTAGGTCGCGAGATCAATCGGGTTTTCGTACGGGCCGATCATGCGCTGATAGAGGGACCCTCCCTCCCACCCGATCAGGTGCCCGCGGAAGAGGCCCTTGCCGAAGAGCTCCTGGGTGACCCCCTCGATGAGGACAAACACCGACCCGGCAATGAGCGCCATCACGCCGCGCTGAGCCACCCGCGGACGCGAGGCGACATCGGCCGCGATCACCATCAGCAACAAGTACTCCAGCCACTTCCCCACGAAGCCGCGCACGCTCAACTGCGGGTGCCCGCTGAACGCGATGGAGAGCGCGCAGGCGGCCAGGAACCCCGCGACGGCGGCCGCGAGCGGGCGCAGGGACGCCCGCCTCCACAGGGTGTCGCCGCGCGTCGCCGGCCTGAGCCGCTCAATCAGCCAGCCCAGCAGCAGCGGCCCGAAGGCCACCTCGATGGCCGCCTTGGAAAACGGCAACAAAAAAAGCAGCGCGTAGAGGCTGCCGGCTTGCACGGGCGCCACCGCCCGCCACAGGACACTCATGCGGCGTTCATGACGCCTGCGGTGACCACCCGCCAGGTGACTCCCTGAGGCTCGCAACACCGCTGGATGTGCTGGAGCAGCTCACCCGGCGGATCGCTCATGGCGATGAGCACCTCGCGGATCCGAGCCCCGCCGACCAGCTCCGCGAGCCGCTCTCGGCCGCCCAGCACCAGCGCGCCGTGGATCCGGCTGCCGTGCTTGCGGACATCGTCGTCGAGGAACCCGAGCACCCGGTGACCCGTCCGGCTGCCTTGGAGCAGCCGCAAGACCTGCGCGCCGACATCCCCCGCGCCCACGATCACCACCGGCACGCCCTGCGCCGTCGCCCGGCTAATCCACTCATCCAGGAGCCGCTCCACCACCCGCGAGCCGCCCACGGCCAGGAAGGTCAGCATCCAGTCGATGACCAGCACGGCCCTGGAATACCCCTCGAACCGCCAGAGGTACAGGAGCGCCAGCGCCGCGAGGACCGACCCCAGGGTCACCGCCTTGAAGATGGTCACGACGTCCGAGAGCCCGAGGTAGCGCCAGACGCCCCGGTAGAGCCCGGCGCCGGTGAAACAGGCGAGCTTGATCAGGAGGATGAGGGGCAAGGATTGCCCGATGCGCTGCTGGAACTCGAACGTCAGGGCCCCCTCGAATCGCAGGAGGTGCGCGGACACGTAGGCGAGGCTCACCAGCGCAAAATCGATCAGGATCTCCAGGAGCCGTCGCTTGTGCAGCAGCATGGTGCCGATCGCCGTCGTGGGGCCGGCGGGAGGGACCGCCGCATCGCCCGGCTGCGGCGCCAGCCGGTAGACGTTGACCCGCGCAAGATACAGCCCGCAGAGCACCAGGATCACCGAGGCCGAGCCCCACAAGGCGAACGCCCCCAGCGGGCTCAGCGCGGCGGAGGCCACGCTCAGCAACCCGAGGCAGGCGCTGACGCCGTAGAGCGCCGCCACGGTCTGCCGCGTGCTCAGGCCGAGCACCGCCAGCCGATGGGAGACGTGGTCCGTCCCGCCGACGAACGGGTGCTGGCCGTGCGCGAGACGCTGGATGGTGACAAAGCAGGTATCGAAGATCGGCACGGCCAGCACGAGGGTCGGGATGGCCAGGATGCTGACGAGGCGGGTCGAATGGGCCCCGCTCCCCAGCATGGCGAGGGCGGCCAGGCTCAGGCCCAGCAGGTGGCTGCCGGAGTCGCCCATGAAGATCTTGGCCGGCGGCAGGTTGAAGCGCAGGAATCCCAGGCACACGCCGCCGATGATCGCCGCCATCGTCATCAGGGGCCACTGGCCGGTCAACCCCGCATGCCAGGCGCAGAAGAACGCCGCAATCGCTCCCACCCCGGCGGCGAGGCCGTCCATGTTGTCGAGCAGATTGAAGGCGTTCATCACCAGGACGACCCACATGATGGAGACGGGAATGGCCAGCCACACCCACCGCGTGAAGGGGAACCGGATGCCGCTCAGGACGACCAGGCATCCGATGAGCAGCTGGGCGATCAGCTTGGTGTAGGGCGGCATCCGGCGCAGGTCATCCGCCAGCCCGAGCGCGAAGACCAGCGCCGCCCCGGCCAGCAGGCTCAGCACCTGCCGGTCCCACGGCATCCACCCGAGCAGGGCGGTGGCGAAGCCCGCGAACATGGCGACCCCGCCGAGGCGCGCGACGGCGCGCCGGCCCCACCGGTCGTCCACCGGCCGCGCCACCCATCCGAACCGGACGGCGGCGAGGCGGACGAGGGGGGTCAGGAGGAGGGTGACGGCGAAGGCGGCGAGGGCGGCCTCGCCGGCCGTCCCGATCATGTGTCGAATCGCCGTCTGGGGCATTCCGTGGAGGCGTTAGGCCGCCGTCGCCTGGGCGGACGGCCTGCGCCGCCGGCGGATGGTTTTCGCGCGCGGCGGGGCGGCCGGGGCGGTCCGACCGATGCTCTCGACGACGCTGTGGATGATTTCTTCCAGGTTCATGGTCGGCGCAAACCCGATGAGCGCGCGGAGCTTCGCGGTGTCCGGGACCCGCCGCGGCATGTCCTCGTAGCCTTCCTCGTAGGCCTCCTCGTAGGGGATGTACTCGATCCGGGAGGCGCTCCGGGTGATCCGGATGACCCGCTTGGCGAGCTCCTCGACCGTCACCTCCTCCTGGCTGCCGAGGTTGAACACCTGGCCCACCGCCCCGGGATGCTCCATCAGCTGGATGAGGGCGCCCACGACGTCCTTCACGTGGAGGAAGCAGCGGGTCTGCTTGCCGTTGCCGTGCACCTGCAGCGGCTTGCCCTCCATCGCCTGGCTGATGAACCGCGGGATCACCATCCCGTAGGCCCCGCTCTGCCGCGGGCCGACGGTGTTGAAGAGCCGGATGATGACGGTGGGGACGCGCTTCTCCTTCCAATAGACGTAGGCCAGGATCTCATCCACCGCCTTGGACGTCGAATAGCTCCAGCGGGTCTTCAGGGGCGAGCCCAGCACCCGGTCGGTGTCCTCCCGCAGCGGCCCATTGATGTTCTTGCCGTAGACCTCCGACGTGGAGGCGATCAGCACCTTCTTCCGGTACCGGTGGGCCATCTCGAGCACGACCTCGCTGCCGCGGATGTTGGTCATCATCGACTCGAGCGGCTTCTTGATGATCAGCTCCACCCCGACCGCGGCCGCCAGGTGGAACACCGCGTCGCAGCGCTCCACGAGCTTGTCCACCAGGGTCTCGTTGAGGATCGTGCCGATCACGACCTGGAGGTTCGGGTGGCCGTCGAGGTGCGCCACGTTCTCGTAGCGTCCGGTGGAGAGGTCATCCAGCACCGTCACCTGGTCCCCGCGCGCCAGCAGCGCCTCGCCCAGATGCGACCCGATGAACCCCGCCCCGCCCGTGATGAGCGCCCTCATCGCACACGCCTCCTCTCGCTCAGCAGCTCACTGTAGAGCCGCTCGATATCGTGGAGCAGCCGCTCCTCGGTATGCCGCTCGGCCACAAAGGCCCGCCCGGCTTCCCCCAGCGAGCGGCGCAGCGGCCCGTCGTCCCCCAGCCGGCGCAGCGCGGCGGCCAACCCCGCCGCGTCCCCGGGACGGATCAGGATCCCCCGCGCCGCGACCTCGAAGGTCCCGGGGGCGATCGCCGCGCCGCCCGCGGCGCCGTCCGCCAGGAGATCGCGGACCCCGCCGACATCGGTGGCGACCACCGCGCGGCCCGCCGCCATCGCCTCGATGAGCGAGACCGGCGTCCCCTCGTTCCAGGAGGTCACGCACGCGGCGTCCAGCCCGCCGTACACCGACGCGAGGTCGCGCTGCCAACCGGCAAAGCGCACCAATCCGTCCAGCCTCAACTCCTGCGCCTGCCGCTCAAGCGGCGCGCGCAATGGGCCATCGCCGACGACCACCCCGGTGACCGATCCGTCACGACCGCCGAGCTGTGCCAGTGCCTGCAGGAACAGCGCCGGGTTTTTGATCGGCACGAGGCGCCCCACCAGCCCGATCCGGAGCGCGCCCGCGCCGCCGGGCGGGCTCATCCTCGAGAGGGCCGAGAGATCCAGCCCCAAGGGGATGACGCGCCACTGCGCCTTCCGTCCGATGCGCCAGCGCAGCAGGAGGTCGTCCCGGATGGCCGGGCTCACGGCGATCAGGCCATCCGTCCAGCGGGCCAGCCAGCGCTCGGTCAGCACAAAGAGCCGCGAGACCCAGGTCGGGAAGTAGCCGTCAAGCACATGGCCGTGAAACGTGTGGACGATCACCGCGCGCCCACCGGTCCGCCGCCCTGGTCCGACCCCATTATAGAGGAAGCCAGCCATCCTGCCCAGCGCCCCGGCCTTCGCCATGTGGGTGTGGATGACGGCCGGCCGCTCCCGCCAGACAATCCGGAGCAACCCGACCAGCGCCCGCAGGTCCGCCCACGGGTCGATCGGGCGGACCAAGGTCGGGAGCCGGATGACCCGCGCCGCGGAACCCTGCACGAGACCAATGAGGTTGCCCTCGGTCGCCTCCGGCTCGCCGATCACCAGGCACGTGGAGGACCGCTGCGGATCGAGCCCCGTGGACAAGCAGGCGGCATGGAGCGATGGCCCGCCGATGTTCAGCCGCGTGATGACGCGCAGGATCTTCGCCGGGGGGGGTGTCATCACGCCGACCCCATGTCAGGCACGCTCCCCGATGATCATCACCACGGAGCAATGCTGCGCCAACCACGTATCCCGATGATAGGGCTTGACCGTGAGATCCAGCCTGGCCATCAACTCGAAGAGGCGCCGGACGAAGACCGGAAATCGGATCCGTTCCTGCGGTGACGACGTGAGGCCGATGCCGCAGACGTGCCTGATCGCAATCTGATGACGGGCCAACACCTCCATCAGGCGATCGAACGCAAAGGGCTGCGCCACGTCCACGTTCCCATCCCGACGGCGGTCCAAGACGGTGTACAGGTTGCGAAGCCACGCATACACGCACGCCGTTGGCGTAAAGCTGACCACCAGCATCCCGCGCTTCTTCAACGGCGCGGTCAGGTTGCCGATGGCGCTCTCGACGTCCGTCACGTGGTCCAACGCATGCATGCACGAGACCAGATCAAATTGCTCCGCACGCCACGGCGCGCGCTCAAGATCCCCTTCGATAAACTCGATGCGATGGCGGACGCCCTCGGCTGCGGCACGCTGCGCAGCCGTCAGGAGCATGCGGTGGTTGATATCGAAGGCTTTGACGACGTACCCGTTCCTGGCATAGTATCTCGCAAACCGCCCCTGCCCGCAGGCGGCATCGAGGGCGAGGCCCCCCTCCCGCTTCAGGTGGGCGTCCAGAATCTTGAACTCTTGCCGGTGCCAAAAATGGTACCTCCCCTCCTCCGGCCTCCACCACGAGGGAACGCCATGCGGGTCCTTGAAGTAGCTCTTCAGCTCCTCCCCGAGCAGGCGCTTCATCGCCAGCCGGGGTCAGGCGCCGCACCGGCGCCGCAAGACCAGGAACAGCGTGTGACGCATGGTGCGCCAGACGCGCATTTTGCTTTTCCCCGATTTTCGATCGTAGCGGAGAATGAGCGGGGCCTCCCCAAAGACCAGGTGCATCGAGCGAAGCTTCAGGAGGATGTCCACCATGCACTGGAATCCCTCTTGGGTCATGAACGCATCCCGATAGCGTCCGACGGCCGCGCGAAGCACCGAGGCCTTGTAGGCCCGATACCCGCAGGTGAAGTCCCGAAGGCCAGGGGTGGGAAAGAGCGCCTGCATGAGGAGGGACGCGCTTCGGCTGAGGGTCCGACGGAGCAGCGGGACACCGCGCACCCGGGATTCGGGGTGGTAGCGGGAGGCGACGACCACGTCATATCCTTCCGTGATCATGCGGACCATTCGAAGAATCAAGCCGGGCGTGTGCGTGTCGTCAGCATCCATCGTCACGATGATATCCCGGTCAGACGCTTCCTCGAGCGCCGCCCGCAAGCCGTCTCGAAGCGCCATCCCAAGACCTTGGTTCGCGTCATGCCGGATCAGCCGCAGGGACATGTCTTGCTTGAACGTTTCAGCAACCCGAGCGGTTTGATCTTCGCTCCCGTCATCCACCACGATGATCCGGTAGGATGCCGCCGCCTCGTCCAACGTCTCGCGCAGGCCGTGAAGCAGCGATGGCAGGCTCGCTTCCTCGTTCAAGGCCGGCAACACAATGTAGATGGTCCGGCGAGCCCACGACCCAGGCCGCCCCGCCCCTTGAGGGCGCTCGCTCGCCACGTCAACGACCGGACCATGCGCTGTCGGGGTCATCGAACCCTCTCAGCGATCACGCGAACAATCCGCTCAGCCGCCCGCCCATCTCCAAACGGATTCGAGCCCTCTCGGAGCGGACGCGGGTGTTCCAGGAGCGCCCGGGTCCGCTCGACGATGCGCGAGACGTCCGTCCCCACCACCTCGGCGCCGCCGACGTCAACGGCCTCGCCTCGCTCGGTCACATCCCGCATGACGAGCACGGGCTTGCTGAGCGACGGCGCTTCTTCTTGGATGCCGCCGGAATCCGTCAGGATCACGTCCGCCTTCCCCATCAGATAGACGAAGCTCTGGTAATCTAGGGGGCCGGTCAGGTGGACGTTGGGCACCCCGCCGAGATGGTCGAACACCGACTGCCGGACGCTCGGGTTGAGGTGGACGGCGTACACGATTGAGGTGTCCGGACAGGTGCGGGCGAGGACTTTCAGGCCGGCGCAGATGCGGCTGAGGCCGCGACCGATGCTCTCCCGGCGATGGGCCGTGACCAGGATGAGCCGCCTGTCCGCGAGGAGGGCCGAACCCAACCCTGCCGGGGTGAACCCGGTCGCCCGAATCCGTTCCAGCGTCATCAAGAGGGCGTCAACGCCGGTGTTCCCCGTGACGTAGATCCGGTCGTCAGGCACCCCTTCGCGCAGGAGATTGGCACGGGCGCTCGGCGTGGGCGCGAAGCAGTAGTCGGCTAGGACGTCCACCAGGCGCCGGTTGACCTCCTCCGGAAACGGCGCGTATTTGTCGTGCGTCCTCAAGCCCGCTTCGACATGGCCGATCGGCACCCTGCGATAGTACGCCGCCAGGCCGGCCGCGAAGGCGGTGGTCGTATCGCCCTGGACCAACACCACCGCGGGCGGCGCCTGACGCCACAGCCCCTCCAGCCGAGTCACCGCTCTGGCGGTCAGGTCTGCGAGGCCTTGGTCCTCCCGCATGAGGTCAAGGTCCACGTCGGGCTCGATCTCAAAGAGCTCAAGCACCTGATCCAGCATCTGTCGATGCTGGGCCGTCGCCACCACCTGCGTGGTGACGTCATCGTGATGACGCCGGAGGGCCCGCACGACCGGCGCCATCTTGATCGCCTCCGGCCGCGTCCCCATGACGACCGACACGGTGATGCGTCTCATCTGGTCATCCCATCGCGGAGGACGACGCCGCATCGCCGATCGGCTGACCGACACGCGGCCGGGCCAGGGCGAACGCCGCCCCTCCAAGCCCCATCGCGAACCACACCCATCGCTTCGTCAGCAGATCATCGTACCATCCAAAGGCGGCGTAGCCGACGAGGCTGCTCAACAGGGCCCAGAGCAGGCAACGGTGCGCGGCCGCTCCTGGCGCCCTGAGCACCTGGATCCACTGCCACCAGGCAAGCCCCAGCACCCCCAGGAGCGCTCCGAACCCCGCCAGCCCGCCTTCGGCCAGGAGGCCGAGATACGTCGAATGGGGATCCCATGGGCCTGCCACGTGTAAGCCGCCCCACGTGGCCCCCTCGTCGCGCTGGCGCCGATGCAGTTCCTGGGGGAAGTTTCCGGGCCCCACGCCAAGCCACGGCCGCTCGCGGAACATGGCCAGCGCAGCACGCCGCAGCAGCATCCGCGAAAAGGGGGCGTACGTGAGGTTCACCTGCACCTGCTTGAGCGGGCTGTCAGCCTCGAGGTAATCGAAGTACCGCCGGTCCTCAGGCTGAGGCGCCGGTGCGTCCCGGATCACGATTGACGTGTGCCCCACATTATAGAGGGCCAGCAGCTCATTGGATACCGCGGTCATGAGGAATGCGACCCAGACCGCATGGCTCAATGCGACGGCGACCCGTGAGCGAAACTGCCAGAGGAACACCAGCGTTGACAGCAGCAGCGCCACCCAACCCCGGGAGTAACTGCACAGGATGGCCGCCAGGTGAATGCCCACCGCCATTCCATACCAGAGGCGCCGCCGAGGCCCCGCGGGCGCGGGGCCGCACGCGAACCCAAGGGCCAACAGCGTCCCCACATGCAGGTATCCGTACACCATGGCAGGGGTCGGAAAGGCAACGAACGTCGAGGAGGCCGCCCAGAACGGATGCTTGATCAGGAAGAGGTGCTCCCATCGCGTCGCGAACGGCGTGGCCACCCCCACGAACGCCAAGAGCATGCCGAGCACCCCGAGCAGGGCGACCACGCTGCTGACGATCACCCAGCACTCCAGGAGGCGCAGCCACTGGGGCCAGGTCCGCACCGCGTTCACAAGCGTCAGATACAGGGCCGCCAGATACCCATAGGCCATGAGTTCGACCAGGCTGACCCTGACATTCAGCGAGACGGCTGCCGACAACGCGGACACCCCAACGAACAACGCGAGCCCATAGCCCACCGGCGTGAGCCTGGGGGGGGATCGGCGCCGGAGCAGCTCCCGCGCCACGGCGATCAGGGCAACGAGAAACGCCGCCTCGGAGAGCTGGATTTTGCCTGCGACGATAGGCAGGTCCCTGACCACCATGAGGGGCAGCAAGCCGATATAGAGGATGAGCCAATTCATCAGATCCACCCGCGCAGCCAGTAGGAGAGGATGCCGAGATACTCGTGCAGGATCCCCCGGAGCTGCGAGACCGTGGCGCCATGGCGGTGGGCGTAGAAGCGGCTCTCCGGCACGGGCGTCGGCACGACGCGGATCTGCGGGGCGGTCTTGCGCCAGCTCAGCAGCGCCCGGCGCATGTGGTAGGGAGAGCTCACCAGCAGGATCGAGCGCCACTGGTTCCGCTCCAGGAGCTCGGCCACGAAGGCCACGTTCTCGTGCGTGTTGGACGCCTGCGTCTCCAGGAGGATGGCGGAGCTCGGGATCCCGTGCGCCACCGCCAGGTCCTTCATGATCGGCGCCTCTTCGAAGACGAACCGGTAGCCGGAGGAGAAAATGACGCGGGGGGCGTGGCCCGCGCGGTAGAGGCCGACCGCCTGCTTGACCCGCTCCTGGTAGCCGCTGCCGGCCTTGCCGGATTCGCCCACGCCGCCCGCGAACACCACGATGGCGTCGGCCGGCTGCGGCGGCTCGACGGCCCGGAGCGGCTCGGCCAGCCACCACGGGACCGGGCTGTGGAACAGGAGCCCGTAGCCCACCGCCAAGCCGATGACCGCGCCGGCCACCTTCCGTCGCGCCGCCCGGTAGACGTGCTTCAGGGACACGTCCCATCGGAGGGCGCCCTGCCGCTTGGCCGCGAGGCGGTCCTCGACGAGCGCCGACATCTGCGCGATCCGGGCGTCCCACCCGTTCTGGCGGGCGACGGCGATGCGCCGGCCTGACGCCTCCGGCGATTGGCGCTGGAACGTCGCGCGGATCGCCTGCGCAAACTCCTGGGGGGTGCGGGCCACGGCGATCAGCCCGTCGTGCTCCTCGTTGACCCGGCGGATCTCCGGCAGGTCGGTCGTCACCACCGGGATCCCCATGGCGAGATACTCGTTCAACTTGGCCGGATAGATGTGCGCCGTGTACTCATTGAGCACGTACGGGATGATGCCGACGTGGAAGCGCCGGATGTACCCGGGCAGCTCCTCGTGCCGCCGCTGTCCCAGCAGCAGCAGGTTGGGCGTCTGCAGCCGGCTGCAGTCCGCCTGCAGGGGGCCCACCATGACGAATGTGGCTTCCGGCACCCGCTCGGCGACCTCGCGCAGGAGCTCCTGGTCGATCTCCTTGCGGATGCCCCCCACGTACCCGACGATCGGCCCGGGGAGGTCGTTGAGGTCCTGCGGGCTGGCGGCCGCGTGCCGGGCCTGCTCGAACGCCGTGAAGTTCACCCCAAAGGAAAACCGATGCACCTCGGGGCGGATGCGCGCCGCGCGCTCCCGCAGCTTCTCGGAGGTGACGAACACCAGGTCCGCCTCCCGCAGCAGGCGGGTCTCGCTCTGGCGGATCCGCTTGGCCTGCGGCGAGCTCGAGGCGAAGTCGTCGATGCAGTAGTAGACCGTCAGCTCGGGGTCGAGCGCGCCGATCAGGTCGCGCGCGAGCGGGGTCGGCAGGAACGTCCAGAGGAGCGGGCGCCGGAACCCGGTGGCGCGCATCCAGCGCTCGAGCGCCGTGATGAGCAGCCACCGGTTGATCCGGCGGATGAGCCTCGCGTACGGAAACGGCAGGATGATCGGGGAGTAGACGAACAGGTTCTCCTGCACCTGCCGGAACCCCTTGGTCCCCTTCCGCCAGCTGGCCAGCCGATGGCGGAGCCGCGGCAGGTCCCGCCAGCCGGGCGTCCGCACCCCGGTGTTCTCGACGAACAGGACCCGGTTGCCTTCCCTCGCGAAGGCGCTCATGATCTCCTGGTGCCCCTGCCAGTTGAAATCCCAGTCGATGGAGGAGAGGCACAGGATGTCCGCGCCGCGCAGCATCAGGGCGCCCTCCCCCGCGCGGGGTTCAGCCGGCGCAGCGACTCCCAGGCGCCTGACATGCGGGCGCAGAAGAGGGCGAAGTGGCCCTTGTCCCCCACCATCGTCCGGCGCAGCGCGAAGCGGTCCTCCGGCGCGCCGTTGAGGCCGTCGTCCGTCGTCAGGCCGCAGGCATAGCCGGCGGCCTCCGCCGCCTGCGCCACCGCCGCATCCCAGCGGCCGTGGGGATACGCGATGGCGCGGCAGGGCCGGCCGATCTCCTCCTCGATCCGCTGCTTGGACCGGCGCAGCTCATCATTCCGCTGCTCCGGCGGGAGCGCCGCGAGTGAGCGATGGGACAGGCCGTGCGACCCAACCGCGAGCAGGCCGTTCCCCGCCGCGTGCCGCCACTCCTCCCAGCTCGCGAGGGCGAACTCCGGATACCGCTCCGGCCAGCCGTCTGCGGCGGCCTGCGCCGTCAGCGACTCCGCCACGCCTTCCGCCTCGGGGAGCGGCAGGCGGCCGATGCGGCCGATGACGCCGCGGAGCGCCCGGTCCATGTCGGCGGCGCGCCCATCCACGACAATCCCGCCGCCCAGCCGCGCCGCCGTGCGGGTGGCCGCGCACCGGGCCGCCAGGATCCGGAGCGCGTCGAACCAGAACACCGACGGCTGGCCGGCCAGGGCCGCCGGGACGAACACCGTGGCCGGCACCCGGCGGGCCTTCAGGATCGGCCAGGCGGTCGTCACGACGTTGCGGTACCCGTCATCAAACGTCACCGCCACCGCCCGCTCCGGGAACGGGCGGCGCCCGACCAGGTGCCCGATCGCCTCCTCGAGCGAGATCACGGTGAACGCGCGCGCCAGGTGCCGGAGCTGGCGGTCAAAGTCGTCGGCGCTGACGAACAGGTCGCCGTAGCCGGCCGGCCCCCGGACCGACGGCACCACCCCGTGGTACATCAGGATCCGCAGCCGCCGCCCGTGCCGCCGGCGGGCGAGGATGGTGAGCCCGCTCGCCATGCATCCCCGCGCCAGGGGGCTCCTGAGCCGCGCGCCTCCCTGGGGTGCCGCGGCCTTCGCCTGGTCCAGCGCCCGCAGCGCGGCCAGGCGCATGCGATAGCGGGTCTTGAGCTCGCCTCCGCCATAGCATCGTCCTGCGTCGGGCGGCTGGGGAGTGGGCCGCAACTCGCCGCGCTGCGCGTCGTCGTAGACGCGCTGGAACAGCGCGGTGCCGCGGATGGTTGCCTTCAGCGCCAGGGCATAGGCGTTATCGCCTGCCTCAACCGCCAGCCGCTCCCGGTAGAGGATCGGGCCGGTGTCGATGCCCCGGTCAATGATGTGGACCGTGACCCCGAGACCTCCGACCCCCTCCTCGGCCAGCGCGGAGAGGATGCCCTCCCCACGAAACGCGGGCAGCCACCCGTGGTGGAGGTTCACAAAGGTCACGCCTTCCATCGACAAGAGATCGTCCTTCAGCAGACCGGTCCCGAAGACGAAGACGAGGCGAGCCCCCTCCTCCAGGATGAGCTGCCGGCAGCGGGGATCGTTCACCGTCGGCACGCGCGCCGCGCGCAAGGCCGGCTCCAGCCGTCGGCTGTCGGGCCCCAGCAGCCTGGCTTCGTGCCGGGGCTGATGGTTGACGAGCCGGCGCGTGCGCAGGCGGGTCACGTAGTAGTCCGCCAGCGCGGGCAGCCGGCCGTCGAAGTGGGCGAGGTCGCGCGCAAGCCGCTTCCCCACCCCGCCGGGGCCATAGCGCCACAGCTGCCGAAACATCCGCCACCCCTCCGGCTCGCCCACGGAGCCGTCTTCCACCACGACGCGCCGGATGATTCCCCTGCGGAACAGCGTGTTGGCGCAATAGGTCTGCATCGGAGAGTCCCGCATGAGGAGCAGCGCGGGATGAGCCGCCACGCCAGCGCTCATCCCAACAGGCCCTCGTAGAGCGCCGTGACGCGCTGCACCATCTCGCGGGAGGAGAACGCCTCCTCGATGCGGCGGCGCCCGGCTTGGCCCATCCGACCGCTCAGCGCCTCATCCGACGCGAGGGTGCGGATGGCGCCGGCCAGGGCCGCCGGGTCGGCCGGAGGCACGAGCAGTCCGGTCACCTGATCCGCTACCAGCTCTCCCATGCCGCCCGCATCGGCCGCGATGACGGGCTTGCCCAGCGCCATCGCCTCGAGCAGCGAGACCGGCAGCCCCTCGGAGAGCGAGGGCAGCACGACCGCGCGGCTCAACTGGACGACCGCGCGCTTCAGCGCTCCGTCACAGGCCCCGGCGAACACGACCTGCCCGTTCAGCCCCAACGAGTGCGCCATCCGCTCAAGCGCCCCGCGCTCCGGGCCGTCGCCGATCAGCACGCACACCGCTCTCGGCAGCATTGGTGCGACCTGCGCCATCGCCTGCACGAGGTACCGGTGCCCCTTGATCGGGATGAGGTGGGCGACCGCCGACAGCACCACCGCGTCCTCGCGCAGCCCCAGCTGCTGCCTTGCCCGTTCGACCTCTCCGGCCGGCACCGCCAGGCCGTCGTCGGGCGCGTGCCGGATGACAGTGATCTTCCCCGGCGGGACCCGCGCGCCACGCCGCTCGGCGAGATCCCTCTTCACCGCCTCGGACACCGCGATGAGCCGGTCGGCGCCCCGGTAGGCCAGGCGGTAGAAGAGGGAGAGGAGCCGCCGGCGCATTCGAAGCAGCCCCCGCTCCTCGGTCACGTAGAAATTGCGCCCGACGATATGCGAGACCACCCGAGGGGCCCCGGCGATCCTGGCCGCGAGGATGCCGCCGACGTCGCTCGTGTAGAGGCACGTGTGCACGACGTCGATCTTCCACCGCCGGATGAGCGAGGCGATCTGCAGAATCGACCGCGGGCTGAGACAGCTCCGCCCCTCCAGCGCGGCGACCGAGGCCGCGGCCTGCCGGTACCGCTCCAGCATCGGGCCGGACGCGGGGCAGACGAGGTAGGGTTCCACCCGGCTGCGAGGCAGTCCCTCGAGCAGCGACCAGATGACGTGCTCCGCCCCGCCGGTGGCGGCGGAGTCGATCACAAACAGGACTCGACATCCAGCCGGCGATACCATCATCTCAGCTCTAGAACCGGTTTCATAAATCCCCGCGACCGCGCTGGGCCTAGCGGCGAGGCCCGCAAGGCGCGAGGAGCGTGGCGTACTCGAAGACGAGTACGCGAGCGACGAGCAACGCCGCGGGCCGACGCCGATCGGCCCAGCCCATGGCATACCAAGGGGTTGCGGCGGCAGCCGGCCCGCTGCGGCGTCCCTCCTCCTCGCAGTACCCCAGGGGGTACAGCTTCGTCGTCGTTCCTTGCAGCGGCCGGCTGGCGCTCGCAACGCGGTTCGCGCGGATTTATGAAACCGGTTCTAAGACCCTGCGGCATCACCCTCGAGCCAGCGCGCAGAGCGTCTGCATCCGGCGCACATACGTGTGCTCCTCCAGGACCCTGGCGCGCCCGCGCGCGGCGATCCGCGCCCGCTCCCCAGGCTCGTGGAGATACCACCTCGCCAGCCGACAGGCGTCCTCGGGCGACCCGTAGCAGACCACCTCGTCACCGGGCTCGAGGAACTCCTCGATCCCGCCGACTCGATCCACCAGCTCAAAGACGCCGCTCGCCAGCAGCTCGAACGTCCGCGTGTTCAGCCCCCCCAGCCGGCTCTGCTCCTGATGCACATTCAATCCCATCGCGGAGGCGTTGTAGATCGTGGCCGCGACCCGGTCGTTGACCGCCGGTCCCCGGAGGACCCCGGCCCCGTTCAGCACACGCCGGGCCTCAGGGCGGTCCCAGTCTCCGCCCCAGATGCCCACCTTGAGGCCGCCGTCGATGAGCGCCCGGATGATCGGGCCGCGCTCGGGAAAATACCACGCCACAAAAGCCACGTCACAGCCAAACCGCCTGCGCTGCCACGCCCGCAGCCGGCGCGGCCGGTAGACGGTCTCGTCGCACGCGCACGGCAGGAAGTGCACCTGGCGCGCCCCCAGCGCCGCGAGCCTCGGCAGGTACGACCGGTCAAAGGCGAAGACGTGGTCGAAGAGCGCGAAGGATCCCAGGAACCCTGGGGATCGCCACGGGTCATCCACCCACCAGGTCACGAGCGGACCGCGCGCCAGGCGCTTCACCTGCGCCAGGACCTCCTCCGGCAGCGTGTCGCCCTTGAGGACGAGCACGAGGTCCGGCCGCGTGCGCCGCGCCAGGGCGACGAGCTGCCGATCCCGCCGCCGCCGCCGCGCCTGCTCGTACCCCGCCACGACGCGGGAGGCCCCCCGGACCCCCGCAAGCCGCCGGCCCACGGCGCGCGAGCTGGCCCAACTCTCGCGGTCGGCTGAGGGGATGACCGTGTGTCCCAGCCGCCGCAGCGCGCACGCGGTGTAGGCGAACCACCTGAAATTCTGCGTGCCGAACCGCCGCGGCACCGATCCGATCAGGAGGACCCGCATGGGAGGCCCCCACGTCACGGAACCGCGGCCCGCAGCCGCTGCATGAGGCCTAGCCCCTCCTCGACGCCCATCGGCCGGATGCCGAGCTCCCGCTCCATCTTCGTCGTCACGAAGGAGGTATCCGTCGGACGGGGCGCCAGGGCGCTGAACCGGGCCCGTAGCACCGGCACCACCAGCCGTTCATCAGCGCCAAAGACGCGCGCGGTTGCCTGGGCGAAGGCGGCGAGGCTGAGGCGGTCGGCCCCGGCCACATGGTAGGTCCCGTTCCGCCCTTGCCCGACCGCCGCCCAGATTGCCTGGGCGCAGTCGCCCACGTACAGCGGCATGCTGGTCACGTCCTCAGCAACCTCCACCGGCCAGCCGGCTTCGAGCTCCCGCAGCCATCGGGTCACGGCGTTGTCCCGGCCCCCGGGGAGCGGCCAGCCGTACATGAGGATCGGGCGGATGATGAGCGCGCCCGGCGGCCCGCTCTGCCGGATCCACCGCTCCGCCTCGATCTTCATCGCCCCGTACCGGTTGGCCGCGCCGAGTGGCGCTTCCTCATCATACGGGGGGTGCCGGCCGTCGAACACCGCGTTGGACGAGATGAAGACCAGTCGAGCGTTCCAGCGCGCGCAGGCGCGTCCCATCGCCTGCGTGCCTCCGACGTTCACCGCCCGCACGCCCTGCGGATCACGCTCTGCCTCATCCACGCTCCCGATGGACGCCGTGTGGATGACGACCTGCGGACGCACGGCGTCCATCAGGCGCTCGACCGCCGGCTCATCGCGGACATCCAGCGAACGGCATCGGGCGCGCCACTCCGGGGGAGGGGTGTTCCGGCAGAAGGTCCCGAACACCTCCCAGCCCTCCGGTGCCGCCTCCCGGAGCGCGTGGCCCAACAACCCGGTCCCGCCGGTGATGAGCGCCCTCGCGCCGCGGCTCATGCGACGGGTCGAACCACGGCTCGCCATAGCGCTTCGTCGACCATCCCAAAAGCCTCGCGGATCAGGAGGGGATCCGGCGGGCTGCGCCGGGCGCGTTCGCCGAGGAACCGGCTGATCGATCCGCGCATCGTCGCGCGGGTACACGCCTGGATGGACAGTCCGTCGAGCTCGTGCCCGGCGTCGATATCCAGCAGGTCCGACTGGTACTTCAGCACCGGCACCCCGCTGAGCGCGGCCTCCCAGCCGGTGGAGGTCGGCCCCGCGTACAGGAGGAGGTCCGCCTCCGCCAACGATTGACTCAAGGGCTCGTCGGACCACGCGATCCAGGGGGGCAGCGCCGGAGGGCGGCGGCAGAACTGCCTGAGCGGAAAGCTGGGATGGAGTTTGAGGGCAAACCGGACCGGTTCCGCGGCGCCGTTGACCATGAGTGGGCGGCGGAACTCCTCGAGGAGGTCCGTCAGCAGCCGGCTCGCGTGGGCCTTGTGGAGGGGAAATGCGACGAGGACCGCGGGCGGCTGCGTCGAGGCCGATGCGGCGGAGCGGGGATCGCGCGCCCCGCCGTTCGTCGAACGGTGCAGGTGCTCGTGACGCAGGGCGCCCCCCATGAAGAGTGTTTCCTCTGGAAAGCCCCCGGCCTTGAGCGCGCGCAGGTTCCACTCGCTGTTGGCCACGATGCGATCGGGCAGCGGCGCGATCTGGCGCTCGCGGGCGCCCAGCCCATAGGGCAGCAAGAGCGGCGGGACCCAGGTGTGCTGATATCCCACCAGGGCCACGTGCGGCGCCTGCTCGCGCCAGGCCAGGCACAGGAGCTTCTCCCACGGCTGGTTTTCAAATGGGTAGATGAGGCACTTGACCTTCGCCCCGTAGCGCCGCGCGATGCGCCGCATGGCCGCGCAGAAGAGCCGGCCGTGCGTCACATGGCTCTGTCCGCGCTCCCGCAGCTCCTCGGCGGAGAGCAGGATCGCATAGTCCCAGCCGCGGAAGCGCGAGAGGCAGCGCAGGTGGCGCAGCCGGAACCGGCTGGAGACGGCGCGCAGGAGGTCGCCGGCCGTCACGTGCCTCAGGGTGACGATGAGCGACGGGGCGAACGCCCGCAGCGACGGCAACAGCGGCGAGGGGACCTGGAGCGGGGTGAGCCGCTTGACGCGCTCCCCGTGGGCCGTCAGGATCTCGCCGAGGCGCCCGGTCCAGGGATCGGCCAGCCGCCCGGGCTCCGCGAGGCAGCGCGGCTGAATCCAGCTGCAGATGAGGACGGCGCGCCCGGTGAGGCCGTCCATCGGGTCCGCGGTCCCGCGGAACGTCCACCGCACCGCGGCCATCGCCTTCATCCCCCAGAGCGCCTCCACCGACGCGGCGGCCAGCATCTTCAGGACCCAGGCGGCGGCATCCCGCGCCCGCCAGGACCACCCCACGCCGCGGCACGCCACCCGCGGGTCGCCGGCAAGATGCTGACGCAGGAGCGAAGCCAGCCAGGGGTGCTCCACCACCACGATGCAGCCGGCGGTCTCCTGCCCCTCGCGCACCCACGACCGCACGAGCTCCGCGTAGCACACGAGGAGAAAGAGGTCGATCTGCAGCGGGCTCTTGGAGGCAAGGGCTGAGCCCCACCATGCCACCGGGTCCGGTTGCTTGGCGCCGGCCTCGCCGATCCAGTCCAGAAACGGCTGCCGCAACTCATGCGCGAGGCGCGTCACGGCCTCCCCGACCGGGCGCTCGCGCGCGAAGGCAAGCGCCTTGGCGACCCGCGCCCGCTGCCCGGTATTGGTCCCCAGATAGCACCACTCCGGCGGCCCGTCCCAGCCGTCGCGGGGGACGGCGCTCGCGTGCCGCGGCGAGACGATCCACCAGCTCACGGCGTCGCGAGCCATTCAATTCTGCCCCACGCTGCCGGCGAGCGCTCGGTCCAGGTGACGGAGCGACGCGATGCGGGGGCCGGTGAACCCATCCAAGGGGGGCGCGTCGGGCGCCACGCGCCAGATGAACGGGATGCGGGCCTGCTGCGCGGCGAGCCAATCCGTCTGCGCATCGCCCACGAAGGCAAGCTCCTCCGGGCGGAGCCGATGGCGATCCAGGAGGCCCTGGAGCAGCGCCTCCTTCGGGGCGGGCGAGCCCAGCACCTCATCGAAGTATCGCTCCATTGCCCGGCGCTGCACGATGGCCCTGAGCTCTGGCTCCGGGGTGCCGGAGACCACGAACGACCGGTACCGTCCCCGATGCGCGGCGAGGAACTCCTGCGCGCCCTCGACCCAGGGGGCCGCAACCAGCGCGTCAACGACCAGCGCGGCAAACCGCTCGCCGAGGGCCTGGGACGCCGCCTCATCGAGGGGGCGCCGGAGGATATCCCGGTAGATGGTCCGGAACTTCTCGAACTGGGAGATCCCCCCGTGCGCCCGATGGTAGGCGAGGATGCGCTCCACCAGCTCGGGCGGCTCGCCGGCGAAGAGCCGCGCGAAGGCCGCCGTCTTGATCTCCACCGACTCGACGAGCACCCCGTCGAAATCAAACGCGATGGCGCGCACCATGCCCCTTCCCGGTCACCTGAGCTCCTCGGCAATCGCCGCCTTGGCCCGCTCGCGCTCGTGGATGTCGCTGAGGCAGGCGAGCAGCCCCTGCCCCAGGTCCAGGTAGTACTTCCCGACGAGCTTCTTCGCCACCTTCGGCTGGAAGGCGTACGGGGTCCGGCGGTAGTGGACGAGGGCATCCGGCCCCTGAAACGTGATCGCGACCTTCTTGTTGAGGATCTCCTCGATCATCTCCAGGAGCGCCTTGACCGTCATGGGCTGGTGGCCGGTCAGCACCACGTACTGGTTTTCATAATCCGGCGCGAGCGCCTCCACGCTGTTCCGCGCCGCGTCCTCCACATGGATGTACTCGCGGACCTCCTCGCCGTCCCCCACCGCCTCGATCTTCCCGTGGAGGAGCGCCTGGGTCAAGTACCGCTGGACCGCGTTGGACTCAGCCGCCCGCGGGCCGTAGAGGCTCCCGTACCGGAGGACGGTGTACGGCAGCCCGTAGGCCTGCTGGAACGCCTCGATGTAGAGCTCGGAGGCCTGCTTGCTGCACCGGTAGAATCCCCCCGCGTGGCTCTGGACGTACACCGTGCTCGCGTACAGGAACCGCCGCACGCCGGCCGCGCGGCACGCCTCGAGCAGGAGCGTCGTCCCCAGCACGTTGGCCCGGACCGTCTCCGCCGGCTGCCGGTTGGCCTCGTCGATATCCGCGATGCCGGCAAAATGGTACACGGCCTCGCACCCCTCCAGGGCCGGCCCGACCGTCCCCTCGTCCAGGATGTCGCCGACCACCATCTCCTGCCCCGGCCTGAGATAGGGGGATGTGCGCAGGTCGAAGATCCGCACCTCGTGGCCCTGATCCTGCAGCGCATCGGCCACATGACTGCCCAGAAACCCCGAGCCCCCACAGACGGCGACCTTCATGCTCAATCCCCTCCGCTCACGGTGACGATGCTGCCGGTGATGAAATCGCCCGCCTCGGACGCGAGGAACAGGACGAGGCGCGCCACGTCCAGCGGCCGCCCGGCCCGCTTGAGCGGGATGCGCGCGACGCGCGAGCGCGTGTCGGTCCGGCCCATCGCGCGATGGAACGAGGTCTCGATGAACCCGGCGCGGATCGCGTTCACCAGGATGTGGTGCGGGGCCCCCGCGGTCGCCATCCCCACGGTGACGGCTTCCAGGGCCGCCTTGGCGGCGGCGTAGTGCAGCGTCGTCGGCGACCCGCCGTACTTGACGGCGACCGAGCTGATGTTGATGATCTTGCCGCCCCCCTGCCGCTTCATCCGGGCGAAGGCCTGCTGCGCGAGGAGGAACGGCGCCCGGGCGTTCAGGGCGAAGGTCCGATCCCACGACGCCGCGCGCAGCTCCTCCAGCCCGGCGGGGCCGAACACCGCGCCGGCGTTGTTGATCAGGACGTCGATCGCGCCGAAGCGCTTCAGGAAATCGCCCATGAGCGCCCGGCAGCTCCGCGCCTCCAGCAGGTCGCCCTGGAAGGTCTCGGCCTCCCCGCCCTGTCGCGTCAGCTCCGCCCGCAGGGCCGCGGCCTGCCTGGCGTTGCGCTTGTAATGCAGTCCGACCGCCGCCCCGTAGGAGGCCAGCAGCCGGGCCATGCAGGCCCCGAGGCCGCCGCTCGCCCCGGTGATCAGGACGCGTTTGCGCCTCAGCCCTTCGAACATGGCTCCTCGGCGAACCCGTGCGCCCGCAGCCACTGCTCGACCCCCGGCAGCTGCCAGGCAAAATCCACGTCGCATCCCGCCTCGGAGTGGATGGGCGCGATCCGACGGCCCATCCACCGCTGCGGGAGCAGCCCGTCGTGGAGGCGCTCCAGGCAGCGGGGCCGCACCACCGACACCCCCATGTCGGCGAAGTAGATGTCGCCCTGCGAATCGCGGTCGCAGGTGAGCGTCGCCGGGTCGCCGAACACCTCGAACGGCACCGCGGGATGCAGGCAGCCGTCCCCGCCCAGCTTGCGCGCCCGCAGGGGGCTCCACATGTTGTAGCGGGAGACGCTCACCGCCGAGTCGAGGGCCGGGTCGGCGCGCAGCCGCTCGACGCCCCGATCGATCAGCTCCCCGGTGACGGTCGCCGCGTTGGCGAAGAGCAGCACCATCAGCTCGACGGCCGAGCCCGCCTTCGCCAGTTCGTCGCGGATCACGCGGTAGCCGTGGGCGAAGGCGTCCTCGCCGAGCGCCTGGGGCGTGCACAGCTCCGCGGGCCGGTCGATCACCTCCGCCCCGTACCCGCGCGCGATCGCCGCCATCGCCGCCGAATCGGTCGAGAGGTAGGTCCGCTGGACGGACCGGGAGGCCTTGGCGGCGAGCAGCGGATAGGCCATGAGCGGCCGCCCCAGCATCGGATGGATGTTCTTGCCCGGGAAGCCGGTGCTGCCTTCGCGGCCCAGCATCAGCGCGCAGACGAGTTCGGTCATATCCCTATACCACCGTGCACCGGTTGCACGGCGCGCAGCGCGACCGCTGCCGGCCCAGATGGCGCTCGCGGAGCGCCTGGTACGGCGCCGAGCACCACAGGACGCTCAGCGGCTGCTCGCGCGCGTTCCCCACCGCGAGCGTCGAGCGGTAATCCACGTCGCAGGGGTTGCACGTCCCGTCCCACCACACGAACATCCGCCGCCACAGGTCGGAGCACGGCGCCGTGAGGCCGTTGACCGGCCGCTCGTAGGTGTTCTCCCAGGGGTTGTACTTGACGAACGCCACCTGGTCCACGAGCCCGCCCCAGAACGCCTCCATCTCGTCGATCGCCGGCGTCTCCGGCACCTGGACCCCGCTCACCCGCGTGATGGTCCGCGAGCGCGGGTAGTGGCTGGCGCGGATCTCGTGGAAGCGCGCGATGCCCGCCCGCACGCGCTCGAGGCTGCCCCCCACCCGGAAGCGGCTGTACGCGGGCTCGGCGGCGGCATCGGCCGAGAACACCACCGTGTTCACGCCCGCCCGCAGGATCGCGTGGCAGTGCGTGTCGGTCAGGCGCGAGGCGTTCGTGTTGAGCTTCAACGCCAGGAACTTGCCTGCGCAGTAGGCCAGCATGGCCTCGATGTCCGGGCACAGGAGCGGCTCCCCGCGCGAGGCCAGCGTCACCGCCTCGCACCGCCCCTGGGCCTGGTCGATGAGCCGCGTGAACAGGTCCAGCGGCATGACCCCCATGTGGCCGTTCCGGCGGTCCGTCAGCTCGCGGTCCGTCTGATAGCAGAACACGCACCGGTAGTTGCAGACGGACGTGGGCTCGATCTGCAGGCACGGCGGAAACTCATCCAGCGCGTGGCGCTGCGGGAACATCTCATACCGGAACCGGTACAGGAGATACCGCGGCAGCTCCGCATCCTCGAGGCGGCTGATCTCATCCACGACGTAGGGCTGCAGGGTGAAGCGGCTGGCGCCGCCGCCCTCGGCCGGCCCGAGCAGCTCCTCGCAGGCCTGGAGGACGACGCCTTTGTCCCGCTCGCTGAGCGGGGCCTGCGCCACCCGATCCCGCGCGCCGCGGATGCGCTCCATGACGCCGTCCGCCGATGACCGAAGGCGGAACGCCGCGAAGCTGTCGCGCTTCTGATAGACGGACGGCTCACCCACCGGAACCGACCCCCTGGCCGTCAGAGCCCGTTTCCCGGCTCGCTGCGAGCCCGTCCTGCACGGCCCGCGTCCAGGATGTCAGCCACTCGCGCCGTCCCAAGGCGTACCGCTCGATGAAGCGATGCCTGGCCTCCTGCACCTCGGCGCGTTCCCACCAGGCTGACGGCTGGTCGTAGATCGCTCCGATGTGCGCCGCCGCCGCCTCAGGCGAGTCATGCAGGATGCCGGCGCCGCGCAGCGTCTCGACGAACGGCGCCGCCTCATCGCGGACCTCCGAGCGTCTGGGATCCCAAAAGAGCACCGTGGGCACGCCGTGCCGGAGGGCCTCGAGAAACGTGGTGCCGGAATGGTCAATGACCACCAGGCGCGCCTCGTTCAGCGTCTGCGCAAGCGGCTGGCGCCCATCCCACTGAAGCGGCCCTACGCGTCTGGTGACCTGGTCGCGCACCGCATACCCGAACTCTTGCGGATAGGGTCGGAAGCGTATGACGCGGCGCAGCCGATCCGGGATCGCAGCGAGGAAGCGGAGCTGCCATTGCAGATAGGCCGGGGTATCGATACCGATCGGGCAGGAGTCAAAGCGCAGTGGGTAGCGCAGGTGGGCGGTGGAGACGAACAGGAGCGTCTCCGAGGAACGATTCGCTGGCCGGCCGTATCGGGCCATGAAAAGCTGGGAGAGCCGTGGGCTGGGCAGATTGCCCAGGGCGCGGGTCGAGTCGTGGTCGGCCCACCCCCAGGCCAGGAACGTGTCAGCCGCGCGTCGCTCATGCTGTTCCATGGGGGCATGCCGGAAGAGGCCGTAGCCGCCCCCGTGCTGCACGGCGATGAGGCGGCTGCCCCGGGCCGAGGCTTCCGCCGCCAGGAATTTGAACGGCTCCTGGTAGTGCCAGCCCGCCGCCGAGACAATGACCGGCGGCGCCTGCCGCATCGCGCTCAACGTGGCGTCCCGCGCGCGGTCATAGCCCTCGAGGTAGAGGGTGGGCACGTGTTGTGGGAGCGACCGGACGGCGATCTGTTCAAACTCGCTGGCGGCTGAAAGCGCCGCAAGCCCCTTCCGGCGCTCGTCGAAGATCGGGCCCTCGCACACGACCGGCCGGTCCCATGCCGCGTCTCTGGGAATGGCCCGCAGCCGGCTGCGCCAGGCCAGGGCCCAGAGCCAGGACCGTGAGCAGGACATTTCGCAGAGGGCGGCATGCGGCTTCGCGCGCCGGATCCAGCCAGCCGTCCCTTCGAGCAGCCCGTATCCCCGTGCTCGGGCCTCGCGCACTGCGCCTCGCCACCCGCTGATCTTTGGCATCTGTTCTGCCATCTGCTCCGGGGCGGCCCAGGGTTTCCGCGGAAACGCGTAGCCCAGGTGCGCGAGCTGCTCGGAGAACATCTGCAGGTTCGATGGATCATCACCCAGACCGGTGACGAACGTTAGCGTATCCGGGGGGACCCGAAATGCGCCAGGATCGAGCACCGTCGTGCGCAGGGTGGGGTGCCGGCTGAAGGCTTCGGTCAGGCGGACGTACCGGTCATAGACAGCATGGAGGTAATGGATGAGCCAGGGGCCGATCAGGATGCGCCAGTAGCGCGTCCCATGGGAAACGCGATGCGCGGCGTTGAGGTAGTCGGTCAAGCTGCCGAGCAGCCGCTCGCCATAGGCATCCAGATACGCGGCGCTGTCATCAAACCGCTGTCGATCCTCCCAGGGGTTCGGCAGGAGCTGGTACCGCAGGCCCTCCCACTCCTGCCGCCGATCCTCGCGCAGGCACCAGGGTCCCAGGAAGAGGAGCTCCTCCTGCGTGTCCCAGAAGTCGCTGAGCGCTGTCGTCGCGAGGAACATCTATCCCTTCTCGAGCCCCACGAAGTGGAACCCGCCGCTGCGGGGCTCCCGCTGATCCTGCTCGTAGAGCTCCCAGAGGAACGGCCGCACGCAGTCCATCCATTCCAGCTTCAGCGCCAGGCGGTCCGCTTCGCTCAACCGATGGACCATCTTGATGAGCACCCCTGCCACCGGCCGCAGCCCGATATCCCAGACCTTCAGCGTGAGCGGGGAGAGGTATCGGGTCGCTGAGATCGCCCGGAAGCCGGTCCGCGCCGCGAGCGCCTCCCATTCCTCCGCCGAGACCGTCCAGCGGACCGCGTCGCGGCGCCTCGTGCAGCAGGCCAGGAAGGCGGGGTCGGGCAGGCACAGCCAGGCGCGCCCCCCCGGGCGCAGGATCCGGCGCAGCTCCCTGAGCGCAGCTTCCGCTGATGTCAGCCAGTAGAGCATATTGGAGAACACGCTCTGCAGGCTCTCGTCGGGCCATGGGAGCCTGCCGTTGGCGTCCGCCAGCGCCGTCTGGCGATAGAAGCCCAGCGCCTTCGCCTGCTCCAGCAGGGTCGCCTTCGCGTCCAGGCCCCAATCGAACTGATGGCGCGGCTCCTCGGTGATCCATGCCCGCCGGGGGAGCGTGCCGAGCGCGTCATACAGATCGCCGCCCTCTCCGGCCCGTTCAAGATCCACATTCCGGTACCAGTCGTACTCCGGCGAGAACCGGCCGCCGGCGGTGATGAAGCTGAACAGGCCGTTGCCGCAGCCCAGGTCCAGCGACGGCGGCGGGAGCTCCGCCCGGGCGACCACGGAGGAGGCGATCGCATCCCACAGCGCCGATTCGGGGCGCAGCCAGTGGACGTTGAGGTGCGCGTCGAGCAGGCTGGCCGACTCGGTCACGACGGGCATGGGACCCCCGCGCGCCGTTTCAGGACCTGCTCCGCCACCCAGAAATCGAACGCATCGTCGATGTCGAGGTTCTGCTCCCGGTCGAGGATGACGTGCTCCCGCTTGGCGCCATACCGCTCCCCGGCCCGGATCAGGTCGGCGCGGATGACGTACACGTTGCCGTCGTCGTAGAAAAAGCCGGGGATCTCCTGGCGCCGGCGCTCTTGCGCGTTCGATCCATAGGCCACATACTTGCAGAGAAAGCCCGTCGCCAGCGAGTCCGCCCCGCGTTCCAGGAACCGCGCGATGCACCGGTCGATCAGCCCTTCGTCCCGGATCGGGCACGTGGCCTGCAACAGGACCACCACCTGCGCCGGCACGAGGCGGAGCACATGCTGCAACACCGAGAGGGTGGTCGCCTCATCCGTCGCCAGTTCAGCAGGTCGCTCGATGACCTCAGCCCCCCACTGGCGGGCGACCTGCGCGATCCCGCGGTCCTCCGTGGAGACCACGTAGCGATCGAGGCGCGTGGAGGCCTTCGCCGCCTCAATCGTCCAGGCGAGGAGCGGCTTGCCGCACAGCGGCTTGATGTTTTTCCCCGGCAGCCCCTTGCTGCCGCCGCGCGCCGGGGTGAGGCCGACGATCATTCGTGGGTGACCTCGAGCGCCGACCGCTCGGCCGGCTGGTCCGCCGCGCGCCCCGCGGGGCTGACCTGCCGGAACAGCCGCTCGTGAGAGGGGATCCGCGCCATGATCTTGGCCAGGCCATGGGGGTCGGTGCCGTATCGCCGGAAGCTGTCGCGGCGCTCGATGAGCTGCTGCTCGCTGAAGTAGAACCGGTACGCGCAGCCCTCCGGCCGTGACCACGCGGCCAGCGGCTTGCCGGTCCGGTCGCGCGACCAGGCGAGGATGTCGTGCTGGAACTGATCGGTGACCGGCCCCTCGTTCGCCGCCGGATCCAGCATGCCGGCGAACTTGTGCGTCAGGTACCGCAGGAGCTCTTCCAGCTCCTCCTGGATGCGTTTCGCCTGGCTGGCGGCGTTCGGCTGCGACATGAGCAACCTCTCGGCCACCTGCGTGATGTGGCCCATCCAGGCCTCCCGGTGCCGGGTGAGGAGCCGGGTCTTGTGCTTGAAGATCACGTTCCCCCCGATCTCGCCGCGGATCAGCCGCGCGTAGTGGTCGGGGTCGCGATAAAAGCGGATGAGGTCGGTTTCGGAATCGAAGAGCTCGCGCTTCGTCTCCTCGATGAAGCTGTCGAAGACGCGCTGGATCCCCTCCGGGAATTGCTCACGGCGGTCCCAGACCGCCCGCAGCCACGCATAGGGCGAGATCCCCGCATCTTGGAGATACCGGAGGAGCTCCCAGAAGAGGTAGTTGTTGTAGAGGCACTCCGTGAGGAGGGCAAAGCCGCGGATCAGGAGGTAGTCCTCGAAGCTGGCATACTTCGATGACACCGCGACCTCCTCGACGTCGAAGATGCGCTCCCCCTCGTACTCCCCGAAGTCGAGCGGGATCAGCCGCCATTTGCCCCGATACCCCTGCTCGCGGCGGTACGCCGGATCCTTGTAGTCGGTGCCGTAGAGCAGCTGCAGCGTGTAGGACATGATCTTGCTCGCGTCCGCCTCGATGGCCGCCTGGATCCCGCGCATGAAGGACTCGTACGTCTCCCCGGGCAGCGGGAAGATCAGCTCGGCCATCCCCGAGCGCCCCTGCTGGATCAGCGCCTGGTTGATCTGCTTGTAGGCGTCGAGGCTGATGTTCTGCCGCTTGATGTTCACGAGCACGTCATGGTCCATGGACTGGACCGACATGCTCACGAGCAGCGAGCGGCCGAGGATCTCCGTGGCCTTGATGATGCGCTCCTTGTTGTTCTTTCCGGTCGTCGAGATGAGCCCCATCGGCCAGCCGTACCGCTCCTGGGCCTCTTTGATGATCCGGCAGATCTCCGCGTCGCGCGGGTACATCCCGAAGTTGTTGTCCGCGATCGTGAGGTGCGAGACCCCCGCCGCCGCGATGCGGGGCGCGATGTAGCGCAGCTCCTCCTGGATGTAGTCGAGCGAAAACATCGTCACCTTGTTGAAGTACTTGTCCCCGGCGTTGCAGAAGTTGCAGGTGAAGGGGCAGCCCCGCGTCGTTTCAATCATCGGGGTGAGCCGCCCGTCGAAAAACTCATCGAGCAGGCCGGTGACGTACGGCGAGGGGATCTCATCGAGCGCCCTGAGGCGCTCGACCGGCGGGCCCGAGATGAGCGCGCCGTCCCGCGGGGAGAGGAACTGGCACCCGGCGATCGGCTCATCCTTCATCCGGCCCGCGCTCCCGGCCTCCAGGAAGCGCCTGATCAGGTTCAGGAAGGCGACTTCGCCCTCATAGAAAATATGGAAGTCGGTGTTCGGATGGCCGCTGAGGAATTCGAGCTGGCCAGCCTCAGCAAACGGGTAGTTGGTGCCGCCCTGGACCGTGACGACCCCGGGGTGGAGGCGCTTGGCATACCCCAGCGCCCACTCGGACAGGTTGCTGTTCCACACATAGTTGCTGCAGCCGAGGAGATCCGGCGCTCGCTCCTTCAGGGCGGCGGTCAGCTTCTCCGGATACTTGAAGAACCGGAAGTCCACCGCCTCCCCCAACCATTTCTTCGCGTAGGAGGCGACGAGCCCGACGTTCAGCGGGGTGCTCTCGGTCGCCACCTGGAGCCCGGTGTGGGTGAGGTCCGCCAGGTAGATCAGCATCGGCCCGCCCGCCCTCATGCCCATTCGTCCCGGACCGTCATGAACGCCTCGGCCGCATGGAAGCCGACCTCCATGCCGCGCTTCTTCGCGAGCACTTCGAGCCCTTCGAGCGAGCGGGGGTGCGGGAACTGGCGCAGCTCGC
>JACPAY010000018.1 GCA_016180575.1 Candidatus Omnitrophota bacterium | reverse complement strand
GGACACCCCCCGGACCTCGGCCTGGCCGCCCAGCTTCCCTTCGGTCCCCACCTCTTTCGCCACGCGGGTCACCTCGGCGGCGAAGGAGGAGAGCTGGTCCACCATGGCGTTCACCGTCGTGCCGATCCGGAAGAACTCCCCCTTGACCGACCGGCCCTGGATTTCAAGCGACATCTTCTGCGAGAGGTCGCCCTTGGCCACGGAGGTGATGACGCGCGCCACTTCGTTGGTCGGCTGCACGAGGTCGCCGATGAGCGCGTTCACCGCGTTGACGCTCGTCGCCCAGCCGCCCCGCACCGGCCCGATGGCGACGCGCTCGTTCATGCGGCCTTCCTGGCCCACGATCTGGCTCACGCGCGCCAGCTCATCGGCCAGCCGCTCGTTCATATCGACGATGTCATTGAGCGTCCGGCCGATTCGCCCCACCACGCTGCCGTCGCCCGCGGGAAAGCGGACGGAAAAATCGCCGCGCTTGACCGCCTGGATGGTCGTGAGGAGCTGGAAGAGGTCGTCCGGGGAGGGCGGGATGCGCGAGCGAAGGGCGTGACCGTTGCCGTTGCGCTTTTTCTCACCAGCCTGTTGCGAGGGGGAAAGGAGCGAGGCTGGGGCGGGGGGCATCTAACCTCCTGTCACTGACCGCTGCGCATACGGGATCCCGGAATGATTGGAGGCAGTCTACGCGCACCACATGACACTCAGATGACTTTTAGATTACAATTTCGTCATCTTCCGCTTTGGCGAATCGTGTTCAGGGGTGCGCGCTGTTGAACTCGTGCTCCCGCTTGGCGGCGTCGGCCGGCGCGACGCCGGTCTCCAGGAACGTCTTCATGCGGGCCAGGTCCTCGTCCATTTCCCGCTTGGGATCGGCCCCGAAGAGCGAGGCGAAGATGTGCCCGATGCCGCCCAGCGCCGGGTTATACGAGAGCCGGATATCCACGCGGGTGCCTCCGCGCTCCGGGGTGAACCGGACGCGGCCGGCGTGCTGGACGAGCGACCCGGGCAGCGTCTTCCAGGCCACCTCCCGGTTCTCGATGAGCTGCGTGATGAGCGCATCCCACTCGACGGGGATGCCCCCCGGGCCGGTCACGATCCAATGGGACTGATGCCGGGCGGTTGGGCGGGCCTCCCGGACGTTGGACATGAAGCGCGGGAAGTTCTCATACGCGGTCCACAAGCGAAAGACCCGTTCCACCGGCGCCGCGATGAGGACCGTCTTCTGCAAGTCAATCGCCGCCCGGCCCGCCCCCAGGCCGATGAGCCGCTTCAGCTCCAGGTTCGTCACGGCCCGCGCCAGCAGGGCGATCCCAGCCAACCCCAGCAGGGCGCCCCACAGCCCGCCCCATCCCACCCACGGCAACAGAAGAAACGTCCCCGCGAGCAGAAGCCCCGCCCCCGCCAATCCCGCCAACACCCTGGCGGTCGGCGACCAGGTGGTCTGAAAGAACTCCATGCGTTCACCTGGGCGGGGGACGCCTCCCTGCAGCTGCGGAAGGTCGCCGGCTTTCGCGTACACCTCCAGCCGGTTCTCGATCTCGCGGACGCCTGGGATGGCGGCCAGCCGGGACACCGTCCGCCGCACCTCATCCTCGAGGATGGGCCCTTCCAGCGTCACGCGGCCTGACATGACATGGACGCCGATAGAGCGCGGGTGCCGCACAATGCGGCCCAGGCGCGCGCGCAGGCGGGCCTCCAACACCTCATCGCTCACCGCCCCATCGTGGACCTTGCCCGCCAGCAGCCCGTGGAGCCGGTTGGCCGCATCGCGCCGCGTCACCTCAGTGAAGTCGCCGAGCGCGTGGGCCAGGCGGACCAGCCGATCGCGGGCCGCCGCGCGGCGCCGCCTGCCGGTCCGCGTGTCCAGGAAGTACATCAGCGCGAACCCTGCGAAGATGCTGACGAGCACAAGCGTGATCATGATGGCGCCCTCCTCTGTCAGCTTCCATGCCACAGGGTAGCGGATGGCACATGACGCCCGCATGACGTTTGGGTGACAGTGCTGTCATGCGTTCGTCATCCGCTGGAGGGTAACCTGCCAATCGTGGGAGGATGTGATGACAGCCCTAGCGAACACACGCTGCGACCTCAAGCGGCCCCCATCCCCGGCGCCACCTGCTCGACCTGAGCCGCCGCCCCCGCAACCCGGGAAGCCGCCGCGGCCATCACCGGGGCAGCCCATGCCGCCGCCCCCGCCTGAGCCGGCCGAGCCTGACGGCCCAGGACCTTGGCGGGTGAAGCCGCCCGCCCCGCCGCAGGTCGAATAAATCGGGAATAAATCGGGGACAGCCACTAATTTTCTGTGGAGCCACTAGGAAATTAGTGGCTGTCCCCGATTATATGTGATACGGCTTGCTAGTGGCCTGTAGCGTGCCCGCGCTGCTTGTGGTGCTTCTTCACGGTCCGCGCGGCGACCTCTTTCGCCCGGCCGCCGTAGCGGCCCTCGCGCCTCGCCTGCTCGGCGATATGCTCATACATCCGCTGCTCTTTCTCGCTGACCCCTCGCACGTGCTTTTTGCCTGGCATTTCACCCCTCCTTGCGGTTATGACCCCTGAAGACGTTGCGCAGCGCGGCGCGCGCGGCGTGGTAGCCGCACATGCCGTGCACGCCCGCCCCCGGAGGGGTCGAGGACGAACAGAGGAACACGCCGGTCAGCGGCGTGGCGTAGGGGACCCGCCGCAGCAGGGGGCGCGCCAGCACCTGCCACAGGTCCTGGGCGCCGCCTAGGATGTCGCCGCCGACATAGTTCGGGTTGTACCGCTCAAGCTCCGGGCAGGTCATGGTGTGCCGCGCCAGGATCGTCCGCCGGAAGCCGGGGGCAAACCGCTCGACCTGGGCTTCGATGGCGGCGGTCCGATCGTCGCCGGAGCCGTTGGGGACATGGCAATAGGCCCAGGCGGTGTGCGCGCCGGACGGCGCGCGCGAACTGTCGAACAGGCTCGGCTGGGCCAGGATGACAAAGGGCCGCTCCGAATGGCGCCCCTCGTCCACGGCGCGCTCCGCCTCGGCGATCTCCTCCATCGTGCCTCCGAGATGCACCGTCCCCGCGCGCCGGCATCCCGCCGCCGTCCAGGGGATGGGCGCCCGGAGCGCCCAGTCGACCTTGCAGACGCCCCACCCATAGCGATACCGCGCCAACCGCCTGCGGTACGCCGGCGGAAGCCGGCCGCCGGCCAGCGCGATGAGCTGGCGCGGCGTGATGTCGCAGAGGACCGCGCGGCACGGCGGCAGCTCGTCAAGTGACCGGATAGGCGTCCCCAGCCTGATCTCACCCCCCAGCTCGCGCAGGTGGCCGGCCAGCGCGTCCGCCACGCGCTGGGTCCCGCCCCTGGCGATCGGCCAGCCGCCGACGTGGGCGGTCACGCCCAGCACCACCCCGAAGGCCGCCGTCGGCGGCCGATGGAGCGGCTGAGCCGCATGCGCGGCCAGGCCGGCGAACAGCGCCCGGGCTTGCGGTGTCCGAAAACAACGGCGCGCAAGACCGGCAGCCGATTGCAGCGCGTGCCGCCCGAACCGCGCCGCCAGCACCGGATGGCTCGGCCAATGCCACGGGGCGAGGATGTCGAGGGCCAGCGCATCCCAGGACCGGACGAAGCGTCCCATCAGCTGTTGATACGCCTCGGCGTCGGGGCCCAGGCGCTCCGCGGCGGCATCGAGGGAACGCTCCACGACGACGGCGGTCCCGTCATCGAGCGGATGCGCCAGCGGCGCCGGCGGCTCCACCCACTCGACGCCATGGGCGGCCAGCGGCACGCTCGCAAAGAACGGCGAGCACGCGCCCAGGGCGTGGATGGCCGCGCAGACGTCATGCGTGAAGCCGGGAAGGGTAAGCGGCGCCGAGCGCATCCCGCCCCCGACCGTCGCGCCGCCTTCGTACACGACGACCCGACAGCCCTCGCGGGCCAAGACGATGGCGGCGGCCAGGCCGTTGGGGCCGGACCCGATCACCACCGCGCCATCCCGCGGCGGGAGGATGCTCATCAAAAGAGCCCGAGCAGGCCGATGAGGATGAGGTACGTCGCGACGATGTAGTTCAGCAGGTGCGGCATGACAAAGATCAGGATGCCCGCGATGAGCGAGACGAACGGCTCGGCCGTCAGGTGCATCTCCATCATGATCAGCTCACCCCCTTCAGGTTCCGCCCCCAGCCTACCGGGGCGAGATGACGAGCCCATGACGTTTGCATGAACAAATTGTCATCGAAAAGTCATCCTGCCGTCACGGTGGCTCCGCATACTGGGAACCGCAGTGCGGCGGGGTGGAACGGGACGCCAAACGAGAGGAGGTCGGGATGCTGCCTTACGTGATGTGGGGGTTCGTCGTGGGAGCCTCGGTGCTGTGCGGTGGAACGCCGGCCCAGGCGATGGGCCAGAGCCCTGAGAAGCCGAGCGCGCAGCAGCGGCGGGAGGCCGAGCTGGAGCAGCAGCGCGTACAGCGAACCGCCGAGCTCCAGCAACAGCTCACCGAGCTGAAGGCGAAGGTGGAGGCCGACCGCGATCGGCTGGACGCGGAACTGCGGCAGGAGGAGCAGGAGCTGGAGACCTCGGCCCGCGAGAAGAAGGACGAGATCGACGCCAAGCTCAAGGAAGATCTGGCGACCGCCACTGCGGAGGAACGGACCACGGTGGAAGCCCGGGCCGACCAGCAGAAAAAGGACGTGGACGCCGAGCTCGCCAAGGACAAGCAGGAGCTTGAAGCGAAGGGCCGGACCAAGCGGACCCAGCTCGATGACAACCTGGAGCAGCACCAGCAGGAGCTCGAGGCGCAGATGGAGGCGGTGAAGCAGGGGACCCGGTCGCAGGCCGACGAGCTGCGGCGGAACCTCGAGGCCGCCAGCCGAGAGGCAAACATCGCCAGCCGCCAGTGAACAGCTGCAGACCCATCAGCAGCGTTGCGCCGAGGAATCGAAGTGACAACGGGTGGTAGAATGCCCGCATGGCCGTTCCGTATGCGCCGATCGCCGTGCCGCGCATGGAGGTCGTGCTGGGGCATCGAACCATCGGCTGCGCCGTCCTGACCAGCGGGCGGACCAGACGCCTCGGGCTGCGGATCGCGCCGGAGAGCGGCCTGGTCGTCACCGCGCCGCAGGGGACCGGTGAGCAAGCCATTCAGGCGTTCCTGGAGCGGCACCGCCGTTGGGTGCTGCGGTGGACGGCGCGGCTCGACGGCGAGACGGCCGCCGCCCGCCGGTGGCCGTATGGGCCGACCCTCCTGTATCGCGGAGACGCGCACACGGTCCTGGTGCGGCAGGCGCCCGCGAGCGGCGTGGCGCTGACGCGAGGCCGGCGGCTGCTCGTTTCCGCGCGGGCGGGCAGCCTCGAGAGCGCGCGGCGGATCCTGCGCCGGTGGCTGATGGACGAGGCATCCCGCGTCCTGGCTCAGCGGGTGGAGGTGCTCGGGGCGCAGATGGGCACAGAGGCCAGGCAGGTGTACGTCCGCAACCTCCGCGCGCGGTGGGGGAGCTGCTGGCCGGGGGGCTCGCTCAGCTTCAACTACCGGCTCATCATGGCGCCGCCGGCGATCCTGGACTACGTGGTCGTGCACGAGCTCGCCCACCTGAGGGACCGGAGCCACTCCCCTCGCTTCTGGGCCATGGTCGCGGGCCACGCCCCTCTGCTGCACGAAGCCAGGCGCTGGCTTCGGACCTACGGCGCCCTCCTCAGCGTGTGATCAGTCCGCCTCCTGACGTCGGCAGACCACCCGCGCATCAGGATCGCAGACCTTCCTGCCATGCCGCCACAGCATCGCGGCCACGATCAGGCTGCCAATGGTATTGGCGACGAGGTCCATGAGGGTGTTGCGATAGCCCCCCACACCGTGATCGGAAACGACGTGGGTGGTGAGGAACTCCAGGATCTCGTTCACGGAGCCGATCCCCATCCCGGCCAGGACGCAGAAGAAGAGCAGCGCGGGGGTCGGGCGCAAGTCGCGAAACCCCCAGCCGCTCTTGCTGGCGACGGTGCGTTGCAGGAACTGCCAGCACAGCCAGGTCGCGGTCGCATTGCCGAAGGCGTGAACCAGGTGGTCATACTTCAGCAGGAAGGGGACCAGCCACAAGTCATACAGGCGGTCCCGCAGCTCTGTGGGCCACTGCGGGGGAACCGGGACGAGCCCGCCGGCCAGATGCGCCAGCGCCAACACACTCAGGCACCAGAGCAGCCCTTCGCTGAACCGGACGTGGGCGTGGAGGCGGCCGACGCCGAGCATGACCAGCGGCATGAAGGCCGCGTACACGAGGAACTCCTGCGCGCCGCGCAGGAGCGCCCAGCCCCCGGCGATCAGCAGCTGGATGACCGCCACGGCGATGATGAGCTTCACCCTCGGCGTCCACGGCTGTGGGGGCGCCGCCGGCTCGCGTGTCATAAGTGCCATTGTCGCACTCCATGAAGAAACTGTCATGGAAAAGTCATCCAATTGTTATGCGCGGCGCGGTACGATGCGCCGGCTGAAGATGAGGAGCGTGCTCTCGATGCGACATGCCGCAGTGACAGGGCTGTTCGCGCTGGGCCTGTGGGCCGGCGCGCTCGCGCACCCGACGGTGTGGGGCGCCCCCAGGGAGATGCTGATCCCCGCGGGAGGCTACGCCGTCCGCGGCGTCGTCAGCGCCCTGAGCCCCGCAGGCGGCGCGATGACCGTGACCCGGCCGAACGGCCAAATCGTCACCATCCCGCTGGATCATGCCACCCGCGTCCTCATCAAGGGCAGGCCGGTCACGCGTCGGCAGCTCCGGGTGGGCGCCACGGTGACGGTGCAACGCAGCCAAGGCCTCGAGCGCATCCAGAGACCCGCCCATGAGTAAAGCGATCGGCATGGAGCCGCGGCGCGAGCCGCTGGAGAAGAACGGCTCGCCCTCGCAGGCCGAAACGGATGCGAGGCTGGAAAGCCTCGACGCCCGCCTCGAGCGGCTCTACACCGACCTTGACCGGATGAGCCGCCTGGTCGAGCAGGCGAACACTCGGCTCCCGGCGCCTGCCGCTGCCGGCCCTTCAGGACACCGGCTCTCGATGCCGCCCGTCCTCCTGGCGGCCGGCTGCCTGGCGATTGGGGGGCTACTCGCGGGGGCAGCCTCTCTGCTCTGGCGAACCGACACCCGTTCGGAAACCGCGCCGGAACCGAGCGCGCCCCCGAGGTCCCTGCAGGAGCTGGCGGCAGGGGCAGGGCTGTCGGGGATGCTGGCGGAACCCGCGGCCCCGCCGATCTCATCCTGGGCGCTCGCCCCTTGGCAGCCGGTCGTGGAGGTGCGCCACCTCCCTCCCCCTGTCCTCCCGGCCCAGCCGACGGCCGCAGCCGCGCCTGAGCCGCCCCCGGCTCCTGCCGCGCAACCGCCACACTATCAGGACATTCAACCTGTCGATGGCTACATCGCGCTCTAGGATAGCCGCGGGGCTCTGCGCGGCAACGGGCCTGCTCTGCGCCGCCTGCGGCTCGAGCGCCCCTCATCTGGTCGCCCGCCCCATGCCGGTCCGGGTGAGCCAGGCGGACACCGGATGGGACATCCGGGTGGGGCTGACGCTGCGGGACCCCATCCGCGTCCACGTGGTGAACAGCGGGCCTGAACCGGTCAGCGTGCTGTGGGACGAGTGCGCCTATATCGACGTGGACCGGCATTCGCACCCGGTCATGCCGATCTCCGCCGGCCGCTCCGGACAGCCGCTCCGCACGACGATCGCTCCCGGCACTCAGTGGGAGGAGGCGCTCCGGGTGGTCCCGGGAACTGAGGCGCTGCCCCATGACCCCATCCTCTCCCAGCGGAGGGCGGTCCGCTGGTGGTGGCCGTTCGGCGGGCCCAAGACCCCCCGCATCGGGTCGCAGGTCCCGCGCGGCTCCCCCGTGTTCGGCAAGGAGGTCGGGCTGTTCCTCGTCCTGACGCGCGGGCAGGAGAAAAAGACGGTGCTGGCCAAGTATGCCCTCGCGGATGGCTCAAGCTGAGCGAGGGCAGGTGAACGGTGGTGTGGCGTGCAACGCGGGAGGGTCTCATGTGGCGGGTGATGGTCGGGATACTGGTGGCGGGAGCGCTGGCGTTCTCCGTGCCGGCCGGCGCGGCGGCGCAGGCGGCTCCGCAACAGGACAGCGTGGTGGACCGGGTGGGGGACTGGTTTGCGACCCTCGGCAAATCCGGGATGGAGCGTGACAGCCTCCTGGCGCAGCGCAAGGCTGAGCGGATGGCCAAGCGGAGCCAGCAGGCCGTCGAGCGGCAGGCCAGGCAGGCTGAGCGAGGAATGCAGCAGACCGGCAAGGAGCTCAACAAGGGACTCGGGAGCCTCACCGGCCAGTGAGGGGGAGCCTTTTCGCCATCCGCGCCGCGGATTCAACACGGGACCGGTTCTCAATCAGGAGAGCCGGTCCCAACTGTTTCAGGGCATGAGGGAGAGCTGGGCGAGGAGGAGGAGGGTGGCAACCACGAGCGTGCTGATGGCCACGAGGAGGCCGGGCTTGAGCCACTGGCCGAAGGTGATCGCCCCCAGGTTGCGGCGCTCGAGGAGGCCGGCCGCGACGATGTTGGCGGTGGAGCCGATGAGCGTCGCGTTGCCGCCGAGCGTGCCGCCCATGAGCATCGCCCACCACAGCGGGAAGGTCGGGAGGCCCGCGGTCCCCACATCGCTGACGATGGGGACGAACGTGGCGACGGCGAGGACGTTGTCCATGACGGCGGTGAGGAAGGCGGAGCTCCACGCGAACACCGTCGTCAGCAGCGGGACGCTGCCACCGGAGAGCTCGATGAGGCGCGCGGCGAGCACGCCGGTGACGCCGGTCTGCTTGAGCGTGCCGACCGAGGCGAAGAGCAGGAGGAAGAACACGAGCGTCCACCAGTCCACGCGCTTCTCGACGAGCGCCCGCGCCCGCTCCCCGCTGAGCGCAAGCGCCAGGCCCGCCCCGAGCAGCGCCACCCCCAGCAGCATCGTGTTCCTCGGCAGCCCCAGCGCATGCTCGATGGGGTGATGGGCCACGAGGCCCAGGATGACCCCGCCGAACAGCCAGCCGGCGACCCGGACCTGCCGACGGGTGATCCGGTCCTCCCCGGCCATCTCGGCCAGGTGCGCCTCGCCCCGCTTGCCGGTCAGGATCCCTTTCAGCTTGCGGATGTCCTTGTCGAAGAGCCGCAGGCAGATCCAGATGGTGAGGATGAGGCACACGAGCGAGATGGGGCTGGCCCACCGGATGAAGTCGAGGAACGTGAGGCCGCTGCGCAGCGCGATGATGACGCCGACCGGGTTGCCGACCACCGTGGCGCTGGAGCCGACGTTCGTGGTGAAGACCAGCATGAGGATGAACGGGACGGGGTTGATCGCCGAGCGGCCGAGGAGGTTGAGCATCGCCGCGACCATGAACAGGATGGAGGTCACCTCATCCACCAGCGCCGCCGAGAGCGCCGCGAGCGCCATCAGGACGACCATGATGCGCCGCGGGTGCGGCCCGACGACGAGGAGCAGCCGGTCGATGACGAACTCGAAGAACTTGTGCTCCTCCAGGAAGCCGATGATGGTCATCATCGCGATGAGGAAGAGGATGATGTCCAGGCCCGCGAACTCGATGAGGTGCGGCACGTCCAGCAGCCCGGCCGCCAGCAGCAGGGCGATGCCGAAACAGGCGAAGGCCAGGCGGCTTTTCCAGAAGAAGATCGCCCCGTAGAGCACGACGCAGAAGCCCGCCACCGCCAGCGTCTGCGTGGTCGAGAGGCCCAGGCGCGCGAGGAGGAGCGGGGTGGCGACGAGGCAGAGGGCGTACCAGAGCCAGTCGCGCTTCTCGGAGATCAGGTCGCCGATCATGGCTTTCCGGTATCAGATACCCGCAGGTATCTGATACCGGTGAGATCGGGCGCCGCGGGGGCTTCGGCGACCGCATCGGTCAGGATGGTGACCTGGTTGTGCGCCACCTCCAGCAGGCCGGCGCCGATGCGCCGCCGCTGCGTCTGGCCGCCGGAGCGCCTCCAGGTCAGGAGGCCCGGCGCAAGCGTCGTCACCAGCGGCGCGTGGTTGCGCAGCATCCCGAGGTAGCCGAGCTCGCCAGGGGCGATCACCGACACCGCCTGGTCTTCCAGCGCCAGGCCCTCGGCCGTCAGGACGCGCAGCGCCAGAGGATCCGCCATCAGCGTTCCCGCGCCTTCACCCGCTCGGCCTCTTCCTGGACCTCGGAGATCCCGCCGCGCATATAGAACAGTTGCTCCGGCACGTCATCGAGTTGTCCCTCAATGATCATCTTGAACCCCTTCACCGCCTCCTCGCGCTTCACGTACTTGCCGGGTTGTCCCGTGAACGTCTCCGCGACGAAGAACGGCTGGGAGAGGAACCGCTGGATCTTCCGCGCGCGGTAGACGACCGTCTTGTCCTCGTCGGTCAGCTCATCCATCCCGAGGATGGCGATGATGTCCCGCAGCTCCTTGTACCGCTGGAGGATGCGCTGGACCGCCCGGGCCACCGCGTAGTGTTCCTCGCCCACGATGCGCGGATCGAGGATGCGCGAGGTGGAGTCGAGCGGGTCCACCGCGGGGTAGATCCCCAGCTCCGCGATCTGCCGCGAGAGCACCGTCGTCGCGTCCAGGTGCGAGAAGGTGGTGGCGGGCGCAGGATCCGTCAGGTCATCCGCGGGGACGTAGATCGCCTGGACGGAGGTGATGGAGCCGCGCTTGGTCGAGGTGATCCGCTCCTGCAGCTGCGCGAGCTCCGTCCCGAGGTTGGGCTGGTAGCCGACGGCCGAGGGCATCCGGCCGAGGAGGGTGGACACCTCGGACCCGGCCTGGATGTAGCGGAAGATGTTGTCGATGAAGAGCAGCACGTCCTGCCCCTCCTCGTCTCGGAAGTGCTCCGCCATCGTCAGCGCGGAGAGCGCCACGCGCAGCCGCGCCCCGGGCGGCTCGTTCATCTGCCCGAAGACGAGCGCCGTCTTGTTGACGACGCCCGACGCGTTGAGCTCAAGCCAGAGGTCGTTCCCCTCGCGCGTGCGCTCGCCGACGCCGGCGAAGACCGAGACGCCCCCATGCTCCGTCGCGATGTTGCGGATGAGCTCCTGAAGGATGACGGTCTTCCCCACCCCCGCCCCGCCGAAGAGCCCCACCTTGCCGCCCTTGGGATAGGGGGCGAGCAGGTCGATGACTTTGATGCCCGTCTCGAAGATCGTGCGGACCGGCAGCTGGTCCTCGAAGGAGGGCGGCGCGCGGTGGATGGGGGCGCGCCGCTTCGGCTCCGCGAGCTCCCCCCGCTCATCCAGCGGCTCGCCGAGCAGGTTGAAGATGCGGCCGAGCGTCTGCTTCCCCACCGGCACGGTGATCGGGCCGCCCGTGTCCAGCGCCTTCATGCCGCGTACGAGGCCGTCGGTCGCGTCGAGCGCCACGCAGCGCACCGTGTTGTTCCCGATGTGCTGGGCCACCTCGAGCGTCAGGCGGATCTCCCGCTCCTCGTCCTCCAGGCGGATGGCGTTGAGGAGGTTGGGCAGCCGGTCCGCCGGGAAGCGGATGTCCACGCTCGGCCCGATGACTTGCACGACCTCGCCGTAATTGGGTTCAGCCATCGGAATCCGTTTTAGTGGGTGGGCGTGCCATGGGCGCCGACGTCCGCCATCGCCGTGAAGGTCGTCCCCGTTCCCGCATCATCCGGCTCGAACGCCACGCGGTACGGCAGGACCTGCTCGCAGCCCCGCACGAACCACCGCTCGATCCAGGCACCGCGCCGCTTCGGCTCAAGCGTCTTCACGGGCAGCAGCTTGGGCTTGCAGGTGGGGCGCGAGGCCTGATCCATGTCGAAGAGCCGCGCGGCCACCCGGGCCTGCAGGTCCTTGTCGGCCTCGCTGCCCTTGACCGGCACGGCCGCCTCGGCGAATTCGAGCGCGCCCTCGGTGGGCGGCGGCGGTGGCGTCTGCTCCTCCGCCGCGCCCTCGGCCAACCCGCCCAGCATGAGGCTAAGCGCCAGCACGAAGGAACCGCTGACGTTCACCATGGCGGCTCTCATTTCAGCGCCTCGGCGGTGCCGACGATCTCGCTCAGCTCCTTCGTGATCGCCGCCTGGCGGATCCTGTTGCGCTGCCGCGTGAGGCTCTTCAGCAGCTCCTCGGCGTTGTCGGTCGCGTTCTTCATGGCGATCATGCGCGCGCTGTGCTCGGAGGTGAACGCCTCCAGCATGGCGCGCTGGAACGTCGCCAGCGCCCAGCGGGGCAGGAGGTCGTCGAAGATGCGCTGGGCCGACGGCTCAAAAATATACTCCTCGGCGTGTGACCCTGTGACGTTGTGACCCTGTGACTCCGTGGTGGCCTCCAGTCGAATGGGCAGCCATTGGAGCACCGCCGGGCGATAGACCGACGAGGAGACGAACCGCGAGTAGAGCAGCTCGACCGACGCCACCCGTCCGGCGAGGAACCGCTCCATCAGCTCGCGCCCGATCGCCTCGGCCGTCGCCAGGTCCGGCCGGCCGGCGAGGTCCAGATACGATGCCGCCGACGCGTAGCCCCGCCGGAGGAAGTAGCGATGCCCTTTCTTGCCGACGGTGATGAGCTGCGTGGCTCGTGCGGTGTCACGCCGCAGATGGGACTCGGCCAGCTGGATGAGGTTCGTGTTGTAGGCGCCGCACAGCCCGCTGTCCGAGGTGAACAGGACGAGCGCGCTTGGGCCCTCCGCGCGGACAGCGCAGAGCGGGTGGTCAAGCGCGGGGACCGACGCCAGCACGCGCTGGAGCAGCCCGTCGAGGAAGCCCAGCACCGCCCGCGCCTGCAGCAGCCGCCCCTGCGCGCGCTTGAGCTTGGAGGCGGAAACGAGCTGCATCGCCCGCATGATCTGCTTCGTGCCCTGGATGCTGCGCAACCGCTGTCGAAGCTGTCTGAGCGACGCCATGCTAGCTGGAAAACTGCGCCTTGCACGCCGCGGCCGCCTCGTCGAGGCGTCGGGCGATCGCCTCCGGGAGGTCCTTCGCCTTCTCGATCTCGTGGATGACGTCCGGATGGCGCTCATCCAGAAACGCGTGGAAGGCGGCCTCGAACGGCTTGACCTGGCCGCGCGGCAGCTCATCGAGGTGGCCCTGGTTGCCCACGTAGAGGATGCATACCTGATGCGCGAGGCTCATCGGCTGGTACTGATCCTGCTTGAGGATCTCCACCATCCGCTCGCCGCGCACCAGCTGCGCCTGCGTCGATTTGTCCAGCTCCGAGCCGAACTGCGTGAACGCAACCAGCTCCCGGTACTGGGCCAGGTTCAGGCGGAGGCGCCCCGCCACCTTCTTCATCGCCTTCGTCTGGGCGTTGCCGCCGACGCGGGAGACGGAGAGGCCCACGTTGACCGCCGGGCGCACGCCGGCGTAGAAGAGGTCGCCCTCGAGGTAGATCTGCCCGTCGGTGATCGAGATGACGTTGGTCGGGATGTAGGCCGAGACGTCGCCGGCCTGGGTCTCGATGACCGGGATCGCGGAGAGGCTGCCCCCGCCGAGGTCATCCCGCAGCTTGGCCGCGCGCTCAAGGAGCCGCGAGTGGAGGTAGAAGACGTCGCCGGGGTAGGCCTCGCGCCCTGGCGGGCGGCGCAGCAGCAGCGAGAGCTGCCGGTAGGCCTGGGCGTGCTTGGAGAGGTCGTCGTACACGCACAGCGCGTGCCGGCCGTCGTACATGAACGCCTCGCCCATCGCGCAGCCGGCGTACGGCGCGAGGTACTGCAGCGGGGCCGGGTCCTCCGCCGAGGCCACGACGACGGTGGTGTACTCCATCGCGCCGTGGCCCTCCAGCGTCTCGACCACCGCGACGACGCTGGAGAGCTTCTGGCCGATGGCGACGTAGACGCAGATCAGGTCCTTGCCCTTCTGGTTGAGGATCGTGTCCACCAGGAGGGCGGTCTTGCCGATCTGCCTGTCGCCCAGCACGAGCTCGCGCTGGCCGCGCCCGATCGGGATCATGGCGTCGATCGCCTTGATGCCGGTCTGGACCGGCTCCTTCACCGGCTGGCGCTGGACGACGTTGGGCGGGCGGTTCTCGATGGGGCGGAACGTCTCGGTGACGATCGGCCCCTTGTTGTCGATCGGCTGGCCGAGGGCGTTCACGACGCGCCCGAGCAGCGCCGGCCCGACCGGCACCGAGGCGATGCGGCCGGTGCGCTTGACGATGTCGCCGTCCTTGATGTGGCGGTCGCTGCCGAGGATCACGGAGCCCACGTGGTGCTCCTCGAGATTGAACACGAGGCCCATCGTCTGGCCCCCGCCTGCCCCCTGATCACCGTGGCTGGCAGGGGGGAACTCGAGCAGCTCGCCGGCCATCGCATCGTCGAGGCCGTAGAGGCGGGCGATGCCGTCCCCGACCTGGATGACGCGGCCGACGGAGTCCAGGCGCACCTGGCTGCGGTACCGCTCCAGCTCCTGCTTCAGCGCGAGCGATACCTCCTCGGGCCGAAGGCGGGCCATCAGGCGACCCTCACCGCGTGCAGCCGCTCCCGGAGGTCCGCCAGCTGGCGCCGCACCGTGCCGTCGATGACCCGGTGGCCGAGGCGGATGGCCACCCCGCCGAGCAGCGTCGGGTCCACCTCGGTTTTCAGCTCGATCTCCAGATGCTCCCGATGCGCCAGCGCCGTCCGGAGCCGCGCAAGCTGCGGCGCCGACAGCGGCCGCGCGGAGCGAACCACCGCGCGCAGGCGGCCCTGGTCCGCGTCCACCGCCGCCTGGAAGGCGTCCACGACTTGGGGGAGGTACTCGGCTCGCCCCATCGCGAGCACCATCCGGAGGAACGCCTGCACGAGCGGCGACCAGGAGCCTTTGAGCGCGCGGTCCAGCACCCCGACCTTGTCGGCCGGCTCCACGTCCGGATTGCGCAGGAACTGCCGCAGGGCCGGATGGTCGTGGAAGAGCCGCCCTACGAGGGTGAGCTGTTCGAGCGTCCGTTCCACGGCGCGCTCCGCCTTGGCGGTCTCGAAGAGCGCCTGCGCGTAGCGCGCGGGGATGGGGTCCTGGGCCATCAGCCCCGCTCCAGCTCGTCCAGCGTCTCTTCCACCAGGCGGCGGTCCCGCTCTGCGTCGAGCCGCTCGCGGAGGATCCGCTCGATCGCCGCCATCGTCATCGCAGCCAGCTCGTCGCGCAGCGTGACCTTCGCCTTCGCCAGCTCCAGCGCCACCGCCTCCTTGGACTTGTTCACCAGGACGGCGCCCTGCGTGCGCGCCTCCTCCTGGATCTCCATGGCGATGCGCTTGCCCTCCAGGATCGCCTGCTGGAGCCTCCCGCGCGCCTCGTCCTCGATGCGGGCCAGGCGCTGGCCGTAGTCGGCCTGCAGCCGCACCGCGTCCTCCTTGGCGCTCGCCAGCTGCCGGAAGGCCTCCTCGATCCGCTGCCGGCGCTCATCCAGCATGCGGAGGATCGTGCGCCAGAAGAACCGCCGCAGCACGGCGACCAGCAGGAAGAACCCGAGGACCGTCGTGACGATCTGCGCCAGCATGCCGCGTTAGTGGATGCTGATGATGCCGAAGCCGAAGAGCAGCACGACCACCAGGGCGTAGATCGTGAGCGCCTCGATGAACCCGCACCCGATGATCATCGCGCCCTGGATCTTCTGCCCGGCTTCCGGCTGGCGGGCGATCGCCTCCATCGCCGCCGCCACCGCCTTCGCCAGCCCGAACGCGCATGAGAACGCGGCCAGGGCGAGCGCAAGCGGCAGGGCCAGCGCCAGAATCCCTTGCGGTGTGGACATCATTCCCCTCCTTTGTGTTGATGGGTGTCGCCGTGCGGCAAGGCCAGGCTCAGGTAGGCGCTGGTCAGCCACGTGAAGATCATCGCCTGGACAAACCCGAAGAGCAGGACGAGCGGCACGATGAGCAGGTGGAGCGGCAGCCCGAACGGGACGTGCAGGGCGCTGAGCGAGAGCAGCCCCAGGACGAAGAAGACGCCGAAGAGGATGTCGTCCCCCGTCACGTTGCCGAAGAGCCGCAGCGACAGGCTGATGGGCCGCACCAGCTCGCCGAGGATGTGGGTCACCGGCGCGAGCGTCATGACGCACAGGAACACCTCGCCGGGGTTGCTGGGGCTGCCCATGAGGTGGTGCAGGTAGGCGGGAAGGCCATTGGCGCGGATGGCGGTGTACTGCACATAGAGGAAGACGCAGATGGCGAGCGACGCCGTCGTCACGAACCCGCCGCTCACCACCTCCGAACCATGCAGGATGAGCCCCCCGGTCGGCGACTTGAAGAACGGCAGGAGGGCGGCCCAGTTCATCGCGAGGATGTAGAGGAAGAGCGTCCCGAGGAACGGCAGGAAGCGCCGCGTGTGCGCGCCGAGGTCGCCCACGAAGGCCTGCTCGAAGAGCTCCACGAGCCACTCCGCGACGTTCTGCCCGCCGCGCGGGATGAGCGCCGGGCGGCGCGCAGCCCACAGCAAGGCACCGGCGAGCCCGAGGCCGATCGCCCAGGCAAACAGGACGTTCTCCCAGGCATGGAGCCAGTCGTGCAGCGGCCCCTCGCGCAGCCCTCCGAGCAGCAGCGTGATGAGGTTCGGCGGCTCGGGGATCGTCATCGGCTAGGCGGCCGCTTCCCGCAGGGCGCTGGCGACGAGGCCGACGAACCAGAGGGAGAACCCCGCGAGGAATCCGACCGGCGAGCTCCAGGGGCTGACGGCCAACACCGCCCCGACGGCATAGAGGAGCGGCACCTTGAGGATCCAGAGCCCCGCGCGCGCCCACCAGGGCGAGCGCGCTTCGCCGAGGGAGGCGTGGACGAGCCCGGAGAGCGCCCAGGCGTTGGCCACCGCCCAGCTCATCCCGCCGGCCACCCCGACCGCGGCGCGCGGCCCCCACACGGCCGCGGTTCCCGGAACCAGGAAGAGGCTCGACCAGGCGATCAGGCGGACGGTTCGACGGAGGAACTCCATGGCGTGCGGGTCACGGCTGTCGCCGCTTCTTCGACTCCAGCTCCTTCACCATTCTCCACACTTCCCTGGCCGCCCCGATGAAGCCGCCGATCAGCAGCGACACCGTGAGCCACGGGAAGGTGTGCAGCTTCCGGTCCAGGAACCACCCCACCAGGAACCCGGCGGTCGGCACGGCGGCCAACAGGATGGGAAGCGCCAGGTAGTCCCCGATGCGCCCGGTCCAAGGTGGCATTTTACGACAATCAGAGCAGCCGCACAACGGCGAGGCGGCTGATGAGCTCAAGCAGCGGCCCGGGCCACAACCCCAGCGCGAGCGTCGCCGCCGCGCAGGAGCCGAGCGCGAGGCGCAGCGCGGGCGAGGGGGAGGGCGAGAGCGGCTCCGCCTGCGCCGGGGGCGCGAAGTACATGAGCCGGATGATGTTCGTGTAGTAGTAGAGCGCGATGGCGCTGTTCACCGCCGCCGCCACCGCGAGGGCGACCTCCCCGGCGTCGAGCGCCGAGCCGAGGAGGAGGAACTTCCCGACGAAGCCGAGGAGCGGCGGGATGCCGGCCAGCGAGAGGAGGAAGACCGCAAAAGCCAGGCTCAACCCCGGCGCGCGGCGGGCGAGCCCGCGGAACGCCTCGAGCGCCTCGCTGCCCGTGCCGTTCATCACCGCGACGACGCACGCGAACGCCCCCAGGTTCATGAAGAGGTACGCGACGAGGTAGACGAGCAGCGCCTCGTGGCCCACGCGCGTGTGGACCGCCAGGCCGATCAGGAGGTAGCCGACCTGGCCGATCGTGGAGTAGGCGAGGAGCCGCTTCACGTTCGTCTGAACGAGCGCGACGAGGTTCCCCAAGGTCATCGTGACCACCGTGAGGGCGAGCAGGAGCGGCGAAAGCGAGGCCCATAGCGGCGCAAGCGCCTCCAGCAGCCGCAGCAGCAGCGCGAGGCCCGCCGCCTTCGGGCCGACGGAGAGGAGCGCCGTCACCGCCGCCGGGGCGCCCTCGTACACGTCGGGCGTCCACATGTGGAAGGGCACCATCGAGATCTTGAACGCGAGGCCCGCCAGCATCAGCGCGGCCGCGACGAGGAGGGCGCGCGCCATCGGCCCGCCCGTCCCGGCGACGGCGGCCTGCAGGTCGGGGAAGGCGAGCGAACCGGTGAGTCCGAAGAGGAGCGACATCCCGAAGAGCATGATCCCGGAGGAGAGCGCGCCGAAGAGCAGGTACTTGAGCGCCGCCTCGGCGGACCGCCGCTCGCGGAGGAACCCCACCAGGACGTAGGAGCTCAGGCTCACCAGCTCCATCGCCAGGTAGGCCATCAAAAGGTGGTTGGCCTCCGCCATGAGCATGAGGCCGACCCCCAGCAGCAGGAGGAGGCCGTAGCATTCGCCGCGCACCGCCGCCGCCAGCTCCCGCGAGGCGGAGGCCAGCAGCAGGACGATGGCCAGCGTCCCGAGGGCGAGCCACCGGAACGCGAGGCTGAATGGATCGCAGAGGATGAGCCCGAAGAAGGGGCTGGAGGCCGGCGGCACCGGCGCGCTCCACAGCGCCGCCGCGCCCGCTGCCAGCGTCAGCCAGGACGCCGTCAGCGCCGGACGGTGCCCGCGGGCCCACGCCCCGATGAGGAGGACGAGCAGCCCCCCGAGGCTGAGGATCGCTTCCGCGGGTGACGCGGAGCCGGGGACCCCGCCGCCTGCCCGCAGGCCGACGAGGCCGAGGACAGCCGGCGGGGTGGCGGCGCGGCAGGACCCGCGGCCCTGCTTCATCGCGCCCCAACCACGTGGGCGATGAGCCGCTGCAGCGCGCCGTCCTGCACCTCGAGCAGCGCCAGGGGGAGCACCCCCAGGCCCAGCGTGACGAGGAGGAGCGGCGCCAGGCTCAAACCTTCCCGCAGGGTCATATCGGGCAGCTCGCGCCACCGCTCGTTCAGGGGCCCCAGCAGCACCTGCTGGATCACCTGCAGCATGTACGCCGCAGCCGCCACGATGCCGAGGAGCGAGACGACCGTCTGCCAGCGCCACACGCCGAACGCCCCCACGAGCGACAGGAACTCGCCGATGAACCCGCTCAGGCCCGGCAGCCCGAGCGACGCCAGACTGAAGAAGATGAGGAACCCCGCGTAAACCGGCACCCGCGCGCCCAGGCCTCCGAAGGCGCTCAATTCGCGCGTGTGCGTCCGGTCGTACAGGACGCCGACCAGCAGGAACATCGCGCCCGTCACGACGCCGTGGCTGACCATCTGGAACATCGCGCCCTGCAGCCCCTCCGGGGTGAGGCTGGCCAGGCCCAGGAGCACGAAGCCCATGTGCGAGACGGACGAGTAGGCGACCAGCCGCTTGAAGTCGGTCTGCGCCATCGCGACAAAGGCGCCGTAGACGATGTTGATGACCCCCAGGCACGCCATCGCCCCGCCGAACCCCATCGCGGCCGCCGGGCAGATGGGATAGGCGATCCGGAAGAAGCCGTAGCCGCCCATCTTCAGCAGCACGCCCGCCAGGAGCACGCTGCCAGGCGTCGGCGCGTCCACGTGCGCGTCGGGCAGCCACGTGTGGAACGGGAAGATGGGCACCTTGACGGCGAAGCCGAGGAAGAAGCCGAGGAAGAGGAGCTGCTGGAAGCCGAGCTCGAAGGTGCGCCCCGCGGCGGCCAGCTCGAGCAGGTCGAAGGTGTGGGCGCGGAAGTACAGCGCCAGGATCGCCAGGAGCATCGCGAGGCTGCCCGCAAGGGTGTAGACGAAGAACTTGAACGCCGAGTATTCCCGGCGCCCCCCGCCCCAGATGCCGATGAGGAAGTACATGGGGACCAGGACCAGCTCCCAGAAGATGTAGAAGAGGAAGAGGTCCAGCGCGAGAAACGTCCCGAGCATCCCCACCTCGAGCAGGAGGTAGAGGGCGAAGTACTCCTTGTGGCGCTCCGCGATCGAGTAGGACGCGATGCAGGCCAGGAATCCGAGCAGCGCCGTCAGGATCACCAACGGCAGGCTGATCCCGTCCACCCCCAGATGGTAGAAGATCCGCAGGGGCGGGATCCACGGCGCGCGCTCCACGAACTGCATCCCCGCGGCGGCGGGCTGATAGGCGATGAGCAGCTCGAGGCTGAGGAGCAGGGCGAACCCGGTGGCGAGGAGGGCGGCGGCGCGGATGGCGCGCACCGCCGTCTTCGGCAGCGCCAGGACGACGAGCATCCCGATCAGCGGACACGCCAGCAGCCAGGTCAATAACATGCAACAATACCGGGTCCGGTTCCCTGTTTCCTGGAGTCTTCCGATGGGAAAGAGGGAACCGGACTCCTCATTTGAGGACAAGCGAGACGACGACGACGGCAACCACCACAACGAGGAGATACTGATGCACGATCCCGGTCTGCACCCAGCGGAGGCCAGCACCCGCCAAGCGGACGGCCGACGCGGTCCCGTTCACCAGCCGGTCCACCACCAGCCGGTCAAACCGCTCCTTCCAGACGGCGAGCGCCCGCCCCGCGAGCCCCGCCCCGTCGACCGCCCCATCGATGACCCGCAGATCGAAGCGCGACAACCCGCGGGCGGCGGCCAGGTACGGCCCAATGATAAGCCGCTGGTACCACTCATCCACATAGTACTTGTTGGCGGCCCAGGTGTAGAGCCGCGTCCCGAGCGGGCGCAGGGCGGCCGGCAGCGGCCGGGCGCGGCGCACCCCCACGCTCCACGCAAGCCACAGCCCGGCGGCGGCGGCCAGCGTCGACCAGAGCAGGATGGGCACGTCGATGCCGGCATGGATCTGCGTCAGGCCGAGAAGATGCAGCAGCGGATGAGCCAGCCACGGGGAACCGGCCAGCCCGACCGCGGCCGCGCCAAGGGCGAGGACCGCCATCGGCAGCACCATGATGAGCGGCGACTCGTGGCCCGCATGAGGGGCCGGCGCGCCGTGGAAGCAGCGCAGGTACAGCCGGAAGACGTACGCCGTCGTCATCACCGCCCCCGCCAGCAGCGCCCCCAGCAGCCACGGCGGACCGTCGTGCTGGGCCGCCAGGAGAATGGCGTCCTTGCTCCAGAAGCCGCTGAGCGGAAACACCCCGCTCATTGACACGGCAGCGATGAGGAAGACCGCCGCCGTCCACGGCATCGCGCGGCGCAATCCGCCCAGGCGCCCCAGCTCCTGCTCGTGCGTGGCATGGATGACGCTCCCGGCGCCGAGGAACAGCAGCGCCTTGAAGCAGGCGTGCGTCGTCAGGTGGAACATCGCCAAGGCCGCGGCGCCAAGGCCCAGGGCGGTCATCATGAGGCCCAGCTGGCTGATGGTCGAATAGGCCAGCACCCGCTTGATGTCGGTCATGGTGAGCGCAACCGTCCCGGCGGCGAGGTGCGTGAGGAGGCCGACCGCGAGGACGACCTGAAGGCTCTCGGGCGTGAAGAGCGGCAGCGTCCGGGCAACGAGGTAGATGCCCGCCGCGACCATCGTGGCGGCGTGGATGAGCGCCGAGACCGGCGTCGGGCCCTCCATCGCATCCGGCAGCCAGACGTGGAGCGGGACCTGCGCGGACTTGCCGACCGCGCCGAGGAAGATGAGCAGGCTGATGGCGGTGAGGAGGCCGTGCGAGAGCGTCTCGCGCAGCCCGGCGAGCGCGTCAAACTGCAGGGTGCCGCCGGCCCAGGCCAGCCACAGGATGCCGGCCAACAGCCCCGCGTCGCCGATCCGGGTGGTGATGAACGCCTTGCGCCCGGCCGCGGCCGCGGCCGGCTTTTCGAACCAGAAGCTGATGAGGAGGTAGGAGCACAGGCCCACCAGCTCCCAGCAGGCATAGAGGAGCAGGAAGTGGTCGGCGAGGACCAGGCCCAGCATCGAGGCGCAGAAGAGCGCGAGGTACGCGAAGAACCGGGGGTAGCGCGGGTCGCCGCGCATGTAGCCGATCGAGTAGCATGCGATCATCGTGCCGACGCCGGTCACCACCGCCAGCATGAGCCAGCTCAGTCCGTCGACCGCAAGCCCCAGGGCCCAGCGCGGGTCGCCGGCCGAGAGCCAGGCCCACCGCACCGCCAGGCGCTGGCCGCGGAGGACCGGCTCGGCGAGCGCCAGGGTGGCTCCCGCCGACGCGGCGAGCGCCGCCACCGCGACCCACCCCGCCACCGGCGGGGCGAGCCGCCGCCCGCAGGTGATGAGGAGCGCAAACGCGGCGAGCGGCAGGAGCGGGATCCACAGGAGCGCTGGCGTCATCCCTTGAGCAGGTCGACCTGGTCCGCGAAGACCGTGTGGGCGTGGCGCGCGAGGCCGATCACGATGGCGAGGCCCACCACCGCCTCGCACGCCGCGAGGGCGATGATGAAGAGCGCGAACGCCTGCGCCTCCACATGGCCGAAGGCGCGGCTGAAGAGGACGAAGTTCAGCGCCGCGGCGTTGAGGATCAGCTCGATGGAGAGCAAGAGGCCGATGGCGTGGCGGCGCGTGAGGACCCCATACACCCCCAGCGCGAACAGCGCGTGGCTGAGGAGGAGGATGAGGCGCACGCTCATCAGCGCGGCCGGGCCCCGCCGGGCGGGCCGGACGCGATGGCGATCGCGCCGACGATGGCCGCCACGAACACGAGCGAGATGACCTCGAAGGGCAGGATGAGCCGCGTCACGAGCTGCTGGCCGAGCGCGGCCAGCGGCACGGCGCCGGCCGGCGGAGCCTCCGGCCACAGGAGCGGCTGGGTGGCGCCCGCGAGCACCGCGAAGAGCGCCAGGGCCGCGAGCGCCCCGCCCACCCTCTGACGACTGGCGGGGCTGGCGGCGGTGCCCGGAGTTCCCTGGAGCCGCGCGGTCAGCATGATGGCGAAGACGACGAGCGTGAGGATGGCGCCGACGTAGATGAGGATCTGGACGAACGCGAGGAACTCGGCTTCCAGGAGGAGGAAGAGGCCCGCGACCCCCAGGAGGACCACCCCCAGGCTCAGCGCCGCCCGGAAGAGGTTGCGCAGCGTGACCACCCACACGGCGCCCGCGAGCACCATCGCGGCCAAGAGCAGCAATGCGAAGGTCATCGTGGCAAAAAACCGGGCCGCATCATAGCACGGTCTTCCGAGGGATGCGACCCGGCCGGGTGACCGGGATCTGCTCGCTGCACAGCGGGCACTCATGCGGCGGGAACGTCTCGAAGGCGAGCGAGAAGAGCCGCGCGAAGCGCTTGCCGGGGAACTTCGCCCTGCCGCCGGAGCGGTCCACGACGGCCGCGATGCCCACCACCTTCGCGCCGAACCGCTCGACGAGCGCTGCGACCTTCCGCGCGGACTCGCCGGTGGTGATGGCGTCCTCGGTGATGAGGACCCGGTCCTTTTTCGTCACCATGAACCCGCGCCGCAGCTGCATCTCGGCGTCCACCCGCTCGGAGTACATCGCGCGCACCCCCAGCGCCCGCGCCGCCTCGAACGCGACGAGGATCCCGCCGGCGGCGGGGCCGATGACCACGGTGGGCTTCTGCTTGCGGAAGCGCCTGGCCAGCTCCCGGCCGATGGCGGTGGCATGCTTCGGGTACTGCAGCACCTGGGCGCACTGGAAGTAGTGGCCGCTGTGCAGCCCGGAGGACAGCTCGAAGTGGCCGCGCTGCAGCGCGTTGCTCTTCCGGAACATCGCCAGGAGCTGGTCCCTCGTCAGCATGCCCCGCATCCCTCCATCTCGTTGAGGACCGCCTGAGCCGCCGCCCGCGGGTTGCGCGAGCCGGTGATGGGCCGTCCGATCACCAGCCGATCGGCCCCCGCGTCCAGCGCCTCGCGCGGCGTGCACACGCGCCGCTGGTCGTGGGGCGACGCCGCGTGGGCCGGCCGGATGCCCGGGCAGACGATGGCGAGCCGCCGGCCGAACCGCCGGCGCAAGGCGGAGGCGTCCTGCGCGGAGGCGACGACGCCGTCGCACCCGGCCTGCAGGGCCGTCTGCGCGAAGCGCAGGACCTGCGCGCGCACCGAACCGCCGCCACGCCCCTCGGCGCTGGTCAGCACGGTGACCGCCAGCACCTTCGGCCGCGCCGCGCGGGCGGCCCCGGCGCGCGCGCCTTTCACCGCCGCCTCCAGCATGGCGCGCCCCCCGGCGGCGTGCGCCGTCAGCAGGGACACCCGATGAGCCGCCGCCGCCCGGCAGCTCGCCTCCACCGTCGAGGGGATATCGAAGAACTTCAGGTCCAGCATGACGTCAAAACCGAGCGATCGCAGCCGGCGGATCGCCGGCGGCCCGCACGCGGTGAACAGGGCCCCGCCGACCTTGAGCGTGCGCGCCAGGCCCTTGAGCTGCCGCGCCAAGCGGCACGCCTGTGCGAGCGCGGTGACGTCCAGCGCCACGATGAGCCGATCCGCCGCCGCCACGTCAGCCTCCGGCCGTCTCGGTCTCGTTGATCGCGCCGCGCAGCTCCCGCACCGAGCCGATCCGGTGGCGGTCCAGGTACCGCTCGATCCCCTCGAGCACGCGCAGCGCCGCACGCGGGTCGGAGAAGTGCGCGGTCCCCACCCCGATCGCGGCGGCCCCGGCCAGGAGCAGCTCGAGCGCGTCCGACGCGCGGACGACGCCGCCCACCCCGATGACCGGGATGCCGACGGAACGGGCAGTATACCACACCCGGTAAACGGCGAGCGGGCGAATCGCCGGGCCGCTCAGGCCGCCGGTCAGCGTCCCCAGGCGCGAGCGCCGCGTCGCCGGGTCGAGGCTCATGCCGACGAAGGTGTTGCCCACGGTGAGGGCGCTCGCCCCGGCCCGCTCCGCCGCCTGCGCGATGGGCGCAAGATCCGTCACATCCGGGCTGAGCTTGGCGAGGACGGGCTTGCGCGTGCGCTGGCAGGCGGCCTGCACCATGCGGAACGTCGCCTCGGGGTCCTGGGCCACCATTGAAACGCGCTGGAGGCTGGGGGCTGGGGGCTGGGGGCCTTGCCCTGAGCCCTGAGCCCTGAGCCCTGAGCGGTCATGGATGTTGGGGCAGGAGAGGTTGAGCTCGATGGCGGATGCGCCGTCGGCCCGGTCAAGCGCCTGGGCCATCTCCGCCAGCTCGTCCGGCGACTCGCTCAGGATGCTCGCGATCACCGGGACGTCGTGGCGCCGCAGGGCGGGCAGCTTGTCCCGGAGGAACGCCTCGAGGCCCACGTTCTGCAGCCCGACCGCGTTCAGCATCCCCGATGGCGTCTCCACGAGGCGCGGCGGCGGGTGGCCCGCGCGGGGATGCCGGGTCAACGTCTTCGTCACGAGCGCCCCGAGCCGCGCGAGGCGCACGGCGCGGGCGAACTCCAGGCCGTACCCGAACGTGCCGGCGGCCGCCAGCACGGGGTTGCGCAGCGCGAGCGTCCCCAGGGCGACCCGCAGGTCCGCCATGTCACTCGATCCGCCGGCTCAGGAAGGGGCGTGACCTCGACGAACTCCACGGCGCACTCGAGGACGCCCGCAGGCCGCGGGAGGCTCCGGACGACCTTCCCCCGCAGGAGCAGCGGGGCGCGGGAACCCGGCAGATGGAGCTCAAGCTCCAGGGTCTCGGAGGGCTCGTAGGGCTCCTGGCTCTCGAAGCCCACCCCGCCGGCGCTGAAGTCGACCAGCGCGACGTGTTGCCAGACGTCCGCGAGCGAGCCGGCGCGCCGGCACGCGAGGGTGAGCGGCACCGGGACCCGCTGAAACCGACGCCCGTGTTCCCCCATGGCTCCCTCCGCGGCGGCGCTACACGCGCTTGTTCAGAAACGCAACCAGCTGGTCGATGAGCGCGCGCTGTGGTTCGGTGGCATCGAGGAATTCGACGCCGACCTCCGTCACGCCGGAGGCCTGCAGCTGGCTCCACGCGACCTGCCCATTCACCGCCGTCGGCTCAGCGCCCCCCGGCAGCCTGAGCTTGAGGCTCAGCAGCGTGCCGGCCGGAAACGCATCCTCGCTCCGGAACCTGAGGCCGCCGGCGCTGAGGCTGATCGCCGTCCCAGCCCGCCACGGCTCGTCCAACGCCCCGGCCCCGCGGTAGCGCACCTCCAGCGTCTCCGCGACGCGCGGGAAGCGGCGCCGCTCGCTCGACATGTCACGCGGCCTCCTCGTCCGGCAGCTTGCGCGCGACCGCGTCGTCGATCAGGCGCTGGATCGACGCATCGCCCGCGTCAAACGTCACGCCGACCTCCCGCATCCCCATGACGGCGGGCTTCGTCCACGCCACGCGCGCCATCACCCACACGGGCTGGGGCGCGGCGGGCAGCAGGAGCTGGATGTCGAAGGCGTCCCCGGCGGCGAACGGATGCTCCGAGAGGAACCGCGCCCCGCCGCTGCTCAGGTCGCGCAGGGGCGAGGCCAGCCACGCGGCGCCCCGCGCGCCGGGCGGCCGGTAACGGACGATGAGGTGGTAGGGCGCGCGCGGGGACCGGCGCTGCTCCGGCGGCGGCTCGGGGGAGTCGGGCATGGGCTGAGAGCACCTAACAAAATACCGACATGGTCGCGTTGCGAGCGCCAGGCGGCCAGATCCCAGGAGCGACGACGATGGCGTACCAGCCGGGGGCGGTACGTCGAGGAGGAGCGACGCCGGAGATGGCCGCCTGCCGCCGCAACCCTGGTGGCAACCGATGGGGACGGGCCGATCCGCGTCGCAGGGCGGCGTCACTCGTCGTCGCCGTATCGCTGACCGCTGATACGGCTTCCTCCTCGTTCCTTGCCCTGCTCGCATCTCGGCCCGTCGCCGCCATGTGGGTATTTTGTTAGGTGCTCTTGGCGCGCAGGAGCTCGTGGTAGCGCTGGATCGGTGTCACGGAAAGCGCCTGCTTGCGCAGCGCCGCGATGCCGCTCACCGACGCCTGCGCCCCGGCGATCGTCGTGATGCAGGGGATGCCGAGCATCGTGGCGGCGGAGCGGATCTGGACCTCGGCCGCGCGCGGCAGCCGGCCGGAGGGCGTGTTGATCACCAGCTGGACGCCCCCGCTCTTCAGCAGGTCGAGGACGTTCGGCCGGCCCTCGTGGATCTTCTTCACGGCCCGCGCGTGCACCCCGTAGCGCTGGAGCGCCTTGAGGGTGCCCTGGGTCGCCACGAGCTCGAAGCCCAGCTCCTCGAGCCGCTGCGCGACGAGGATCACCGGGCGCTTGTCCCGGTTCTTGACGCTGACGAAGACCGTGCCCGCCTTCGGCAGGAGCTGGCCGGCCGCGATCTGGGACTTGATGAACGCCCGCCCGAAGTCCTCGTCGATCCCCATGACCTCGCCGGTGGACCGCATCTCGGGCCCGAGCAGGATGTCCACGCCGGCGAACCGCGAGAACGGGAACACCGACTCCTTGACCGCCAGGAACGGCGGGACCACTTCCTTCGTGACGCCCTGCTCGCGCAGGCTGACGCCGGCCATGGCCCGCGTGGCGATCTTGGCCAGCGGGACCCCGATGGCCTTCGAGATGAAGGGGACGGTCCGCGAGGCGCGGGGGTTCACCTCCAAGACGTAGATGGCATCGTCCTTCACCGCGAACTGGACGTTCATCAGCCCGACGACCGAGAGCGCCGTCGCCAGCTTGAGGGCCGCCAGGCGGATCTCGCCGAGCGTCTCGTCCGTGAGCGTGTGCGGCGGCAGGACCATCGCGCTGTCCCCCGAGTGGATGCCCGCCTCCTCGATGTGCTCAAGGATGCCCCCGATGACGTAGGTGTCCCCGTCGCCCACCAGGTCCACGTCCACCTCGATCGCGTCCTCGAGGAACTTGTCGATGAGGACCGGGAAGCCCGGCGAGGCGTCGAGCGCCGCCTGCGCGAACCGCGCGAGCTGCTCGTCGTCGTAGACGATCTCCATCGCCCGGCCGCCGAGGACGTACGAGGGCCGCACGAGGCACGGGTAGCCGACGGCGTGCGCGGTCAGCCGCGCCTCCTCCAGCGTCATCGCGGTGCCGCTGGGCGACTGGCGCAGCCCCAGCTCGTCCAGCAGCCGCTTGAACCGCTCGCGGTCCTCCGTCTGATCGATGGTCTCCGGTTTCGTGCCGAGGATCGGCACGCCGGCCTGGGCCAGCCCCATCGTGAGGTTCAGCGGCGTCTGCCCGCCGAACTGCACGATCACCCCCTCGGGCGCTTCCCGCCGCACGATGTGGAGCACGTCCTCGAGCGTCACCGGCTCGAAGTAGAGCGCATCCGAGGTGTCGTAGTCGGTCGAGACCGTCTCCGGGTTCGAGTTGACCATGATGACTTCGATGCCGAGCTCGCGCAGCGCGAAGGCCGCGTGGACGCAGCAGTAGTCGAACTCGATCCCCTGCCCGATCCGATTGGGCCCGCCTCCGAGCACCATGACTTTACGTTGGCGGGTCCTGCCGTCCCTCGACTCCCGTGGGTCGCTCGGGATCCTGAGCGAGGCCGAAGGCCGAGTCGAAGGACTGCACGACCCCGCGTCCGTCCTCGCCGCTGGCTGCGGGCGGGCGTGGGGTCGCTCCGCGTCACCCGCCAACGTCAGCACGGGCTGCTCGTACGTCGAATAGTAATACGGCGTTTTGGCCTCGAATTCGGCGGCGCAGGTGTCCACGAGGTAGTACGAGGGCTCGACCCCCCACTGAAACCGCCACTCGCGGATGGCGCGCTCGTCGAGGCCCCAGAGCTTGGCGAGCTGCCGGTCGCTGAAGCCGTGCTGCTTGGCGCGCCGCAGCACTTCGGCCCCGCCGAGCTGGGCGGCGCTGCCGGCCGACGCCCCGGCGCCTGCCTGTCCCGTCCCGGACGGGACGGCAGACAGGCAGGCGCGCATCTGCTCGCCCGCCGCCTGGAGGGCGCGCTCCTCCACGACCAGCGTGTCGAGCTGGCGGAGGAACCACCGGTCGATCTTCGTCAGCTGGAACACCTCATCGATCGGCAGGCCGGAGGCCAGCGCCTCCTTGAGATAGAAGATCCGCTCCGCCGTCGGGGTGGCCAGCCGCTGGCGCAGCACGTCGGCCGGCGTGCCGCCCGGCCCGCTCTCCCAGCCGTCCTTCCGGATCTCGAGGCCCCGCAGCGCCTTCTGGAACGCCTCGGGGAAGGTGCGGCCGATGGCCATCGTCTCGCCGACCGACTTCATCTGGATCGTCAGCGTGGGGTCCGCGCCCGGCAGCTTCTCGAACGCGAAGCGGGGCACCTTGACGACGACGTAGTCGATGGCGGGCTCGAAGCACGCCGGCGTCTGCTTGGTGATGTCGTTGGCCAGCTCGTCCAGCGTGTAGCCGACCGCGAGCTTGGCCGCGATCTTCGCGATGGGGAACCCCGTCGCCTTGGAGGCGAGCGCCGAGGAGCGCGAGACGCGGGGGTTCATCTCGATCACCAGCAGCCGGCCGGAGTCCGGGTGGACGGCGAACTGGATGTTCGAGCCGCCGGTCTCCACCCCGATGGCCCGGATGACCCGGATGGCGGCGTCGCGCATCTCCTGGTACTCCCGGTCGGTGAGCGTCTGGGCGGGCGCCACGGTGATGGAGTCGCCGGTGTGCACGCCCATCGGGTCGAGGTTCTCGATCGAGCAGACGATGACGACGTTGTCCGCGACGTCCCGCATCACCTCCAGCTCGAACTCCTTCCACCCGATGACCGACTCCTCCACCGAGATCTCGCGGATCATCGAGAGCTCAAGGCCCGTCTTCGCCAGCCGCTCAAGCTCCTCCGGGTTGTACGCGACCCCGCCCCCCGTCCCGCCGAGCGTGAAGCTGGGCCGGATGACGCACGGGAAGCCGATCCGCTCGGCGATGGCGCGGGCCTCCTCCAGCGTGTGCGCGTAGCCGGCCCGCGGGATCTCAAGGCCCGCCGACTCCATGGTGCGCTTGAAGAGCGCCCGGTCCTCGGCGCGCTTGATCGCCTCGATCGTGGCCCCGATGAGCTCCACCCCAAAGCGCCCAAGCACCCCGCGCTCCGCGAGCTGGACGGTCACGTTGAGCGCGGTCTGCCCGCCCAGCGTCGGGAGAAGGGCGTCCGGCCGCTCCGCCTCGATGATTCTCTCCAGGGTGTCGGCGGTGATGGGCTCGATGTAGGTCCGGTCGGCCATCTCCGGGTCGGTCATGATGGTCGCCGGGTTGGAGTTGACCAGGATGACGGCGTAGCCCTCCTCCCGGAGCGCCTTGCAGGCCTGGGTGCCGGAATAGTCGAACTCGCAGGCCTGGGAGATGACGATCGGCCCCGAGCCGATGATGAGGATTTTCTTCAGGTCCGCGCGCTTCGGCATCAGAACAATGTCATCTGCTGTTCGCCCGCCGCCGCGGGCTCGCTCAGCTCATCGAAGATCTTGACCTTGCCGTACTCCCCGTCGTAGCCCGGCTCCACCGTCACGCGCCCCGCCCGCATCCGGAGGATGCCGTCGGCGATCCTCGGGCCGGTCCGCCAGCGCCTCGACCCGGTGCATCACCCCGACGGTCACCCGCTTGCCGCAGCCGGTGCAGCGGAAGCCGCGCCGCTTGGTCTCCGCGGGCGCCCAGCGGACCTTGCAGAGCCGATGGCCGTCGTAGTGGTACTTCCCCTCTTCCGGAAAGAACTCGACCGTGAAGAGGAACTTGGTCCGGTCCCTGGTCTTGAGCGCCTCCGCGATGGCGTCGTAGCTCATCGCGCAGTCGAAGACATTCGCTTCTCGGCCGATGCGACGCGCGGAGTGGCTGTCCGAGTTGGAGATGAGGGCGTACCGGTCCAGGGCCGAGAGCCGCCAGTTCATCGCCGGGTCCGACGAGAGCCCCGTCTCCAGGACGTGGATGTGTCTTGCCTGGTGCTCGAAGCACTCCTCCACCGCGTCGAAGCCAGAGGTGGACCCGAACAACGAGAACCAGGGCGTCCAGGCGTGCGCCGGCACGACGAGGCAGCGCGGGTCGGCCCCCCGCACGACCTCCACCAGCCGCCAGGCCTCCATCCGCAGCGTCGGGCGGCCGTCGAGGCTGAGGCTGCCGAACGGCTCAAGCTCCCGGTTGATCCGCTCGACCGCCTCAACGCTCGGCGCGAACAGGACGTGGTGGATCTGGTGCGCCCGGCCAGCCTTGTAGAAGAGCGTGTTCACCTCCGACGTCAGGAGGAACCGGACCCCGGCGTGCTCGTAGAGCCCCGTGCCGGTTTCCCGCAGCGCGTCCTTGAGCTCCTCGAGCCAGAGCGGATGGGTGAAATCCCCCGTCCCCAGGACGCCGATACCCTTGAGTTTGGCCCACTTGGCGAGCTCTTCAACTGACAGGTCCTTCGAGCAGGCCCGGCTGTAGCGGGAGTGGATGTGGAAATCGGCGACGAACCGAGGCATGCTCACCACGCTCCGGATCCGCGCGGACTCAGCGTGTCGAAGAACCGCCTCGCGCGGTCGTAGTGGGTCGCGGCCCAATAGACGCGCTGGCACACCGGACAGCGGTGAAAGGCCGGCTGCGTCTCGAACACGTACGGGGGCACTCGGTCCTTCACCGCCGCCTTCTCGACCGGCTCGACGGCGACGTTGCAGATGTCGCACCGGCTGAACGCCTGGCCCGGCTCCACCCGCAGGCCCAGCTCCCGCATGAGCTGCCGCAGCTGCTCCGCCAGTTGCGCGCTCGAAAGGTGCACAACGCGGATCAGGCGGCCCGGCTGCACGCGCCGGTTGCGCGTGATGATGGTGCGCGATTCGTTGTAGGCCTGCCGGTAGAGCGCGGCGAGCGGCCGCGGCGCGCCCATCGCCACGTCGTAGCCCATCAGGCGCAGCCATCGCGCCAGCCGCCCGCTCTCCTCCGTCACCAACAATCGGTGGCTGTCCCCCATCACTTCTCCACGAGGTCGAGGAAGCGGTCGAAGAGGTAGCGCGCATCGTGGGGTCCCGGCGAGGCCTCCGGATGGTACTGGAGGCTGAGGATCGGCAGCGTCTTGTGGCGCATCCCCTCAACGGTCCCGTCGTTCAGGTTCTGATGCGTGATC
>JACPAY010000001.1 GCA_016180575.1 Candidatus Omnitrophota bacterium | reverse complement strand
TTGACCGCGCGGATCGCATCCTGCAGCAGGATGACGGCATAGCCTCGCGCGAGCGCATCCTGCACCGTTTCGCGCACGCAGTAGTCGGTGGCCAGCCCTCCGACAAACAGCCGTTGCGCGCCCAGGAGCCGCAGCCGCTCGTGCAGGTCGGTGCCCTGGAAGCCGGAGTAGGCGTCGCGTTCCGGATCCGAGCCCTTCGAGATGATGAGCGCCGTGGGCGGAAGCGCAAGCGCCGGCGCAAACGCCGCCCCTGGAGTGCCCATCATGCAGTGCGCTGGCCAGGGACCTCCCTGGTCTTTGAACGAGCAATGGCCCGGGGGATGCCAGTCGCGGCTGGCCACCACCGGCAGCCCGCGCTCCTTGAACGCCTCCAGGTAGCGGTTGAGCACCGGCACGACGGCGTCGCCCTCGGGCACCGCGAGGCTGCCCCCGGGCAAGAAGTCGTTCTGGACGTCCACGACCATCAGCGCGTCCCCCGCCCCAAGCTGAAGCGTTCCTTTGCCAGCCATGACTCAGCTTACCAAAACACTACCCGACCAACAAGGCTCTAGGGTACAATAGCATCACCCAGCCAGTTAACCAGATATTCCCCGGTAGCTCAGCTGGTAGAGCGAGTGGCTGTCAAGACGGCAGCTTCCCCGCGAAAGCGGGGTTGACAAAGCGGGTGAACTCAGGGAAGCCTAACCCCCGCGAGGGGTATGGTAATCCTGAGCCAAGCCCCCCGCCAACGGCGGGGGGAAGGTGCAGAGACTAAGCGCCCGCCACCTAAAGCCTGTTACTCGGGCTATGGTGAAGAGATAGTCCAGGCCTTGCGGAAACGCAGGGGCACCCTGTAACCACCAGGTCGCAGGTTCGAGTCCTGCCCGGGGAGCCCTTATCATAGCCTCGACGGCGGCTTGCATCTCCAAGCCGCCGTCGTTGTCATGAGGTGACTGAGCAGGGTCGAGGCCTTACGGATGCTCGTCAACCCCGACGCCGTGCTCGAAGACGAGCATCCCGCCCTGATGGGCGGCGTACGCGGTGACGAGACAGCAGATGAAGAGCAGCCCCAGCGCCGCCAGGCGATGCGCGCGCGTCGTCTGCGGGGGCTGAGCGAAGCGCCAGGCGAAGACGGAGCCGATCAGGAAGGTCGCCACCGAGGTCCAGACGATATGCTCCGTCAGGATTCGCTCGGCCTCCGGATGCAGCGAGAGGAGGTCGGGGGCCGCCAATCCTCCGGTGATCATCGCCGCAATGGTCGACAGCGTGGCCGCCCCGAGATTCCACAGCGACACCGTGTGCCAGGCGGGCATCCTGCCCAGCAGGGCCAGCGATTCGCTGGCGAACGCGGCGAGCACCAGCACGATCGGGAAATGAGCCACCATCGGATGCAGGTACTCACTCATGTCAATGCCTTGACCTCGACAGGCTACCAACTCCAGATTGCAGGAACGTGACTTTTCTGTGAAGAAACGTTCATGAACCCTGAGCCGCCCGCTCACTGGGCGATCTCCCCTTGTGGCCGCGCTGCCCTCATGACAGACTTGTCATGCAGAATTCATCTCCACGTCATGCGTTTCCACTAGGATGGCGTCACAGCGGTGAGCAGCGATGGAGCGGAGGAGGATGACGCTATGATTAGGAAAACCGCCAAAGGGTACGTGGTCAAATCCGAAAAGGGAAAGAATTTGGACGGGCCCTACAGAACGCGGGCAGCGGCCGAAAAGAGGTTGCGGCAGGTTGAGTACTTTAAGCATAAGAAGTGAAGAGGGCGCCTCTGGTCTTTCTTTCATCGCCACGTTATACTGGGACAACCAAAACACCAAACAGAAGGAGGGCGACATGAGCGGATGGCGAAGCGGGATGAGCTGGGTTGTCGGGGTCGGACTGGTCATGGCGGGCGGCCGGCTGCTCCAAGCCGAAGGCGAAGCGCCCATGATGCCGCAGGCGCAGTTGCACCATGTGTTCGTGACGCCGGGAGACCTCGCATGGCAGGACGGCCCCCCCGCGCTTCCTGATGGCGCCCAGGCGGCGGTCATCGAGGGCGATCCGAAGCAGGCCGGCCTCTTCACCATGCGGCTCAAGCTGCCGGCGAACTACCGGATCCCCGCGCATTGGCACCCGGCCGATGAGCATGTCACGGTCATCTCCGGCACCTTCAACATGGGAGCCGGCGATGTGCTGGATACGGCCCAGGGCACGGCGCTGCCGGCCGGCAGCTTCGCGCTGATGCCGGCGCAGCACCACCACTTCGCGTGGGCGAGCGAGGAAACGGTGATCCAGCTGCACGGCATGGGTCCGTGGCAGATCAACTACATCAACCCAGCGGACGATCCGCGGAAGCCATAGCCCCCTTTGGCTGATGCGATGAGCGATAGGCGAAGCGCAGGATCCACGCGAGGCGTGGCCAGGTGGGCCGTTGCGTTGCTCGCGCTGTGGCTGGCCGCCCCGCTTGAGGCCGCCGACGCCCCATCTCAGCCCGTCGAGCCGGCTGCCCCTGTCGAGCCGACGACCGAGCGCATCACCGAGAGCATCGCCATCGGCCAGCAGATCGGGAAGATCCGGTGGTACGGCTCAGGCCACCTCTGGGGCAATGTCATGCGGGGCAGGGGCGGCGCCCAACTGCGCGAGCTCTCCGGCACGCCCTGGTTCCTCTCCGCGGAGGCCCGCGGCGAGCAGGAGCAGCGCCTGGCCTACGACCTGCGCCGCTGGGGCGGGACCGGGGGCGTGGGACGGGCGTTGAACGAGACGACGGACCTCCTGGCGACCTATCGGCTGGATAGCTACAAGGTGTTCAACACCAGCCCAACGGTGGACCCGGCATTCCGGACCGTGGCCGGCCGCACCGCTGTGACCGCCCTGGGGCTCGGCCTCCAGCATGACAGCCGGGACGATCCGTGGTACCCCACGACCGGCTACAAGGCCAAGGTGGGCGGGGAGGTGGCGGTGGAGGGGCTGGGCGGCGATTACGATTTTGTCCGGCTGGACTCTGATGTCGCCGGGTATGTGACCCCGTTCCGCGACCGCGACTCGTGGCTGGCGGACGTCACCTTCGTGGAGCGTCTCAAGGTGGGCTGGGTGGAGGAGTTCGATGACAACTCGCAGGTCCCGTTCTTTGAGCGGTACTTCGCCGGCGGGACGAAGACCGTGCGGGGCCACCGCAGCCGGTGGCTCACCCCGCGGGGCCTGGAGGACCAGTTCGTCGGCGGCGAGATCCTGCTGGTGAACAATGTCGAAGCGCGGATGCCGATTTTCGCTGACCAGTTCGACCGCCGGCTCTCCGCGGCGGTGTTCTTCGACGCCGGCCGGGCGTTCCGGAAATTTTCCGATATCGGCGACTTCGGCTATGGGGTCGGCGGCGGCCTTCGGTATGTCGTGCACCTCTGGAAGCTCGCCGGGGTCGCCCGCGCGGACTACGGCGTCAGCCTCGACAACGAAGGCGACGACTCCACCTCCCGCCTGCACCTCTCCTTCGGCGTGCCGTTCTAACCCGGCGCCCGCCGGGAAGATGATCCGCATCATAGAAGCCCGGACTCCCCCACACTATCATAAAGCCATGACGTAGCAAGGCAGCCTCCGGGAGGGCGGGGGGTTCGGGATGTCTCTCGCAGCGGACGTGCTCTATGATCACGAGGTGCTGCGAGGAAAGCTCGCTCTCCTGGAGGAGCTGTTACCCTCCCGGTACGTCGCGCCCTACACGGTCACCCGCCTGGTCGAGTCCATCATCGCCGCCTTGCGCCGCCACGCTGAAGAGGGCGAGCGGGCCGCCCAAGCACTGACTCCCGAATCGGCGGAGCGCGTGCGTGAGGAGCACCGGAGGCTGCAGGCGCGCGCCGCCCTCCTCCTCGAACTCGTCTCCCCCGCCGCGGCGATCGACGAAGAACATGCCGTGACCCACATCCGCTACTTCCTCTCCGATCTCCGCCGGCATCTCACAGAAGAAGAAACCATGGCCGGGGTGAACAGGGCGGAGCCTGAGCGCCGGCAACCGGCATCGGGCGACATGGGAGGTGGGCGATGGCACTGATCAAGTGGCTGGGGGAGGACGTGTGGGAGCCGTTCCATGAGCTGGCAGAGCTTGAGTCCGAGTTGCCGAAGTGGTTTGGGCGGCGGCTGATGCCGGGGAGGTGGCTCACGCTGCCGGACGGCGGACGGTGGATGCCTGAGGTCGACGTCACGGAGGAGAAGGACCGGATCCTCGTGCGGGCTGACCTGCCGGGCATGAAGCAGGAGGAGATCAGCGTCGAGGTCGCTGACGGCGTCCTCACGATCAAAGGCGAGCGGAAGCGGGAGTCAGAGACCAAGGAGGGCAAGACCTACCGGATGGAGCGCAGCTACGGCAGCTTCCTGCGCAGCTTCACGCTCCCGGCCGGGGTCGATGCGGCCAAGGTGAACGCCACCTACAAGAACGGGGTGCTCGAGATCGCGCTGCCCAAGCTTGCCGAGGCGAAGGCCAAGCAAGTCAAGGTCGAGGTGAAATAGCGCCGAGATGTGGACGGTAGATGACCTCGAGGCAGATCACGGCGTCCTTCGGGAGGCGGTGACGCAGCTCGAGGCGATGCTCACGGCTCCGGTCCAAATCGATCGCGTGGAGGTGGCGCATGGGATACTCGTGCGCTTGCTTGAGGGCCATCTGCGAAAAGCGAAGGAGCTGGCGGCGCCCTGTGCCCTGCGGATCGAGGCAACGGTGAAACAACACGTGCCCTTCGACCGGGCCGATGCCGAGGTGGTGGAACGGGATCTCGACGTCCTGAAGTCGGCCTGGCGGGTCGTCCCAACCGGGGCGCTGGTGAACCATCTCTGCCGATTGCTTGAGGAGCTGCGCGAGGGGCTCGAGGAGGAAGCGCGCGACGTCTTTCCGGTGCTGAGGTACTGTGGAACGCAATGCGGGAGGCAGCAATGCAAATCCGTGAGCTGATGACGGCAGACCCGGAAGCCTGCCTGGCCACCGATAGCTGTGCTGTGGCGGTGGGGATCATGCGGCGGCGCAACTGCGGGTTTGTCCCTGTCGTGGAGAGCCATGCGACCGGGCGGGTCATCGGGGTGGTGACGGATCGGGACATCGCGCTCCATTTCGAGAAGGTCAACCGTCCGGCGAGCGGAGTGTTCGTGGCCGATTGCATGGCGCGCGATGTCAAGACCATCGCGCCGGATGCTGGCCTGCATGAGGCGGCCAAGCTGATGGAGCAGTTCGCCATCCACCGGCTGCCGGTGGTGCAGAACGGCCGGCTCGTCGGCGTGCTGTCGCTGAAGGATATCGCGGTGGCGGCGGACAAACGATGGGCCTATCCCGGATCGGACACCGCGGAGCAGAAGCTCGGGAAGATTGTCGAAGCCATCGCCTCAGCGCGGAGCTGAGGTGGAAGGGGAGCGGGGCACCGTTGAGCAGGGGGGAGCGCATGGCAGCAGCTGCACGGCTTTTTGGAACGGACCGTCATCAGAAGGCGCAGCGCCGGGGCATCGATGCGCAAGAAGTGGCGCGGGTCGCCTACGGGTTGTATGAGCAACGGGGGCGAGAGAACGGGCATGCGATCGACGACTGGCTGAAGGCCGAGGCCATCGTCAGGGAACAGCATCGGCTGAGGGGGTGAGGGCGATGTCATGGTGGGTTGTCTTTGTGATCGTGCTCTTGGTCGCAGCCGCGGGGTGGTTTGGGTGTCGGAAGAGCTGCAAGCCGAAGTGACCGTCGGCCTCAATGCGCGACCGGGGAAAGGCGTTCAGACTGATGGGAGCGCGGATCGGCCGGGGGGTGCAGATCAACTCCAAGTCCTGCGCCGATCCTGCGCTGCTGGAGATCGGCGACCATTCGGTGATCGGGGGCCATGCGACGGTCATCGGGCATGCCTTTGAAGAGGGCCGGCTGCTCCTTCGGAAGGTCACGATCGGTTCGCGGGTTGTCGTCGGACTCAACGCCGTCATCCTCCCCGGCGTTGAGGTCGGGGACGGGGCCACGATCGCCGCAGGCGCCGTCGTGCCGAAGGGAACCAGGGTCGCCCCAGGGAGCGTCTACGTGGGCGTTCCGAGCGGCCCCACATGATGACCATGCCTCCAAGCGCGGTCCGGAAGCATGCCGGATCTACAAGCAAGAAGGCTCCCATCGAGCGGTGGGCGGCGAAGCGGGTCCCGCCTTCAGCGCGCGCTCGAACGGGCGGGGGCGCCCGCCAGGAAGGCACGCTGTGGCGGCAGAAGATGCAATCGCTGGCGCTGCGGCTGTCGAAGCGGCGATTGAGGCGACACGCCTCAGGCGCCCCCATGAAGCACGGCCAATGGGACCAGAGGAGGCGGCCATGAACGTGCGGGAGCTGATGACCCCCGATCCTGAAGCCTGCGTGCCCGGGGACACGCTGGCCGTCGCGGGCGAGCTCATGCGCCGGCGCCACTGCGGCTTTGCCCCTGTGGTCGATGGCCGAACGACGAACCGCGTGGTCGGCGTCTTGACGGATCGGGACCTGGCCCTGCACCTGACACGGACCGACGGCCGGCCGTCCCAGGTCACGGTGGAGGCGTGCATGACGAAGGACCCGACGGTCATCGCGCCTGATGCGGACCTCACGGAGGCGGCGCAGGCGATGGAGCGGCTTGCGGTGCATCGGCTCCCGGTCGTGGAGCACGGCCGGCTGGTGGGCGTGCTCTCGCTGAAGGACATCGCCCTGGCCGCCAGGAAACAGTGGGCCTCCTCCGGGCCGCACGTGGCTGAGCGACAGTTGACGGACATCATCGAAGCCATCGCGGCCGCCCAGGCCGCGCGGGAGCCGATTTCCCCTCACGCGTGAGGTTCCCCTTCTGCTACGATAAGGGGCATGCGGCATGTGGTGGTGTTCGTGCATGGGATCGGCGAGCAGGGTGCTGAGCCGCCGCGGGGGTTCGAGGAGGCAGTCCGCGCGGCGTTCGAGCGCGGAGCCCGCCGCCAGGGCAAGCCCGCGCCCGGGCGCGAGGCCCTCGAGTGGGAGTACGTCTACTGGGCCGACGTCACGCAGCCGGACCAGGAGGAGCTGAAGCAGCGCCTGAACGTCCAGGATTGGCTGCGCGGCTTCCTCATCGGCTCGATGGGGGACGCGGTCGCCTATGCGAGGCTCCCCTATCCGCCGGATAAATACGGCGAAATCCACGAGCGGTTCGCCGCGGTCCTTTCGCGCATCCTCCAGACCTACGGCCTCCAACCTGACACAGCCGTCCGCCTGACGCTCATCGCCCACAGCCTCGGGACGGTGATCGCCTCGGATGGGATGTACGAGTTCCTGAAGCGTGCCGCGCTGCCCCCGCACGTGACGTTCGCGAACGTCTTCACGATGGGCTCCCCGCTCGCCCTCTACGCCCTCCGCTACGGCCTCGACCGATTCACCAAGCCGATCCGCCCCGAGGTGTGGGTCAACTTCTATTACCCGCAGGACATCCTCGGCTATCCGCTCAAATCCCTGAACGCCGCCTACGCCGAGGCGGTCGCGGAGGACGTCGCCCTCCGCCCCGCCGGCGGGACCCGCGGTGTGTCGGCGCTCGGCCGGCTGGTCGTGGCGTGGCTGCCCGGGTTCGGCGCCTGGCAGTCGCACGGGTGGTATTTCAGCGACTGGCGGCTCATCGAGCGCATCGGCCGGACGCTCGCCGCGCAGTGGACTCCCTGAGCCGCTTCTGCCGGCTGTCGGTACGCTTCCTCTCTGTTACAATACCGTGGAACACAAGAGGGCGGCCATGGGTCTTGCAAGGGACAACGGAGGGTGACGCGCATGGGCACATGGAGGCGGTGGCTGGTCGTGGGGGCGTTGGTCGCAATCGGCTTGCCGGAGGTGGCAGGGGCGAGCGAGATGGACGTCCTGCTCAACAAGCTGGTGGAGAAAGGCATCCTGACCGCTGTGGAAGCCCAGGAGGTCCGGCATGACGTGGCACCGGAGCTGGCGGCTCAAGACCCGACGCAACGCATCACCCTGAGTGGCGACCTGCGGCTCCGCAACGAGTACCGCGACCGGACGGACGCCAGCAACGCCAACCGGCAGCGCATCCGGTTCCGCCTCGGCATGAAGGCGGCGGTCACCGAGCGGTTGGAGGTGGGCGCGCGGATGGCGACAGGCGGCGCGCCGGGCGATCTCACGGAGGGCTCGGACCCCGTCTCGACGAACCAGACGCTCAGCGATACGTTCGCCAAGAAGTCCTTCAACCTCGACCAGGCCTACGTCAAGTACAGCCCCTCGCTGCCCGCAGAGGCGCTCCACTCGACGGTGTGGGGAGGCATCTTCGAGAGCCCCTTCGTCTCCACGCCGCTGGTCTGGGATCCCGACCTGACCTTCGGCGGGGCCGCCGTCCAACTCGCCTACGCGCTGGGACCCGTGGAGCCATTCCTGAACGGCGGGGTCTTTCCGATTGACGCCGACGGGTTTGGCACGGACAACCCCAGTCTGTGGGCCGTCCAGGGGGGCGTGACGGTCGCGCCGGAGCTGTCGACGGGCGTGGAGATGCTCGATGGGATGCGCCTGAAGGTCGCCCTCGCCTACTACGATTACCGCAACGCGGTCAAGAACGCGCTCATCAACACCCAGACCGGCAACACCGCGGCCGCCGAGGACTTCAACGAGCTGAACCCGTACCTTGAGCTCGCCTCGACGGCCTTCGGGGGAACGCCCATCGCGCTCTGGACGGACTGGGTGCACAACACGGCGGCGCCTGCACAGGCTGGCGGCCACCAGTTCGGGGTGAAGCTGGGGAAAGCATCGGTGCCCTGGGACCTGAAAGAGGGCTGGGAACTTGGCTACTTCTACGAGCGGCTCGGCGCGGACGCCGCCTTCGACGCCTTCGTGGACTCTGACTTCGGCGGGGGCGGGACGAATCGCCAGGGCCACGTATGGTACCTGACGCTCGCCGCACTGAAGAACTCCACGGTTGGCTTGAAGTACTTCAACGTAGAAGAGGTGAAGGGCGCCAAGGGCCACGAGGACCGGCTCCAGACGGATTGGGTGACGAAGTTCTAACGCAGCATGATACTCGGCATCATCGATGTCGGCACCAACTCAATCCATTTGCTCGTCGGCCGGCTCAGCCGGACGGGCGCTTTCCGCGTCATCCATCAGGAGCATGCGTTGATCCGGCTGGGCGACGGAGGGTGCGCCGCGGGCCCCGCCCTGAGCAGGGGCGGGGCGGGCCGGCTGACCCGTCCGGCGATGCGCCGCGCGCTGGCGGGGTTGGCGCGCTACGCGGCGACGCTGCGCCGCCTCCGCGTGGAGCGCGTTGAGGCGGTCGCGACCAGCGCCGTGCGGGAGGCCGCAAACGGCCGCGCGTTCGCGCGCCGCGTGCGCTCGCAGCTGGGCATTCCGCTTCGCGTGATCAGCGGGCTGGAGGAAGCGCGGTTGGCCTATCTCGGCGTGGTGCAGGCCCAACGCGCGCGGCAGCCTGCGGCCTTCATCGCCATCGGGGGAGGGAGCGCCCAAGTGGCGCAGGGGGGTGGCGCGCGCCTGCGCTACGCGCGGAGCGTGCCCTTGGGCGCATCGCGTCTCACGCAGCGGTTCATCCGGCACGATCCGCCCTTGCCGGAGGAGATGGACGCGCTGCATCGCGCGGCGCGCCGCGCCTGGCGCCCGGTCATTCGCTCGCTGCGCCGCGCGCGGTGGCGTCGCGCGCTGGGAGGCTCCGCGATGATCTGCCAGTTGATGACGGCCTCGCACCGCCAGCGCCACCACCGTCCGCCGGCGTCTGTCTCCCGGCTCACCATCACGCAGCGGTCGCTTCGCGAGCTGGTCGCATGGCTCTCGCGTTCCAGCGCGGCGGCGCGCGAGCGCCTGCCGGGCCTTGACCCGCGGCGAGCGGATCAGGCCTTGGCCTCCGCCGTCGTGCTGCTCGCCTGGATGGAGGGCTGCGGCGTTTCCACCCTCCGCTACGCGCCGGGCTCTCTCCGGGAGGGGCTCATCGCGGCTCGCCGCCTGCGGAGGAGCGCGGCATGAGGCCCTTCCGGTGGCCGGAGCCGACGCGCCGGTCGGAGGCCGTGGTCGCGGCGGGCCTCGTGGCCTTCACGGCGCTCTCGTGCGGGCTGTGCGTCTTCGTGGTCAATTTCCGGCCCCAGGTCAGCCCCTACTTCTTCTTCTCGCGCGAGGATCCCCAGCTCCAGGCTGAGCGGGCGATCGCCGGCGCCTTCGAGCAGTCCGGGCAGCTCGTGCTCAGCGCCCGGGGGGATCTGGAGTCGGCCGACTATCTCCGGAACATCGACTCGCTGACCGAATCACTCGAGGAGCTGCCGGAGGTGGTGACCGTCCTCTCCCTGGCGCACGGCCCGAACAGCCTCCAGGATGCGCGGGCGAGCCCCCTCTGGCGGCGGATCCTCCTCACCGCGGATGAGCGCGCCTCCCACGTGATCGCCTTCATCGCGCTGGATCCCTCGCAGGACCGGATTGCGGCCAATCCGTCGGAGCGGCTCATCGCGGACGTGGAGCGGATCGCCAAACAGTTTGATCGGGACGGCTTCCGCCTGGTGCTCTCCGGCATGCCCTATATCGTGGAGCTGATGCGCCGGTATCTCGCCCGGGACCTCCGGGTGTTTTTCCTCGCCGCGTTCTTCGTCTTCGGCGCGCTCATCATGCGGCTGGTCCGCTCGCTCCGGATGGTGCTCGGCATGCTGGCGGTCTGCCTGAGCGCCGGGGCGGTCACCCTGCTCGTGACGCAGGTTTTTCACATCCGGGTCGGGCTCCTGACCGCGAACCTCGCGACCATCGTGTTGACCATGACCCTGTCCCACCTCGTCTTCATGACGTTCAACTGGCAGCACCTGCGAGAGCGGGAGCCTCGGAATGGGGCCAACCCGGTCGGGGCGGCGGTGCGGATGACCTTCCCCGCGTCCTTTTGGAGCATGTCCACCACCCTCCTGGGGTTCGTCAGCCTGTGCTACGTCCAGGCCGAGCCCCTGCGGAGGCTGGGCGTCTCCGGCATCGTGGGGACCCTCGTGGCGTTGGCGGTGGCGTATCTCGTCTATCCCTGGGTGCTCTGGCTCAGCAGGGAACACGGACCACGGCAGCTTGGCGAGGGCGATTGGCCGTGGCTGAGCGATCTCTTCGCGCGCCGGCATCGCGCCGCGGTCAGCGGCGCGATCCTCATCTGCCTGATCCTGGCCACCGGCATCGCGCGCCTGCAGACGGACCCGACGCTGCTCTCCTATTTTGCGGCGGGCAGCCCATTGCGAAACGGCCTTGAGTACGTCGACTCCCACCTGGGCAGCAGCCCGCTCACCATCGTGGTCAGCGATCCGGCCGGGAAGAAGTTCGTGTCCACGGAGATGTACCAGCGGCTGTGGGAGCTCCACCTGCGCCTGGAGCAGGACCAGGCCGTCGGGAGCATCGTCTCGCTCCCTGTGATCATGGCGGAGGCCAGGCGCCTGCCGCTCATCGGGGCGTGGCTCCCGTGGGACTGGCTGCTGAAGCTCATGGAGCTGCCGCAGACCGATCGGATCGCGAAGTATTTCGTGAACGGCGACCGGACGCAGGGGCTGTTCCTGCTCCTCATGCGGGAGGCCGGCCGGGTGGGGTCGCGCCTCGCCACGGTGGCGCGCCTGAAGGACGTCGTGCAGACGGCGGGGTTTGCGCCGCACCTGGTGGGCGGGGTCTACGTGCTGCAGGGCAAGCTCTCCCGGCTGGTGGTCTCCAGCCTGCTGTGGGGACTCCTGAGCCTGGGGGTCGCGTTTTTCGGGCTCGTGTGGGGCTGGACGCGCTCGTGGAGGATCGCCGCGGCCGTCGTGGGCAGCGTGGCGCTCATTCCGCTGTGGATGCTCGGGCTCATCGGCTACCTGCGGATGCCCTTTGATGTCATCTCGGCTCCCGCGGCGAATCTGGCGGTGGGAATGGGGATTGATTCGCTCCTGCATTTGATGAACATCGGGCGGCGGGTCTCCGGCCCTGGGCCGATCAGGTGGGAGGCCTGGGTCGAAGCGCGGAACCGGATGTGGAGGCCGATCACCACGGCGACGGTCGTCGTGTGCGCCGGCTTCGGCGTCTTCGGGTTGTCGGCCTTTCCGCCGACCCAGCGGTTCGGGCTCTCGATCGTGCTCGGCACGCTCCTGGTTCCCGTGGCGGCGTTGTTCGTCTTGCCGGCGCTGGCATCGCGCGAAGCCCCTGATGCGCCCCCGTCTTAGAGCTCCTAACGAAATACCGCGCGAGCCGCGTTGCGTGCGCCAGGGCCCGTGGCCAAGGCGCGACGACGAAGGCGTATCAGCAGGAAGCGATACGTCGAGGAGGAGCAACGCTGGCTACGGGCCCTGCCGCCGCAACCCTGTCGTCAGACGCAGGGGACGGGCCGATCCGCGTCGGCCCGCGGCGTTGCTCGTCGCTCGCGTACCGCCAGGGCTGGTACGCTACGCTCCTCGCGCCTTGCGGGCCTCGCGCCTCGGCCCGTCGCGGCCGCGGGGTATTTCGTTAGGAGCTCTTAACACAGTCGCGAAGGCCGCCGCCGCGTGGCTTATAATGGTGGGGGCTGGTCAACACGAGGCCACGATGCCGGAGCTTCAACAGGCGACGTTTGCGGGCGGCTGCTTCTGGTGCATGGAGCCGCCCTTCGAGAAATTGGACGGCGTGGCGGAGGTCGCGGCGGGCTACACCGGCGGCCCCTCGACTTCGCTCGGGGCGCCGTCCCGAGCCTCGTCGAGGGACGGCGGCGCCGGCCGGCCGACCTATGAGGAGGTATCGTCCGGAGCCACCGGCCACGTGGAGGCGGTCCGGATCACGTACGACCCGTCTCGGGTCAGCTACGAGGAGCTGCTCGAGACCTTCTGGCGCAACATCGACCCGACGCAGGCGGACGGGCAGTTCGCGGATAAGGGCTCGCAGTACCGGACCGCCATCTTCTACCATACGGAGGAGCAGCGGCGGCTGGCCGAGGCGTCGAAGGCGCGGTTGAGTGGTTCGGGCAAGTTCGACCAGCCGATCGTGACCGAGGTCAAGCCCGCCGGCCCCTTCTACCCAGCCGAGGACTACCACCAGGACTACCATAAGAAAAACCCGCTGCGCTACAAGCTCTACCGCGCCGGCTCGGGCCGGGAAGGCTACCTGCAGCGGACCTGGGGCGAGCCGCCGCACGACTGAGCAGATGCGCGACCCGGTGGACACGATCGAGACCCTCGCGAATGTCGGCTGGGCCGTCCTGCCGGTGCTCGCGTGTGGGATCTTCTTCTTCGGGGTCTTCAGCGCCGCGATGCCGGAACGGTCCATCACACTCTACCAGCGGCTCATGAGCCGGTTCAACTGGCGCGTGAGCCCCATCGATGAGCGGCGGGAGCTCCGCACCACCAAGGTCCTCGGCCTCCTGCTCATGCTGCTGAGCGCCGTGGCGTGGTGGCGGGTCGTGTATGGGGAGCGGTGAGCCGCATGCCTGAGCCCGTGCTGATGTGCTGGAGCGGAGGCAAGGACAGCTCGCTCGCCCTCCAGGCTGCGCTGCGCGACCCGGCGCTGCGGATCGAGGCGCTCGTCACGACGGTCACCGACGGCTACGAGCGCATCAGCATGCACGGGGTCCGCTGCGCGCTGCTCGTCGAGCAGGCCGAGGCGATCGGCCTGCCGCTCGAGCAGGTCCGCATCCCCATCCAAGCCTCGAACGCCAGTTACGAGGAGGCGATGGGGCGGCTGCTCCAACGCTATCAGGCGCGCGGGGTGTCGCGCGTCATCTTCGGAGACCTCTTCCTCCAGGACATCCGGCGCTACCGGGAGCGGCAATTGGCGCAGCTCGACATGGCGGGGCTCTTCCCGCTCTGGGGGCAGGAGACCCGCCGGCTCGCGGAGGCGTTCATCGCATCGGGCTTCCGGGCGATCCTCGTCTGCGTGGACCCCAAACAGCTCGACCCGTCGTTCTGCGGCCGCGAGTTCGATGACCGGCTGCTCGCGGATCTGCCGCCGAGCGCCGATCCCTGCGGAGAGAACGGCGAGTTCCACACGTTTGTCTACGAGGGGCCGATCTTCCGCCGGCCCATCGAGATCGTGAAGGGCGAGGTGGTGCACCGGGACGGCTTCTGGTTCTGCGATCTACAACAGGGGAGGGCGCGGGAATGGGCAAAGTGCTGAAGTGCCGGGATGTCGGCGTGGACTGCGATTTTGAGGCGCATGGGCAGGACGAGGCGGAGATCCTCCGGAAGGCCGCGGAGCATGCCAAGGGCTGCCACACCGGCGTGCAGCTGACGCCGGCGCTCCAGGCCAAGATCCGGGCGGCCATCAAGGATGAGGGCGGCTCCTGCTGCGGGGGGACCTGCCACTAGGCACCAGGACGCACCCGGGAATTTTCCTGGCAGGGGCTTGACAGGGAGGCACCCGGCCCTGTATTATCATACCAACTGGTAGGTATCTTCATGATGCGAACCGCCACAGCTGATTCGCCGACACGGGACCGGCTGCTCGACGCCGCCGAGCGGCTGATGCTGGCCAAGGGCTACGCGGCGACGACCGTGGAAGCCATCTGCGAGGCGGCCCGGCTCACGAAAGGAAGCTTCTTCCACTATTTCGAGAGCAAGGACCACCTGGGCCGGGAGCTGCTGAAGCGGTTCTGCGCGCAGGGGGAAGCGCTCCACCGGGGATTCTACGGCCAGGAGCGCGATCCGCTGAAACGGGTGTATGCCTACGTGGACAGCGCGGCGCGGATGGTCGAGGACCCGTCGACGAAAGGCTGCCTGCTGGGCTCCTTCGCGCAGGAGCTGTGCGACGTCAACCCCTCGATCCGCGAGGCCTGCGCGGAGGGGTTTGAGGGGTGGGCGAGCCAGTTCGCCGAGGAGCTGGCGCGCGCCAAAGCGCAGCACCCCCCGAAGACCGCCTTCGAGCCGCGCGAGCTGGCCAACCACCTCCTGGCGATCTTGGAGGGGTCGCTGATCCTGGGGAAGGCGACGCGGGACATGAAGGCGGCCGCGGCGAACCTGAAGCACTTCAAGGCGTACCTCAAGATGCTCTTCGGCCAGTAGCCTCTTTTTTGGCCTAGATATATACCAACTAGTTGGTTTAAAATGCGAGAGGGGGTGAGGCGGATGGAAGAGGTCATCGCGGCGTAGACGGCAGGGTGTTGGGTGGCATCGAAGACCACAACAAGGAGACAAGCGACATGTCAGGTGAGTGCAGCACATCAGCGTGTGAGACGCCGCGCAGCGCGGAGCCGTGCGGTTCCGAGACCCGCGGGGGCTGCCCCTGCGGGACGTCAGGCTGCAGCGGCGACCCGGTCGACTGCGCGGCCGGGATGTGGACCTGCTCCTTCTTCCAGGCGATGAAGGACGTGCAGGTGGATCTGCTCAAGGCCAAGATCCAGAAGGCGTGGGGCGCCAAGATGGAGAAGGCGGCCGATGCCGTCATCGAGGCGATGGGGGTCCAGTGGCGGTCGATGCTGGCGCAGGCCGATGCCAAGGCGCAGCTACGCGAGCGGTTGCAGCGCCTGTGGCAAGAGGGTCAGAAGTAGGATGAGGGGGGCATGTGCCGGGTCCTGCCGCTACGCGATCCCACGCCCGTCCTCGTCCCGCCGATGGCGGGACTGCGGGCGGGGTGGGATTCGCTCCGCGTCACCCGGCACATGCATCCTTCACCCCGTGACTGATCAGGAGCAGACACTATGAGCACTACGACGCAGCTTCAACAGACGGTCAGCCGCAGCGTCACGGTGCCGTGCCGGCAGGGGGTGCACCTGCGGGTGGCGTCGGTCATCGTCACGATGGCCAAGCAGTTTCATTCGGCGATTCATTTCGTCTCAGGCGCGGAGCGCGTGGATGCCAAGTCGATCCTCGGCGTCCTGCGCCTGGGCGCCGTCCGCGACACCCCGCTGGTCCTGACGGCCAACGGGCCGGATGCCGACCGGGCGGTGCAGGTGCTCGGCGAGCTGTTTGAGTCGAGAGCGGTCCTCTGCCGGGACCCCTGGGAGCTGAACTGATGGACAGGAATCTGACGCCTCGCGCGGGACCCGTCGGCGACGCCGAGGCGCTGGACGCCTATTCGCAGGCGGTCATCGGCGCCGCGGACAAGGTCAGCCCGGCGGTGGTGAACATCGAAGCGATGCGTCCGCCGCGCGGCAGCGGCTCCGGCTTCCTGTTCACCTCGGACGGCTTCCTGCTGACGAACAGCCATGTCGTCCACGGCGCCGACGCGTTGGGCGCGATCCTGCCGGACGGCAATCGGTTCGAGGCGCGCCTCATCGGCGATGACCCGGAGACGGATCTGGCGCTGCTCAAGATCGACGCGCCCGGCCTGGTGCCGACCGCTCCCCTGGGCGACTCCGAGGCGGTGCGCGCGGGCCAGCTGGTCATTGCCATCGGCAACCCGTACGGCTTTCAGTGCAGCGTCAGCGCCGGCGTGGTGAGCGCTGTGGGGCGCACGCTGCGGGCGGCCTCGGGCCGGCTCATCGAGAACGTCCTCCAGACCGATGCCGCGCTGAACCCGGGCAACTCCGGCGGGCCGCTGGTGACCTCCGCCGGCGAGGTGATCGGCGTCAACACCGCCGCCATCCTCCCCGCCCAGGGGCTCTGCTTCGCCATCCCCATCAACACGGCGAAGTTCGTCGCGGAGCGGCTGCTGCGGGACGGGAAGGTCACCCGCGCCTACCTCGGCCTGGCCGGACAGACGGTGCCGCTCCACCCGCGTCTGAGGCGGTTCTATCATTGGCCGGCCACAGGGGCGCTCCTCGTGGTCGCTGTGGAACCCGAGAGCCCCGCCCGTCGCGCGGGGCTGCGGGAGGGCGATCTGCTCCTTGCGTACGGCGAGGAGCCGGTGGATGGGGTGGACGCCCTGCACCGGTTGCTGACCGAGGGCGAGGTCGGGGCGCGGACGACCGTGACGATCGTTCGGGGCACAGAGCGGATGACGCTCGAGGTCCAACCGGAGGCGTCGCGTTGAAGGAAGGGAGGATTACCGGCGGCTGTGCGGCTTCGGGGAGATGCCGAGCTGGCGCAGCGCCTCGTCCGGCTGGTCGCCGTAGAGCTGGCAGAACTGCGTGACCGCGGCGATGTCCGGGAATCGGCCGGACTCGCGCATGCGCCGCAGGATCTCGGCCCGCCGCGCCGTTTCCTCCATGACCTGCGGCGCGGTCCGTCCCGATTCGGTGGCGAGGCGGTCGCGGTAGGTGCTGCTGGGCAGGCCCTCCACCACCTTCTCCTCCGCGTGGTTATAGCTCCACACCGTCGAGAGGAGCACCGTCTGCTGCTCCATCCCCGAGGTCTCCACCAGCTCGCTGACCACCCGGCGGATCTTGCCTTCCGTGTTGAGCTTCCGCAGGATGATGAAGGCATCCACCAGGCTGACCAGCACCGGCGGGACGTTCATCGGCTCATTCTGGAGGCGCAGGATGGTCTCGCGGGCCGAGGAGGCGTGCAGCGTGCCCATGCAGTACTTGCCGAGGTTCACCGTCGTCATGAGGTCCCGGGCCTCGACGCCCCGCACCTCGCCCACGAGGATGCGCTCCGGCCGCATCCGCAGGCTGTTCTTGACGAGGTCCGGCGTCTTCAGGCGGCGGCAGCTCTCGAGGCGCGCGCAGTTCTCCATGAACGTCGTGTTGAGCTCCAGGGTGTCCTCGATGATGACCAGCCGGTCCTTCCAGGGGATGAAGCTGAGGAGGGCGTTGAGCAGCGTCGTCTTGCCCGTCCCCGGCCCGCCGGCGATGAGCACGTTCGCCGGACGGACGCGCAGCCCCTCGACGTACATCCACAGCTGGGCGGCCAGCCCATCGGTCAGCATGCCGGTGTCGATGAGCTGCAGGATCGTGAAGGGCTGGGTCTTCCCCCGCGCGATGGTGATCTGGGGCCCGAAGGGCGAGTGGATGATGTTGACGCGCCCCCGGAGCTCGTAGAGCTCCACGTCGTTGATCGAATCCACCTCGAACCGGCCGGCAAAGACGATGAGCTTCTTGACGAAGACCGCCAGCTCCGCCGCGTGCGCGAACCGCCGGTCGGTTTTCACGAGACCGTCATCCACCCGGTGGACGAAGATCGGGTTGGTGGCGTTGATGATGATGTCCTCGACGGCGGGGTCGTCGAGCAGGTCCTCGATGATGCCGTATGAGAGGAAGGCCTCGATGAACGCCTCGCGCTCGGCCGGGGCCGCCAGGGCGCGGAACTTCCCGTTCGTGTCCTGGAAGACGCGCTCCAGGGCCTCCGCGACCATCTCGCGGCGCTCGCCGCGCGGCTGGATGAGGCTCATGCGGCCGCGCAGGCGCTCCAGCAGCGCATCGGTCAGCTCCAGCCACGGCGCGCCGCGGAAGGCGGACGGCTGGACGCCGCCGGGGTTCGGGGCGTCGCCGCGATGCTCCCGGTTGAACTGCATGGACAGCCGTCGTTCTTGTTCCATCGCCATCTTTTAAGTCTACCTGACGGCCCGGGGTTCTCCAAGCCGGCGCCGGAAAAATCCGCGCGCGCCGCCGCGCGGGCGCATCCGCCTGTGCGGGGGCGCCACATCCTGTGCGATAGCGCCCGCAGATTTGTCGAGCGCGCAACACCTATGGTATAGTTCAGCTATGGCTGAGCGCGCGGCGGGACACCGCATCCTGGTCATCGATGACGATGAGAAGCTCCTCACCGTGTATGAGGGGCTGCTCACGCGCCGCGGCTTTACCGTGACGACCTGCCCGGACAGCACCCAGGTCATGCCGCTCCTGAAGTCCAGCGCCTTTGAGGTCGCGCTGCTCGACATCCGCATGCCGGGGCTTGAGGGGAGCGACCTGCTGCCGCTCATGAAGAAGGCCTGCCCGGAGCTGCCTGTCGTCCTCGTCTCCGCCTACTGCGACGAGGCCACCGCCGGCTACTACCATGCGCTGGGCGCCTTCGACATGATCACCAAGCCGTTCAGCCATGAGGCGCTGCTGGACGCGGTCGGCCGGGCCCTGCAGCAGCAGGAGCAGATCCCCGTCACGCTCACCAGCCTCTCCCTCCGCGAGGGGCGGGACCAGCTCTACCGCAAGCTCATCCTCGCCGCCCTCCGGCGGACCGGCTGGAACCAGGTCAAAGCCGCCGAGCTGCTCGGCGTCAGCCGGTACTGCCTCATCCGCTGGCTCAAGAAGCTCGGCATCTCGTACTGATCGTCACCCACCGCACCCGCCCGTCATCGGCCGAGCTTCGCGCGCAGGAGTACTTCCAGCTGCTCGAAGCTGATGAACGGCTTGACGAGATAATCGTGCGCCCCCAGCACCTTGGCCTCCTCGGCGGTCTGCTCCTCGTCCACCTGGGTGAGGAAGATGACGGGGAGGGTCGGGTGCGAGACGCGCAACCGCTGCAGCGTCGCCAAGCCATCCAGGCCAGGCATCTTGACATCGAGCAGACACGCCTGCGGCTTGGCGCGCTCCAGCTGCGCCAGCGCCTCTTCCCCCGAGCCCGCCGTGAGCACCGCGAATCCCTTGAGCTCCAGGTAGTTCTGCAGGATCGTCCGCCATTTCGGCTCGTCATCGACCAGCAGGATCTCGACGGACTGCGGGACGCCCTTGACCCACCGCTCCACTTCCTGCAGCACGGCGTCATCTGAGGCGTCAAGCGGCAGGGCCGCCTGCACCGTGGGGAGGGCTTCGGCGGGCCCGCGGGGCGTGGCGCCTAGCAAGAGGATGGGGACTCGCTCATTGGCCGCGCGCAGCTCGCCCGCCAGCCGCCAGCCGTCCCCCGCCGGGGCCCCATCGCTGATCAGGATGAGGCCGGGCCATTGGCGGGCCGCCGCCGCCGCCTCGGCGGGGCAGACGCCGTGCACCGACAGGGCATGGCGGACGAGGACGGTGCACCAGCGATGGCGCCGCTCCGGGTCTTCGTCGATCACCATGACCTGACGCTGTGACACCGCCTGTTGCGATGGACCGTCAGGTAAGGCTGACATCGACCTCACACCCCAAAGCCTACCATGCTGTTGACAATTTGTCAAATGTAACTCATTGTTATACAATAAGTTATGTGAAATAAGAAGACAGTTGGCGGGTCAGATTGTAGCAGGATCGCCACACTTCAATGCGGGGACGCTTCTATTTTTCGCTATCGGCCAGTTGCTGGCGAAAAATGGAAGTGTCCCCGGGAGTGGCGTAGAATGAGGTTTTCCCAAGGAGGGCGGATGGATCCGGATGCCGTTGAAGGCCGCAGGGACCTTGGCCTCCTCGTGCTGCGTCTTGGGCTTGGGTTCATGTTCGCCGTGGTGCATGGCGGGCCGAAGCTGCTCGGCGGCCCTGAGCGCTGGAGCGCGGTCGGCTCGGCGATGGGCAGCTTCGGGATCCACGCCGCGCCCGCCGCGTGGGGGTTCCTCGCCGCGGTCTCGGAATGCGTCGGCGGGCTGTGCCTGATGACGGGGCTGCTCGTCCGGCCCGCCGCCGGCTTCATGGCGGCGACGATGGCGGTCGCGGCCGCCATGCACCTGGCGAAGGGCGACGGCATCCAGGTGGCCTCGCACGCCATCGAAGACGGCATCGTGTTCGTCAGCCTCATCCTGATCGGGGCGGGGCGCTACACCGTGGCGCGCGTCTTTTCGCGGCCGGCGGAGCGTCCGCACTACACCCTGCCCTCATAGCGGAGGGCGCCATGACCCTTACCATGACCAGCTCGGCGTTCACGGACGGCGGACACATCCCGTCCGTCTACACCTGCGAAGGGAAGGACATCTCCCCTCCGCTGGCATGGACCGAGCCGCCCCCGGGCACGAACAGCCTGGCGCTCATCGCCGATGACCCGGATGCGCCGGGCAAGACGTGGGTCCACTGGGTGCTCTACAACCTGCCGCCATCGGCGCGGGCGCTGCCTCAGGCGTTTCCTCCCGACGAGGAGCGGCCCGATGGCGCGCGCCAGGGAACGACCGATTTCGGCCGCGTCGGCTACGGCGGCCCCTGCCCGCCCAGCGGCACCCATCGGTACTTCTTCAAGCTGTACGCGCTCGATGCCGTGCTCGACGTGCCCCCCGGCGCCACCAAGCCGCAGGTCGAAGCAGCCATGAGGGGGCACCTCCTGGCCGAGGCGCAACTCATGGGCACCTATCGGAAAAAGGGAACCCCGCCCGTAGGACCGGCGTGATACAATAGGCCGCGAGTCATGTCCTCCCCAGCACGTGCTCAACTGGCCGTCGTCCTGACAACTGGCCGTCGTCCTGATCGGCCACGGCGCCCCGGCCACCGACTGCCCGCCGCAGCTCGTGGGCGAGCTCATGAGTCTCGAGTGGCGCCAGGCGGCCGTCCCACCCAACGGGAGCGCGCCCCATCGCGCGGAGGAGCGGGCGGCGGAGCTGGATGCCTCCATCCGCAACTGGCCGCGCCATCCCGGCAACGACCCGTACCGGACCGGGCTCGAGCGGCTGGCGGAAACACTGCGGCCGCTGCTTCCCACCGACCGGCTCGCCGTGGGCTACAACGAGTTCTGCCGGCCGTCGATCGCCGAGGCGGTCGAGGGGGTCGTCCGGGACGGGGCGACCCGCGTGCTGGTCATCCCCTCGATGCTGACGCCCGGCGGGGTCCATGCCGAGCGGGACATCCCGCAGGCGCTTGAGGCGCTGCGCCGCGCCCACCCGCAGGTCGCCATCGAGTACGTGTGGCCGTTCGATCTCGGGCAGGTCGCCGCGCTGCTCGCCTCGCACGTCGCGCGCGCGGTCGACGCGGGGCGCCCGCATGGCTGATCAGGCGAAGGCCCCGAGCCGCCAGCCGGATCCCGCGCTGCCCGGTACGACGTCCCAGCAAGAGCTCCCCCCAGTGAGCGGCCTGATGTCCCGGTTCAACGTCGCCTTCAGCCTCATGAGCATCATCCCGCTCCTGACCTGCTTCTATCTCATCACGGTGCGGTTCTTCTCCATCTCGATCCTGGAGGGGATGAACGGGGTCTACTTCCTGCTCGCCCTGGTCATCGCGCTCATCGGGCTGTTCGCCGGCCAGCAGCTCATCCGGGACATCATCCGGCAGCTCGTCGCGGCGAATGTCAAGCTGGCGCGGCTGAACGAGCAGCAGGCGGCGTTCGTCAGCAACGTCTCGCACGAGTTCCGCTCGCCCCTCGCCATCTTCAAGGGCGCGCTGGACAACCTGGCCGACGGGCTGTACGGCCCCGTGAGCCCGGACCAGAGCGAACCGGTGCGGATGTGCCAAAAGGAGGTCAACCGACTGACGCGGCTCGTCGGCGACCTCCTGGACCTGTCGCGGATCGAGGCCGGCAAGATGCCGATGCAGAAACAGGACCTCGTGCTCCAGGACACGCTGCGGGCGGTGGGGCAGCTGTTCAGCGGGCTGCTGAAGGAGCGGGGCCTCACCCTGACGATGGAGCTGCCGCAGGCCCCGGCCCGGGTGACCGGCGACCGGGATCGGCTCCAGCAGGTGTTCGTGAACCTCTTCGCCAACGCGGTGAAGTTCACCGACAAGGGCGGCCTGCGGGTGCGGCTGCTGCAGGACAGCGGGACGTTCCAGGTCGAGGTGGAGGACACCGGGCCGGGCATTGCCGCGCAGGACCTTGAGCGGATCTTCGACAAGTTCGAGCGGGTCGGGCACGGGGCGGAAGAGGGTTCGGGCCTGGGGCTGCCCATCGCCCGGGACATCGTGGAGCTGCATCAAGGCCGCATCTGGGCCGAGAGCCGGATCGGGCAGGGCAGCCGGTTCATCATCAGGCTGCCGGCGAGCGGAGGATGAGCGGGTTTGGGATGCGTCGGACCTTCGCGTGGCTCCTCTGGCTCGCCGCCGCGACGGCAGGAGGGCCGCCGGCGGCGGGCGCCGAAGCGGTCGTGGGCGAGCCGGCGCCGGACTTCGCGCTGGCCGATTCCACCGGTGCTGCGCGGTCGCTGGGGGAGTTCAAGGGGTGGTTCGTGGTGCTTGAGTGGTTCAATCCCGAGTGCCCCTTCGTGCGCAAGCACTATGACAGCGGCAACATGCAGCGCCTGCAGGCCGCGGCGACCGGGCGGGAGGTCGTGTGGCTGACCCTCGATTCCTCCGCGCCCGGGAAGCAGGGCTACCTGACCGCCGAGGAGGCCAACGCGGTCATCCGCGAGCTGGGCGCGCGGCAGACGGCGCTGCTGCTTGACCCGGACGGGACGGTGGGGCGGCGCTATGGGGCGAAGGCCACGCCGCACCTCTTCCTCATCAGCCCGGAGGGCCGGCTGCTCTACGCGGGCGCGATCGACGACCGGCCGTCCGTGGATCCCGACGACATCCCCGAGGCGACCAACTACCTCCAGCAAGCGCTCGATGAGGCGTTAGCGGGCAAGCCGGTTTCCGTCCCACAGACGAAACCGTACGGCTGCTCGGTGAAGTATTAGATGCGGCAGCAGCTGGATGAAACGCTCCAGGCGATCCGCGGGCGCAGCGCCTTCCGCCCCGACATCGGCCTCATCGTGGGTTCCGGCCTGGGCGGCCTGACGAAAGCGCTCCGCGTGGAAGCGGAGCTCGACTACGCCGCGCTGCCGCACCTGCCGCAGGCGACCGCGCCGGGCCACGAAGGCAAACTGGTGCTGGGCACGCTCGGAGCCCAGCGGCTGGCGGTCCTTGCCGGGCGCTTCCACTTCTACGAAGGCTACACGATGGCCCAGGTGACCTATCCGGTCCGCCTGGTGCACGCCCTGGGGGCGAAGACGCTCATCCTCACCAGCATCGTCGGGAGCATGAACCGCCGGATGCCGCCCGGCTCACTCGTCCTGGTCGAGGACCACATCAACCTCATGGGCGCCAACCCCCTGATCGGCCCCAACGACGAGACGCTCGGCCCGCGCTTCCCGGATATGTCGGAGCCCTACGACCCCGCCCTGCGGCGGCTCGCGATGGAGGTGGCCAAGGCGGAGGGGATTCCGCTGCGCCCCGGCGTCTACGTCGCGGTGGCCGGCCCGAACCTGGAGACGAAGGCGGAGTACCGGTTCCTCCGGCAGATCGGCGCCGACGTCATCGGGATGTCCATGGTGCCGGAGGTGCTCGCCGCCCGCCACGGCGGGCTGCGGGTGCTGGCGGTGACGGTCGTCTCCGACGCCTGCATCCCTGAAGAGCTCAAGCCGGCGTCCGTGGAAGAGCTGCTTCGGGTCGCCGCCGCCACCGAACCCAAGCTCACCGCGCTCCTGCAAGGCGTAATCGCCAAGCTTCCGGTATCAGATACCAAGTAGAAGTCGGTATCTGATACCAATCGGGGGTTGGTATCTGATACCGGGACTTCATGCGAGTCAACGGCACGCACTATCGGACTGTCTGGCTGGAGGGGAGCACCGTCAGGCTGATCGACCAGCGGCGGCTGCCCTTCGCCTTCGAGATTCTCTCGCTCCGGACCTATCAGGAGACCGCCGAGGCGATCCGCGACATGGCGGTCCGCGGCGCGGGGGCCATCGGGGTGGCGGCCGGGTTCGGGATGGCCCAGGCGGCCCTCGCGGCGCCGGACGGCGCCGTGGACGCTGCGCTTGCGCGGGCCGCCTCAGCGCTGCGCGCCACCCGCCCCACCGCCCGGAACCTCTTCTACGCCATCGAGCGGATTGAGGCGGTCGTGGCCGGCCCGGCCGCGCCTGCGGCGAAGCGCGCGCGCGCCGGCGAGGCGGCGCAGGCGCTCGCCGATGAGGACGCGCGCGCCGGGGAGCGCATCGGGGAAATCGGCCAGCCCCTGCTGCCCTCGCCCGCCTCGGTCCTGACCCATTGCAACGCCGGATGGCTCGCCTTCGCCGACTGGGGGACAGCGCTCGCCCCCATCTACCGGGCCCATCGGGACGGGAAGGCGGTCAGCGTCTTCGCGACGGAAACGCGGCCGCGGGCCCAGGGGGCCAGGCTCACCGCCTGGGAGCTGGCGCAGGAAGGCGTGCCCTGCACGCTGATCCCGGACACGGCCGCCGGCTCAGCGATGCGCCAGGGGCTGGTGAACCTCGTCCTCGTCGGCGCGGACCGGATCGCGGCCAATGGGGATGTCGCCAACAAGATCGGCACCTACCAGCTCGCCGTGCTGGCCCGGACGCATCGCATCCCCTTCTACGTCGCCGCGCCCACCAGCACCATCGACCTCGGCTGCCCGTCCGGCGATGAGATCCCGATCGAGCAGCGCGCGGATGACGAGGTGGTCTGGACCGAGGGCCTCACCGCGGAGGGGCGGCCCGCCCGGATTCGCATCTCGCCTGACGGCTCGCGCGTGCGCAACTGGGCCTTCGACGTGACGCCGGCGGAGTATCTCACGGGCCTTGTGACCGAACGGGGCGTGATCCGCGCGGAGCTGCGGGCGATCGCCGAGCTGATGCATGCGTAGCTGCTGGCAACCCAATCTGGTCCGGCGGATGAGCCCGCTGGAATCGCTCGTCTACCGCTCGCGCCTGCTGGGGAGCGAGGAGAGCCTTGGGCTGTTCGGCGGCGGCAACACCTCGCTCAAGTGCCGGCAGCGGGATCTCCTCGGGCGGGCCCAGGACGTCCTCTGGGTGAAGGGGAGCGGCGCCGACCTGAAGACCTGCGAGGCGCGCCACTTTTCACCCCTGCCGATGGCGGCGCTGCGCCCGCTGAGCTCGCGCCGGGCGATGACTGATGAGGCGATGGTCGCGTTCCTCGAGCGGTGCCTCCTCGATCCCAAGGCGCCGCGCCCCTCCATTGAGACGCTGCTGCACGCCTTCATCCCCGAAGCGGCCGTGGACCACACGCATGCGGACGCCATCCTCTCGCTGGCCAACACGCGCGGGGGCGAGCGGCTCATCCGGCGCGTGCTCGGCCCGCAGCTCCTGTGGATCCCGTACCTGCAGCCCGGGTTTGCGCTCTCCCGCCGGGTGGCGGCGGCCTACCAGCGCCAGCCGGACGCGCACGGCGCGGTGCTGGAGCACCACGGCCTCATCACCTGGGGGCCGGACGGCCGCACCAGCTACGAGCGCACGCTCAGCCTTGTGACGCGCGCCGAGCGCTTCATCGCGCAGCGCCACCGCCGCCGATCCTGGTCCCCGGCCGCGCACGCGAGCCTGCCGGCCGATGCGCGGACGGCGGCGCTGCGGCGGTGGGCGCCGGCCATCCGGCGCAGCCTCAGCCGGGCGCGGAAGGTTTGCCTCACGCTCACCGACGCCCCGGACGTGCTCGCCTTTGTCAACGCCCGCCGCATGCCGACGCTCGCGCGCACCGGCCCCGCCACCCCGGACCACATGCTCCGGACCAAGCGGCTGCCGCTTGTGGTGCGCCTCGGCGCGCGGCCGGCTGACGCCGTGCCCGCCGCGGCGGTCATCCGGCAGCTTGAGCGGTACGCCGCCGACCATGAGCGGTACGTCCGCCGCTTCCGCCGCTCCGCCACGATACAGCCGCAGCCCTTCCCGCGGGTCATCCTGATTCCCGGCGTGGGGATGCTGACGTCGGGCAAGGACGCCACGGAGACCGGCATGGTCGCGCAGCTCTACCGCCACGCGATGGCGGTCATGCGCAACGCCGCCGCGATCGGGCAGTACACCTCGGTCTCGGCGCGCGAGGCGTTCGGGGTGGAGTACTGGCCGCTTGAGCTCTACAAGCTCACGCTGGCGCCTCCGGAGGAGGAGCTGTCGCGCGCCATCGGCCTCGTCACCGGAGCCGCCGGCGGGATCGGCCGGGCGATCGCCCGGCAGCTCATTGACCGCGGCGCCTGCGTTGCCGTGACGGATCTTGACCGCGGCCGGGTCGAAATGCTGGCCGAGGAGCTCAACCGGCGCGCCGGACGAGCCCGGGCGCTTGGGCTGGCGATGGACGTGACGGACGAACGGAGCGTCGAGCGGGCGTTCGATGCGCTGCTGCGGGCCTTCGGCGGGCTCGATTTCCTCGTCTCCAACGCCGGGATCGCCCACGTGGCCGGGGTGGAGCGGCTGCGCCTGGCGGACTGGGAGCGCAGCCTCAGCGTGAACGCGACCGGCCACTTCCTGGTCGGCCGGGCGGCGGTCCGCCTCCTGCGCGCCCAGGGGATGGGGGGCTCGCTCGTCTTCATCGCCTCCAAGAACGTCCTGGCGCCCGGCAAGGAGTTCGGAGCCTACAGCGCGGCCAAGGCGGCGCAGGTCCAGCTCGCGCGCGTGCTGGCCATCGAGAACGGCGAGTTCGGGATCCGCGTGAACGTGGTCAACCCGGACGGCGTCTTCGACGGCTCGGGGCTCTGGCAGGCCATCGGGCGGTCCCGCGCGAAGACGTACCGCATCCGGCCCGGGCGGCTTGCAGCCTACTACCAGCGGCGCAACCTCTTGCAGGCGCGCATCCTGCCCGAGGACGTGGCGGAGGCGGTCGGCTTCTTCGTCTCGGGGCGCTCGGCCAAGACGACCGGCTGCATCCTCACGGTGGACGGCGGCCTGCGGGAAGCGTTCCCCAGGTGACATTTCTTTTTTAGTGACAGGGGGAGGCGGGAGGGTATAATGTCGGGGTCTGGCGGCCGCCGCGCATGGGCCGGCGCCGCGCAGACGGGCAGAACCGGGTCAGGGCACGGGCGCTCACGCGGCGTCCGGATGCCGGACCGGTGAGTGGAGGGGCACGGATGCCGTTCGGTGGAGGTCCAGGTGGTGGTGGTGGTTTTGGGGGACGACCTCGCGAGATGCACAAGGCCACCTGTGCGGATTGCGGACAGGAATGCGAGGTCCCCTTTAAGCCCAGCGGAGACCGCCCGGTCTACTGCAGGGATTGTTTCTCCAAGCGGAAAGGGACAGGTCCCGGCCGCTGACGCGCCGCGCGTTTCCGACCCGCTCGACCAGCCGTTTCGTCACTAGTTCCCCCAGGTGATGGACCCGCTCCACGCGTTCCTCTTAGGGGTCGTGGAGGGGTTCACGGAATTCCTGCCGATCTCCTCGACCGGCCACCTCATCCTGGTCACGCATCTCCTGGGGCTCTCGGGAGATGCCGTCAAGACCTTCGAGGTGGTCATCCAGGCCGGCGCCCTGGGGGCGGTCGCGGCGCTCTACCGTGACGATCTGGCCGCGATGTGGCGCGGGCTCCTGGGCCGCGACGCCGCGGGCCGCCGGCTGTTCTGGAATCTGATCCTGAGCTTCCTCCCGGCGGCCGTCATCGGGGTGGCTTTGCACCGGCTGATCAAGGCGCACCTCTTCACCATCGGGCCGGTGGCGGCCGCCCTCGCGGCGGGCGGGGTGCTGATGCTGGGGGTGGATCAGTGGAGCCGCCGGGCCAAGGGCCCGGCGCGCGGGATCGAATCGATGACCCCCCGCGATGCGCTCCTCATCGGGTTGGCGCAGTGCCTGGCGCTGTGGCCCGGCACCTCGCGGGCGATGGCGACCATTGTCGCCGGGCTGCTGCTCGGCTTCCCGGCGACCGTGGCGGCCGAGTACAGCTTCCTCCTGGCGCTGCCGACCCTCGGGGCGGCGACGCTCTTCGATGCGTCCCTGGGCGGCCAGGCGCTGCTGCAGGAGTCCGGGATCCTCTCGCTGGCGAGCGGGTTCCTGGGGGCGGCGGGGGTCGCGGCCCTGGCGATCCGCGGGTTCATCCAATACCTGACGCAGCGGGGCCTGGCGCCGTTTGGCTGGTACCGGCTGGCGCTGGCCCTGGTCGTCTGGTGGACGCTGAGCGGCGCATGAAACCGGACACCCAGCTCACCCTCACCGACTACATCCGCGACATCCCCGATTTCCCGAAGAAGGGGATCCTGTTCCGCGACATCACGCCCCTCCTCCAGCACGGCCCGGCCTTCCGCCAAGCCATCCGCATGCTGGCCTCCCGCCATCAGGGCAAGCGGCCGGACGCGGTCGTCGCCATCGAGTCCCGCGGGCTGATCGTCGGCTCGGCGCTCGCCTACGAGCTGGGCGTCGGCGTCATCCCGGTGCGCAAGAAAGGGAAGCTGCCCCACAAGACCTACCAGGCGAGCTACACCCTCGAGTATGGCCGGGATACGCTGGAGATCCACCAGGACGGCCTCGCCAAGGGCGCCAGCGTGCTGCTCGTGGACGACCTCCTGGCCACCGGCGGGACGATGGGGGCGACCATCCAGCTCATCGAGCAGTGCGGCGGGCGCATCGTGGAGCTGGCGTTCCTCATCGAATTGACCGCGCTCAACGGCCGCGAACGGCTGGCACCCCACCCGATCATTTCCCTCATCCAGTACTGAGTCGGGACCACCCATGGCCACTCCGGAACAGGTCGTCATCATCGGCTCAGGGCCGGCCGGCCACACCGCCGCGATCTACACCGCCAGGGCCAACCTGAAGCCGATCCTGTTCGAGGGGTATTCGGCCGGCGGCATCCCAGGGGGCCAGCTCATGACCACCACCGAGGTGGAAAACTACCCGGGCTTCCCGGAGGGGATCCAGGGCCCCGAGTTGATGCAGGCCTTCCGCAAGCAGTCGCTGCGCTTTGAGACGCGCATCTTCACCGAGGACGTCACGCGGGCAGATCTCTCGAAGCGGCCGTTCGTCGTGGCCTCCTCCCAGCGCGAGGTGGCCGCCCAGACGCTCATCATCGCGACCGGGGCGACCGCGCGGCGGCTCAACCTGCCGGGGGAGAAGACGCTCTGGAACAACGGGATGTCGGCCTGCGCTGTCTGCGACGGGGCGCTGCCGATCTTCCGCGGCAAGGCGCTGGTGGTGGTCGGCGGCGGCGACTCCGCCGCGGAGGAATCCACCTTCCTGACGAAGTTCGCCTCGAAAGTCTACCTGGTGCACCGCCGCGCTGCCCTGCGCGCCTCGAAGATCATGCAGGAGCGGGTGCTGAAGCACCCGAAGATCGAGGTCATCTGGGACACGGTCGTGGAGGACGTCCTGGGCGAGGAGGCGGTGTCCGCCGTGAGGCTCAAGCACGTGAAGACGGGCGCTGCGCGGGAGCTGGCCTGCGGAGGGCTCTTCTACGCGATCGGCTTCGACCCCAACACCTCGCTCTTCAAGGGCCAGCTGGACATGGACGACCACGGCTACCTCATCACCCAGCCGGGCAGCACCGTCACCTCGGTGCCCGGCGTCTTCGCCTGCGGCGACGTGCAGGATAAGCGGTACCGGCAGGCGGTGACCGCCGCCGGCAGCGGCTGCATGGCCGCCATGGACTGCGAGCGCTGGCTTGCGGAGCACGCCGCGCGCTAGAGTAGTCGGGTCCCATGTCGGTTGACGCAAAGGGCCGCAGCCCGAACCGCCTCATCCACGAGAAGAGCCCCTACCTCCTCCAGCACGCGTATAACCCGGTGGACTGGCACCCCTGGGGCGAGGAGGCCTTCGCCAAGGCGAAGCGGGAGGACAAGCCGGTGATGCTCTCCGTCGGCTACTCCACCTGCTACTGGTGCCACGTCATGGAGCAGGAGTCGTTCGACGATCCCGAGATCGCCAAGCTCCTCAATGAGACCGTCGTTCCCATCAAGGTCGACCGCGAAGAGCGGCCGGACCTCGACGGCATCTACATGACGGCCGTCCAGGCGATGACGGGCAGCGGCGGCTGGCCCATGACCGTCTTCCTCACCCACGAGGGCCAGCCGTTCTACGGCGGCACCTATTTCCCGCCGGAGGACCGGTGGGGCCGTCCCGGATTGAAGACCCTGCTGCGGTCCATCAGCGAGGCCTGGCGGACGCGGCGCGGGGAGCTCCTGGCCTCCAGCCGGTCGCTGACGCAGGCGATCCAAGCGAGCGCGGCCGCCGGCCAGTCGGCGCCGCTGACGCTGGCTATTCTTGAGCGCGCGGCGAGCCAGTTCGCCGCGCAGTACGATCCCGCCCACGGCGGATTCGGCCCGGCCCCGAAGTTCCCCCGGAGCCATAGCCTCTCGTTCCTCCTGCGGGCCTGGTCCCGGGGCAGGGACCCGAAGACGCTGGAGATGGTCGAGACCACGCTGGATGCGATGGCCCGCGGCGGCCTCCACGACCACCTGGGCGGCGGGTTCCACCGCTATTCGACCGATGAGCGGTGGCTCGTGCCGCATTTCGAGAAGATGCTTTATGACCAGGCGCTGCTGGCCCGGACCTACCTGGAAGCGCACCAGGCCACCGGCAAGCCGCAATACGCCGAGGCGGCCCGGGACATCTTCGACTATGTGCTGCGCGATCTGCGCGACCCGCACGGCGCCTTCCGCTCCGCCGAGGATGCAGGCGAGGTGGGGAAGGAGGGCGAGTTCTACGTCTGGACGCCGCAGGAGATCGAGGGGGTCCTCGGTTCCGAGGAGGCGGCGCTGGTCAGCCGCTTCTACGGGGTGACGCCGTCGGGGAACTTCGAGCATGGGACGACCATCCTGTCGATCCAGGAGCCGCTCGACGCCTTCGCCCGGCGCGAAGGACTCCCGCCGGAGGACCTCCGCAGGCGGCTGTCGGCGGCGCGCGATGCGCTGCTCGCCGCCCGGGGCCGGCGCAGGCGGCCGCATCTCGATGACAAGATCCTCACCGACTGGAATGGCCTGATGATCGGCGCCCTCGCCTACGGCTCGCGCGTCCTGGATGAGCCGCGCTACGCCGACGCCGCGCAGGCCGCGGCCGCGTTCATCCTGGACCGGCTGCAGCGCGAGGGCCGGCCCTTCGACTCCGCTCAGGGCACGCTGCTCCACCGCTACCGGGACGGAGAGGCCTCGATCCCCGCGTTCCTGGACGACTACGCCTTCCTCGCGTGGGGCCTGACGGACCTCTATGAGGCGACGTTCGACGCGCGGTGGCTGTCGGAGGCCAGGCGCCTGACGGCCGAGACGGTCCGCGGCTTCTGGGATGAGTCGGGCGGCGGCTTCTTCTTCAGCGGAGACCGCAACGAGCGGTTGATCGCCAAGACGAAGGAGCTCTACGACGGGGCGCTCCCCTCAGGGAACTCGGTCGCCGCGCTGAACCTCGTCCGCCTTGGGATCCTGACGATGGACCGCGACCTCCAGGGCCGCGCGGAGCGGCAGCTTCAGGCCTTCTCCGGCCTGGCGGATCAATCGCCCACCGCCTTTCCGCAGTTCCTCATCGCCGCAGATTTTTGGCTGGGCCCCTCGCAGGAGATCGTGATCGCCGGGACGCCGGCAGATGCCGCGACCCGCGCGATGCTCCGCGCGGTCCACTCGCGCTTCCTCCCGCGGGCGGTCCTGGCGCTGCAGCCGGCCAACGGGACCTCCGCCGCGGTCGAAGCGCTCATCCCCTTCATCAAAACCCAGCGTCCCCTGGAGGGCCATGCGACCGCCTATGTCTGTGAGCGCTACGTCTGCCAGCTCCCGGTCACCGACCGCGCCGAGCTCGCGCGCCTCCTCGATGCGCTTGGCCGCTGAGCTGCCGAAGGGCCCCATGACCGGTTCCGCCTGGGCAAAGCTCGCGGCGCTGCTCCTGCTCATCGTGGGCATCGGCTGGGCGCTCGCGGCCATGGGGCTGAACGTGGCCGCGCTCACGCCCGAGAGGGTGCGGGGCTTCGTGCTGTCCTTCGGCGTCTGGTCCCCCGCGATCTATCTCCTGGCCTACGGCCAGCCGCTCATCCCGCTGCCGGCGAGCGTGATGACGATCACCGGCGGCTTGGCGTTCGGCCCGCTCTGGGGCACGCTCGCGGCCCTGACGGGCGCGACGATCCGGGCCTGCGGGCAGTTCGTCGTCGCGAGGCTGCTCGGACGCGAGGCCGTCGCGGCGCTGCTGAAGGGCCGGGTGGCGTCCCTGGACGAGCGCGTGGGCCGCAACAGCTTCAAGGCGGTGCTGTTGATCCGGTTCATCCCCAATCTGCCGTTCGACGTCCAGAACTACGGGCTGGGGTTTTCCCGGGTGCGCTTCGCCCCCTTCGCGTTCGCGACGCTGCTTGGCATCATCCCCTGGAGCATCGCGTTCGTGTACCTGGGCTACTCGCTGACCGATCTCGCGAAGGCGTGGAAGCTGATGCTGGCGCTCCTGGCCATCATGGGACTCCTGCTCTGGCAAGCGGCGTGGAAGAGGCGGTCGTCATCAACAATGAGGAGGGCTCGATGAAACCGGGATCGATGTGGGCGGCGGGGATGGCGGCGATGGCGATGGGGATCGGCGCCGCGGCGGCATGGGCGGAGAATGGCCTGGCGGTCATCGGGTCAACGAAGGAGCCCGGCGTGCTCGGGACCGTCACCCTGCAGGACACGCCGGATGGCGTGGCGGTGACCGTGCAGCTCGCCGGCGCCCCGCCCGGGCAGCACGCGGTGCACATCCACCAGTATGGCGACTGCGCGCGGGGAGGCGAGGCCGCGGGAGGGCACTTCAACCCCGAGAAGACCCCGCACGGGTTCGTGCCGAAGGACGGGGTGACGAGCGCGCACCCGGGAGACATGGGCAACATCGACGTCGGGAAGGACGGGTCGGGCTCGTTGACGGTCACCCTGCCCGGCGTCATCCTCGGCAGCGGCCCGTTCAGCGTCGGCGGCCGGTCGATCGTCGTGCATGAGCGGGCGGACGATTTCAGCCAGCCGACCGGCAACGCCGGCGGCCGCATCGGCTGCGGCGTGATCGTGCTCACGGAGCCGATGACCAGCGAGTGATGCCAAGCATCCTGTTCGTCTGCGTGGCCAACTCCTGCCGCTCCCAGATGGCGGAGGCGATGGCCAAGTCGCTTGGCCGAGCAGGATGGGACATCTGGAGCGCGGGCTCGCGTCCGAGCGGCCAGATCCACCCGATCGCGGCGCAGCTCGTGGCCGAGCTGGGCCTCGATCTCTCCGGCCACCGCTCGAAGGGGCTGGCGGACATCCCGAGGCGGACCTGGGACTATGTGGTCACGATGGGCTGCGGCGATGCCTGCCCGGCGGTGCCGGCCCGGCAGCGGATCGACTGGGAGGTGCCGGACCCTGTCGCGATGCCGCTCGAGGAGGCCCGCCGGGTGCGGGATCAGCTCGGCGCATCCGTCCGGGCGTTGATGAGCCGCCGGACCGGGGCTTGACAACGCCGGGCCGTGGCATCAAGATAAGGTTTCCTGCCTAGGGAGGTCATCTCATGCGTCAGCACATAGGGATTGCGGCTGTCCTGGGGACGCTGCTCGTCGCGCCGCCGGTCTGGGCGACCGCCTACACGATTGACCAGGACCACTCCACCGTCACCTTCAAGATCCGCCACCTCTTCTCCTACGTCCGAGGGACCTTCAACGAGTTCGAAGGGACGTTCGAGTACGTGCCCGGCCAGCCGGACCACTGGAAGACGCAGGCGGTCATCCAGGCCGCCAGCATCGACACGCGCGTGGAGAAGCGCGACACCCACCTGCGCTCCAAGGACTTCTTCGACGTGGCGCGGTTCCCCACCATCACGTTCACCAGCACCCAGGTGACCGATGCGACGGAGGCCGGCGCGAAGCTGCACGGGCTCCTGACGATCCACGGGATCGAGCAGCCCGTCGTGCTGGATCTGGCCGTCCATGGGGAAGGCAAGGACCCTTGGGGCAACCAGCGCTCCGGCTTCACCGCGACGGTCACGATCAACCGGAAGGAGTTCGGGCTCACCTGGAACGAGGTGGTGGAGACCGGCCAGCTGCTGGTGGGGGACGAGGTGGAGATCACGCTCGAGATCGAAGGGATTGTGAAATGAGGGGCGGGTGCACATCAACCGGAGGAGGGTACGGGATGGAGGGCAAGACGCAACGGGCGCTGTTGGCGGCGTCGGTCGCCGGATTGCTGGCGGCAGCAGGGGTTTCGTTGGGGCAGCAGGCGCAGGCCGCGGAAGAGGCCGGCGAGACCGTCCACTGCTACGGCGTCAACAAGTGCCAGGGGACCGGCGACTGTGGCGGCAAGGGCCACTCCTGCGCCGGGCAGAACGCCTGCAAGGGGCAGAGCTACATTGAGCTGGACAAGGACGACTGCCTGCGGATCGAGGGCGGCCGCCTGACCGAAGAGCCGGAAGCGGCCGAGCCCGCCGCGTAAGGACCGCGGGACCGGGAAAAAACGGGACCGAAAAATGGGACCGGGTATATTTTTCAATCAGAGGACCATAGAAAAATACACCCGGTCCCATTTTTCCAGGTGGCCGTCGCTGGGCTGCGGCGTGGGGCTGCGCAGCGAGCACTACGACCTCATCACCCGCGACTGGCCGCGCATGGATTGGTTCGAGGCGATCTCGGAGAACTTCATGGACTCCGGGGGCCGGCCGCTGCGCATCCTGGAAGCGGTGCGCCGCCGCTATCCTGTCGCGCTCCACGGCGTCTCGCTTTCGATCGGCTCCTCCGACCCGCTCGATCCCCGCTACCTTGAGCGCCTCAAGGCGCTCGCGGACCGCATCGACCCGGCCATCGTCTCCGACCATCTCTGCTGGACCGGCGTGGAGGGGGAGCAGCTCCACGACCTGCTGCCGCTGCCGTTCACCGAGGAAGCGGTCCGGCACGTCGCCGGCCGGGTGGGCGAGGTGCAGGAGCGGCTCGGGCGCCGGATCCTGCTGGAGAACGTCTCCGCCTACGTGACCTACCGGCACTCGACGATGCCGGAATGGGAGTTCCTCGCCGCCGTCGCCGAGCGCTCCGGCTGCGGCATCCTGCTTGACCTGAACAACGTGTACGTCAACGCCTACAACCACCAGTTCGACCCCCTCGAGTACCTCCGCGGCATCCCGGGCGAGCTGGTCGGCCAGTTCCACCTCGCCGGGCACACCGACATGGGCGGGTACCTCTTCGACACGCACAGCCGCCCCGTCATCGACGAGGTGTGGGCGCTCTACCGGGAGGCGCTCACCCGCTGGGGGCCGGTGACCACGCTGATCGAATGGGACGAGGACATCCCGCCCTTTGCGCGGCTCGCGGAGGAAGCCGACCGGGCCCGCGCCATCTACGTCCAGGTCCTCGGCGGCCAGCCCGCCGAAACGCCGGCGCGGCCGTGAGCCCCCGCGCGATGAGCGGACCGCCACTGGCCGAGGTCCAGCGGTGGGTCAAGTCCCGGCTCCGTCCCGGCGGCGATTCGCCCCCCGGCGTTCCATCGGACCTCCTCAACCCCCAGCGGGGCACGCCCGGCGCCGAGCGGCTCGCCGTGTACGCCGGGGGCTACGTCGCGCGCATCCGCCAATCGCTCGCCGAGGCGTACGAGGCCATCCGCCATGTCGCGGGTGAGCGCGCCTTCACGGAGATGAGCCGCGGCTACGCCGACCGCTACCCGTCGCAGCACTACAACCTCAGCCTGGCCGGCCGCCACCTGGCCGCGTTCCTCGCCGACTGGCCGCTGACCTCGACGCTGCCGTTCCTGCCGGACCTCGCGCGCCTGGAGTGGGCCGTCCGCGAGGCGTTCCACGCCTTTGAGGCCCCTCCGATCGACCCCCGGCGGTTCGCCCAGCTGCCGCTTGAGGCGTGGGACCGCGCGCGGGTCGTCTTCCAGCCCTCGATCGGGCTCGTGGCATCGGCCTGGCCCATCCTCGACATCTGGGCCGCGCGCACCCAACCCCGCCCGGCGGTTGACATTGACCTGATCAGCCGCCCCCAGCGCGTCCTCGTCTTCCGCCAGGGATTGGAGGTCCGCTGCGAGCTCGTGGACGAGCGCCAGCACGCGGTGCTGGAAGGGCTGCTGGCCGGCCGCCCGCTCGGCGCCGTGTGCGGGGAGCTGGCGGCGCAGGCGGGTGACGCCCCTCCGGTGGCCGACTGGTTCGCCGGTTGGGCCGCGCGCGGCCTCATCATCGGTTGCGAAGGGGAATGACGTGTGTTACGCTACGGTCACGTGGGGCGCGTGACAACAGGGAGGGGCCAGATGCATCGAGCGCTGCGTACGGGGATCGTGCTGGTCGCGCTGGGGCTGTTGACGAGCGGGTGTTTCGGGCCGTTCAACCTCACCCGGCGGCTCTACCGGTGGAACGAGCAGGTCGGCGCCAAGTGGGAACGGGAGTTCATGTTCCTCATCCTCGCGTGGCTGCCCATCTACGGCGTCGCGGTGCTGGGCGACGCGGTCGTGTTCAACTCCATGGAGTTCTGGACCGGCAACAACCCCGTTGATCCGCCGACGACCGCAGGGGTAAACCACCCCGCCACCAAGCGCATCGTCCGCGGCGAGGCGGAGGCCGTGCTGACCTATACGCCGTCGGCATACGAGGCGCCCGAGCTGCTCGTCGAGCAATTCCGCGACGGCCAGCCGGCCGGCAGCCTGCGGCTGTCGCGGCGCGACGGGGTCACCGTCGGGTCCGACGACACCGGCCGCACGCTGTTCGTCGCCCGGACGCGCGCGGACGGCGGCGTGGACGTGCAGGACGCGGACGGCAAGCCAGTCGCGTTCTAGGAGTGGATGAGCACCACCGCGACGGCGGGTCATCCCGCGGTTGAGACCGCCACCCACATCCCCAGCGGCAAGCTGGGGATGTGGGTGTTCCTCGCCTCGGAGGTGATGTTCTTCACCGGCCTCATCGGCGCCTACATCGTGCTGCGGATGGGGAACCCCGCCTGGCCGGGCTCCGAGGGGCACCTGAACGTGGGGATCGGGACGGCCAACACGCTCATCCTCATCTGCAGCAGCACGACCATCGTCCTGGCGCTGGCCGCCTCCGGGCGGGGGGCGCTGGGGATGACGCGCGGCTGGCTGCTGGCGACAGCCGGGCTGGGTTCCTGCTTCCTCATCATCAAGGGGTTCGAGTACGCCGCGAAGTTCTCCCACCACATCGTTCCGAGCACCAACATCTTCTGGTCGTGCTACTTCGTCCTGACCGGCTTCCACGCGCTGCACGTGCTCGGCGGGATTGTCTTCAATCTCTGGGTGCTCGCCTATGCCCGTTCCCAATCGGCGTGGGCCGCCCGCGGGCACCGGCTGGAGTACGCCGGTCTCTACTGGCACTTCGTGGACATCGTCTGGATCTTCCTGTTCCCGATGCTCTACCTCTTCTAGGCGATGGCTGGGACGAGGCTCTATCTGATTATCTGGGGATGGCTGGCAGGGCTCATGCTGCTGGGGGTGGTCCTGTCGGAATGGCCGCTCCTGCGCCTGCCGCGCGCGGGCATCGTGGGCATCGTCGTGGCGCTCTCCTCCATCAAGGCCGCGCTGGTCGCGCTCTTCTACATGCACCTCAAGGGCGACCGGCGGCTCCTCGCGTTCGTCGCGCTCGCCCCCTTCGGGCTGATCGCCCTCGCCCTCGGCGTCGTCTTCTCCAGCTTCCTCATCCGGCTGTAACAAAAAGTACCGGGTACTTCCCAAAGCGGGAAAAGTACCCGGTACCTTTTTCTTTTTTGTTAGACCGAGAGGGTCGGGATCGGCAGCCGGAGCGGCCGCACCGAAATCGGCTTGATGGCGGGCAGCTTGGCCGGATTGCCCTGCGGCATCCGGATGCGGGTGGCCAGCTTCAGCCAGGCCAGCGCGCGGATCGTGAGGTAGGTGATGTCGACCTCCCACCAGCGCAGCCCATGCGCGGCTGAATGGAGGTAGGCGTGGTGGTTGTTGTGCCAGCCCTCGCCGTACGAGAGCAAGGCGACCCACCAGTTGTTCCGGGAGCCCTCATTCGTGTTGTAGCTCTGGTAGCCCCAGAGGTGGGCGGCGGAGTTCACGAGCCACGTGGCGTGGTAGACGAAGGCGGTGCGGAAGAACAACCCCCACACGAGCCACGGCAGCCCGCCCACCGCGAACAGGACGACGCCCAACAGGATGGTGTGCCAGACGAACGTCTTCTCGATGAACCGGTGGACCGGGTCGCGGGCCAGCTCCGGCGCGTAGCGGTGGTACTTGGTCGGATGGTCGATCACCTCATCGTAGGCGAAGAGCCACAGCATGTGCGCCCACCAGAAGCCGCGGGTGGGGCTGTGGGGGTCCTGCGGGCGGTCGGAGAACGCGTGATGCACCCGGTGGGTGGCGACCCACTTGATGGGCCCGCCCTGGAGCGCCAGCGAGCCGCAGACGGTCAGGGCGTACTCGAGCCACTTGGGGACCTGGAAGCTGCGGTGCGCGAGGAGCCGGTGGAAGCAGAGCGTGACGCCGAGCAGGCCGGTGAGGAACTGGAGGACGAAGAACACCCAGAAGGCGCTCCAGGTGAACGTGAAGGGCGCCAGCATGGCACCGGCATGCACGATGGCGATGCCGGCCGCGATCTCCCATTTTGTCCGCGGTGCTGCCAGCACCATGCCACCCGTTGCGACTGAGTCCATCCACACCTCCTGGCCGGCGCGTTCCTTCTATACACTACTATTGCGCTATAGTATAGGGTTTTTCGCCGTCAGCGTCCAGCACTATTTTCCGACGGCGCGGCACCGCTACGGTACAATAAAGGCCGCGCTAATCTAATAGCGTTCGATCTGGCGCAGGAGGCAGTAGACCAGCCGGTCGTTGAGGAGGAGGGTGCGCAGTCCCTGGCGCAGGCGGGCGAGCAGCTCCTCGACGGAGCAGCCCATGGCGTCGGCCGAGGCGGGCTCGGTGTAGAAGTGGAGGAAATACGCGTCGATGGCCGCCCACTCGGGGGGCGGCAGCCGCTTGGCGGTGGAGTAGACGAGCTCATGGTGGAAATCGTTCAGGAACTGATACGGCACGCACCGCAGGTAGCTGTAGGGGGTGAGGATGCGCTGGCGGGGGTCCGGCGGGTTCTCCAGCCGGCGGTAGGCTTCCAGGATGCGGGGCCAGAGCCGCTCCCGCAGCCACTGGCCGAGCGACAGGGCCTCGGGCTGCTGGGCGAATTCCAAGACGCACTGCCGGAAGATGGCGTGGACCATGCGCGAGTAGTCTTTGTCCGTCACCGCCCGGTAGTCGCCGCGCGCCCCGGCGCGGAGCTCGCCGTGGCGGGGCAGGAACCGGCACCCTTCCGTCGAGAGCAGGTAGTCCCAGCAGGCGATCGTCCAGGTGAAGAGCGGCTGGAACTCCGTGACCAGCTCCTGGTACTCCGGCCCCAGGGGGGCCTCCGGATTGGCGCGGCAGCGCCGGAAGATCTGGGCGACCGCCGCTTCCACGTTCGGCAGCCGGCCCCGCTGCAGCGCGGCGAGCTCCGGCTGGACGAACACCTGGGGCAGCGCGATCTCCAGCGCCGGCTCCTCCTGGACGTGGACGAGCCGGTGGTCCTGGTCGTTGAGCAGCTCAAGCTCAAGATCAATCATGGCGGGGCTAGTCTAGCACACCCCCGCGACACCGACAAGAGCCACTCCGCATGACGCTGCTCGCCGTCGCCACGGCGGTCGTCTGGGTCCTGGTCCTGCTCGAGGTGGTGAGCGCGATCCGGCGCCCCGGGCCGGTGCGCACCCTCAAGCGCCTCCTGGCCGCGGCGGTGTTCGCCGCCCTCGGGACGCTCCTCGGCAGCCTCCTGATCCTCCTGCAACTCTTCCATGCCTTCGCCGGCGAAACGCTCATCGCGCGGGTGACCACGGTCCGGCGTTCGCCGGCGGCGTTCGAGCTGCGCTACGCCCCCGCTTCCGGGGAGGCGCTCGCCCGGACGGTCCAGCTGGAGGGGGACCAGTGGGCCGTCAGCGGCGGCATCGTGAAGTGGCATCCCTGGCTCGCCGCGCTGGGCGTGAAGAGCTATCACAAGCCGATGCGGATCGGGGGGCAGTTTTCGCAGATTGCCAAGCAGCGCGCCCGCCCCCCAACCGTGTATCCGATTGAGCCGGAAGCAGATCGGTTCTGGGAAGCGCTCTACTGGGCGGATCCGCATCTGCCGTTCGTCGAGGCGGTCTACGGCTCCTCCGCCTACGCCTATGTCGAGCCCGGCGTCGTGCAGGAAGTGTACGTCACCCCCTCCGGCTACCTGATCAAGCGGGCGGCCCGCTAGCGCGCACGAACTGGCCGGATGCTTGCGGAGCGTTCCCCCCTGTGTTACAATGAACACCGCTACGGAAGGCACGCCCGTGCGCCACGCGCTTGACCAGCCATCCTTCAAGAGCACGTTCGCCAACCGCCTGCCCCGCCAGAGGGGTGGGATGCCTTGTCGCAACCTGAAGTTCCGGTATCAGATACCATTTTCCGATTGGTATCTGATACCGGGAGGCTGGCGATGATCCCCCGCTACACCCTTCCGGCGATGGGCGCTGTCTGGAGCGAAACACACCGGCTCCAGGTCATGCTGGAGGTGGAGTTGCAGGTGCTGGAGGCGCAGGCCGCAGCGGGCCTTGTGCCCCGGCGGGCGGTCCAGGCGATCCGCCGCAAGGCCCGCGTCGACGCCGCCGCCATCCAGCAGCGGGAAGCCCGCACGCGCCACGACGTCATCGCGTTCATCGAGACGCTCGAATCGCGCGTCGGCCCTGACGGCCGCTATCTCCACTTCGGCCTCACCTCAAGCGATATCCTCGATACCTCGCTCGCCGTCCTGCTGCGCGAGGCGACGGACCTGCTCCTGCAGGACCTCCGCGGGCTGCTCCGGGCGCTCGCGGCCAAGGCCCGCCGGCACAAGCGTACGCTCATGATCGGCCGCACCCACGGCGTGCACGCCGAGCCGACCACCTTCGGCCTGAAGCTCGCGATGTTCTACGACCAGTTCGCCCGGCACCTCGAGCGCCTCTCGCGCGAGCGCCGCGCCGTGAGCGTCGGGAAGGTGTCGGGCGCCGTCGGGACGTTCGCCAACGTGGACCCGGCCGTGGAGCGCCAGGTGTGCCGCCGGCTCGGCCTCGCCCCGGCGCCGATCTCGACGCAGATCCTCCAGCGCGACCTGCACGCCGCCTACGTTTCGACGCTGGCGCTCATCGGCGGCAGCCTGGAGCAGCTGGCGACGGAGCTGCGGCACCTGGCGCGCACCGAGGTGCGCGAGGTCGAGGAGCCGTTCGGGCGGGGCCAGAAGGGCTCCTCCGCGATGCCGCACAAGAGGAACCCCGTCGTCTGCGAGCGGGTCGCCGGCCTGAGCCGGCTCCTGCGCGGCTACGCCGTGGCCGCCATGGAGAACATCGCGCTCTGGCATGAGCGGGACATCAGCCACTCCTCGGTCGAGCGCGTCATCCTGCCCGACGCGGCCATCACCCTGGACTACATGCTGCGGACGATGACGGAGGTGGTGCGCGGGCTCATCGTCCATCCGGACCGGATGCGCGCCAACCTGGAGAGCACGCGCGGGGTGACCTACTCCGGCCAGGTGCTGCTGGCGCTGATGCGGCGGGGCCTGACCCGCACCCGGGCCTACACGCTCGTGCAGCGCGCCGCGCTGTCGGCGTGGCGCAACGGCGGGGAGTTCGGGGACGTCCTGCTGCGCGATCCGGCCGTCCGCGCCCGCCTCACGCCGGCGGCGGTGCGGCGCTGCCTCAGCCCCGCGCCGCACCTGAAGCATGTGGACCGGATTTTCAAGCGGGTGGGCCTCAAATGAGGAGTCCGGTTCCCTCTTTCCCATCGGACAACTCTAGGAAACAGGGAACCGGACCCGGGACTATCGCGGCCACACTGCTCGCGCTCTGCCTTGCGCTGACCGGCTGCATCCGGCGCTCGCTCACCATTCGGACCGAGCCGCCCGGGGCGCTCGTGTACGTCAACGACCAGTTCAAGGGGGAGAGCCCGGTCACGTACGACTTCACGTGGTACGGCTGGCACCGGGTGCTGCTGCGGAAGGACGGCTACGAGCGGCTGGACGACCGCAAGGAGCTGCGCGCCCCGGTCTATTTCTGGATCCCGCTCGATCTGGCGATGGAGCTGCTGCCGTTTCCCATCCGCGATGAGCGGACGTGGGCCTACACCTTGAAGCCGGCCACCGTCCCCCAGGCACCGACGCCGCCACAGGAGCCGAGCAATGAGCCGCGGTGACAAGCTCTATGAGGGGAAGGCCAAGATCCTCTACGCGACGGACGACCCGGCGCTCGTGACCCAGTACTTCAAGGACGACGCGACCGCGTTCAACGCCCAGAAGCGCGGCACCATCGTCGACAAGGGGATCGTGAACAACCGCGTCTCCAGCGCCCTCTTCGCGTACCTCGAGCGCCAGGGCGTGCCGACCCATTTCGTCAAGCAGCTCGACGAGCGCTCGATGCTCGTCAAGCGGCTCGAGATCGTTCCGCTTGAGGTGACGATCCGCAACATCACCGCCGGCGGCATGGCCAAGCTCCTCGGCATCGAGGAGGGGGTCGCGCTCAAGAGCCCGGTGTTCGAGTGGCACTACAAGAGCGACGCGCTGGGCGATCCGCTCATCAACGACGACCACATCCTGGCGATGGGCTGGGCGACGGCGGAGGAGCTCGCGCACATCCGCGCGGAGTCGTTCAAGATCAACGACGCGCTCAAAGCATTTTTCCGGGAGCGGCAGATCGACCTGGTGGACTTCAAGCTGGAGTTCGGGCGCGTCATCGGTCCGGACGGGAAGCCGACGACGCACCTCGTGCTCGGCGATGAGATCTCGCCGGACACGATGCGGCTGTGGGAGCAGGGCACCCGCCGGAAGCTGGACAAGGACCGCTTCCGCCGGGACCTGGGCAGCGTCGAGGAGGCCTATCAAGAAGTGCTGCGCCGCGTGCTGGGTAACACATGACGCGCTGGGCAGCGGGTGACGCGGAGCCGGGGCCCCCGCCGCCTGCCCGCAGGCCAGGAGGCCGAGGACAGCCGGTGGGGTGGCGGCGCGGCAGGACCCGCTGCCAAGAGCTCTCATGAAAGTTCGTGTGACGATTACGCTCAAACCGGGCCTGCTCGACGCCCAGGGGAAGACGATCAAGCAGGCGCTGGAGTCGCTGGGATTCAAGGGAGTCCACGACGTGCGCGTCGGCAAGTACCTGGAGCTTGAGCTCAACCACGGCTCCGCCGGCGCGACCCGGAAGGATGTGGAGCGGATGTGCAAGACACTGCTCGCCAATCCGGTCGTCGAGACCTACCGCATCGAGCTCGGCTCATGAAGTTCGGCGTGGTCGTCTTCCCGGGGTCCAACTGCGACCAGGACTGCCTCGACGTCCTCAACGATGTCATCGGGCAGCGCGCGGTGCCGCTTTGGCACCAGGAGACGTCGCTGAAGGGCGCCGACGCGGTCGTCCTGCCCGGCGGGTTCAGCTACGGCGACTACCTCCGGACCGGGGCGATCGCCCGCTTCTCGCCCATCATGCGGTCGGTGGCCCGCTTCGCGAGGGAGGGCGGCCTCGTCCTCGGCATCTGCAACGGCTTTCAGATCCTGCTCGAGGCGGGCCTGCTCCCGGGCGCGATGCTGCGCAACACGGGCCTGCGGTTCATCTGCCGGTTCGTGACGCTGCGGGTGGAGCGGACCGACACCCCGTTCACGAACCGGTTTGAGGCCGGCCAGACCATCCGCCTGCCCATCGCCCACAACGAGGGCCGCTATGCGGCCGACACGAAGACGCTCAAGGCGGTCCAGGGCCAGGTCGTCTTCCGCTATTGCAAGGAGGACGGCCGCGTCGCCGACGCGGCCAACCCGAACGGGTCGGTCGACGCCATCGCGGGCCTCGCCAACGAGCGGGGCAACGTGCTCGGGATGATGCCGCACCCGGAGCGGGCCGCCGAGGCGGCCCTGGGCTCCTCCGACGGGCGGCTCATCTTCGAGTCGATGCTCGAGGCCTACGCCCATGCCTGACGCGCAGCTGCTGAAGCGGGTCGCGAAGTCGCACAACCTCACGGACGAGACGTACCGGCACATCGTCAAGACGCTGGGCCGCCAGCCGACGCTGACGGAGGTCGGGATCTTCGGCGTCATGTATTCGGAGCATTGCAGCTACGGCAGCTCCCGGCCGTACCTCAAGACGTTCCCGACGAAGGGCCCGCGCATCCTCGTGCCGGCCGGGAAGGAGAACGCCGGCGTGGTGGACATCGGCGGGGGCTGGGCGGTCGTGTTCAAATGCGAGAGCCACAACCACCCCTCCGCGGTGGAGCCGGTGCAGGGGGCCGCGACCGGGGTGGGCGGCATCATCCGCGACATCTTCACCATGGGGGCCAGGCCCATCGCGCTCTTGGACTCTCTGCGCTTCGGTCCGCTGGAGGAGCCCCGCAGCCGGTTTCTCCTGGAGGGCGTGGTGAAAGGGATCAGCGACTACGGGAACGCGGTTGGCGTCCCGACGGTGGGCGGCGAGATCGCCTTCGACCCGGCCTACCGGGACAACCCGCTCGTCAACGTGATGTGCATCGGCCTGGTGCCGGCGCGGCGGATCGCGCGCGCGGCGGCCGGCGGGGTCGGCAACCCGGTCCTGTACGTCGGCTCCTCGACGGGCCGCGACGGCCTGGGCGGCGCCTCGTTCGCCTCGCGCGAGCTGGCCGACGGCGATGCGGACCGGCCGGCGGTCCAGATCGGCGACCCGTTCACCGAGAAATGTCTGATCGAGGCGACGCTCGAGGCGCTGGCGACCGGCGACGTCGTCGGCATCCAGGACATGGGCGCGGCCGGCCTGACCTGCTCGACCTCAGAGACCGCCGCGCGCGGGGGCGTGGGGATCGAGATCGATGTCGCGCGCGTGCCGCGCCGCGCGGAGGGGATGACCCCGTATGAGGTGATGCTCTCCGAGTCGCAGGAGCGCATGCTGCTCATCGCGAAGCGCGGCCGCGAGGAGCGGGTCAAGCGGCTCTTCGCCAAATGGGGGCTCAACGCGGTGGAGATCGGGCGGGTGACGCGCGACGGCCTGATGCGGGTGCGGGACGGCTCTGCCGTCGCGGCGGAGATCCCGGCCTCGGCGCTCACCGACGAGGCGCCGGTGTACCGCCGGCCGGTCCGGCGCCCGGCGGGGCTCGCCCGGGCGCAGCGGCTGCTGCTGGCTCGGCTGCCGCTGCCGAAGGATTACGGCGCCGTGCTCCTGACGCTGCTGGGTTCGCCGACGATCGCGGATAAATCCGCCGTCTTCGAGCAGTACGACCACATGGTCCAGACGAACACCGCGGTCCTCCCCGGACGGGCGGATGCCGCCGTCCTGCGGCTCAGGGCGCTCGGCACGTGGCTGGCGGCGACCACCGACGGCAACGGCCGCTTCTGTTTCCTCGACCCCTACGAGGGCGGCAAGGCGGCGGTGGCCGAGGCGGCGCGCAACCTGGTCTGCGTCGGGGCGCGGCCGCTCGCCGTCACCGACTGCCTCAACTTCGGCAGCCCGCAGGACCCGGCGGTCATGTGGCAGTTCAAGGCGTGCGTCCGCGGGATCAGTGACGCCTGCCGGGCGTTCAAGACGCCCGTGACCGGCGGCAACGTGAGTTTCTACAACGAGGGGCCGCGGGGCGCGATCGATCCGACGCCGGTGATCGGCATGATCGGCCTGATTGAACCGAGACAGGAGACAAGAGACAGGAGACATGTCTCACGTCCCCCGTCTCCTGTCCCAGGACCGATTACGGCGAACTTTAAGGATGAGGGCGACGCCGTCATCCTCCTCGGCGAGACGCGGGAGGAGTTGGGCGGCAGCGAGTACCTGGCCATGATCCACAAGCGCAAGGCGGGCAAACCCCCGCGGGTTGACCTGGCGGGCGAGTCGGCGCTGCAGCAGCTGATGCTGGCGCTGGCCTCCCAGGGGTGGCTTAAGTCGGCGCACGACTGCTCCGAAGGGGGGCTGGCGGTCGCGCTGGCCGAATGCTGCATCATGGAGCCCGCGCGGCTCCTCGGCGCCGTGGTCAGCCTTCAGCCGTCAGCCTTCCCCGGCCCGCCCATCACGAGGGCCGGGGCGGGCAGCCGTCAGCGAATACGGACCGATGCGCTGCTCTTCGGCGAGTCGGCGGGCCGCATCGTCGCCAGCTGCGCGCGGTACCACGTGGAGCGGGTCGAGCACCTGGCCGCGCGCCACAACGTGCCGATGGCGGTCCTGGGCCGGGTGGGCGGCGCGCATCTGCGCCTCGACTCATGGATCGATGTGCCGGTCGACGAGCTGAGCGAGGCCTGGCGGACCGGGCTTCCGCGCGCGTGGGGGCTGCGGCGCTGATGGACGAAGCGGTCAAGCACTCCTGCGGGCTCTTCGGGATCTACGGCCACCGGGACGCGGCGCGCCTGACGTACCTTGGGCTCTACTCGCTCCAGCACCGGGGCGAAGAGGCCGCCGGCATCGTCACCTATGACGGGAAGGCGATGCACACCCACAAGGGCATGGGCCTCGTCTCCGAGGTGTTCCATGAGCAGACGCTGCACGGGCTCCCGGGCCGGACGGCCATCGGGCATACCCGCTACTCCACGACCGGCTCCAGCACCCTGAAGAACTCGCAGCCGCTCGTCGTCACCTACGCGAAGGGCTCGATCGCCGTGGCGCACAACGGCAACCTCGTCAACGCCTACGAGCTGCGGCAGCAGCTGGAGGCCAACGGCTCCATCTTCCAGACGACGGTGGACAGCGAGATCATCCTGCACCTGCTGGCGCGCGCGACGAACAAGGAGTTCCAGGACGACCTGGTGGAGTGCCTCCGGCTGCTGAAGGGGGCCTTCACGCTCCTCTTCCTGACGGAGCGCGAGCTCGTCGGCGTCCGGGACCCGAACGGGTTTCGGCCGCTCGTGCTCGGCCGGCTCAACAAGACGCACGTGCTGGCCTCGGAGACGTGCGCGCTCGACATCATCGGCGCGAAGTTCGTGCGGGAGGTGGAGCCCGGCGAGGCCGTGTGCATCGGCGCCGGGGGCCTGCGCTCGCTGCGCCCCTTCAAGGACCAGCCGACGGGCCGCTCCCACTGCCTCTTCGAGCACGTCTACTTCGCCCGGCCCGATTCGCACATTTTCGGCGAGAGCGTCCAGGCGGTGCGGGTCAAGCTGGGCCGTCAGCTCGCCCGCGAGCACCCGGTGGAGGCGGACCTCGTCATGCCCATCCCGGACTCGGGCAACTTCGCGGCGCTCGGCTACAGCCTGGAATCGAAGATCCCCTTCGCGCTCGGGATGATCCGCAACCACTACGTCGGACGGACGTTCATCCAGCCGGCGCAGGAGATCCGCGACCTGAAGATCCGCGTCAAGTTCAACCCGATCAGGGAGATCATCAAGGGCAAGCGGCTCGTCATCGTCGATGACTCCATCGTGCGCGGGAACACGACCCGCGCCCGCGTGAAGAGCCTGCGCGAGGCCGGCGCGAAGGCGATCCACATGCGGGTGAGCTGTCCGCCGACGAAGCACGCCTGCTTCTATGGCATCGACTTCCCGAGCAAGCGGGAGCTGATCGCCAACCGGCTCTCGCTCGATGAGATCCGCACCTTCATCGGTGTGGAGAGCCTCGGCTACCTCTCGCTGGACGGGATGCTCAAGGCGGTCGGGCGGCCCGCCGACTACTGCACCGCCTGCTGGAGCGGCACCTACCCGATCCCCTTCGGCGGGGAGGGCGACAAGTTCGCGCTGGAGAAGCACGCGGGCCAGGGCCGCTGCTGACGTGGCGACCACCTATCGTGCATCCGGGGTCGATGTCGAGGGGGCGGACGCCTGGCTCTCGCGCATGCGCCCGCTCATCCGGACGACGCGCCGCCCGGAGGTGCTGGCGGACCGCGGGCAGTTCGCCGGCCTCATGCGGCTGCCGGGCGGGCTGCGCGATCCGGTGCTCGTGGCCTCGGCCGACGGGGTCGGCACGAAGCTGAAGGTCGCCCAGCTCGCCGGGCGCCACGAGGGCATCGGGGTGGACCTCGTGGCGATGAACGTGAACGACGTCCTCGTCTACGGGGCGGAGCCCCTCTTCTTCCTCGACTACCTCGCGGTGGGCCGGCTCCAGGCGCGGCTGATGAGCGAGCTGCTGCGCGGGATCGCGCGCGGCTGCCGCGAGAGCGGCTGCACGCTGCTGGGCGGGGAGACCGCCGAGATGCCCGGCGCCTACCGCCGCGGCGACTACGACGTCGCCGGGTTCTGCGTCGGGGTGGTGGAGCGCGCGCGGCTCATCGACGGACGCAGCGTCCGCGCCGGAGATTCGGTGGTGGGCCTGGCCTCCGCCGGGGTGCACGCGAACGGCTTCTCGCTGGTGCGCCGCGCCTTCACGGCGGCCCAGCTGCGGCGGCTCGCGCGCCGGCTGCTTGTGCCGACGCGCATCTACGTCCGGCCCGTGCTGGGGGCGCTGCGGTCGGTGCGGCTCCTTGCGCTCGCGCACGTGACCGGCGGCGGGCTCGCGCGCCGGCTGCCGAGCCTGGTGGCGCAGCGTCCGGGGCTGCAGGTGCGCGTCACACCGGGCAGCTGGCCGGTGCCGGAGATCTTCCGGACGATCCAGCGCGCCGGCCGCATCAGCGACGAGGAGATGGAGCGCACCTTCAACATGGGCATCGGGATGGCGCTGGTCTGCCGCGCCCCTCAGGCGGCGCGGCTCATCCGCCTCTTGCAGCGGGCAGGCGTGCCCGCCTGGATCATAGGAACGATTGAACGACAGGCATCCCGAATTTGAGGCAGATTTAACGAGATGCGGGGACGATGGAGATGGGTCGTGGTTTGGTTCGTAGTTTCTCCGGCTCCTGCCTTGGGATACTGGGTCACTTATGTGTGGAGGCGCCCAGGGCTCGGATTCCTTGAAGGTCTGGCCGCATCTGACCTTGCACCCATTTTTGCGTTGGCGTCTATTTGTAGCGCATTGTTGGCCCTCGTGCCGGCCTGGCTCATCTCAAGACTCCAGATGCAAAGAAGGGCATTTGGACGAGTGGCCTGCTGGCTTGTTGGTGGGTATCTCACGTTGGCGTCATCGCTTCTTGCGATCAAACTGTTGCCACTGGGCGGCGGCCAATATTGGTGGAGCATGACGACCTCATCACTCATTTCATGGCCCTTGTTCATACGTGCTGCTGGCTGGGCGTTCGGCGCGGTGGTGGTTGGAATTGTGCGAGGATATCCCACCGCCATTCAGGATGCCATGGCGATGTTACAACATCTTCGCGGTGGCACGGCATCTGAATTGCCCTCACTCGTGGTGTTTCTTGTGCTGATTGGAGTTGCGTTTTATTTTACGCCGCCGACATCGACTGTTCAGGGGGAGAAGTGAGATGCGAGTATTAGTTGTGGGGTCTGGTGGACGGGAACACGCGCTGATCTGGAAGCTGGCTCAATCGCCCGAGGTGACCAAGCTCTTCTGCGCCCCGGGCAACGGGGGCATCGGCGAGCTCGCCGAGCTCGTCGACCTGGGGGCGGAGGACATCGAGGGGCTGGCGGAGTTCGCCGAGAACAAGGACATCGACCTCACGGTGGTCGGGCCCGAGATGACGCTGGCGAAGGGCATCGTGGACCTCTTCGAGAAGCGGGGCTTGCGGATCTTCGGCCCGACGAAGGCGGCGGCGCGCCTGGAGTCCAGCAAGGCGTTCGCCAAGAACCTCATGAAGAAGTACCACATCCCGACCGGGCAGTTCGCCGTCTTCGACGATCCCCAGGCGGCGCGCGCCTACGTCCGGCAGCTCGGCGCGCCGATCGTGGTGAAGGCGGACGGCCTCTGCGGCGGGAAGGGCACCATCGTCGCCAGCACGCTCAGCGAGGCGCTCGGCGCGGTCGACCTCCTCATGGAGGACCGCATCTTCAAGCAGGCGGGGGAGCGCATCGTGGTGGAGGAGCGGCTCGTCGGCGAGGAGGCCTCGATCATCGTCGTGACCGACGGCGTCACGGCGCTGCCGCTCCTGCCGGCGCAGGACCACAAGCGGCTCCTCGACGGCGACAAGGGGCCGAACACCGGCGGGATGGGCGCCTACGCGCCGGCGCCCGTCGTCGATGCGGCGCTGGCCGCGCAGGTCATGGACCAGATCATCACGCCGACGCTGCGGGCGATGGCGGCCGAGGGGCTCACCTTCAAGGGCGTCCTCTTCGCGGGGCTGATGCTGACGGGCGACGGCCCGAAGGTCCTGGAGTACAACGTCCGCTTCGGCGATCCGGAGCTCCAGGCGATCCTGCCCCTCCTGTCGAGCGACCTCGTGCCCATCCTCGACGACGCGGTCGAGGGCAGGCTCTCGACGGCGCAGTGCCGCTGGGCGCCGGGCAGCTGCGCGTGCGTGGTGCTGGCGTCGGGCGGCTACCCAGGCGACTTCCCGATCGGCAAGGAGATCCAGGGGTTGGGCCAGGACAAGCAGCCTCCCGGCCTGCTCGTGTTCCACGCCGGGACGAAGAAAGACAAGGAGCGGTTCCTCAGCTGGGGCGGGCGCGTGCTGAACGTCGTCGCCACGGGTCCGGACCTGGAGAGGGCGCTGAGGCGCGCCTACGACGCGATCGGGGCGATCCGTTTCGAGGGGATGGCGTACCGGAAGGACATCGGGTTCCGCGCCCTGAAGAAACCCGTCTCGAGCCATTGACGAGGTGCCGATGACGCCGCGACCGGTGGTGGGCATCCTGATGGGGTCCGATTCGGATTGGCCGGTGATGGAGCAGGCGGTGAAGACGCTCCAGGGCTTCGGCGTGCCGTGCGAGGCGCGCGTCTTGTCGGCGCACCGCAGCCCTGAGCTCGTGCGCCGCTATGCCAGCGCCGCGGCGGCGCGGGGCCTGAAGATTGTCATCGCGGGGGCGGGCGGGGCGGCCCATCTGGCCGGCGTCGTGGCGGCCCACACGACCCTGCCGGTCATCGGCGTGCCCATCAATACCAAGAGCCTCAAGGGGTTCGACAGCCTCCTGTCAACGGTCCAGATGCCCAAGGGCGTCCCGGTGGCGACGGTGGGAATCGACAATGCCGCCAACGCCGCCATCCTCGCGGTCCAGTGCCTGGCGCTCCGCGACGCGCGCCTCGCGCGCGCGCTGGCGGCCCACAAGCGCCAGCTGACCGCGAGCAACCGGAAGGCCGACCGGCGGCTGCCGCGCTGATGATCAGGAGCCATCCCAACACCCCTCTGGCGGGTGACGCTGGAGGTGACTCCCCCGCAAGACGGGGGAGATGGCGAGCGTCAGCGAGCCAGAGGGGGGCCGCCCCCGGCGAGGGGGGCCCCTGCCGCCGGCCGCAGTCCCGCCATCGGCGGGACGAGGACGGACGGCGGGGTGCCGGAGGCGGCAGGACCCGCCCCGAGAGGTGTTGGGATGACTTCTAGCACGCCGCGGATCTTCGGGGTGGCGGGTGATGCGCCGGATCCGGCGCTGATCGCGGAGGCCGCGAAGATCCTGCGCGGCGGCGGGCTGGTGGCGTTCCCGACCGAGACGGTCTACGGCCTCGGGGCCGATGCCGCCAATCCCGCGGCCATCGAGCGGCTGGACCGGGTCAAGGGGCGGCCGCCCGACAAACCGTATTCGCTGCACATCCATGCGCCCGATCAGGTGGGCCCCTTCGTGGCCTCGGTGCCGCCGCTGGCCGCGACGCTCATGAAACGGTTCTGGCCAGGCCCCCTGACCATCGTGATGCCGGGAGCGGACGGCAAGACCGTCGGCTTCCGGCTGCCGGACCACCCCATCGCGCGGGTGTTTCTCCAGGCGTGCGGGGTCCCCGTCGTGGCCCCCAGCGCCAACCGGTCGGGCTCGCCGCCGCCGACGGATGCGAGCGAGGTGCTCGCCGCCCTGGACGGCTCGATCGACTGCATCCTCGACGGCGGGCCGACCCGCCTGGGGCGCGAATCGACCGTCGTGGAGGTGCGCGACGGGCGCGTCGAGATCCGCCGGGCAGGGGCGATCCCAAAAGACGCCATCATGGCAATCATCGGAACAACATGAGACAGGAGACAGCCCCCACCTGTCTCCCGTCTCTTGTCTCCTGTCTCAGCTGATGAATGTGAAGCGGATTCTCTTTGTCTGCACCGGCAACAGCTGCCGCAGCGTCATGGCGGAAGGGCTGCTGACGCAGCGGCTCCAGCGAGCCGGCAGGGAGGCGGTCCAGGTCGAATCCGCGGGCGTCTTCGCCATCGATGGGATGGGCGCGACCCGGGAGACGCAGCGCGTGCTGCTGGAGGCCGGCGTGGATTGCTCGGGCCACCGGGCGAGGGTCCTCACCCCCGACATGATCCGGGCGGCGGACCTCGTGTTCGTCATGGAGCCGTTTCAGGCCGAGGAGGTCATCCGGCGCGAGCCGGCCGCCGCCGGGAAGGTGCACCTCTTGAAACCCTTCGGCCGCGGGCCGGGCGAGGTGGCGGGCCCCGCGGGCATCCCGGACCCCATCGGCAAGCCGCTCGAGGTGTACGAGGTCTGCTTTGCGGAGATCCGCGAGGCGGTCGAGCGCGTGGCGAAGTCGCTCGGCGTCCAATGACCGGTATCAGATACCAAAAGAAGATATCCAGACACTCGAAGGTATCTGATACCGGACCTGTTCGGGTCGCGGTCGGCGCGGACCACGGCGGCTTCCAGCTCAAGGCGAAGCTGGTGGCGCTGCTGAGGGCGAGGGGGCTGGAGGTGGCGGACCTGGGCACCCATTCCGCGGCGCCGTGCGACTATCCGGCGATCGGCGGCCGGGTCGCCGCGGCGGTGGCGCAGGGGGCGTTCGACCGGGGCATCCTGCTGTGCAAGTCCGGGATCGGGATCGCCATCGCGGCGAACAAGGTGCCGGGCATCCGCGCGGCGGTCTGCCATGATCCCTTCGATGCGGAGCGCAGCCGCAGCCACAACGACGCGAACATCCTCGTGCTGGGGGCGGAGAAGCTGAGCGAGGCGCGGGCCAGGCGCATCACGGAGGTGTGGCTCGCGACCCCCTTCGAGTCGGGCGGGCGGCATGAGCGCCGCGTGAAGCAGATCGCCGCCCTCGAGAAAAAGTACCGCGTACTTCCCAAAGCGGGAAAAGTACCCGGTACTTTGAAAGGTGGTGCATGATGTCACATCTGCGGGCAGTGGATCCTGAGATCGCGGACGCGATCCAGCGCGAGCTGCAGCGCCAGCGCGAGCACCTGGAGCTGATCGCGTCGGAGAACTTCACGAGCCTGGCCGTCCTGGAGGCGCAAGGCTCCATCCTGACCAACAAGTACGCCGAGGGCTACCCCGGCGCGCGGTGGTACGGCGGCTGCGAGTTCGTCGACGTGGCGGAGCGCCTGGCCATCGAGCGGGTCAAATCACTCTTCGGCGCGGAGCACGCAAACGTCCAGCCGCACTCCGGCACCCAGGCCAACATCACCGTCTTCTACGCCACGCTCCAGCCGGGCGACACCATCCTCGCGATGAGCCTGGCGCACGGCGGCCATCTCTCGCACGGCCACCCGAAGAACTTCTCCGGCCGGTTCTTCACCATCGTGCCGTACGGCGTCAGCCGGGACACCGAGCAGATCGACTACGATGCGGTGGAGGCGCTGGCCCGGGAGCACAAGCCGAAGCTCATCCTCGCGGGCTACTCCGCCCACCCGCGGACGCTGGACTTCCCGCGCTTCCGCAAGATCGCCGACGCGGTCGGGGCGCTCCTGCTCGTCGACATGGCCCACTTCGCGGGGCTCGTGGCCGCCGGCGTCTACCCCAATCCGGTTCCCCACGCCGAGTTTGTGACTTCCACGACGCACAAGACGCTGCGCGGGCCGCGCGGCGGGTTCATCCTCTGCCGGAGCACCCACGCGAAAGCGATCGACTCGGCGAACTTCCCCGGCAACCAGGGCGGGCCGCTCATGCACGTCATCGCCGCGAAGGCGGTCTGCTTCAAGGAAGCGGCGGCGCCCGCGTTCCGGGCCTACCAGCGGCAGGTCGTGGCCAACGCGCGGGCGCTGGCGGCGGCGCTTGCCGAGCGCGGCTACCGCATCGTCTCCGGCGGCACCGATAACCACCTCCTGCTCGTGGACCTGACGCCGAAGGGGCTCACCGGGAAGGAAGCGCAGGAGCTCCTCGGGCAGGCCCGCATCACCGTCAACAAGAACGCCATCCCCTTCGACCCGCTCCCCCCCGGCAAGGCCAGTGGAATCCGCCTCGGCAGCCCAGCGCTCACCACCCGGGGGATGCGGGAAGCGGAGATGCGCACCGTCGCCGAGCTCATCGACGAAACGCTCACGCGCCGCGGCGACCCGGCCGCCCCGTCCGACGTGGCGCGCAAGGTCGCGGCGCTGGCGGACCGGTTCCCGCTCTATCCGGAGCTGCGGGCGCCATGAAGTGCCCCTTCTGCGGCCACCAGGAGGACAAGGTCGTGGACTCGCGCGGCAGCGGCGACGGCGCCTCCGTCCGCCGGCGGCGCGAGTGCCTGAAGTGCGGCAAGCGGTTCACGACCTACGAGCACGTGGAGGAGCAGCCGCTCATGGTCATCAAGAAGGACGGCCGCCGCGAGCCGTTCGACCGGCACAAGCTGCTGGCCGGGCTCGTCAAGGCGTGCGAGAAGCGCCCGGTGAGCATGGACGACCTGGAGCGGCTGGTGGACGACCTGGAGCGGGAGCTCTCCCAGCAGTTCGAGCGGGAGGTGCCGTCGCGCGAGATCGGCGAGCGCGTGATGCGCAAGCTCCACGCGCTCGACCCCGTCGCCTACGTGCGGTTCGCGTCGGTCTACCGGGAGTTCAAGGACGTCGAGCAGTTCATGCGGGAGCTCAAGGAGCTCCTCGCCCTCAAGGCAAAGTAGCCCCGCCCCTTGCCAATCCCGCCCGGCATCAGGCAGACTATAACCAGACAACGCGGACGCCGAGAAAGGCAAACCCCGCGTGAGCGGGGGACGCAAAGCCGCGCGTCCGGTGCGTCGCACCGGAAGGGTGGGCTGCCGAAGCGAAGGCTTCAGCAGCCCATTTTGGTATCAGATACCAAACTCGCTTTGGTATCTGATACCGGGGAGGAGTAGCGGATGCGGCAGATGCTCATCGTGGAGGACGAGCGCGATATCTGCGACTGCCTCGAGCAGTTCTTCAGCGCCAAGGGCTTCGCGGTCGCGTCGGCCTTCAGCGCGGAGGAGGCGCTGGAGCGGCTCCAAGCCGGTACCTCGCCGGACGTCATCCTGCTCGACATCCTGTTGCCCGGCCTCTCCGGGCTTGAGCTCCTCAAGCGCGTCAGGGCGCTCCACCCGACGGCGCGGATCATCATGGTGACGGCCCTCGACCGGGATGAGCTGCGCCGCGAGGCGTACTTCCTCGGGGCGGCCGGCTACGTCACCAAGCCGTTCGACTTCTCCGACCACACCTGGTCGGCCGCGCTCTAGTCCTCCACGAAGCTGCGCAGCTTCGCGCGGGCCCGGACCTCCTCCAGCCACTCCGCCAAGCGGGCGTTGCGCCGTTCGGTTTCCACCTGCGGCCGGAAGGTCTGGGCCTCCTCGGCGAACAGGGACTCATCCGCTGGCAGGTGCGTTTCCGGCCGGAGGAGGGCGAACCCGCGCGGGGTGTCGAACACCTCGGTGAGGCCGCCCAGCGGGACCGCGAAGGCCGCCTCGTTGAGCGCTTCCTGGTAGCCGATGGGGTCGAAGGGCTGGCCCCGGCGCACCTCCACCGGCATGGGGGCGATGCCCGCCGCCAGGGCCGCTTCTTCAAAGCGGAGCCTCGGCTCATTCGCCACTCGGTTCCGGAACGCCTCGGCATCCGCCCGGACCTTGGCCCGCGCGCGCTCCCTGATCAGCGTCGAGCGCACCTCGCCGCGCGCCTCCTCGAACGGCGGCAGGCGGGGCGGGAGGCGCTGCGTGATCCGGGCAAGATACACGGCGCTGCCCGTGTCAATCACGCCGCTCACCCGGCCCTCGGCCAGCCCCTCGGTTGCCTGGAGGATCGCCGGGTCCGGCACGCCGGCCGCGTGGGACGCCCCGGCGGGAAACGGGCCGGCCGCGTGCCGCGAGAGCCCTCGCGCCGCGATGATCTCTTCGAACCGGAGCGGGACCTTGAGGTCCTCCTCCAGGTCCACGGCAAGCGTGGCCAGCCGCTGGCGCGCCCGCTCCTCCAGGAGCTGCCGGCGGGCCTCCTCCCGGACCTCCTCATAGGGCTTCAGCGTCCCGTCGCTCCGGGCAAACTGGTCCGGGTGGGTGTCGTAGAATCCGCGGATGTCCTCGTCGGTGAGCTGGAGCGAGGCGCTCATCTCCTCGCGCGTGAGCCCGGCGTACTCGAGGCGCAGCTGCTCGGGGACCCGCAGCGTGTCAAGCTGGGCGCCGTAGGCGGCGCGCAGCTCCTCCTCGGTGAGCGCTGCGGCGGCCTCCTCGGCGGCCGCGGCGGGATCGAAGAGGACGAGCGACGCGGTGCGAGCCTCGCGCGCCTTGCGGTAGGCGGCGCGCACCTCCTCGTCGCTGACCGTCACCGCGTTCCGGATGGAGCTGACGAGCTTCTCGATGAGCAGGCCCCGGCGGATCCGTGATTCGAACGCCTGCGGGGTGGTCCCGGAAAGCTGCAGGAGCCGATGGTACCGCTCAGGATGGAACCGGCCCTCCTCCTGGAGCTCGGGCAACTGCCGGATGGATGCCGCCACCTCCGCGTCATCCACCTGCAGCCGCCTCCGGCGGGCTTCTTCGAGCACGATGAGGCGGTCCCAGGCGGCCCCGGTGATCATCGGCTGCAGCAGCTCGCCCAGCGCGTCGAACTGGGCGGCAAACTGCTCTTCGAACTGGCGCTGGACCGAGCGCCGCTCGTCCTGGAACGTGTCCCAGTCGATGGGCTTGCCGAAGACGATCCCGGCCGTCCCGCCCGGACCGCGGGACGGCGCTCGGCCGGTGGCGTGGAAGAAGAAGATGAAGGGCAGGATGAGGATGGCCGCGATGAGCCAGCTGACGCGCCGGCGCATCCGGTGCGAAACAATCAACCGCTTGAACATCGGGTCCGGCTATTCTACGCTTCCCCCGCGCAGGGGACAAGGGCGGCATCGGGTTGACACCAGCACGGGGCTCCGGTACAATCGAGCCGCTCCACACGTCGTCGCTCACGCACCGCACACACCCTTCGGATTCAGCATGACGGCCAAAGCCGCAACTCGCGCACGGACTACCGGCGAGCCGCGCCTCACGCTGGGCCTGCCGAAAGGCAGCCTGCAGGAGGCGACGGTCCGGCTCTTCGAGCGGGCCGGCTTCAAGGTGCTCATCAGCGAGCGCTCCTACCGGCCGTCGGTGGACGACCCGGAGCTGTCGCCCATGCTGCTGCGCGCCCAGGAGATGTCGCGGTACGTCGAGCAGGGCGTCCTGGACTGCGGCATCACCGGCAACGACTGGATCCTGGAGAGCGGCTCGAAGGTCGAGCGCATCGCCGAGCTCGTCTACGCGAAGCGGACCCGCACCCCGGTCCGGTGGGTGCTGGCGGCGCCGGTCGAGGGCGCCGTCCGCGGCCTGAAGGACCTCCAGGGCAAGCGCATCGCGACGGAGCTCGTCAGCGTCACGAAGGCCTACCTGGCCAAGCACGGCGTCCGCGCGGACGTCGAGTTCTCCTGGGGCGCGACCGAGGGGAAGGTCCACGCCGGCCTCGTGGACGCCATCGTGGAGCTGACCGAGACCGGCCAGACGCTCACCGCCAACGGGCTGCGCATCCTCGAGACGGTCTGCGAGTCCACGACCCAGCTCATCGCCAACGCGCAGGCGCTGGCCGACCCCTGGAAGCGGCGCAAGATCGAGAGCCTGAAGACGCTGCTCCTCGGCGCGGTGGAGGCGGACGGCAAGGTTGGCCTGAAGCTGAACGTGCCCGAGCGGCGGCTCCAGCAGGTCATGGCGGCGCTCCCGGCCATGAAGCGGCCGACCATTTCCAAGCTCTGGTCCAAGGACGACCGCGACCCGTGGTGGGCGGTGGAAACGGTCATCGACGAGCGGCAGGTCAAGGCGCTCCTCCCCAAATTGAAAGAAGCCGGCGCCCAAGACATCATCGAATACCCGCTCAACAAGGTCATTGCCTGAACGCCAAAACGCTCGTCCTCTCAGTGGTGCTGGGCGCCTCCGCAAGCGGCTGCGCCACCTCGTCCGCCTCCGGCCGGCACGCCAGCCGCATCGCCTACGGCGCCTACCTGCGCGGGCTGATGCTGGAGCGCTCCTCAAAATTGCCAGAAGCGCTCGACGCCTACCAGGAGGCGCTGGAGCACGACCACCAGTCCGCGCTGCTGCACGTGCGCGTCGGGGCGGCCTACCTGAAGCTGGGCCGGATGGACCTGGCGCTGCAGTCGTTCAAGCGGGCGCTGGCCCTGCGCCCCGACCATCCCGACGCGCTGCGATGGGTCGCGATGCTCCACGCCTCGCAGGGGGAACTCGACGAGGCGGTGGCGGCGTATGAGCGGCTGCTCGCGCTCGCGCCGGGCGACCAGTTCATCATGAGCACCCTCGCGGACCTGTACGTCCTCCAGGGCAACCTGCCGAAGGCGTCCGCCCTGTACGAGGCGCTGATCCAGGAGACGGGGCCGTCGAGCCAGCTCCACTTCAACCTGGGGGTGCTGTACGGCCGGATGAACCGGTTCGAGGAGGCGCTGGCCGAGCTCTCGCGCGCCTATGAGCTGGCGCCGGACTCCCTGGATGTCCGCGTCGCCCTCGGCCTGACCTACGAGCTGAGCGGGCGGTTCGACGAGGCCGCGGCGCACTATGAGGCGGCGATCGAGCTGGATCCGCTCAACCCGCGGCTGCGCCACCACGCCGCGCGCGCCTTCCTGAACGGCAAGCGGTACGCCGAGGCGGCCGCGCACTACCAGGGGATCCTCGACCTCTCGCCGCGCGACCTGGAGGCGATCATGGGGCTCGTGCGCGGGTGGCTAGCCCAGTATCGGTACGACGAGGCGGAGCGGTTCCTGGCGAAGAAGCTCGAGGAGCTGGACGACCCGCCGGAGCTGTATCTCGCGCTGGGCCTCGTCTACCGGGAAGCGAAGCAGGCGGAGGAAGCGATGCGGGCGTTTGAGCGGGCGATCGCGCGGAAGGAGGATTACGCCCAGGCGCACTTCTACCTGGCGGCGCAGCTGGATCAGCTGGGACGCCGCCCGGAGGCGCGCGCGAGCCTGCGCCGGACGCTCGAGCTGGACCCGAACCACCCGGATGCGATGAACTACCTCGGCTATCTCGATGCGGAGGCGGGGGAGAACCTCGCGGAGGCGCGCGCGCTGATCGAGCGGGCGCTCGAGCTGGACCCGGAGAACGGCGCCTACCTGGACAGCCTCGGGTGGGTGTACTTCAAGATGGGCGAGCTGGAGGAGGCCATCCGGTACCTTGAGCGGGCCGCCGGGGTCCTGGACACCGACCCGGTCATCTTCGACCACCTGGGCGAGGCCTACTTCATGCGGCGCGACTTGGAGCGGGCCCGGCGGAGCTGGGAGCGGGCGCTGACGCTTTCGCCCAGCGAGGCCATTCAGCGGAAGCTTGAGCGCGTGACGGCGACCGAGGCGGTGGCGACGCCATGACCGCGCGCGCGCGGCGCGAGCCCGACCTCCAGGCGCTCCGGCGGCTCGCCGTCGAGCTGCGCAAGACCATCCTCCGGATGATCGCCAAGGCCGGCAGCGGCCATCCTGGCGGCTCGCTCTCCATGGTGGAGCTGCTCATCGGCCTGTACTGGTACACGCTCCGCCATGACCCAAAGCGTCCGGACTGGCCGGACCGCGACCTCTTCTTCCTCTCCAAGGGCCACGGCTGCCCGGCGCTCTACGCCGTCCTGGCCGCCCAGGGCTACTTTCCGCAGGAGGAGCTGATGACGCTGCGCCGCTACCCCACGCGGCTGCAGGGCCACCCGGAGCGGGGATCGGTGCCCGGCGTGGAGATCGCCGCCGGCTCGCTCGGCCAGGGCCTCTCGATGGCCAACGGGGTCGCGCTGGCGGACCGGATGGACGGCCGCAGCCGCCGCATCTTCTGCCTGATGGGCGACGGCGAGATCCAGGAGGGGCAGGTGTGGGAGGCGGCGATGACCGCCCACCACCACCATCTCGAGGCGGTCTGCGCCATCATCGATGCCAACCAGGTCCAGCAGAACGGGCCGGTGAAGCTGATCAAGGACATCGAGCCGCTCGCGGACAAGTGGCGCTCGTTCGGCTGGCACGCGATCGAGATCGACGGCCACGACATCGCGCAAGTCGTCAAGGCGTACGACGAGGCGGAGACGGTGAAGGGCAAGCCGCAGGTGGTCGTGGCGCGGACGGTGAAGGGCAGGGGGGTCTCCTTCATGGAGCTGAACCCCGCCTGGCACGGCGTCGCCCCCAAGCCCGAGGAGCTGGAGCGGGCGCTGGCGGAGCTTGAGGCGGGCAAGCGCTGATGGCCGGCAAACCGACGCGGGACGGGTTCGGGGAAGGGCTGCTGGCGCTGGGGAAGACGCATCCGCATGTCGTGGCGCTCTCCGGCGACCTGGAGGATTCGGCGCGGGCCATCTGGTTCAAGAAGGAGTACCCGGACCGGTTCTTCTCCGTCGGCATCGCCGAGCAGGACATGATCGGCACGGCCGCGGGCCTGGCGCTGATGGGCAAGGTCCCCTTCGCGTGCTCCTTCTCGCAGTTCGTGACCGGCAAGGCGCTGGAGCAGCTCCGGATGGCGGTCTGCTACCAGAAGCTGAACGTCAAGATCGTCGGCTCGCACGGCGGCTTGTCGGTCGGCGCCGACGGCGCCACGGCCGAGGCGCTGGAGGAGCTGGCGCACATGCGCACGCTGCCGCACATGACCGTGATCGTGCCCTGCGACGCCGTGGAGGCCAAGAAGGCGACGCTCGCCAGCGCGGACCATTCCGGCCCGGTCTTCCTGCGCCTCGGGCGGGCGCCGGTGCCGGCGATCACCAAGGAGGCCGATCCCTACCGGATCGGCGAGGCGGTCGTGATGCGGCCCGGCGACGACCTGGCCATTGTCGCCTGCGGGGTCATGGTCGCGCACGCCCTCCAGGCGGCCGAGCAGCTGGCCAAGGAGGGGATCGAGGCGCGCGTCATCAACCTGCACACCATCAAGCCGCTCGACCAGGCGACCCTCCTCGCCGCCGCCAAGGAGACCGGCGCCGTCGTCACGGCCGAAGAGCACACCGTCCTCGGGGGGCTCGGCGGCGCGGTTGCCGAGCTGCTCGTCCAGGCGCATCCGGTCCCGATGCGCTTCGTGGGCGTGCTCGACCGGTTCGGCACCTCCGGCGATCCCGCCGAGCTCCTGAAGGCGTTCCACCTCATGCCGGAGGACCTCGTCAAGGCCGCCAAGGACGTCCTCCGCCTCAAGCAAAGCGCGCTCGGTTAAAAAGTACCGGGTACTTCGCAAAGCGGGAAAAGTACCCGGTACTTCTAAATGATACGCCTGTCCGCACCTGCCAAACTGAACCTGTCGCTCCGCGTGGTCGGGCGACGAGCTGACGGCTACCACGAGATCGAAACGCTCTTCGAGCGGATCGACCTGTGTGATGAGCTGGCCTTCGAGCCGCACGGGGAGCTGGCGCTCACCTGCACGGAGCCGGCGCTTTCCTGCGGCGAGGACAACCTCGTCCTGCGCGCGGCGAGGGCGCTGCAGCAGGCCAGCGGCCTGACGCGCGGGGCCCGCATCCATCTTGCCAAACGCATCCCCATCGCAGCCGGACTGGGGGGCGGCTCCTCCGACGCGGCCGCAGCGCTCCTCGGCCTCAACGCGCTCTGGGATCTCCGATGGCCCCCCGGCAGGCTCGCCGAGCTTGGCGCGGGCGTGGGGTCCGACGTCGCCTTCTTTCTTGGCGAGGCCCCGTTTGCGATCGGGCGGGGCCGGGGGGAGCGATGCGAGCCCCTGGCGGGCGTGCGGCCGCTGGCCCATGTCCTGGCGGTGCCGCCGGATCGCCTGACCACGAAGGATATCTTCGCGGCCTGGGATCAGGAGGCGGCGCTGGAAATCAGCTTGACAGCCCCCCCCTCCTCGATTAGCATGGTGACGCACGCCTTACGCAACGGCTCGCTCGGCGAGCTCGCTAAGGGATTACGGAACGATCTTCAACCTATAGCGATCCGGCGTTGCCCTGTCATTGCGACCATCCAGTCTTCTCTGAGCCGTCTTGGCTGTGAGGGGGTTTCTGTCTCCGGCAGCGGGCCCGCGGTCTTCGGCCTCTGCCGCGACGCGGCCCAGGCGGAGGCCGTCGCCGGGTCGCTGCGCCGGCATCCCTGGCGCGTCGAGGTGGTGCAGACCTGGCGCGGTGAGCCGGCTTCGAAGGTGTCTGTGCGATGGGGAGTAGTGTAACGGCAGCACAGGAGCCTTTGAAGCTCCACGTCCAGGTTCGAGTCCTGGCTCCCCAGCGCTCCGTGAGCGAGGAATCGGACAGAACAACGAGGATGAGCAGACGATGAGAAACCTGCAGGCGGTCATCTTGGCGGCCGGGGAAGGCACGCGGATGAAGTCGGACCGGCCGAAGGTGCTGCACGGGATCTGCGGCCGGCCGATGATCGCGTACGCCCTGGACCTGGCGGCATTGTCCGGGGTCAAGCAGCCCATCGTCGTGCTGGGCCACGGCGCCGAGGACGTGAAGGCCCAGCTCCCCCACGAGGCGCGCGTCGTCGTCCAGGGCAAGCGGCTCGGCACGGGGGACGCGGTCGCCGCAGCGAAGAAGCTGCTGAGCGGGTCCGGGGCGGTCCTGGTCCTCTACGCCGACACCCCGCTGCTGCGCCGCACGACGGTCCAGCGGCTCATCGAGACGCACTTCAAGACGGGCGCCACCTGCAGCCTCCTGACCGCGCACCTGGCCGACCCGACCGGCTACGGCCGCATCCTCCGCAACGAGAGCGGCCTCATCAGCGGCATCGTGGAGGAGGCGGAGGCCAACGCCGCCCAGCGGGCGCTCCGCGAGATCAACGTCGGGCCGCTCGTCTGCAGCGCCCCGGCGCTGCTGGCCGCGCTGGCGACGGTGAAGCCGAGCGCCGCCAAGCACGAGCTCTATCTCACCGACATCGTCTCGCACCTGGCCCGGCAGGAGGGGACCAAGATCCAGGCGGCGCGCGTCGAGGAGATCGCCGAGGCGCTCGGGATCAACTCGCGCTCGGAGCTGGCCCGGGCGATCGGGGTCATCCGCCAGCGGATCATCGAGATGCACCTCCACAACGGCGTCACCATCGAGGATCCTGCCACCACCTCCATCGACTACGGCGTGAGCATCGGGGCCGACACCGTCATCCACCCCTATACGGCGATCCAGACGGGGGTGTCCATCGGCAAGCGGTGCGAGATCGGGCCCTTCGCCCGGCTGCGCACCGGGGTCGCGCTGGGCGAGGCGGTGCGGGTCGGCAACTTCGCGGAGCTGGTCCGGACGAAGGTCGGCGCCCGCACGCGCATCAACCACTTCAGCTATCTGGGCGACGCGGTCATCGAGGATGACGTCAACATCGGCGCCGGCACCGTCACCGCGAACTACGACGGCAAGGACAAGCACCAGACCCACATCGGCAAAGGCGCCTTCATCGGCTCCGATTCGGTCCTCGTCGCGCCGGTCAAGATCGGCGCCGGGGCGGTGACCGGGGCCGGCTGCGTCGTCACCAAGGCGCACGATGTGCCGCCAAAGGGCGTGGTGGCCGGGGTGCCGGCCCGCCCGCTGGCCGCGCGCCCGACGGACCACCGCGAGCCGGCGGCAGGGGCGAAGCCGCCGCTGAAGGCGGAGCGCGCGTCGCCCGCGCGCCGGAAGGACGGTCAGGCGAAGGCCAAGCCCGCCCCGCCGACGGCGGGGCGAGCCATCCGGAAGGTCAAGAGGGCCGCGAAGCGCGCTGGCGCGGGGGCCCGCCGCCGCGCGCCAGCCGCTCGGCACCGTCCCGAGCGAGCGAAGCGAGTCGAGGGACGCCCGGTCCGCGCGAAGGCCGCCCCGCGGCGGGCGACGCGGCCCCGCGCGCGGAGGACCAGGCGGTAACCCATGGCCCCCCCGAAGCGCTACCGGCTCTCCGCGGAGCTGGCCATCCTGAGCGGCAACGCCAATCCGGAGCTCGCGAAGGCGATCTGCCGGGAGCTGAGGGTGCCGCTCGCGGATTCGTTCGTCGGGCGGTTCAGCGAGGGGGAGATCCGCGTCAAGATCAACGAGAACGTTCGCGGCAAGGACGTGTTCATCGTCCAGCCGACCTGCCCGCCGACCAATGATAATCTCATGGAGCTGCTCATCATGCTCGACGCGGTGCGGCGCGCCTCGGCCCGCCGCGTCACCGCCGTCGTCCCCTACTACGGCTACGCGCGGCAGGACCGCAAGGACCAACCCCGGGTGCCCATCACGGCCAAGCTCGTGGCCAACCTCATCACGACGGCCGGCGCGGACCGGGTCCTGACGATGGACCTGCACGCGGGCCAGATCCAGGGCTTCTTCGACATCCCGCTCGATCACCTCTATGCCATCACGGTCTTCGAGCAGTACATCCGGCGCAAGCGGCTCCGCCCGATCGTCGTCGTGTCGCCGGACGTCGGCGGGATCAAGCTGGCGCGCGCCTACGCGAAGCGGCTGCGGGCGGGCCTGGCGGTCGTGGACAAGCGGCGCAACACGCCGGAGGCCACGGAGGTCATGCACATCCTGGGCGACGTGAAGGGCAAGACCGTGCTCCTCGTTGATGACCTGATCGCGACGGGCAGCTCGCTCATCGAGGCGGCCAATGCCCTGGACCGGGCCGGGGCCACGGCGGTCTACGCCTGCGTGACGCACCCCATCCTCTCCGGGCCGGCCCGGCAGCGCATCGCGGGCTCCGGCCTGAAGGAGCTCATCGTGACGAACACGGTCCCGCTTGCCCGCTCGAAACGGCAGGACAAAATCACGGTCCTGTCGGTGGCGCCCCTCCTGAGCGAGGCGATCCGCCGGATCCACTACGAGCTCTCCATCAGCGTGTTGTTCGACGGGATGCCGAGTTAACTTCGAGGGCCGCATGGCAACATCCGCACGCACGACCCACCAGCAGCAGCTGACCGTGAAGCGCCGGACGACGGCGGGCAAGCGCCCGGTGAGGCGGCTGCGCCACGGGGGGCTGGTCCCCGGCGTCATCTACGGCCGGGACATGGAGCCGATGAGTGTTGAGGTGAGCCAGCGGGAGCTCGTGAAGTTTCTGCGCGCCAAGGCGGGCGAGCACGCGCTGGTCACCCTCCGTCTGGAGGACCTGCCTGCCGCGCCTTCCGCTGCGACAAAGGGCGCGGCGCAGGCAGGTGGCAAGGCCTGGGAGAAGCCGGCGCTCGTGCAGGCGGTCCAGCACGACCCGGTGGACGGCCATGTCGTGCATGTCGATTTCCATGCCATCGTGCTGACCGAGCGGCTGAAGGTGAAGGTCCCGCTCATCCTGAAGGGTGAGCCGGCAGGGGTGAAGCAGGACGGCGGCGTCCTCGAGCAGTTCCTGCGCGAGGTGGAGGTGGAGTGTCTGCCCGCCGACCTCCCCACGGGTGTTGCGCATGACGTCAGCGCCATGAAGATCGGCGACACGATCCACGTCCGCGACCTGGCCGCGCCGAAGGGCGCCCGGATCACGAGCGACCCGGAAGGCGCCATCGCCTCGGTCCAGACGCCGAAGGTCGAGGTGCCGGCCGCCGAGGAGGCCGCGCCCGTCACCGAGCCTGAGGTCATCCGGGAGAAGAAAGAGGAGGCCGGCGAGGCGGAAGGCGAGGCGGCCGCCAAGGGCGAGAAGCCCGCCGAGGCCAAGAAGTCCGAGCCCAAGAAAGAGGGGAAGGGATAAGCGGATCCGCTGGGGTGAAGGTCATCATCGGCTTAGGCAATCCGGGGCAGACCTATCAGGGCACGCGGCACAACATCGGGTTCGCGGTGATTCAGGCGCTGGCGGACCGCCACGGGGTCCAGCTCACGCACCGGGCGGTCAGCCCGCGCGGGGGGCGCTCCGCGGGCGTCTTCGGCGACTACGAAGAGGCCGGCCGGACCGTCAGGCTGCTGATGCCGCTGACCATGATGAACGAGTCCGGGGAGGCGCTGAGGACGGTGGAGGCGGCGCCGCAGGATCTGCTGATCGTGTGCGATGACGTCAACCTGCCGCTGGGCGCGCTGCGGCTGCGCGCCGAGGGCGGCCCGGGCGGGCACCACGGCCTCGTCTCGTGCCTGGAGGCGCTGGGCACGGAGCAGGTTCCGCGGCTGCGGCTCGGGGTGGGCGCGCCGGACATGCCGAGCGACCTGACCGATTTCGTGCTCTCCCCGTTCCGCAGCGACGAGCGCCCGCGCATGGGGCAGATGGTGGCGCAGGCCGTGGACGCCTGCGAGGCGTGGGTCGCGGAGGGCATTGCGGCGGCGATGAACCGGTACAACAAGGCGCAGGAGACATGAAGGCGTATGAGGCATTGATCATCGTGAAAGCGGCCGGGACGGAGCAGGAGATGAGTCGCCAGTCCACCGGCCTCGAGGAGCCCATCAAGAAAGTGGGCGGCAGCGTGGAGAGCAACCAGCACATGGGCCGCCGCCGGCTGGCGTTCCGCATCGCCCGGCAGACCGAGGGCCACTACTTCCTGCTGCGGTTCCAGGCGCCGACGGCGCAGGTCGGAGAGCTGGACCGCCTCTTCCGGCTCAACGATGCGGTGGTGCGCTTCATGATCCTGAGCGCGGACGAGGTGGACGGCCCGGCGCCGGACGCCGAGCCGTCCGCGCCGGCGCTCGCGAAGATCGGGTCGGTGCCTCCGCCGGTCAGGAGGCGGTGATGGCGAGCCTCAATCGCGTGCTGCTCATCGGCAACCTCACCAAAGATCCGGAGCTCCGCTACACCCCAAGCGGCGCCGCCGTGGTGAACCTGCGCCTGGCGGTCAACTCGACCTTCAAGGACCAGGCCGGCCAGCGCAAAGAGGAGACCTGCTTCCTCACCGTCGTCGCGTGGGGCCGGCAGGCCGAGACCTGTAACCAGTATCTGAAGAAGGGCCGCTCGGTCTTCGTGGAAGGCCGGCTGATCTACCGGAGCTGGGAGGCCGAGGGGAAGACCCGGTCCACCATGGAGGTGCGGGCGGATCGCGTGCAGTTCCTGGGCCTGCCTGCCGCGTCCGGCGCGGCGCAGGCAGGCGGTCCCGGCGGACCAGGCGGTCCCGGCCGGCCCCGCGAAGAAGCGGAACCGGCCCGGCCCGAGGAACCTGAAGCGGAGGCGGCGACAACAGAAGGGGACGCCGAGGCGGACGTCCCGTTCTGAGGAGACCCATGGCATTTGTCCGGCGCACGTTCGTCAAGCGGCCCTGCCGGTTTTGCACGGAGAAGGTCGAGCACATCGATTACAAGGACCTGGAGCGGATCGGGCGCTACGTCACGGACCGGGGGAAGATCATCCCCTCGCGGCTGACCGGCACCTGCGCAAGACACCAGCGCCTGCTCACCCGCGCCATCAAGCGGGCGCGGTTCATGGCGCTGTTGCCCTACGTGTCGGTCTAGGAGTGGCTCGCATGGACGTCATCCTGCTGAAGGCCATTGAGAAGCTGGGCGCCGAGGGGGACGTGGTGCGCGTCAAGCCGGGGTTCGCCCGCAACTACCTGCTCCCCGGCGGGCTGGCGGTGCCGGCGAGCCCCCAGCAATTGAAGGCGGTCGAGGCCGCAAGCCAGCGGCGCCTCAAGCAGGCCGGGCGCGTCCAGGCGGAGGCGGAGACGCTCAAGCGCCGGCTCGAAGGCCTGTCGCTGACGCTGAAGCTCACCCTCGGCGAGAACGAACAGCCCTTCGGCTCCATCACGGCCCACGATGTGGCGGAGGCGCTGGGGCGGGAAGGGCTTCCGGTGGACAAGGGCGCGATCCGGCTCGAGACGCCCATCAAGGCGCTGGGCGTGTTCGAGGTTCCGGTCCGCCTGCATCCGAACGTGGCAGCGACCCTCAAGCTGTGGGTCGTCAAGGCCTAGCCGATGCCTGAGCATGAATTGACGACGGCCGATCTTCGCGTCACCCCCCCAAGCAGCCCCGAGGTCGAGCAGGCGGTCTTAGGCGCTATGCTGCTGTCGGAAGACGCCGTGACCCAGGCCGCTGAAATCCTCGAAGAGGAGACCTTCTACAAACCCGCCCATCGGAAAATCTTCCGGGCGATCCTTGAGCTGTACAAGAAAGACGTTCCGGTGGACCTGCTCACGCTCACGGAGGCGTTGAAAAAGCAGAGCAGCCTCGACGAGGTGGGGGGGCCGAGCTATCTGGCGCTGCTCTCGACCGTCGCCACCCCCGCCAACGTGAAGCACCACTGCAACATCGTGAAAGAGAAACACATCCTGCGCCGGCTGATCCAGGCGTCGGATCAGATCGGCGATCACGCCTACCAGGGCTCGAAGGAGCCGGATCTCCTGCTCGACGAAGCCGAGACGGCGATCTTCGACATCGCCTCGAGCAAGATCAAGCGCGACGCGGTCTCGATGAAGGACATCATCAAGAGCTCCATCGAGATGATCGACACCCTCTATCAGCGCAAGGGGATGATCACCGGCCTCCCCACCGGGTTCATCGACCTGGATCAGCACCTGGCCGGCCTGCAGCCGTCTGATTTCATCGTGGTGGCCGGCCGGCCGGCCATGGGGAAGAGCTCGTTTGCCCTCTGCGTCGCGGAGCACGTCGCGCTCGTCCAGCAGAAGCCCGTGGCGATCTTCAGCCTGGAGATGTCGAAGGAGAGCCTGGTCCAGCGGATGCTGTGCTCGCATGCCCGGATCAACGCGCACAACGTCCGCTCCGGCATGCTGTCGAACGCGGACTGGCCAAACCTGACCAAGGCGGCGGGCAAGCTGTCGGAAGCGCCCATCTTCATCGATGACACCCCGGGCCTGACGGTGCTCGAGCTGCGCGCCAAAGCGCGCCGGCTGAAGCGGCGGCATGACATCGGGCTGGTGATTGTTGACTACATGCAGCTGATGGATGCCACCACCCTCACGGAGAACCGGCAGCAGGAAATTTCGGTCATTTCCCGCGGGCTGAAGGCGCTGGCGCGGCAGCTGGGCATTCCCGTCATGGTGGTGAGCCAGCTCTCGAGGGCGCCTGAGAAGGAGCTGCGGCGCCCGCGCCTCTCGGACCTGCGCGAGTCCGGGGCCATCGAGCAGGATGCCGATGTCGTGCTGATGCTGTTCCGGGAAGAGTACTACAACCCGACCGATGAGAATCGAGGCACCGCCGAGGTGATCATCGCCAAACAGCGGAACGGCCCGACCGACACCGTCAAGCTGACGTTCATCAAGGAATATACGCGTTTCGAGTCGCCAGCTCGGGAATGAGCCGCTCCGCTGGCAGCTGCCTGGCCCTGCTCCTCTGCGGCATGGGCCTCGCGGCGTCCCCCAGCTTCGCCCAGGAGGGCGAAACGGTCGTCGCGGTGGAGCTCCGCGGCGCGAAGACGGTCGCCAAGGAAACCGTCCTGGCGCGCGTCCGGACGAAGCCGGGCTCGCCCTATCAGAACGCGATCGTCAGCGAAGACATCCGGCGCCTCTTCGCGCTCGGCTACTTCACCGACGTCCGGGCCGATGTCGAGCAGACGCCCGAGGGGCTGCGCCTCGTGTTCGTCGTCACCGAGAAGCCGACGGTGTCAGCCGTCGAGGTGGAGGGCAACCGGGCGCTGGGCAAGCCCAAGCTCCTTGAGCTGTTCGGCGTCGGTCCGGGCGAGCTGTACGACCCCCGGAGGGTCAAGGAGGGGATCGATCAGCTGAAGGCGGAGTACGCGCGCAAGGGGTTTTCGCAGAGCGAGATCGCCTCGCGCGTCCAGCTCGATGAGGTAGCCAACACGGCGACCATCTATCTGCTGGTCGAGGAGGGGACCCGCATGCGGATCGCCGGCGTCCTGGTGGAGGGCAACCAGGCCTTCCCGGACCGACGGATCCGGAAGCTGCTCAAGACGAAGCGCCGGCGCTGGTTCCGCTCCGGGGTCTACAACGAGCAGGTGCTCGAGGAGGACCTCGAGCGGGTGCGGGCCTTCTACCGGAAGCACGGCTACCAGGACGTCGCCGCCACCCAGGAGGTCTACCGGGACGCCGCCGGGCGCGGGCTCTATGTCCATCTGAAGATCACGGAGGGGCTGCAGCATCGGGTCGGCCAGGTGGCGCTGACCGGCACCGTGCTCTTTCCGGAGCGCGAGATCCGGCAGGCCATCACGCTCAAGCCGGGGGCGGTGTACAGCCAGGAGGCGCTGCAGGAGGACCTGCGGGGCATCAAGCAATACTACGGCGACCGGGGCTACATCCACGCGGAGGTCGTCCCGGAGCCGCAGCTGGACGACGCGACGAAGCGCGTGAACCTGACCTACCGCATCGCCGAGAATGAGCTCGTGTCCATCAACCGCGTCGAGGTCCGGGGCAACCTGCGGACCAAGGACGTCGTCGTGCGCCGGGAGCTCCGGGCCTATCCCGGCGAGCGGTTCGACGGTGCTGCGATCCGCAAGTCCATCGACCGGCTCTACAACCTGGGGTACTTCGAAGAGGTCAGCGTGGAGACGGAGCCGACCGAGACGCCCGACCGCGAGGATCTGGTCGTCAAGGTCAAGGAGGCCAAGACCGGCAGCTTCAGCTTCGGCGGCGGGTTCTCCTCGGTGGATCGCCTCGTCGGCCTCGTGGAGCTCGAGCAGCGCAACTTCGACTGGCGGAACTTCCCGACATTCACGGGCGCGGGGCAGGACCTCCGCTTCCGGGTGGAGGTCGGCACCGTCCGGCGGTTCTTCGACGTGTCGTTCACCGAGCCGTGGATCTTCGGCCACCCGGTGTCGCTCGGCATCGACGCGTACAACCGCACCCGGTTGCGCAGCCGCAACCTGGGCCTCGCGTTCGAGGAGGAGCAGCGCGGGGCGGGGCTGCGGCTTGGCCGGGAGTTCATCGACGGCCTGCTGGGGAGCCTCAGCTACCAGCTCTACCGCACCGAGATCTCCGACGTGGTGACCGAGGCCTCGGCTGACCTGAAGGCCGAGCAGGGGCGCAACACCATCAGCGTCGCGGGCCTCGGGATCTCCTGGGACCATCGGGACAACCGTTTTGACCCGACCCGCGGCCTGTTCCTGTTCAGCTCGGCCGATCTGGCGGGCGGGCTCTTCGGGGCCGACAAGGACTTCTACCGGTGGCAGGCGGGGGGGAGCCACTACCTCCCCCACTGGGACCGCCTGGTGTTCGAGTCCCGCCTCCGCGCCGGGATCGTCGACGCCTATTCGGGCACGTCGGAGGTCCCCATCTTCGAGCGGTTCTTCGGCGGCGGCTCCGGCACCATCCGGGGCTTCGAGGAGCGGCGCGTGGGACCGCGCGACCCGGCGTCCAACGACCCCATCGGCGGCGAGGCGCTGCTCGTGGGGACGCTGGAGGAGGTCGTGACGCTGCTGAAAGACGAGCGCGGCCGGCCGATCCTCCGGGGATCGGTCTTCCTGGACGTCGGCAACGTCTGGCGGCGCGTCAAGGAGTTCGGCGAGTCGTTCAAGGCGGGCGCGGGGGCGGGGGTGCGCGTGAACACGCCCATCGGGCCGCTGCGGCTCGATCTGGGGGTGCCCGTCAGCGACCTGGATCCCGGCGAGGAACGCGAGCTGCAGGTGCACTTCAACATCAGCCGGAGTTTCTGAGACAGGAGACAGGAGACATGAGACAGGCGGTCTTGCGCGGGTGGTCCCACGGCGTCATCCTCATCCTCATGATCCTCGCAGCGTGTCCCCTGTCCCCTGTCCCCTGTCCCACGGCGAGGGCGGAGGAGCTGAAGATCGGCTATGTGAACATGGCCAAGGTGTTCGACGGCTATGCGAAGACGCAGGCCTCCGACGCCGCGCTGGAGAAGAAGGGCAAGCAGAAGGAGGCGGAGCTCAAGGGCCGCGTGGAGGAGCTCCGGAAGATGCGCCAGAGCCTGGAGCTGCTGAGCGCGGAGGCCCGCGAGTCCAAGGCCCGGGAGATCGAGGAGCGGGCGGACGAGCTGCAGCGCTTCCGCACCAACACGGCGCGGGACCTGCGCCATGAGCGCGACGGGGTGGCCAAGGGGCTGCTGGAGGAGATCCAGCGGGTGCTGCAGGACTACGCCAAGGCCAACGGGTTCTCGCTCATCCTGGACGGGCAGGCCATGGTCTACGGCCAGGACGCCTACGATGTCACCGACGAGGTTCTCGCGGCGCTGAACGGCCGCGCGAAAGGGGCCCCCTGAGCTCATGAGCGAATCCCAGCGGACCGTCGCCCGCGACGTGTCCATCAAGGGCCTCGGCATCCACACCGGCCTGCCGGTCTCCCTCCGGGTCCTGCCCGCCCCGCCGGACACCGGGATCGTGTTCGTCCGGACCGACCTGCCGCATCGGCCCGCGATCCCCGTGAAATCCACCAAGATCGTGGACGTCGAGAAGAGCGTGCGGCGCACCACGCTCTCCAAGGACGGGGTGGAGGTCCAGACGGTCGAGCACTTCATGGCCTCGCTCTGGGGCACGGGCATCGACAACGCCTACGTCGAGGTGACGAACGTCGAGCTGCCCGGCCTGGACGGCTCCGCCGTCCAGTTCGTGCAGCAGCTCACGGCGGCGGGGACCGTCGAGCAGCCCGCCCCCCGCCGGTACTTCGCGCTGCGCGAGCCGGTCTTCGTCCAGGAGGGGGACTCCTCCATCGTCGTCTTCCCCGATCGCACGCTGCGGATCTCGTACCTGCTCAGCTACCCGCACCCGCTCCTCAAGTCCCAGTTCGTCTCGTACGTCCAGAACGGCGCCGCCTCGTTCGAAGAGGCCATCGCGCCCGCCCGGACCTTCTGCCTCAAGGAGGAGGCGGAGACGCTCCGGGCGGCCGGCCTCGGCAAGGGGGCGAGCGCCGAGAACACGCTGGTCCTCGGCGAGGCGGGCGTGCTGGACAACACCCTGCGGTTCGAGGATGAGTTCGCGCGCCACAAGGTGCTGGACCTCCTGGGCGACCTCTACCTGCTCGGGATGCGGCTCCAGGCCCATGTCATCGCGGTGAAGAGCGGGCATCCGCTGAACGTGAAGCTGCTCAAGAAGCTCGACCAGGCGCTGGAGCAGTGGAAGCTCGGCGCCCTCCAGTCCGCGACGTCCGAGGTCATGGTGGGGCCGCAGCTCGACATCACGCAGATCGAGAAGATCCTTCCGCACCGCTACCCGTTCCTCCTGGTGGACCGGGTGACCGAGCTGACCGAAACGCGGGCGGTGGGGCTCAAGTGCGTGACCATCAACGACTACTTCTTCCGGGGCCATTTCCCGGGCCGGCCGGTCATGCCGGGTGTCCTCATCGTGGAGGCGATGGCGCAGCTGGCGGGGATCATCATGCTGAACACGCGGGAGCACCGCGGGAAGCTCGCGTACTTCATGGCGGTGGACAAGGTCAAGTTCCGGAAGCCCGTGGTCCCCGGCGACGTCCTGGTCCTCGAGGCGACGCTGGGCAAGCTGCGCTCGCGCACCGGGGCGGTGTCGTCCCGGGCGCTCGTGGACGGCAAGCTCGTCTGCGAGGCGGAGCTGATGTTCGCGCTGGTGGAATGAGCCCCATGACGGCGCGGCGGGCCCAGCCGGCCCCGGCGGACGCTCCCCCGGCGATCCACCCGACGGCCATCGTGCATCCCGAGGCGAAGCTCGGCGACGGGGTGTCGGTGGGGCCCTACACGGTGGTCGGCGCGCAGGTGGCCATTGGGCCGCGGACCATCCTCGGGGCGCACTGCGTGGTGGAGGGCCGCACGACGATCGGCGCGGACTGCGAGCTGTTCACCGGGGCGGTGATCGGGAGCATCCCGCAGGACCTCAAGTACCAGGGGGAAGCCAGCCTCCTCCTCATCGGCGACCGGAACAAGATCCGGGAGTACGTGACCATCAACGTCGGGACCGCGGGCGGCGGGGGCAAGACGGTCATCGGCTCGGACTGCCTCCTCATGGCCTACGCCCACGTGGCCCATGACTGCGTGGTGGGCGACCATGTGGTCATCGCCAACAGCGCGGCCCTGGCCGGCCACATCACGGTGGAGGACCGGGCCGTCATCGGCGGCCTCGTCGGCGTGCACCAGTTCGTGCGCGTGGGCACCCTGTCCATCATCGGCGGCTGCTCGCGCGTCGTGCAGGACATCCCGCCCTATGCGACCTGCGTCGGCTATCCCGCCGCCGTCTTCGGGCTCAACAACGAGGGGCTGCGGCGGGCCGGGGTGTCGCCTGAGGTCAAGCGGCGCCTCCATCGCGCCTTCCGGACGCTCTTCCATTCCAAGCTCTCCATGAGCCACGCGCTCGCGCAGGTCGATCGGGACGCCGACCGCTGTCCCGAACTTGCGCACCTGCTCGCCTTCATCCGGGCGTCAAAACGCGGCGTAGCCCGCAGCGTGCACACTCCCGGTATCTGATACCATTTCCGATGTCTAAAAAGGTATCAGATACCGGACGGGTGCTTGGACTGATTGCCGGGGCGGGGTCATTTCCGTTCCATGTCGCCCGGGAGGCGAAGCGCCAGGGCCGGCGCGTCATCGCCGTCGGCATCCAGGGGTGGGCGGACCCCGCCCTCGCCGGGGAGGTCGATGCCTATGAGGAGCTCCCGGTCGGCCAGCTCGCGCGGCTCCTCGAGCGCCTCAAGGCGCACGGCGTGCGCGAGGCGATCATGGCCGGCAAGGTGACCAAGGCGGTGCTCCTCGGCAAGCCCGCGGCCTTCGACGCGGACCTCCGCGAGGTGCTGCGACAGGCCCCCGACTTCTCAGCCGGGGCGCTGCTGGGCGCGGTCGGCCAGCGGCTGGCCCACGCCGGCATCACCCTGCTCGATTCCTCCACGTTCCTCCGCGCCGCCCTCTGTCCCGAAGGTCCCTTGACCTCCGCGGGGCCGACGGCGGCCCAACAGGAAGACATCGCCGTGGGGTTGCGCGCCGCGCGCGCCCTCGCCGCGCTTGACGTCGGGCAGACGGTGGTCGTGAAAGACCGCGTGGTGGTGGCGGTGGAGGCGCTGGAGGGCACCGACGCCGCCATCCGGCGGGCGCACGCGCTGGCAGGCGATGGGCTCGTCGTCGTGAAGGCGGCCGCCCCCCGCCAGGACCGGCGCTTCGACCTGCCGGTCATCGGCCCCGACACGCTCGCCACGCTCAAGGAGGCCGGCGTCTCCTGCCTGGCGGTCGAGGCGGGTACCACGATCCTCCTGGAGCGCGAGGCGCTGATCGCCTCCGCCGGTGATGCGGGGATCTGCCTCGTTGGGGTGTCCAGCGATGATCCCCATCCGTGACAACATCCCCTCCCGCCGCGTCGCCTGGGTGACGCGGTTCCTGCTCGCGGCGAACGTCGCCGCCTTCCTCCTGGAGCTCGCGCAGGGAGCCGCCGCCGAGGCATTCCTCTATCGGTTCGGGGTCGTGCCCGCGCACTGGATGGTGGCCAGCCCCAGCGACTTCCTGGACTGGCCCCGCCTGTTCCTGACGCTGCTCACCTCCCAGTTCCTCCACGGGGGGCTCTTGCACCTCGGCTCGAACATGCTCTACCTGTGGATCTTCGCCGACAACGTGGAGGATCGGCTCGGCCATCCCCGGTTCCTCCTCCTCTATCTCGGCGGGGGGGTCGCCGCCGCCGTCGTCCAGCTGCTCATGACGCCCCACTCCTCGATGCCGATGGTGGGGGCGAGCGGCGCGATCGCCGCGGTGCTCGGCGCGTATCTGTTTCTGTTTCCTTCCGCGCGCATCGTGACGCTGGTGCCGCTCGGGTTGTTCTGGGAGCGGGTGGAGCTGCCGGCCTTTCTGTTTTTGGGACTCTGGTTCTTGCTGCAGTGGGTGCAGGGGTTGACGGCGTTGGGTCAGGTCGCCGACGTCGGCGGCATCGCGTTCTGGGCCCATATCGGCGGGTTCGTCAGCGGGATGCTGGGCATCCTGCTCCTTCGCCCGCGCCGACGCTGGTGAGCGATGCGCACTGAGCAGCTGCTCGTGCAGGAGAAAGCGGCGTTCCCGCGCGTGGAGCCGCCCTGTCCGTATTTCGGCGCGTGCGGGGGATGCGCCCTGCAGGATGTGGCTTACCCGGATCAGCTTGTGCTGAAGCGTGAGCGGCTCGGCCGCGCCCTCGCGGCGCTGGGTGACGTCCCGTCGGTGGAGCTCATCGGATTGGAGGATCCCTGGCGGTACCGGAACAAGGCCGAGTTCACCTTCGGGGAGCAGGACGGCCGGCTGGCGCTGGGCTACCATGCCGCGCGCTCCTTCTGGCGCGTGGTGGATCTCGACGATTGCCTGCTCGTGCCTGAGCCGGCGGCCCGCGTGCTGCGCGACGTCCGGGACGCCGCCGCCCGGACCGGCCTTCCACCCTACCATCCGCGCACCCATCAGGGTTTTTTCCGGCACCTCCTCGTGCGCATCAGCCGCGCGACGGGCCGCCTCCTGGTATGCCTGATGACATCGCCTGCCTGCGCCGCGCGGTCACCTGAGGGCGGCGCGGCAGGCAGGCCCGCCTCCGCTCATGGGGCGACAGGGAATGGCGCGGATGTGCGCGCTGTCGTGGAGGGGCTGGCCCATGACGTGGCGGCGCGCCATCCGGCGATCGGCAGCTTCTACTGGGGCCTGACGGGCCGCGTGGCGGACATCGCGGTCCCGGAGGAATTGATCCTGCTGGAGGGCACCCCTCACCTGGAGGAGCGGATGGGCCCGTTCCGCATCAAGCTGCACCCGCTGAGCTTCCTGCAGCCGAACACCGCCCAGGCGGACCGGATGTACGCGACGGTGTGCGAGCGCCTCCGTCCCGGCGCGGGCGGAGTGGCGTGGGACCTCTACTGCGGCCTCGGGCTCATCGCGTTCTACCTCGCCTCACGGATGCGGAAGGTCTATGGGATCGACGGGGAGCCGCACCACCTGGAGCTGGCGGCGCTGAACGCGTCGCTGAACGGGATGCGCAACGTGGAGTTCCGGGCAGGGAAGGTGGAAGCGTTGCTCCTGGACCGCCGGTTCTGGCTCCAGGAGGCAAGACCGGATGTCATCGTGGCGGATCCCCCGCGCGCCGGCCTGCATCCCCAGGCCATCGCGTCCATCCTCGCCGCCCGACCCCTCCAGATCGCCTACCTCTCCTGCAACGTCCAGTCGCTCGTCCGCGACCTGGGGATGTTGTGCACGGGCTTCCCCCGCTACCGGCTCGCCGCGCTCCAGGCGTTTGACATGTTCCCGCAGACCAACCACCTGGAAACCTTCGCGCTACTTGAGCGATAGGGCGCGCAGCAGCTCGCGGTGGATGCGGCCGTTCGTCGCGACGAGCCGGCCGCGTTCCAGGACCGGAGGATGTCCGGCCAGGTCCGTGACGGTCCCGCCCGCCTCCGCCACCAGCAGCACCCCCGCCGCCATGTCCCACGGCCAGAGATCCCGCTCGTAGAACCCCTCCAGCCGGCCGGCCGCCACGGCGGCCAGGCACCAGACGCTTGAGCCGATCCGCCGCACGCCGTGCGAATGGCGCTGCAGCGTCCGGAACCAGCCGGCATAGGGCTGGTTGTGCGCCAGGAACCTGGACGAGAACCCCGTCGAGAGCAGGCTGCGGGACAGCCGGCTCGCCGCCGAGACGCAGATGCGCCGGCCATTGAGGAACGCCCCGCCGCCCTTCGTCGCGGCGAACAGCTCCCGGCGCACCGGGTCGTAGATGACGCCGACCCGAATCGTCCCCGCCTCCTGCAGCCCGATGGAGACGCCGAACAGGGGCAGCCCGTGCACGAAGTTGGTCGTGCCATCCAGCGGGTCCACGATCCAGCGGCAGGCCGCGGCGCGGTTGCGCGCCCCGCGCTCCTCGCCCAGGAAGCCGATCCGCGGGTCGGCGCGCAGGAGGAGGCGGCGGATGAGGCGCTCGGAGGCGCGATCCACGCGGGTCACGAGGTCGATCGCGCTGCGCTTGGTCTTGACCGGGCCGTGGCGGCCCAGCTGTTGGATGAGCAGCGCGCCGGCGGCCGTTGCGGCGCGCGATGCCGCCTCAGCATAGTACGGCAGCGGCTCCATGTCGCGTATCTGATACGGCATCCAAACATTATAGCATGTACCGTATCAGATACGCGGAGGCGGGCGACGGTGTATACTTGTAGCCGCATGAGCCCGACAGGGAAGGGCGTGATTCTGGCGGTCGACCAGGGCACGACGGGCACCACCGTCTTGGTGATGGACCGGCGCGCCCGGCTGGTGTCCTCCGCCTACGCGGAGCTGCCGCAGCACTACCCGCGTCCCGGCTGGGTGGAGCACCGTCCGCAGGAGATCCTCCGGGTGACCTGGTCGGTCATCCGCCGGGCGCTGGCCGACGGCCGGGTGAGCGGCCGCCGGGTCCAGGCGGTCGGGATCACCAACCAGCGGGAGACGACGATCGTCTGGGACCGCCGCACCGGATGGCCGATCGCCAACGCGATCGTCTGGCAGTGCCGCCGCACGGCCGGGCTGTGCGACCGGCTCAAGCGGCGGGGCGCCGAGCCGGCGGTCCGGCGCAAGACCGGCCTGGTGCTCGACGCGTACTTTTCCGGCACGAAGATCCGGTGGCTCCTGGACCATGTGCCCGGCGCGCGGCGGCTGAGCCAGCGCGGCTCGCTCGCCTTCGGGACGGTCGACAGCTGGCTCATCTGGCACCTGACCGGCGGCCGGGTCCATGCCACGGACGAGACGAACGCCTCCCGCACGCTGCTCTACAACATCCGGACCGGCCGGTGGGACCTGTCGCTGGCGCGGCTCTTCGGAGTGCCGGGTTCGTTGCTCCCCCGCGTGCTGCCCTCCAGCGCATCCTTCGGCAGGACGACAGCGGCCGGCCCGCTGCCTGCCGGCATCCCCATCACCGGTGTTGCCGGGGACCAGCAGGCCTCGATGGTGGGGCACGGATGCCTCTCGCCCGGCACCGCGAAGAACACCTACGGCACCGGCTGCTTCCTCCTCCTGCACACCGGCTCGCGCCTGGTGCCGAGCCGCCATGGCCTGCTCACGACCCGCGTCTACAGCGGGACCGGGCGGCCCGCCTACGCGCTGGAAGGCAGCGTGTTCATCGCCGGGGCGGCCATCCAGTGGCTGCGGGATGAGCTGGGCCTGATCCGGCGGGCCTCTGAGACCGACGCGATCGCGCGCGCGGTGCCGGACACCGGCGGCGTGTACGTGGTGCCGGCGTTCGTGGGCCTGGGCGCGCCGTACTGGGACATGGGCGCGCGCGGGGCCATCATCGGCCTCACGCGCGGCTCCGACCGCCGCATCCTCGTGCGGGCGACGCTGGAGTCGCTCGCCTATCAGACGCGAGACGTCGTCGAGGCGATGGCGCGCGACAGCCGCATCCGCCTGCGGGCGCTGCGCGTCGACGGGGGCGCCGCGCGGAACGACTGGCTCATGCAGTTCCAGGCCGATCTCCTCGGCATCCCGGTCGTGCGGCCCGCCTCGGTCGCCAACACCGGACGGGGCGCTGCGCTGCTGGCGGGCATCGGCATCGGGTGGTGGACGCCGCGAGATCTCGAGCGGTTCGTCGGCCGCCCCGAGCGGACGTTCCACCCGCGCATGCGCCCCTCCGAGCGGGCGCGGCGGTATGCGGGATGGCAGGCGGCCGTGGCCCGGGTGCGGTCGGGGGCGGGGGGATGATCAGCCCGCGCGAGGCGCTGCTTGCTCGTCTGCGGGCGCGGATGTTCGACGTGCTCGTCATCGGCGGCGGGATCGTCGGCGCCGGTATCGCGCGGGATGCCGCGATGCGCGGGCTCTCCGTGGCGCTCGTCGAGCAGGGCGATTTCGGCGGCGGGACGAGCTCCAAGACCTCCAAGCTGATCCATGGCGGCCTGCGGTACCTTGAGCACGGGCACCTGCGCCTCGTATTCGAGAGCCTGCGGGAGCGCGGCATCCTGCGCGCCATCGCGCCGGGAGTGGTCCATCCGCTCTCCCTGCTGCTGCCGATCTACGCGGGCGACCGGCGGCCGGTGTGGAAGATCCGCGCCGGCCTGTGGCTCTACGACCGGCTCGCCTGGGGATGGAACATCAGGCCCCACAGCCTGCTCTCCGCCCGGCGCGCGGCCGCGCTCGAGCCCGGCCTGCGGCTCGACGGGCTGCGGGCGGCCGGCCTCTACGCCGACTGCCAGATGGACGACGCGCGGCTGTGCCTGGCCAACGTCCTCCAGGCGCTCAGCCTGGGCGCCGCCTGCGCCAACTACGTCCGGGTGCGCGCGCTGCTCAAGACGGGCCAGCGCGTCTGCGGAGGCGCCGTCGAGGATCTCCTGACCGGCCGCGCGTTTGACGTGCAGGCGCGGGCCGTCGTCAACGCGGCCGGGCCATGGGCGGATGCGGTCCGCCACCTGAGCGTCGCCGGCGCCCCCGCGCGCCTCGCGCCCACCAAGGGGATCCATCTCGTCCTCCCGCGCCTCGCGCGGCAGGCGCTCTTCGTGCAGGGGCACACCGATGCGCGGATGCTGTTCATCCTGCCGTGGGGCGACCACTCGCTGGTCGGAACGACGGAGGGCCCCGTGCGCGGCCCGCTGGACGCGCTGGCCGCCGACGCCGAGGAGGTCGGCTACCTGCTCGACGGGGTCAACCGGGTGCTCCCGGGACTCCATCTGGATGCGGATGACGTCATCGCCACCTTCGCCGGCGCCCGTCCGCTCCTGGCGTTCACCGGCGCTGCGACCGGCGCCTCGCGCGAGCACGCGATCGAGGTGGACCGGTGGGGTCTGGTGAGCGTCATGGGCGGGAAGTTCACGACGTACCGCCGAATGGCGCAGGAGGCGGTGGACCTGCTGGTCGCCAGGCTCCGGGTCAAGGCGGACCGGTGCCTGACGGACCAGGTGAGCCTCCTGGAGGCGATGGGGGCGGCCTCGCCGGCGCTCTGGCAGGAGCTGACGCGCGCCGTGGACCCGGAGGCGCTCTCCCGGCTGCTCGTCCGGTATGGCGTCGGCGCCCTGTCGATCCTGCGGCTGATTGACCGCGAGCCGTCGCTCGCGCAGCCGCTCTGCCCGCATCACGACTATCTTGAGGCGGAGCTGGCGCACGCCATCACGCAGGAGTTCGCCTGCACGGTGACCGATGTGCTGGCCCGGCGGACGCGGATCGCCTGGAGCTCCTGCCAGGGGCTCGATGCGCTCTCGACGGTGACAGGGCTCTTCCAGCGGTACGCGGGGGCCGCCGGCGCTCCCGTGGAGCACCAGGTGGAGGCGTACCGCCAGTTTCTTGCGCGGGGCCTCGCGTTCCGAAGCAGCTCGGTTCCCGCGCCCGCAGCCGTCGCATGACAGCGACCGACACCCACGCGGCGGCGCGGGCCTACGCGCGCATCCGCTATCGGCTCCTGTTCCTCAACCTGGCGGCGGCCCTGGCGTTCCTGGCGGCCTTCCAGTGGTCCGGCGCCTCGCGGCAGCTCGCCGCGTGGTGGGCGGACCGCGCCGCGTCGGAGCCGCTGCGGCTCCTGGGTTTTCTTGCGGTGTTCGGGACGGCCTATGCCCTGGTCATGCTGCCGCTGGACTTCTACGGCTCGTTCCGCCTGGAGCATCGGTTCGGGCTCTCCCGGATGACGCTCAAGGCATGGGGGATCCGGCAGGTGAAAGCGCTCGGCGTCAGCGCAGTCTTGGGCGCGGTGGTGCTGGAGGCGCTCTACGCGCTCCTGCGCCACGTCCCGGCCAGCTGGCCGCTGTGGGCCGCGATGGCGTGGGTCGGATTCAGCGTCGTGATGGCCCGCGTGTTCCCGACGGTGCTCCTCCCGATCTTCTACAAGACGGTCCCGCTGCAGGATGAGGAGCTGGCCCGCCGGCTGCTCGCGCTCTGCCGGCGCATCGGCCTCACCGCCCTGGGGGTGTTCCGGTTCAACCTCGGCGCCGAGACCCGGAAGGCGAACGCCGCGCTGGCCGGGCTCGGGAAGACCAGGCGTGTCCTGCTCGCCGATACGCTGATCGAGGAGTTCCCACCGGAGGAGATCGAGGGGGTCCTGGCGCACGAGCTGGCGCACCATCGCTACCACCACATCACCAAGCTGCTCGTCATCACCGCGGTCGGCTCGTGGCTCGCCTTCTGGCTGACCGACCTCGTCGGGCAGCGTTGGATGAGCCCCCTCGGCCTGCGCGGGCTTGACGACATCGCGGGGCTGCCGGTGCTCCTGCTCTGGCTCTCGGTCCTGGGGCTGGTCAGCCTGCCGCTGCAGAACGGGCTGTCGCGCGTCTTTGAATGGGAGGCGGACCATTTTGCCGTCGCGATGACGGATCCGCGCGCGTATGCCGCGGCCCTGCGGCGGCTCGGCTCGCTGAACCTCGCCGACCCGAGCCCCCCGCGCTGGATCGTGCGGCTGTTCTATGACCATCCCCCCATCATGGAGCGCGTCCAGGCCGCCGAGAAAATCGGGGACAGCCACTAATTTCCTTGAGTGCCCAGGGGGGAAATTAGTGGCTGTCCCCGATTTTGTAAGCTAAGATATCCTGCAGGAGGCAGCAATGCTCGCGGAGCTTGAGATCATTCCGATCGGCACCCAGCACGCCAGCATCAGCGCGCAGCTGGCCGAGGTCGCCAAGCTCATCGACAAGAGCGGCCTGGACTACCGCGTCGGGCCCATGGGCACGGTGGTGGAAGGGGACTGGGACCGCCTCATGACGCTCGCGAAGCAATGCCACCAGGCGATGCTGGCGTCCTGCAGCCGGGTCATGACGACGATCCGCATCGACGACCGCAAGGACAAGCCCGGGACCGGCCGCATCACCCAGAAGGTCCAGTCGCTTGAGGCCAAGGTCGGCAAGCCGCTCAGGAAGTAGCCTCCTGCTTTTCGTGGTCCGCCGTCTTCATCTCTCATCTCTGCTGAGCGCCCTTGTCCTCGCCGCGGCGAGCTGCGGCGTGTCGCTGCCCGAGCGTTCCAGCGTCCGGCGGGTTGTGGACGGGGACACGGTGGAGCTGGCCGACGGGCGGCTCGTGCGGTACATCGGGATCGATACGCCGGAGGTGCGCCGGCGGAAGGGCGGGGGGTGGGTCGAGGACCCCGAGCCGATGGGGCGCGAGGCGACGGAGTTCAACCGGCGCCTCGTGGAAGGCAGGCCCGTGCGGTTGGAGTTCGATGTCCAGACGCACGACCGGTTCGGCCGGCTCCTCGCCTATGTCTACGTCTCGCCGGATGGCGAGCGCGAGGCGATGGCGAACGCCGAACTCCTGCGGGCGGGCCTCGCGCAGCCGCTGACCATCCCGCCCAACGTGCGGCATGCGGAGCTGTTCCGCGGGCTGGCCGAGGCGGCGCGCCGGGACCGGCGCGGCTTATGGAAGGCGGATTAGGCGGCGGGGGGAACCGGGCCGGCGCCGGGCTGGGCCTGCGGCGCTTTGGCCGCGGCGGTCGAGGCAAACGATTCGAGGAACTGGCGGTACTGCTGGGAGTGGCGCAGGTTCACCAGGTCCGGATCCTGCTGCAGGTGGCGCACGTCCGTGTAGCCGAGCTCGAACGACCGCCGCAGCGCGCTCATCGCGTCCTCCACCCGCTTCAGCAGGGAGTAGCTGCAGGCGAGGTTGTACCACGTCAGCGGGTCGTCCCCGCGCAGCCGCGTCAGCTTGAGGTCGACGGCCAGCCCCTTCTCATGGAGGCCGCGCCGCGTGTAGGCGCCGCCCAGCGGGATGAGGACGTCGACGAAGTCGGGGTAGGCCTGGAGGAGCTTCTCGTAGAAGGAGATTTCGAACTCGAGGAGTTCAACGGATTTGGAACGTCGCGGCATGAATGATGACGGTCGCACGCTGAATGATTAATCCTATTGTGACAGACGCGCTTCGAATGTCAAGCGGTTCTTCGCATGCCTGATATCCCGCCGGCGCTCATCGCGACGCTGACCCGCGTGGAGGCATTCGCGCGGTCGCGGGGCGCGCCGTGGTATCTCGTCGGCGGATTGCTGCGCGACCAGTGCCTCTCGCGCACGCGGCGCGGCCTGAACGTGGACCTGGCGGTGCCGTCGGAATCGCTCGAGGCCTCGCGCGCGCTGGCCGCGCAGCTTGGCGCGGCGTTCGTGCCGCTCGATGAGGCGTGGGGCACGGCGCGGATCGTCGTGACGGCCGAGGGCGCGCGCATCGAGCTGGATGTGAGCGCGTTCCGCGGCCCGACGCTCGACGCGGACCTGCGCCGGAGGGACTTCACGATCAACGCGATGGCCGCGCGGCTGGACGAGTGGCTGCGGACGCCGCAGGCGCCGCCGCTCATCGACCCGCTCGGCGGCCGCGAGGCGCTCGCCGCGCGGCGCCTCATCCCCTGTTTCCCCGGGACGTTTGCGGAGGATCCACTGCGCATCCTGCGGGCGTTCCGGTTCGTCGCGGAGCTCGACTTCACCCTGGATCCCGCCGCGGCCCCGCTGATGGCCGGCGCCCTGCCGCAGTTGGCGCGCGTCTCCGGCGAGCGGGTGCGGGACGAGTGCCTTGCCATCTTCGAGACCGACCGCGCCGCCTCCGCCATCCGCGCGCTGAACGCGCTCGGGGCGCTCGATGTCCTGTTTCCGGAGCTGGCGCCCGGCCGCGGGCTGGACCAGGGGTCGTTCCATCACCTGGACGTCCTCGGGCACCAGCTGGAGACCGTCGCGCAGGCGGACCGGTTCCTCGCGGCGTTCGAGGAGTTCTCGCCGCCGCTGCGCGAGCCGATGAGCCGCTACTGCGCCGAGGAGCTGGTGGAGCATCGCTCGCGCAAGGGGCTGATCAAGCTGGCCGGGCTGCTGCACGACGTCGGCAAGCCCGCCCGCCGCACGGTGGAGCCGGACGGGGAGATCTGGTTCCGCGGCCATGAGCAGACCGGTGCGGCGCTGGCGGTGGACATCGTCAAGCGGCTGCGCCTGTCCAACCGCGAGGCGGATCTCGTGTGCCAGGTGGTGCTCCACCACCTGCGCCCCGGATTCCTGAGCCGCGAGCCGCAGCTCACGCGCCGCGCGACCTACCGATTCTTCAAGGAGCTGGGGGAGCACGGCCCCGCCTGCCTGCTCACCTGGTGGGCCGACCGGCTGGCGACGCGCGGGTCCAAATCCCGGGTCGATCAGATCGACCTGCAGCGCAGCCGGCTGGAGGAATTGCTGCACGCCTACTTCTTCCGGGCGGAGGAGGTCGTGAAACCGCCGCGCCTGGTGACCGGCCACCAGCTGATGCAGGCCTTCCGCCTCTCGCCGGGCCCGCGCATCGGCGCGCTGCTCGGGGCGATCGAGGAGGCCCAGGCCGAGGGGCGCATTCGCAGCGCGGATGAGGCGCTGGGGCTCGCGCGGGAGCTGCTCGCGCAGGAGCAGACCCGCTAGTTGATGCGGCCACCGCTTGTACTCCTGCTCTGCGGCTGTCTGCTCGGCGTCATCGCGTGGGCCGAGCCAAACGAGGGGGCGGCGGATGAGGTGCTGGCCGGCGCCGCCTATGAGCCTTTCAGCCTCCCCGCCGGAGTTCCGCTTGCCGGCTACAGCCGGCGGAAAGGGAAGCCCTCCACCGGCGTCCATGATCCGGTCGGCGTCCGGGCGTTGGTCTTCCGGGACGGAGACACGACGGCGGTGCTCGTCAGCTGTGATCTGCTCATCGTCGATGAGCGGCTCTTTGACGCCGTCCATCGAGGCCTCTTGGACGCCGGCCTGCCGCAGGACCTCGTCCTCATGCTGGCCGCGACGCACACGCACTCGGGTCCGGGGGGCTACGGGCAGCGGTTCTTCGAGAAGCTCTCCATGGGCCACTTCGACCCGCAGGTCTTCACGATGCTCGTGCAGACCGTTGTCCGCGCCGTGGGCCGCGCCAAGACGGCGCTTGCGCCCGTCGAGCTCGCGTACGGGACCGCGCAGACCGATGGCCTTGTGCAGAACCGGGTGGAGGCGAACGGACCGGTGGACCCGGAGCTCGCCGTGGTCGCCTGCTACCGGCCCGGCCAGCGCGAACCGTTCGCTGTCCTTCTCAGCTTCGCGGCGCATCCCACCACCCTGGGCGCCTGGAACCGGCAACTCTCCGCGGACTACCCCGGTGTCGCCGTGCGGGAACTGGAGGAGCGGCTCCCAGGCGCGACGGCCTTGTTCTTTGCGGGCGCGGTCGCCGATCAGGGACCGGTGAAGTCCGGCGATGGATTCGAGCGGGCGGAGCGGATCGGATTGGCGCTTGCCCGGCACGCCGCCGACCTCCTCGGCGCGTCGCGCCCAACGCCGCCGGGGGGCCTTGGAGCGGCGCAGGTGCGTGCGCCCTTGCCTCCCGCCGAGGTCCGCCTCGGGCGGCTGACGCTGCCGCGCGGGATCGGCCAGCGGCTCGTCGATGACGATGCGACGCTCTCCGTCGTGACGGCCGGCGAGGTCGCGTTCCTCGGGGCGCCGTGCGACCTCAGCGCCGAGCTGGGGATGCGGCTCAAGCGCGCCGCGCAGGACCGTGGGCTGCGCCCCCTGCTCATCGGGTTTGCCAGCGACTACATCGGCTACTGCGTGCCCGAAGCGCTCTACCGCGCGAAACAGTACGAATCGTCCATGGCGTTCAACGGCCCCCGGGCAGGCGAGCTCCTCGTGAATCATCTGAAGGATATGCTTGATCAACTCGTGAGAGGAGACAGGGGACAGGAGACAGGGGACAGGTCACGGAGCAGATGACGAACGGCGTGCGTGCATCGCTCCTGATTCCTGGCCTGCTCCTGTCTCTCGTCTCCTGTCTCTTGTCTCAGCCCTGTGCCGCAGTTGCTTCTGACGACGGGTTACGGATTGTGGAGCTCTCAGGCACGCCGTACGAGCTGGGCCGCCAGCACGGGGACGCGCTGCGCGAGGAGGTCCGCGCGTCCGTGGCTCAAGTGCTGGGCTTCTTCCGCGGCTACCTCAAGGTCCCCTGGGCGGGCGGGCTGGCGGTGAACTGGTGGCTGGACCGCGCGTGGGCCCAGGCCGTTCCTTTTGTGCCGGCCGATGCCCTGGAGGAGCTTCGGGGGCTTGCCGACGGCTCCGGGGTGCCGCTCCGCGAGCTGTTCAGGCTCCACGCCATCCCGGACCGCACCTATTCCTGCTCCAACTTCGCCGCGTGGGGCCGCGCGACCGCCGGCGGACGGCTCATCCACGTCCGCAATCTCGACTGGAACATCGGGGCGGGGATCCAGCGGTTCCCGGTCGTGTTCGTGGTGCGGCCGAGCGGCAAGCGGGCCTTTGTGAACGTGGGGTGGGCGGGGTTCATCGGCGTCCTCACCGGCGCGAACGACGCGGGGCTCTCCATCGGCCAGATCGGGGCCGAGACCGTGGATGCGACCTTTCGCGGGGAGCCGATGGTCTTCGTGATGCGGCGCGTCCTCGAGGAAGCGGGCACCGTGGATGAGGCCGCCTCGCTGATCCGGCAGGCGCGCCGGACGGTGGGGGTCAACTACGTCGTGGCGGATGCGCGGGCGAAGCGCGCGGTCGCCATCGAGACGACGCGCCGCCATGTCCGGGTGTTCGAGGCGGATGACCCGGGGGAGCGCGGGGTGGCCTACGCGCGGCCGATGGCGGACGCGGTGTTCCGCGCCGACACCGCGATGGACCCGGACATCCGCGAGCGCCAGACCGCCTCAGGGGGCGATCCGCGACGAGCCGGGCTTGAGGCCCCGTCAGGCTCCGCCTACGAGGTGCGCTACCTGGGCCAAGCGGCGGGCCTCCATGCGCGGTTCGGCGCGCTGGACGCCGCGGCTGCCAGGGAAATTGCGCAGGCGGTCGCGCCGAGCTCCAACATCCAGAGCGTGGTCTTCGCCTGGCCGAAGGCGTGGATCGCCAACGCGAACGGTACCACCCCCGCCGCGCAGACAACGTACTATCATCTGAACGTTGAGGAACTCTTCGTGTCCCCCGACTAACGGAGTCACAAAGTCACACGTCACAACGTCACACGTGTGACATGGTGACCCTGTGACCTTGTGACCGCACACGTTCTTTCTCCAGCACTACTCGCCGATGATCTTCACGACGACCCGCTTCTTGCGCCGGCCGTCGAACTCCGCGTAGAACACCTGCTCCCACGGGCCGAGGTCCAGCTTGCCCTTCGTGATGGGCAGCAGCGCCTGGTGGCCGACGAGCGTGCGCTTCAGGTGCGCGTCCCCGTTATCCTCGCCCGTCAGGTGGTGCTTGTAGTCTTTCCCTGAGGGGGCGAGCCGCTCAAGCCACTCCCAGAAGTCCTCCCACAGCCCCTCCTCGTCGTCGTTGACCCAGATGCTCGCCGTGATGTGCATCGCCGACACGAGGCAGAGCCCTTCCTTGACCCCGCTTTTCTTCACGAGTCCTTCGAGGGTGTCCGTGATGTTGACCAGGTCCTGGCGCTTGGGGAGGTTGAACCAGAGGTACTCGGTCAGATGCCGCATGCGGACAACGCGCCTGGCGCGTGTTACTGGACGAGTTCGGCGGGGAGGCCGAAGCTGACGTCTTCGCGCACGAGCTCCCACTCCTCCACCTGCGTGGCCCCGAGGCGCCGGAGCGCGTCCACGACCTCCTGGACCAGGTGCTCGGGCGCCGAGGCGCCGGAGGTCACCCCGACGCAGCGCACCCCGTCGAACCAGGCGGGGGAGATCTCGCTCGCGTCGTTGATGAGGTAGGCCCGCCGGCCCGCGTCCTCGGCGACCTCGGTGAGCCGGATGGAGTTGGAGCTGTTCGCAGCGCCGATGACGAGGACCACCTCGACCTCCCGGGCGATCGCCTTGACGGCGTTCTGCCGGTTCTGCGTGGCGTAGCAGATGTCGTCCTTGCGCGGCGCCACGAGCTTCGGGAAGCGGGCCTTCAGCGCCTCGATGATGGCGCGGGTGTCATCGACGCTCAGCGTGGTCTGCGTGATGACGGCGACCTTGTCGGGGTCCGGCACCGAGACGGCGCGCGCGTCCTCGACGGTCTGGATCAGGCGGATGTGTTCCGGCGCCTCCCCCATGGTCCCCTCGACCTCCTCATGGCCCTGGTGGCCGATGAGGAGGAGGGTATAGCCCTCCCGCGCGAACCGCGCCGCCTCGACGTGGACCTTGGTCACGAGGGGGCAGGTGGCGTCCACCACGTTGAGGCGGCGCGCCTTGGCCGCGGCGTGGACCGCCGGGGAGACGCCGTGGGCGCTAAAGATGGCCGTCGCGCCCTCCGGCACGTCGGTCAGCTCCTCGACGAAGACCGCGCCCTTCTCGCGCAGCGCGTTGACGACGTGGCGGTTGTGGACGATCTCCTTGCGGACGTAGACCGGTCCCGGGAAGCGCTCCAGCGCCTGCTCGACGACCTCGATCGCCCGCTCGACCCCGGCGCAGAACCCGCGGGGCTTGGACAGGATGACCCGCTCAAGTGGCATGGGATCATTATAGAGGAGGAGCCTCGTCCGCTTCAAGCTTGCGGGGCGAGGCGCTCGCGGAAGAAGCGGAGGCTGGCGGCCTTCACGTAGGGAAGCGCGAGGTAAGCGGTGTAGTGGCCGAGGGGGAGGAGCGTCACGCGGGGCCGTCCGAGCGCCCGCCAGAGCCGCAGGGCGCGTTCCCGCCCGATGGTGCGGTCGAAGACCGCGATGATCATGAACAGGTCCCCGGCATCCACGTACGGGGCCAGGCGCAGCGGGTCCGTGCGCACTTCCTGCCGCAGCCGCGCCTCCAGCGCCGCCAGGTCCAGGTGGTTGCGCGCGAGGTACTGCGCGCGGGGTTGAGCCAGCAGCCGGTCGGGCGACGCGACGAGGATGTCCGGGACGCTGCCGCCGGCGAGGGCGACCACATGCGCGCGCAGGCGCGGCTCCACGGCGGCGGCCACGACGCTCGCGATGCCCCCCATGCTGATGCCGAAGCTGCCCAGCCGCTCCGGATCGACCCGCTCGTGCGTGCTCATCCAGTCAACCACCTGCCGGATGCGCAGCACCCCCTGGCGGAGCAGGACCTCGATGTGGGCCACGGGGTGCTCCGGCGAGAGCTTGAGCGTCTTGCGGTGCACCAGCGCGACGTGGAAGCCGTGGGCGGCAAGGAAGCGGCAGATGCCGCGCTCGAGCGGATAGTCGCCCCCGAGGATGGGGTTGAAGAGGATGGCGGCCCGCCGGCCAGTCGCCGTCGCCTCGAACCACTCGACTTCGACCACCGGCTCGGTGAGCGCGATACCCTCCTCCGCCGCCAGCGGGAACCGCACCAGGAACTCGCGAAGGCCTGGCCGCTCGCCAAGGAGGAGGACCGTCGTCCCGTGCGCGCGGCGCGGGTACTCGTAGTACGCCGACACCTCGGGCGGCAGCGGCAGGGGCGCTGGGGTCTGGCCGCGCATCGGCAGCGACGCGCAGCCGCTGGCGGCGATCAGCAGGCAGACGGCACCCGTCTGGCCGCGGGTCCTGCCGCGCCGCCACCCCGCCGTGCCGCGCCGCCACCCCGCCGGCTGTCCTCGTCCCGCCATCGGCGGGACTGCGGGCAGGCGGCGGGGGCCCCGGCTCCGCGTCACCCGCGGCCCAGCGAGCTGGGTCGCGCTATCGTTCGCGAACATAGATGGGGTTCGAGAAGATCCAGGGTTTGTTGTGCCGCATCGCCTCGAGGCGGTAGGCGCCGGGCTGCGTGACGGGGATCTCCCACGCCGTATCCGTCGTCGACGCGATGCGCCGGCCGTCCTTGAACAGCGAAAGCTGAGCGGGCGCGGGCAACGAGGCGACGAGACGCAGGCCGGGCGCCAGGGCGACCTCATCACCCATGATCCCTGCCGCCTTCCCATCGGCCATCGCCGCGAACTGGAACCCCTTCGCCGGGACGGCCAGCTCCATGGAGAGATACGCGTGCCCCTGGCGGAGCGCCGCGTAGATCGCCTGGTCGGTCAGCTCGCCCGGCGGGACCAGGACGTGCGTGCGGGCCATCTGGAACATGACCTCATACGGCGCGAACTTCAGCCCGCCAACATGGAACTCATGGGCGTCGGAGGAGCCGATGCCCACGACCCGTCCGTGCCGGCTGATGAGCTCGTCCCACGTCGCCAGCGGGTCGTAGGGCCGGTCAAGGAGCGAGAGGTAGAAGGGTTCGGCCGCCGCGGTGAGCGTCCAGAGGACGAGCCGGAGCCGGTTCTCGTCGAGCGTGTCGTGGGCGACGTTGTAGGCCTCGACGCCGGTGAAGCCCGTCACGGACCAATCCGTCCACCGCGCCTTCTTGAAGTAGGGATGGGCGATGAACCCAAAGCCCCCCTGCCGGTTGACCTCGTCGATGACCTGCTGGGCGGTGAGCTGGTGGCGGTCAATCTCCTCCGTCACGTTCAGCGCCAGGTAGTGGCCGCCGCGCGTTGAGATCTCCATCCCGATGAGGGCGAGCACCCCGCCGTACCAGCCCCCGCGGCCCTCCCGCAGCGGCTGGAGCGTGTTGTGCTCCGTGAAGAGGAGGTAGTCAAGCCCTTGGGCATTGGCGACGCGGACCGCATCCTCGAACCGCCCATGCGCGTCATGCGAGTAGGTCGTGTGGATATGGATGACGCCCGCGTGGTCCTCGTAGCCGTCATCGAGCGCGTGCGCCGGCGCCTGCCCGAGCGGGCTCGCCAGCCGCGGGACGTGCGTGAGCACCGCGCAGCCCGCGAGAGCGATCAGCACACAGCTATCAGCGATCAGCCGCATCGCGATAGTCCCGGGGACAGGTCCATTTTTGCCTCCTTCGTCCGCTGGCAAAAATAGACCAGTCCTCCTCATTTGTGTTCCGAGCGGCCGGTGAACCTGAACGCAGCGAGGTGGAGCGTCGGCAGCACAGCACTGCCCAGCTCCTGGCCGGGGTCGGCGACGAGCCGGCGCTCGCGGGAGATCCCGCGCACGCGGCTGAACGCCTCGAGCAGCCCCTGGGTGAAGCGCAGGGTCGTGACCGGCGCGGTCACGCGGCCGTCCTCGATGAGGAACGCCCCTTCGCGCGTGAGGCCGGTCATCAGCGCCTCCCGCGGGTTGAGGAGCCCGTTGACGTAATGGAAGCGGGGGATGAGCAGGCCGCGCCGGCAGGCGCGGATCATGCGGGCGACGGTGGTCCGGCCGGGCGCGAGGCCCAGGTGGAGCGGCAGCGGCCCCTCAGTTTCGTCGTACGGCAAGGCGTGGCCGGTCGAGGAGCGGCCGAAGCGCGCCCCGTAGGCCGTATCGTACACCACGCCGGCTGCGCGGCCGCGGTCGATGAGCACGGTGCGCTGTTTCGGCGTCCCCTCGAAGTCGAACGGCATCCGCAGGCCGCTTGGGTCATTGCCGTCGTCGTAGATGGTGAGCTGCCGGTCGCAGACCCGCTCCCCCAGGCGTCCCGCGAGGAAGCTGGTCCGCTCCGCCAGGCTCTTCGCCCCGAATGCAATACTGCCGAGCCACGCCATCAGCTCGCCGACCGCCTCCGGCTCCAGGATCACTTCGTAGACGCCAAGCGGCGGCGTCACCGGTTCCCGCCGGTGGAGCGACTGGCTGAGCGACCGCTTGAGGAGGGCGTCGAGGTCGAGCCGGCGCACGTCCCGGTGCACGCCGCTCGCGTAGCCGGAGAGCCGGCCGAACATCGTGACGAGCTTGGCGCCGGCGACGGTGGAGGCGGCGTAGCAGCGGACGCCGGCTGAGTTCGCCACGGCAAACTCGTCCTCGCCGGTCACCAGCGACCCGGCGAGCGACGCCCCGGCGCCCTGGCAGAGGTGGAAGAGCCGCTTGAGCGACCCGACGAGCGATTCGGGTGTCACGCGGAGCGTGGCCGGCACGTGGTCCGCCGTCGCCGTGAGGCGGTGCCGCGCCGGCAAGGGGGCGAGGTGCTCCTGGGGCGGCGAGTACCGGGCGATCTGCTCGGCGGCGCGCACGCACCGGCTCAACCCCTGCGGCTCCAGCGTGTCGGCGCTGGCGATCCCCACGCGGCGGTCCCGGATCACCTTCACGATGACGTTGACGCCCTCCTGGACGAGGCTCTGGTGGATCGCGCCGTAGGCGAACCGGAACACCCGGCGGACCGTCGCGTGGGCGCACACGCTGGCCCCGTCGGCCTTCGTCCGCTTCAGCAGCTTCGCGAGCGCGGTGAGCAGCCGGTCTTCGTCGATCATGGGCAGGGAACAGCGGTCATGTCGCAGGGGCGGCGGTCACGCCGTCGAACCGGGCGTAGGAGGCGCCGTGGCCGACGTGCATCGACTGCATCGGCTCGCCCTTCGCGCAGTTGGGGATCCCCCACAGCCGCCAGTCCTCCCGCCGGCCCACGCCGGTGCACCGGCCCCAGAAGACCGGCGTGATGCCGGTGTAGAGCGGGTTCTTGACGACCGCGCCCCGCCGGCCGTCAACGATCTCCCAGCCGATCTCCGTCGTGAACTGGAAGTTCAGCCTCCGGTCGTCGATGGACCAGCTCTTGTTCGTGGCGAGCAGGTAGCCGTGCCGCACGCCCCGGCACAGCTCCTCGAGCGTGGCGGTCCCCGGCTCCAGGTTGACGTTCGTCATCCGCACAAGCGGCGGCACATCCCAGCCCTCCGCGCGCATCGCCCCTCCGCTTGCGGAGAGCCCGATGCGCGAGGCCGACTCGCGGGAGCTGAGGTAGCCGACGAAATACCCCTCGCGCACGAGGTCCACCCGCTGCGCCGGCACCCCCTCGTCGTCGAACCCGAAGCTGCCCACCCCGCCCGGGATCGTCGCGTCCGCGACGATGGTGACCTGCGGCGAGCCGTAGCGCACGCGGCCCAGGCCCTCCGGCGTGAGGAAGCTGCCGCCCGCGTAGCTGAGCTCCTGGCCCAGCGCCCGGTCCAGCTCCGCCGGGTGGCCGCACGACTCATGGAGCTGCATGACGACCTGGGAGGGATCGAGGATGAGCGTCGTCTCGCCTGCGCGGGGGGGCTTGGCGCGGAGCAGCTGCAGCGCCTCCTCGCGGGCGGTCGAGGCGCCCCCCACAAGGTCGAGCTGCTTGACGTACTCGAACCCGCCCTGCGCGAGGGCGCCGTGGTGGGAGTTGGGGTAGCTGCGGACCTGGACCTCATCGCCGCTTTGGACGACGACCTCGAGGCCCGCGCCGCTCTCGATGAGGAGCTGGTCGATCACCGAGCCCTCGGTGGAGCAGAAGAGCTTCCGGCGCTTGTAGAAGTCCATGTGGGCGGTCGCCCGCTGCACTGCGTCGGGGCCGAGGAGCGTCGTGTTCGCCCAGAGCAGGTAGTCCAGCTTCTTGGCGAGCGGCACGTCGAAGGGATCGATGGCGCAGCGGGAGGCGTGGCGGGCGCGGGCGGGCGCGACCGGCGCGAGCGGCCGGGGCGACCGGTTGACCGTCGCGGCGGCGCGGGCCAGCGCCAGCGCCTGCCCGGCGGTCCGGGCGAGGGCGGCCCGCGCGAGGTGCGGCGTCGCGGCGAAGCCCCATGAGCCGCGGTGGAGGACGCGGACCCCCACCCCCGCGCTTTCGGACAGGCTGATGGAGGTCACCCGGCCGTCTTCCGCCACGAGATGCTCGTGGAGGAGGTGCTCGTGGCGCACGTCCGCGTAGTCCACGCCCCGCCGCTTGAGCTGGCGGGTGAGCCCGGCGACGAGGTCGCGCGGGGCTGAGGGGTCGCTCATGGAGGCTCACTGTACCACAACCCCCGTCCCCGCCTCAAGCAAATGGTACCGGTTCCATTTTTCCGCTCATCGTGTAGTATAGAGGTGATGCCCCTGGACTATGTCCCCCGCAGCGTCCTGGACGCGCCGTTCCGCCGCCTGGGGCGGCGCGAGCTGCTCGACCGGCTGCACGCCGTGCGCGCCCTCGCCGGCGTGCGGGGCATGCGCTACTTCGACGACGCCGGCCGATCCCGGACCATCGACATCGCCCTCAAGCCCTGGGTCCTCACGAGCGGCCAGCTCCTCCGCTTCCACCGCGTCGCGCGGCTGCTGAGCGAGGCGCTGCTCCGCCTCGCGCACCTCCACGCCCGCGTGCCCGCCGTCCGCGACATCGTGCGCTTCGAGCCGGAGCGCGAGGCCTGGATGCGGCTCTGCGCCCACCCGCGCAGCCGCCCGCTCGCCGTCATCGGGCGCCTCGACTCCACGGCGGTCTACGACCACGCGCGCTGGCGGACGGGCTTCCGGATGCTGGAGCCCAACGCCGTGGGCGTCGGCGGCGTGCACTACGCCCCGGCCGCCTGCTCCATCGCGCTGGACGTCGTCGGCGACCTGCTCACGCAGGCGCTCCCCGGGCGCGCCATCACCGCGACCCCGGACCCGCGGCAATTGCTGGTGGACGAGCTGCGCGCGGTCGCCGGGCGCCTCGGCCGCCCGCTGCGCGGCGTCGCGCTCATCGAGAACACGGACTTCACGACGGGGACGGACGAGTTCCAGGAGCTGGCCCGCGACCTCACCCAGCGGGGGCTGCGCGCCGTCGTGGCGGACCCGCGCGACCTGCGGCTCTCGCGCGGCCGGTTGACGGCCAGGGGCCGCGAGGTGGACCTGGTCTACCGGGACTCGGAGCTGGCTGAGTTCGTGGCGATGGAGCGCGGCGGGCGCCGCCTCGCCGCGCTGCGCCAAGCGGTCCGCGAGGGGCGGCTCATCTCCGGCCTCACGTGGGAGTTCGACCAGAAATCGGCGTGGGAGATCTTCACCGATGCGGCCTATGCCCGGCACTTCACCGCGGCCGAGCGGCGGCTCTTCCGCGAGCACCTGCTGTGGACGCGCCTGGTGCGCGAGGCCCGCGTCTCGGACCCCGGCGGCCGCCGGGTGGACCTGCCGGCGTTCATCCGCCGCCACCGCGCGCGGCTTGTCCTGAAGCCCAACACGCTCTTCGGCGGGGAGGGGGTGGTCATCGGCCGGACGGTGAGCCAGCGCGCGTGGGAGCAGGAGCTCGCCCGCGCGCTCCGCGGCCGCACGCGGTACGTCGTCCAGGCGCTTGCGCCCATCCCGTCCGACGCCTTCCCGCGGCTCACCGGCGGCGGCATCCGGTGGCAGGAGCGCTCCGTCGTGTCCGGCTTCTTCTTCAGCTCGTCGGGGATCGGCCTCGTCGGGCGGTTCTCCGGGCTGCCGGTCGTCAACGTCTCCCGCGGCGGCGGCCTCCTCCCCGCGCTCTGGGTGCATTGAGAGAAAAATGGCACCGGTTCCTTTTGTTAAAATGGCACCGGTTCCCTTTTTCCTGTTTGGGCTCTTGGTGCTCGGATGCCGGGAAGGCAAGGAGGATGTCATGAGCGCGCATCAGGAACCGGCGACGCCGGCCGCATGGAAGACCTGCCCGATCCCGACGGACGCGGAGCTGCGCCGCCTGCTCACGCCCGAGCAGTACGCCATCGTGCGCGAGCAGGGCACCGAGCGGCCGTTCCACAACGCGCACTGGAACAACAAGCAGCCCGGGATCTATGTGGACATCGTGACGGGCGAGCCGCTCTTCGCCTCGACGCACAAGTTCGACTCCAAGACCGGCTGGCCGAGCTTCACCGAGCCCATCGACCGGGAGCGCCTGAAGCTCGTGACGGACACCGGCCACGGCATGGTCCGGACCGAGGTGCGCGCCGCGCGCAGCAACTCGCACCTCGGGCACGTCTTCGACGACGGCCCGCCGCCGACCGGCCAGCGCTACTGCATCAACTCCGCCGCCCTGCGGTTTGTCCCGGTCGAGCAGCTCAGGGCCGAGGGCTACGGCGACTACCTCGCCCTGTTCCAGCGATGACACGGGCCGCCGGTCACGCGGCCCGCCGGCCGCCCCACCCGATCGCGATGCCTGATGAGCCGGTCCGCCGGTCGCTCATGAAGCGTCAGAAGAAACAGAAACCGCGCCGGCGGCGCGGCCCTCCGCTCAAGCATCCGCGACAGCTCCAGCCCTGATCCATGCGGACGCTCCTGGCCGTCGCCATGGTCGTCACGTTGCCGGCCATGTCCGAAGCCCAAGAGCACCACCACGAAGCCCGCGGCGAGAGACCCCTGCGCGCCTTGTTGGGCCGCTATCCGAGGACGCGTGAAGCCTCTGGGACGAGTTGGCAGCCTGACGCAACACCGCACGAGGGGGTCCACGCCATGTCCGGCGAGTGGATGCTGATGGCGCACGGGTTTGCCAATGCGGTCTACGACAACCAGGGCGGGGGGCGGGGGGACCGGAAGGTGTTCAGCAGCAACATGCTCATGCTGATGGCCGACCGGCCGCTTGGACAGGGGACGCTGGGGGCGCGGGGCATGTGGTCGCTTGAGCCGCTCACCATCGGACGGAAGGGCTATCCGCTCCTCCTGCAAACCGGCGAGACGGCCGACGGCAAGACGCCGCTCATCGACCGCCAGCATCCCCACGACCTCTTCATGGAGCTTGCCGCGACCTACAGCCTGCCGGTCGGAGCGGAGGGATCGTGGTTTGGCTACGTCGGGCTGCCCGGCGAGCCGGCGCTGGGGCCGCCGGCATTCATGCATCGGTTCTCCGGGATAGATAACCCTGAAGCGCCGCTCACCCATCACTGGCTGGATTCCACGCATATCAGCTTCGGCGTTGGCACGCTCGGCTATATCTGGAAGAGGGTCAAGCTCGAAGGCTCGGTGTTTACCGGGCGGGAGCCGGACGAAGACCGGTGGGACATCGAAGCCCCCCGCTTCGATTCCTCTGCCGCCCGGGTTTCCTACAATCCCACGCCGGCCTGGGCGCTCCAGGCGAGCTACGGCCATCTGGACAGCCCGGAGCAACTGGAACCGGAAGTGGACACGGACCGCTTCACGGGATCAGCGAGCTACCATTGGACCCGGGAGGGGCGGCACTGGCAGACGACCGCCGCGTGGGGGCGAAACCGCAGCGATCCGGGGCGGGACCTGGATGGCTTCCTCGTTGAAACGCTGCTGAACGTCCGGAAGATGCATACCCTCTTTGGGCGGATCGAGAGCGTCGAGAAGAATGAGCTGTTTCCGGAGGGGGACCCGCTCCATGGCAAGCCATTCATGGTCCACAAGGCGAGCGCGGGCTACCTCTATGACTTTCCTGAGCGGTCTGCGGTGCAGTGGGGGATCGGCGGCCTCGGCAGCCTCCACTTCCTGCCCGACCGCGTGGAGTCGGCCTACGACGACACCCCGTTCTCCTTCATGATCTTCGTGCGCGCCAAGCTCTGATATAATATCGCTCATGGGTGAGCGGCTCGTGCTGGATCTTGAGACGCAGCGGGAGTTCGCCGAGGTGGAGGGGCGCAAGCCGGAGCTGCTGGGCGTTTCCTGCGTCGGCATCTACAGCTACCAGGAGGACCGCTACGAGGCGTACCTGGAAGCGGATCTCGCTGCGAAGCTTGCCTCGCGCCTCCAGGCCGCAGAGCTCCTCATCGGCTTCAACATCCGGCGCTTCGACCTGCCGGTTCTCACGCCCTACCTGCCGTATCCCGTCACGACGCTGCCGGTGCTCGACATCATGGAGGAGGTCGTCAAGAACCTCGGCCACCGGCTCAGCCTCGATGCGCTCGCGCAGGCGACGCTCGGCCGCGGCAAGTCCGGCAGCGGGCTTGACGCGCTGCGGTGGTTCAAGGAGGGGCGCTTCGACCTGATCACGGCGTACTGCCTGGACGACGTGAAGCTGACGAAGGAGCTCTACGACTACGGCAAGCAGCACGGGCGGCTCTTCGCCACGAGCCGCTTCGGGAGCGAGAAGCTGCAGATCCCGGTCTTCTGGCCCGAGCGCAAGCGGGACGCCGGCGCCATCGCGAGGATGCTGGCCGAGGCGTTCGAGAAGCGGCTCCAGGTGGAGATCGAGTACCTCTCGCAGAGCGTGGCGAGCGGGGAGTCGCCCCAGCGCGTGCGCTGCGTGGACGTCTACGCCATCCGCGACCCCTACTTCGAGGGCTTCTGCCACTTCCGGAAGGACCTGCGGCAGTTCCGCATCGACCGCATCATCGACATCAAACCGACCTGGGAGCGCTACACGATCCCCCCGGACTTCGTGCCGACCGCCGTCGCGGAGTGACGCGATGCGGGTGACCATCCTCGGCGCCGGGACGGCGATCCCCGCGCGGGACCGCAGCCCATCCGGCCTCTTCATCGAGGCGGCCGGCGAGCGGCTGCTCATTGATGCCGGGCCGGGGACGCTCCAGCGGCTGCACGCGGCCGGCGGGAACCTCTTCACGCTCGACCGCGTGTTCCTCACCCACTACCACCTCGACCACTGCCTGGATCTGGCCAGCCTCCTCTTCGCCCTGCGCCTGCCTGCCGCGCCGAAGAGTCGTTCGATAGGCGCGGCGCAGGCAGGCATCCCCGACCGCCCGCCGCGCGCGCCGCTCGCCGTCTACGGGCCGCCGGGCCTGAAGCGGCTCTACCGGCGGCTCAACAGCGCGCTCAACGGCTGGCTCACCCCGCGGGGCTACGCGCTCCGGCTGAAGGAGATCAAGGAGGCGATGGTGAAGCTGGGGAAGGGGACGATGCGCGCGCGCTGGATGCGCCACTCAGCGCCCGCCCTCGGCTACCGGCTGGAGGCCGACGGGAAGCGCATCGCCTATTCGGGCGACACGGACCTCTGCGACGCCATCGTCGAGCTCGGCCGCGACACCCACCTGCTCATCCTCGAGTGCTCCGTGCCCGATGAGCGCAAGGTGGCAGGCCACCTCACCCCGACCGAGTGCGGCCGCATCGCAGCGTCGGCCAACTGCCGGCATCTCGTGCTGACCCATTTCTACCCCGTGTTCAAGGGCTACGACATCCGGCGGCGGGTGCGCCGCGCCTTCCGCGGCCGCCTGACGCTCGCGCGCGACCTCGCCTCGTTCCGCCTCTGACCAGCCCCCATTTTGGTCGTGTCTCAATTTGGCGGGTCCTGCCGCTGCCGCGCCGCCACCCCGTCGGCTGTCCTCGGCCTTCGCCTGCGGGCAGGCGACGGGGTCCCCGGCTCTGCGTCACCCGCCAAATTGAGACAGCACCCCCGCTTTGACAGCCTGGACGGGGGGTCTATAATAAAGACGTCACCTACAGCGTAGTCTGCCACGACCCCCACCACAGGAGGACCATCAGATGAACGTGTTGAGGACCGGGTTTCTGCTCGCGCTGCTGACGGTGCTGCTCGTCTTCGTCGGCCAGGTCATCGGCGGCGCCCAGGGAGCGACGATGGCGTTCGCCTTCGCCCTGCTGATGAACCTGGGCGCCTACTGGTTCAGCGACCGGATCGTGCTCGCGATGTACCGGGCCAAGCCGCTCGGCGAATCCGAAGCGCCGCAGGTCTACCGCGCGGTGCGCGAGCTGGCGACACGCGAGCGCATCCCGATGCCGAAGCTCTACCAGCTGCCGACCGCGATGCCCAACGCCTTCGCCACCGGCCGCAGCCCCAAGCACGCCGCGGTCGCGGTGACCTCCGGGCTTCTGGAGCTGATGAGCGAGGAAGAGCTCAAAGGGGTCCTCGCGCATGAGCTCAGCCACGTGAAGAACCGCGACACGCTGGTCATGTCCATCGCCGCGGCGGTGGCCGGCGCGATCTCCATGCTGGCCAGCTGGGCCCGCTGGGGGTTGATGTTCGGGGGGCGCAGCGACCGGCGCAACAGCAACGCGGCGGTGCAGCTGGTGGCGCTCCTGATCATCGCGATCCTGGCCCCGATCGCCGCGATGCTGATTCAGCTGGCGATCTCCCGGACGCGGGAGTACGGGGCGGATGAGACCGGCGCGCGCTTGACCGGCAACCCCCACGGCCTCGCGAGCGCGCTGGAGAAGCTGCACGCCGCGGTCCGGGCGCGTCCCCTGCAGAATGCCAACCCGGCGACGGCGCACCTGTTCATCGTGAACCCGCTGCGCGCGGACGCGATCGCGAAGCTCTTCTCGACGCACCCGCCCATCGAGGAGCGCGTCCGCCGCCTGCGGGGCATGCGGCTGTAGCATGCGCTGGCTGGCCTGGCCGGCGGCGCTCAGCGTCTCGGCGCTCGCCTTCGCGCAGGACTTCGCGTTCTCGGCGAAGGTGGACAGGATCACCCTGGAGCTCGGCGAGCCGCTCCAGCTCGTCCTCACGCTGAGCGGCAACCTTGAGGGCGTGGAGCTCCCCGCCATCGAGCCGCCGGAAGGCTTCACGATTGCCGCGCGCAGCCAGGCGACGAACTTCTCCCTCAGGGCCGGCGCCATGGAGCGGTCGCTCACCCTCTCCTACGTCCTGGCGGCGCAGCGGGCCGGAACCTTCCGGCTGGGGCCGTTCACCGTCACGCGTGACGGAGCCACATTCGAGACGGAGCCGATCGAGGTCACCGTCAACAAACCCGCGCTGCCGCCGAAGCTCCAGCCCCGGGGAGAGCGATTTACGCTCTAACAGACCCCATCACCGTCGTAAAAACACCAGATACCTCAACCCTTAGAGCCACGCTACGGTTTTTACACAACAGGTGGTGTTTTGAGTCCAATTTTTGGGCTTGACAAGGGTTGACCCTGTGCTACAGTGGGGTTGAGGAACCCCTACGGCTTGTGGATATTTCTGGGAACAGGTCAACAGCTTGGGTGTAGAGGAGGATCAGCGTGATGGGTGAGGTGACCGCGCAGCACGGGTCGGGCCAGGCGGCGACGGCAGCGCTGAAGTCGGGGGAGGCGCAGGCGGTGCTCGGGGGGTTGACCGTTTCCAGGCGCTGGACCCGTCCGGCCGTTCACCCCTTCGACGAGATCACCTGGGAGCTGCGCACCGCGACCATCGGCAACGAGAAGGGCGGGGTGGTCTTCGAGCAGAAGGACGTGGAGGTGCCCGCCTTCTGGAGCCAGCTGGCCACCAACGTGGTGGTGTCGAAGTATTTCCGCGGCGCGCTCGGCACCCCGCAGCGGGAGCGGAGCGTCAAGCAGCTCATCGGCCGCGTCGCCAACACGATTGCCGACTGGGGCATCAAGGACGGCTACTTCGCCTCCGCCGAGGACGCCGAGGCGTTCCGCGCGGAGCTCACCTACCTGCTCGTCCACCAGTACGCCGCGTTCAACTCGCCGGTGTGGTTCAACGTCGGCATCGAGCCCCGCCCCCAGTGCAGCGCGTGCTTCATCCTCTCGGTGGACGACACGATGGACTCCATCCTCGAGTGGTACCGCAACGAGGGGATGATCTTCAAGTACGGCTCAGGCTCCGGCCTGAACGTGTCGAACCTGCGCTCCTCGCGCGAGCGGCTCGCCGGCGGCGGGACCGCCTCGGGGCCGGTGTCGTTCATGCGGGCGGCGGACGCCTCCGCGGGCGTCATCAAGTCCGGCGGCAAGACGCGGCGCGCGGCCAAGATGGTGGTCCTCAACGCCGACCACCCGGACGTCAGGCTCTTCATCCTCTGCAAGTGGAAGGAGGAGGAGAAGGCGCACAAGCTCATCGACGTCGGCTACGACGCCGCGATCGACGGGGAGGCGTACGGCTCGGTCTTCTTCCAGAACGCGAACAACTCGGTGCGCGCGACCGACGAGTTCATGAAGCGCGCGCTCGCCGATGAGGAATGGGACCTCAAGGCGGTGACGACGGGCGAGATCATGGAGCGGGTCAAGGCGCGCGACCTCCTGCGGCTCATCGCCGAGGCGACCTGGCACTGCGGCGACCCGGGGATGCAGTTCGACACCACGATCAACGACTGGCACACCTGCCCCAACACCGGCCGGATCAACGCCTCCAACCCCTGCAGCGAGTACATGCACCTGGACAACTCCGCCTGCAACCTCGCCAGCATCAACCTCCTGAAATTCCTCGATGACGAGGGCAACTTCCTCATCGAGCAGTTCAAGTACGCGGTGCGGATCCTCATCATCGCGCAGGACATCGTCATCGACAACTCCTCCTACCCCACCGAGAAGATCGCGCACAACGCCCGCGACTACCGGGAGCTGGGCCTCGGCTACGCGAACCTCGGGGCGCTGCTGATGTCGCTCGGCGTCGCGTACGACTCGGAGGAAGGGCGGGCCTGGTCCGGGGCGGTCAGCGCGCTCATGACCGGCCACGCCTACGAGGTGTCCGGCCAGCTCGCCGAGCAGCTCGGGCCGTACGCGGGCTTTGCGCGCAACCGCGAGCCGCAGCTGCGCGTCCTGCGCAAGCACCGCGCCCAGGTGGACAAGGTGAACCACCGCCTGGTGCCGCCGCCGCTCCTCCAGGCGGCCGCCCGCGCGTGGGATGAGGCGATCACGCTCGGCGAGCGCGCCGGGGTGCGCAACTCGCAGATGAGCGTCATCGCGCCGACCGGGACCATCGCCTTCCTCATGGACTGCGACACGACCGGGGTCGAGCCGGACATCGCGCTCGTGAAGTACAAGCGGCTGGTGGGCGGCGGGGTGCTCAAGATCGTCAACCAGACCGTCCGGAAGGCGCTCGCGAAGCTGGGCTATGAGGCGTCCGAGGTCGAACTGATCCTCAAGCACATCAACGAGAAGGACACGATTGAAGGCGCCCCGGGGCTGAAACCGGAGCACCTCCCGATCTTCGACTGCGCGTTTCGCCCCATCAACGGCACGCGCTCCATCCACTACATGGGCCACGTGCGGATGATGGGCGCGGTGCAGCCGTTCATCAGCGGGGCGATTTCAAAGACGGTGAACCTGCCGCCGGAGGCCGCGGTCGAGGACATCTGCCAGGCCTACACCGAGGCCTGGCGCCTGGGCATCAAGGCGATCGCCATCTACCGCGACGGCTCCAAGCGGGTCCAGCCGCTCTCGACGAGCAAAGAGGAGAAGGGCGCCGCCAAGAAGGCCCCGGCCGGCACGCCCTACCGCCGGCGGCTCGCGGATGAGCGGCAGGCGATCACGCACAAGTTCTCGGTCGGCGGGCACGAGGGGTACCTGACCGTCGGCCTCTTCGAGGACGGCTCACCCGGCGAGATCTTCATCACGATCTCGAAGGAAGGCTCGACCCTCTCCGGCCTCATGGACGCCTTCGCCACGATGGTCTCGCTTGCCCTCCAGTACGGCGTCCCGCTCAAGGTGCTCGTGAACAAGTTCTCGCACGTGCGGTTCGAGCCCTCCGGGGTCACGAACAACAAGGACATCCGGTTCGCCAAGTCGATCATCGACTACATCTTCCGCTGGATGGCGCTGAAGTTCCTGCCGGCGGAGGAGGCGCAGCACTTCAAGGTCACCGAGCCGCCCGGCGCCAAGCCCGCCAACGGCCTGCCTGCCGCGCCCGGCGCGGCGCAGGCAGGCGCGCCGAAGCCCGCCCCGCAGGCGGCGGCGGTCAATCCGTTCGAGCAGCAGGAGAAGGTCACGTTCGTCGCCCAGGCGGACGCCCCGGCCTGCCCGGAGTGCGGCTCGCTGATGGTGCGCAACGCCGCGTGTTACAAATGTCTGAACTGTGGTTGCACTTCAGGCTGCTCGTAACGTAGCCTGGCCGACTAACGTTCGAGCTTAGTTAATTCGCAGCGAAGGGGGGTGTCAGTTTTAGGCTAGTGGTCGTAAGGTGCTGCAAGACTCAGTGCGATCGCTTACCAGCTTTGTTGCTGCAACTGGAACCACGGACACCTCATACTGAGACGTTGGCTACCAGTGCATTAAAAAGGTGACGAGGGATGGACTTCAGCTTCCTCCTCGAGCAGTTGGTCTGGGCAAAGGGCCGCTTGGCGCTTGGTTTCGACCCTAATTACGTTCGCATGGACGCGTACGGAACTTTGATCGAGCGGAAACAGTACGGCAACAGGGACTCCCTCTACGGCTGGGAAATTGACCACATCGTTCCACAGTCCCTCGGCGGAAGCGATTCGTTGACCAATCTACGTCCGCTCAATTGGCACAACAACGTTCGAAGGCAAGCAGGTTTGCTCGCGTGAATCAACGAACTATAGCGGCCACATTACAGCCAGGCCGCGTGCGTGGAGCGTAGCCTCAACCGGTAAGAGAGCACCACGATAACCGTCGCGCTGCCACCGGTTGAAAGATGGGAGGTTGAAATGTTTAGGCCGGCGAGTCAAATCGTTGCAGAAATTATGGAGTATATGCATCAGTGCGGGGGTCCCCCCAGCACTTGGTATGTGGGTATCGCCAAGGAGCCTACCAACCGACTTTTCAACGATCACGGCGTTTTAAGACAGGGTGATGCTTGGATTTTTAGACAAGCTCTTTCAAGCGAAGAGGCGCGACGTGCCGAAGCCCACCTTGTCAGCACGCTTGGTACTGATGGTGGATCTGGTGGAGGCGATCGAGCCAGCGCCTACGTGTACGCTTATAAAAAAAGCAATCACTCGCATCCTTAGGAGAATTTTGATACCTCTACAATGAACGAGGCGCCAGAACTTTTACAATCCTTCCTCAAGCACCCTGGAGAGTCGGCACGCGTTGATTATAAGGCTGGGGTCGCATTCGACGAGAAGTCAGACTTTGCCCTTAAGCTCGCAAAACATTGCCAGGGCTTCACGAATAGCGGTGGTGGATACATTGTTCTTGGGTTTCGCGAGGGCGATGATGGACACCCACGGCCCGATCCCGACCTGTCGGAAGCGGTGGTCAAATCCTATGATGTAACACGAGTTGCGCAACATGTTAATTCGTTCCTCGCTGGTCAGGACTCAATCGACATGACGATTTACAAGATCGAGCACGAGGGACGAAGATATCCGATCATTAGCATAAGGCCTTTTTCAGAGCAGCCGGTCTTCTGTGGGAAGACCATCTATCTCAGCGATCGTGAGGAAATCTTGCGGCAAGGTGCGGTCTACGTTCGCGATAGGGAAGCAAAGACCACAATTGTTGCAGGGCCAGTAGCTTGGAGGGCCCTCATCGAGAGTTGCATTGTGGCCAAGCGGGGCGAGTTTATTAAAGCTCTCAAGGTTGCACTAGAGCCCTACGTGAAGCTCGATCTGCGTGGCGCCGATGCGACTCCGGACCAGTGGATTGAAGAGGTACGTATGTCAGTACTCAAGCGACTCCAAAGCAGCGGAGGTCGGAATGTCTAGTCAGGCACCCAAACCTGCCGAATTTGGAACCTTTGAGTTTACGTTCAAACCGAATCGAAAGCTTGGTCTTATTGGTCACCGAGAGCTTCTGAGGATAGCCGAGGCAGCAGAATGCCGAGTTACTGGATGGCCCATTGGCGTTACCATGACGCGCCCAGAGTATTCGCCGAAACCCGTTGAGGATGGCATCGAGGCACTGATTGACCTGCGGGATCAGGCCACCTCCCTCCGAGACACCGTTGACTACTGGAAGCTTTTCCGTGATGGTCGGTTGTTCTTTATGAGATCTTATGAAGAGGATACTGTCTGGGAGGGGCCCGCTCGGACTCAACTGCATGTTGACACGAGGATTCGGCGAGTTGCGGAAGCATTCCTCTACTGCTCACGGCTCGTGAATAACTTGGGTCTGGACTCTGCTGATGAGGTTTCGATTCGATTTTCGCATGATGCCCTGAAAGGGCGGGAGTTAGGAGTTGCCGACCGGAATAGATTGATGCACGGTGGGTGGAAATGCCACGTCGACCAAGTGGACAAGTTACTGGTAGTGGCCGTGGCGACCATCGCACCGGCTATAAGTGACCTGACGTATCAGGTCACGAGTGAATTGTTTGGAATGTTCGACTACTTCGAAATGCGGCAGCCCACCTGCAGTAGCATCGTGGAAGACCTGCTCCGGCAGAAGGTCTAGCCACCGTAGGAAGCTGACCAAGGAAGGAGGGCCAGATGGGATGGTTCGCGACGCCTGAGCTCTCGAAGAAGTGCCGGAAGTTCGTCATGGCACACTGGGGCAAGGACGGGCTGGAAGAGGTCATGGAGCGTCCGGTGAGCTGGGTGCGCCATGAGGCCAACCCGCACCTGAAGCAGCTGCGGCGCAAACAGCAGAAGAAGCTGCCGTTGATCTCGGTCATCGGCACGGTCAACCGCATTCACCTCGCGCTCTCCACCGAAAAGAAAGGAGCCCGGCATGTTTGAGGCGCAGACGAAGCTGAGCGAGCTGCCCGAGCACATCAAGTCGACCGGCCGCATCCTGGTCGACTGGGAAATCCGCGAGTACGTGAAAAAGTTCCGGATGTTGGAGCCCTTCGAAGAACATTTAAAAAGAGACGGGGTCATTTCCTACGGCCTCTCCTCGATGGGCTACGACATCCGGGTGACCGATGAGTTCAAGGTCTTCACGAACCTCAAGCAGGCGGTGGTGGACCCGAAACAGTTCTCGCCGGACTCCTTCGTGGACTTCAAGGGGCCGGTGTGCATCGTGCCGCCCAACTCCTTCGCGCTGGCGCGCTCGGTGGAGTACTTCCGGATGCCGCGCTCGGTGCTGGGCCTGTGCCTCGGCAAGTCGAGCTACGCGCGCTGCGGCATCGTCGTGAACATCACGCCGCTTGAGCCGGGCTGGGAAGGGCACCTGACGATCGAGATCTCCAACACGACGCCGCTGCCGGCGCGCATCTACTCCTTCGAGGGGATCGCGCAGGTCCTGTTCTTCGAGGCCGGCTCGCTGCCGGAGGTGTCGTACGCCGACCGCAAGGGCAAGTACCAGGGCCAGCAGGGCATCACGCTGCCGAAAGTCTGACGAGGCGCATTTTGGATTGTAGATTTTGATGTTCGAGGTTGCCGCGCCGGACTTCTCCCTCCAGGCGAGCCTCTCCTCCGGCCAGGCCTTCCGGTGGAAAGCGCACCTGCCTGCGCCGCGCGACTCTGGAGCGGACGAGGCGCGGCAGGCAGGCGACGGGTGGTTCTACGGGCTCATCGGGCCGTCCGTCGTGAAGGTCCGGCAGGAGGGCGGCCGGCTCCTCTGCGAGACCTCCGACCCCGCCCTCACCCCTGACCGGATCCGCCGCTACTTCGCCCTCGACCTCGACCTCCCCGCGATCCTCTCCTCCATCAACGTGGACATGCAGGTCCACCAGGCGATCCGCCGACACCGGGGGCTGCGGGTGCTGCGGCAGGACGGCTGGGAGACGCTGGCGTCGTTCATCTGCGCCTCGTTCAACAACATCAAGCGCATCGAGGGGATGCTCGAGCGGCTCTGCCAGGCGTACGGGGAGCCAGTTGCCCTCAACGGCTTCCGCGGGTTCAGCTTTCCGCGGCCGGAGACGATTGCCGGCGCCTCTGAGCGGCGGCTGCGCAGCCTGGGCCTCGGCTACCGCGCGCCCTACCTGAAGGCGACGGCGCGGCTCGTCGCGGACGGGGGGCTGCCCACGGAGCACCTGCGGCGGGTGGGCTACGACGCGGCGAAGCAGGCGCTCTTAGGCTGCGACGGGGTGGGGGACAAGGTGGCGGACTGCGTGGCACTCTTCGGCTTTGAGAAGTACGAGGCGTTCCCGATCGACGTCTGGATGGAGCGGGCGATGCGCTACTACTTCCGGCACCGGCGCATGACGCGCAAGGCCCTGCACGACTACGCGCGGCGCCACTTCGGCCCCTACGCGGGCTACGCGCAGCAGTACCTCTACCACGACATCAGGACAGCGCGTGGACGACTTTCTTGAGGATCGCGCCGTCGGCGCCGATCTCGTAGAGGATCGGCGGGCCGGTGGCGATGTTGAGCTCGAGGACCTGCTCCTTCGTCAGCCGGTCCAGGTGCATGACGATCGCGCGGAGGCTGTTGCCGTGCGCGACGACGAGGATGTGTTGCCCCGCCTTCACCAGGGGCAGGATCTTCGCGTTGAAGTAGGGCAGGGTGCGCGCGGCGGTGTCCTTGAGGCTCTCGCTGGTGCCGTCCGGGTTCCATTCCGTCTTGTCCTTCGGCGGCGCCACATCGTAGCTGCGCCGCCAGATGTGGACCTGCCGCTCCCCGAACTTCTTCGCCATCTCCGCCTTGTTGAGCCCCTGGAGAGCGCCGTAGTGCCGCTCGTTCAGCGCCTGGTCCCGCTCAATCGGGATGTCCCGCTGCCCGAGGACTTCCAGCACGATGTCCAGCGTCTCCTGGGCGCGCCGGAGGACCGAGGTGAACGCGCGGTCAAACCGGAGGTGCCGGATCAGCTCGGCACCCCGCCGGGCCTCCTCGCGCCCGGCCTCGGTGAGCGGGATGTCCACCCAGCCGGTGAACCGGTTCTCCAGGTTCCACTGCGATTGTCCGTGGCGGATCAACACGAGCGTGCCCATGGCGATTGATGGTAGCACAGCCGCGGACGTTTTTCATGCCGCGCGAACATTTTTCATCACATGTTCTTGACACCCCATGCGCGGTGTGGTACGAAATATAGTGACAATGCACACACTTGTGATGTGGTTTCAGTCTTCAACCACCTGCGCGGTCTGCGGCGGACCGCGGCAGGGACGTTGAGGACTGGCGCGTCACCCGTGACACAACTTAGCAGGTCGGTCCAGGGACTCGACACGTGCGGGTCCCTTGTTCTTTTTTCCGGCGGGGGACGCTGATGGCGTTCCGCGTGGGGCTCACCTACAACGTGAAGGGCGAGTACGTCCTCAAGCCGGAGGACCCGCCGGACCTCATCGCTGAGTTCGACCATGAGGAGACGGTCGCCCACATCGAGAAGGCGCTGCGGGAGGCGGGGCATGAGGTCGTCCGGATCGGCAACGCCCGCCAGCTCCTCGAGCGGAGGGGCAAGCTCGACGTCGACATCGTCTTCAACATCGCGGAGGGCTACGAGGGGCGCAACCGCGAGTCGCAGGTGCCGATCCTCCTCGAGATGCTGCGCGTGCCCTTCGTGGGCGCCGACGGGCTCACCCTGGGCCTGACCCTCGACAAGGTGCTGACGAAGAAGGTCCTCATTGCCGAGGGCATCCCGACCCCGCGCTACGCCGAAGTCGCCGACCCCGACAAGCTCTGGCAGGTCGACCTCGCCTATCCCCTCATCGTCAAGCTCCGCTGCGAGGGCTCAAGCAAGGGCCTGAGCGACAAGTCGCTCGTCAACACCCCCCAGGAGCTGCGCCGCCAGGCGCACTGGCTCCTGGAGACCTACCGGGGCGCCTCGGTGTTCGTCGAGGAGTTCATCGAGGGGCAGGAATTCACGGTGGCCGTCATCGGCAACGACGCGCCGGACGTCTACCCGGCGTGCCAGATCGTGCTCGACGGCGTCACGGACCTGGGCCGGAAGTTCTTCACGTTCGCGTACCTGCGCACCGGCTCCGACTACCTCTGCCCGGCGCCCATCCCCGAGGGGTTGAGCCGGCAGATGCAGGAGCTGGCCCTGCACACCTATCGCGCGGTGGACTGCCGCGACTTCGGCCGGGTTGACTTCCGGGTGGACCGCAAGGGCAAGCCGTACGTCCTTGAGATCAACCCGCTGCCGTCGCTGTCCACCGAGGACGTCTTCAGCTACATCGCGAAGACCAAAGGCATGACGCACTACCGGATCATCCAGCGCATCCTGGAGGCGGCGCTGGTGCGGACGGGCCTGAAGGCCCGTGACGACGCGAGCTCCCTATCGACCCCTACACAATCGCGCTGACCTACAACCTCAAGCGCCAGGCCCTCGACCCGCGCGGCGCGGCCGTGACGGGACGGGACGCCGCCCCCTGCGACCGCGAATCGGAGTTCGACACCCCCAAGACGATTGAGACGATCGTGACGGCGCTGCGCGCGGCCGGCCACGCGGTCCATCTCGTCGAAGCCACCGACGAGCTGCCCCACTGGTTCCTCGCCCACCGCGTGGACCTGGCGTTCAACATCGCGGAGGGGATCCACGGCGAGCACCGGGAGTCGCAGGTGCCCGCGATCCTCGAATCGCTCGGCGTGCCGTTCACGGGCTCGGGCAGCATCACCCTGGCCCTGGCGCTCGACAAGGCCAAGACCAAGCAGATCCTCAGCTCCGAAGGCATCCCGACGCCCCGGTGGCAGCTCTTCCCGAACGCCGACACCCCGCTCAACCGGCAGCTTGAGTTCCCGCTCATCGTGAAGCCCAACCGCGAGGGGTCCAGCAAAGGGATCTGGCGGGAGAGCGTCGTGGGGGACGAACCGGCGCTGCGCCGGCAGGTGGAGGCGGTGAACGCCCGCTACCACCAGGAGGCGCTCGTGGAGGAATTCATCGACGGCGTCGAGCTGACCGCCGGCGTCATCGGCGAGGAGATGCTGCCGATCCTGGAGATCGACTTCTCCCCCTGCCAGGCCTCGGCGGAGTTTTTCTATTCCTGGCGGATGAAGGAGTTCCAGGGCAACGCGGCGATGGGCCTGGTCCCGACGCTGCACTGCCCGGCGCGCCTGCCCGAGCCGACCGCGGCGGCGGTCCGCGACGTCGCGCGGCGCGCGCACCGGGCGCTGGGGTGCGTGGACCTCTCGCGCACCGACATCCGCCTCCGCGCCGACGGGACCCCGTTCGTGCTGGAGGTCAACCCGCTGCCGGGCCTCAGCCCGTGGGACAGCAACTTCCCCGTCATGACGGCGGCAGCCGGCATCTCGCATGAAGCCCTCATCCAGCGGATCGTGGCATTGGCCATGGGCCGCTATGCGCAGCACGCGCGCCGAGCAGGGCGCGCCACGGTCCCTCCTCCGGAGCCCCTCCCTGCAAGGGCGCTCGCGGCGAGCCAGGCGGCTCCGTGAGGAACGGGACGCAAGAAGGAGGAGCGCGGTGAGCTGGGAAGCGTTTCGACGGATCCCGATCTGGAAGGATGTGCCGCTGGAGCAGTGGGAGACCTACCGGTGGCAGATGACCAACCGGCTCCAAACGGTGGAGCAGCTGCGGGAGGTCATCCGGCTGACCCCCTCGGAGGAGCGCGCGGTGACGCGGAAGTCCGGCCGCTTCATCATGGGCATCCCGCCGTACTGGGCGGCCCTGATGGACCCGGAGGACCCGACGTGCCCGATCCGGCGCCAGGCGGTTCCGGTGGAGGAGGAGTACAGGCTCAGCCCCAACGACATGATCGACCCGCTGGGCGAGGACAGCCACATGCCCGTGCCCGGGCTCGTCCACCGCTACCCGGACCGGGTCCTGCTGCTGGTGGTCGAGGTGTGCTCGATGTACTGCCGGTTCTGCACGCGCAGCCGCGTCGTGGGGACGACGGCCGGCTACAGCCGCTCGGCGAACATCGATCAGGCGATCGACTACATCCGCGCGCACCGGAAGATCCGGGATGTCCTCATCTCGGGCGGGGACCCGCTCACGCTGTCCGACGAGCGGCTGGACGAGGTCCTCACGAAGCTGAAAAGCATCCCCCACGTCGAGTTCGTGCGGATCGGAACGCGCAACCCGGTGACGCTGCCCTACCGCGTGACCGAGTCGCTCTGCGCGGTCCTCAGGAAGCACAAGCCGGTGTGGATGAGCCTGCACTTCAACCATCCCAAGGAGGTCACCCCGCCCGTCCAGCGGGCGTGCGGGATGCTGGCGGACAGCGGCGTGCCGCTCGGCTCGCAGACGGTGCTCATGAAGGGCGTCAACGACCGGCCCGCCATCATGAAGAAGCTGTTCCATGAGCTGCTGAAGATCCGCGTGCGGCCGTACTACATCTACCAGTGCGACCCGGTCAAGGGCACCGCGCACTTCCGCACGCCGGTGGCGGTCGGCCTTTCGATCATCGAGAAGCTGCGGGGGCACACGAGCGGCTACGCGGTCCCGACCTTCGTCGTCGACGGCCCGGGCGGCGGCGGGAAGATCCCGCTGATGCCGAACTACGTCGTCGCCTGCAAGGACGGCGTGTGGACGCTGCGCAACTTCGCCGGCAAGCTCTTCACGTACCGGGAAGAGCAGCCAAACGGCGCAGGCTCGCGCGCGGCGAGCGTCGAGCCCTCGTACGTGCTGATCCGGTAGGGCATGGCTGATGGGCGCGTGAGGGCGGCGCGGGTCGCCGGCCGCATCCTGCTGGCGCTCCTCGCCGCCGGCCCGGGCGGCTGCGCCCCGGCCGACCGCGACCAGCTGGCCCGCGAGGTCGTTGCCGCCGATCCCGCCTTCGCGTCGGTGCTCGACAAGCACCGGGAGCTCGCCAACCGCATGGAGACCTACCGGCAGGAGCTGGCCCTCAAGCGCAAGACGGTCGAGGACACCATCGCCCTCCTGCGCAAGGACCTGGCGGCCGCCGCAGCCTCCGTCCGCAGCAAGACGCTCGAGGCGAAGAACCGGCTCCAGCCGGAGCGCGAGAGGCTGGCGCTCAGCCTCTCGCTGGCCGCCGAGGAGCTGCGCGCCAAGCGCGCCCAGCGGGCGAGCCTCGGCCGCTCAATCGCGCAGCTTGGCAAATCGCTCGGCCAGCAGGACGTCGTCCTGACCCCGCAGGAGCGCTCCCGCCAGCAGGCCCAGCTGGATGAGATGGCCCGCGACGCCGCCCGCCTCGACCAGGAGCTGGCCGCCATGCGGGAGCACGTGCGGCTGCTCAAGCTCAAGCTGCTCCTCATCAAGCTCTGACCGGTCGTGTCTCAATTTGGCGGGTGACGCAGAGCCGGGGACCCCGTCGCCTGCCCGCAGGCGAAGGCCGAGGACAGCCGACGGGACGCAGAGCCGGGGACCCCGTCGCCTGCCCGCAGGCGAAGGCCGAGGACAGCCGACGGGGTGGCGGCGCGGCAGGACCCGCCAAATTGAGACAGCACCCTCTGACCCGCCGGCTAGCGTCCTCGTCTTCCCGGTGTTAGAATAGATTTTCTGATGGGCAAGGACGCCCCCTTCGCGCTCCGACACGGCCCGCTCACCGTCTACCTCCAGCCGCTTGCAGGATGCCCTGACCTGCGCGCCCTCATCAGCGGGCTGCCGCCCGATGAGCCGGTGATGTGGTGCGACAGCGCGCGCCAGCATCCGGTGACCGGACGCTGGTCGCTGCTGGGGTTTGCGCCCTGGCTGGCGCTGACGGCCCGCGGGGAGCGCATTGAGCTCAGCACGAGCGCCGCCACGCACGTCTGGCGGGCCCATCCGCTTGAGGCGCTTCGCCAGGTTCTCCGCCGCTATCGCGCCCCGGCCCCGCCCGCCGGACGAGGGACCCCTCATGGGCGGCCTGCCTGCGCCGCGCCCATCAGCAGCCGCCTCGGCGCGGCAGGCAGGGCGATCGGCCTCATGGGGTTCCTGAGCTATGACCTCAACCGATGGATCGAGCGGCTGCCCCCGCCGCAGGAGGGCGGCTCACCCGTGCCGGAGATGCAGTGGTTCGGCATGCGGATCGTCGTGCTGGTCGACCACGTCGAGAAACGGAGCTGGCTGCTCAGCGTCGCCGACCCGCACAGCCCCCCGCCGGCGGCCCGCCGCCAGGCGCTCGAGGCCCTGGAGCGCGTGAGCGGCCGGCTCGCCGCGCAGCGCGACGGCGCGGAGGGCGGGGCGGAGGCGCCCTGTTTCCCCGGCGTGGAGGCCACGAGCACGCAGGCGGAGTTTGAAGCGATGGCGGCGCGCGCCCTCGAGCACATCCGCGCGGGCGATATCTTTCAGGCGAACGTCTCGCAGCGGTTCACCGCGACGTGGCCCGGCCGCCCGCTTGCGCTCTATGCGGCGCTGCGGCGCGTCAACCCTTCGCCGTTTGCGTGCTTCCTCTCCTGCGGGGACCTGGCGGTCGTGAGCTGCTCCCCGGAGCGGCTCGTCCGCGTCCAGGAGGGGCGGATCGACACCCGCCCCATCGCCGGGACGCGGCCGCGGGGTGCCTCGCCGACGGAGGATGCGCTGAACAGCCTGGACCTCCTGCTGAGCGACAAGGAGCGGGCCGAGCACATCATGCTGGTGGACTTGGCCCGCAACGACCTCGGGCGCGTCTGCGAGACCGGAACGGTGGCCGTGAGCGACCTCATGACCCTGGAGGAGTACTCCCACGTCATCCACATCGTCTCCGACGTGTCGGGCTGGCTTTGCCGGGGCGCGGACGCGGTGGACGTCATCCGCGCGGTGTTTCCCGGCGGGACCATCACCGGCTGTCCCAAGGTCCGCTGCATGCAGATCCTCAGGGCGCTCGAGCCGGTGCCGCGGGGGCTCTACACCGGCTCGCTCGGCTACCTCGGGTTTGACGGGACGATGGACCTGAACATCGCCATCCGCACGATGGTGCTTCAGGGAAGCCGGCTCTCGTTCCACGTCGGGGCGGGCATCGTGGCCGACTCCGACCCGGGGCGGGAGTACCGGGAGACGCTGGACAAGGCCGGCGCCCTGCTGGCGGCCCTCCGCTCGGCCGGCGGCACTGCGCCAACAGCCTCTGATGCCGCGAGTCGTTGAGCCGCGCGCGGAGGCCCTGCCGCACGAGGCGGCCTCCAACGGCTGTTTTGAGACGATGCGGGCCTACGGCGGGCGCATCTTCAGGCTGGACGCGCACCTCGAGCGGCTCTATGCCTCCGCGCAGTTCCTGGGGACGCGGCCTCCCGATCGCGCTCGGTTGAGGGGAGAGCTGGTGCAGGCGCTGTCGCGCTCGCGGCTGCAGGAGGCGGTCGTCCGCGTGGCGCTGCTGCCCCGGCGGGACCAACCGGCGCAGCCGAGCGTCGTGGTGCAGGCGGCCAGCGTCCTGCCCGCGTCGGCCTACCGCAGCGGCATCCGGGCGAGCGTCGTCCCCGCGCGCAAGTTCTCCGTCGGCTCCATCGACCCGCGCGCCAAGTACTCGGCGCGACTCGGCAGCGTCCTGGCGGTCGCGGATTCCCAGCTGCGCGGGGTCGACGAGGCGCTGTTCATGGACGCCCTCGGGGGCGTGACGGAGAGCACGGCGAGCAACCTCGGGGCGGTGTCGCGGGGGGTCATCCTGACGCCGCCGTGCTGGCTCGGCCTGCTGGCCGGCATCACGCGCGACGTCCTCTTCGCTGCACCGGGCGTTCCGCCAGCTCGTCAAGCAGGAATGCGGCAGTCTTGCGTAAGGCGTAATGCGGAATGCGTAATGTAAGTACCAGTCCCGCAACCGATCTTCTGAAGTTTTTCCATTACGCGTTACGCATTACGCATTACGCGAAAGCGGGGATTGATGATTAGCGTTCGGCGCGCGCTGCTGAGCTGCCATGACAAGAGCGACCTGGGACCGTTCGCCAAGGCGTTGGCGGGGCTCGGCGTCGACCTCATCGCCTCCGGCGGCACGGCGGCATTCCTGCAGCAGCAGGGCCTGTCCGTGAAGACGGTCGAGGCGTTCACCGGCGCGACCGAGCAGCTCGACGGGAGAGTCAAGACGCTGCACCCCAAAATCCACGCGGGCATCCTGGCGCGCCGCGACGATCCCGCGCACGTGCGGGCGGTCGGCGCGGACGGCCTCATCGACCTGGTAGTCGTCAACCTCTACCCCTTTGAGGAGACGGCCCGGCGCGGGGCGTCCGTGGCGGAGGCGGTCGAGCAGATCGACATCGGCGGCGTTGCCCTCCTGCGCGCCGCAGCGAAGAACTTCGCGCACGTCGCGGCCGTCTGCGAGCCGTCGCAGTACGCGGCGGTGGCCGAATCGCTGCGCCGCGACCAGGGCCGCCTGCCTGACCCATTGGCGCGGGAGCTGGCCGCGGCCGCGTTCCGCCTGACGAGCCGCTATGACACATCGATCGGCTCCTACCTCGCAGGGGCGGGCGAGGGCATCTCGCCGGCCCCTGCCGGCCCCGGCTCCCGCGCGCTGCCTGAGGTCGCGTCGCTCAGCGTCCGGCGGCGCCAGATGCTGCGGTATGGCGAGAACCCCCACCAGCCGGGCGCGTGGTACGTGCCTGCGGGCGCCGTGTGGGGGTTGGCCACGCTCACCCAGCGGCAAGGCAAGGAGCTCTCGTACAACAACCTGCTCGACGCGGACGCTGTCCTGCGCTGCCTCCTGGACTTTGAGGAGCCGGCGTGCGCCGTCGTCAAGCACCGCGCCCCCTGCGGGCTGGCCAGCGCGTCCGAGCCGCTGGCGGCCTGCCAGCGGGCGCTGGCCTGCGACCCCGAGTCCGCGTTCGGCGGGATCGTCGGGTGCAACCGGCCGCTCGGCGCGGCGCTGGCGGAGCAGCTGACCGCCACCTTCCTCGAGGTCGTCGTGGCGCCGTCGGTGGAGGCCGAGGCCGCCGCGGTGTTCGCCAGGAAGCCCAACCTGCGCGTGGTGACGCTCGAGTGGCCGCCCCGCCTCCCCGCGGGGGCCGAGTGGCGCTCCGTGCTGGGAAGCTGGCTGCTGCAGGAGCCGGATGCCTCGACCGTGAACGCCGACGCGCTGCGGGTCGCGACGAAGCGCGCGCCGACCGAGCGCGAGCGGGGCGATCTCGTGTTTGCCTGGACCGCGGCCAAGCACGCCCTATCGAACGGCATCGTGCTCGCCAGCGACCGCGCCACGGTCGGCATCGGGCAAGGGCAGCCCAGCCGCGTCGGGGCGGTGCGCCTGGCGCTTGAGAAGGCGGGCGGGCGCGCCCGCAAGGCCGTGGCCGCCTCGGACGGGTTCTTCCCGTTTCCGGACAGCATCGAGCTGCTGGCCAAGGCCGGGGTCACCGCGGTCATCCAGCCCGGCGGCTCGGTCCGCGACGCCGAGGCGGCGGCGGCGGCGGATGCGGCGGGCCTGGCGATGCTGCTCACGGGCATCCGGCATTTCCGGCATTGAGATGGACATCCAGGCGTTGTGGGACAAGGCGCGCAAGCAGACCGAGATCCTGCGGATGCGCCTCTCGGACCTCTCGACCTTCGAGGCGACGGCGGTGCCGTACCTCTTCCTCGCCGAGTCGGCGGTGAACCCCGGCGACACGGTGGTCCGGCGGGGCCAGGTGCTCATCGAGCGGCCGGCCATCATCCTGCCCGGCTTCTCGCCCCACTTCGAGGGGTTCGGGTTCGACAGCGACCTGCACGTGAGCGAGGACGCGGTGGCGACGCTGCTCTTGGTGCGCGGCATCCAGTTCCCGTCGCTGAAGTACCGCCACCAGCTCTCCTCTCTCGACCTCTTTGAGGACTCGCTCCAGCAGGCGATCAAGCATTTCAGCGCTCAGCTGGCGGCGGCCGAGGACGTGAAGACGGGCCTCGTGATCGGGCCGGAGGATGCCTGGCAGTTCTCGCTGCTGCTGCTCGTCGGGGCGCTGGTCGTCCGGTCGGCCGAGGGCGACCTGCGGCGCATCTTGGAGCAGTGGCGCAAGCGCCAGCAGCAGGGCTAGAGGAGGCAGGCACACGATGGGCGGACGGCGATGACGTACGAAGAGGCGGTCGGATATCTCGATTCGCTCGTCAATTACGAGCGCACCCACCTGCCACAGGCCATGCGCGGCGTGAAGCTGGCGCGCATGCGGGGGCTCTGCCGGAGGCTGGGGGATCCCCAGCGGCGGTTCCGGACGGTGGTGGTCGCCGGCACCAACGGGAAGGGCTCGATCGCCGCCATGGCGTATTCCATGCTGCGGGAGAGCCGGCTGCGCGCGGGGCTCTACACCTCTCCCCACCTGGAGGACCTGCGCGAGCGCATCCGAGTCTGGACCGGCCCCCCCGGCACGGAGCATAACGGGAGCGGATTCCACGACGCCGCCGAGCGGACGGCGGGGGATGACTGGATCAGCGAGGAGGACTTCGCGGAGGCCATCGAGCAGCTCCGGCCGGCCGTGGAGGCGTGCCGCCGGGCCGCGCCCGAGGAGCCGCCCACCTATTTTGAGGCGCTGACCGCCGCCGCCTTCGTCCATTTCGCCCGGCGGCAGGTCGAGGTCGCGGTGCTGGAGGTCGGGATGGGAGGCCGGCTGGATGCGGTCAATGTGGTGGACCAGGCGGTCTCGGTCTTCGGGCCGATCGACATGGATCACGCCGACATCCTGGGCGCCGACCCGGCGCGCATCGCCGGGGAAAAGGCGGCGATCCTCAAGCCCGGCCAGGTGGCGCTCACGGCCCCCCAGCAGGACGGCGTGGCGGCGGTGCTGCGCGCCTCCTGCGAGGAGCGCGGGGTGCCGCTCTGGACCGCCGGACGCGACCTGACGGCCGCGATTGCGCAGCACACGCTCGACGGCCTGCAGCTCACCCTCACCGGCCTGCGCGGGATTTATGAGTCGGTGGAGCTGCCGCTCGTCGGCCGCCATCAGGCGCTCAACGCGGCGCTGGCGGTCGGCGCCGTGGAGGCGCTGTCCGGCACGGGCATCCCGCACGGGCTCGTGGAGCGCGGCCTCGCCAAGGTCGAGTGGCCCGGCCGGATCGAGGTCGTCAGCGACGAGCCGCTCGTGCTCCTGGACGGCGCGCATAACACGCAGGCGGCGGCGGCGCTGCGCGAGGCCCTCCTTGAGCTCTGCGCGGGGCGCCCCATCCACCTGCTCGTGGGTATGTCGTCGGACAAATCCCCTGAGCAGATCGGCGAGCTGCTGGGCGGGCTCGCGGTCAGCGTGACCTGCACCCGGAGCCGCCACCCGCGCGCCTTCGAGCCGGTGGAGCTGGCGCGCCGCCTCGCCCCGTTCTGCCGCGACGTCCACGTGATGTCCGATCCGGCGGACGCCTACACCTACCTGCTCAACGCCGTCTCCGGCCCGGCCGCGCTCGTCGTGACCGGGTCGCTGTTTCTGGCCGGCGAGCTGCGGCGCGCGCTCCGCCAGGCGCATGTCCGGCCGCGGAAATCTGCGGTCGAAGCGTAGAAGGCGTCCCAAAACCCCTCTGGCGGGTGACGCCGGAGGTGACTCCCCCGCAAGACGGGGGAGATGGCGAGCGTCAGCGAGCCAGAGGGGGGCCGCCCCCGGCGAGGGGGGGCCCCTGCCGCCGACCGCAGTCCCGCCATCGGCGGGACGAGGACGGACGGCGGGGTGCCGGAGGCGGCAGGACCCGCCCCAAAGGTTTTGGGATAACCTCTAGGAGGACGGGATGCCGGTGATCACCGTGGAGTGGCTGGAGGGGCGCAGCCCGCAGCAGAAGGCCGAGCTCGCCGACGCCATCACGCAGGCGTTCGTGGACGTCGCCAAGGTGTCGAAGGAGCAGGTGTGGATCGTCTTCCGCGACGTGCGGCGCTCCGACTGGGCGATGGCAGGCAAGCTACTGGAATAGAGACCAGGGATTGAGACAGGGGACATGAAACATGAGACATGGGACATATCTCCTGTCCCATGTCTCAGGACTACTCTGGACTGTTTAGATAGTCGATGTAGTCGGCGACGCCGTAGAGCGCCTCCTTGACCGCGAGGGTGCGCTCCGGCACGAAGGGGTGGGTCATCGCGTACTGCGGCCGCACGACGCCGCGCGGCAGGTACTGGGCCTTGTCGCCGTGGAGGTCGTGCAGCTTCTCCAGGAACGTCAGGATGGCCTTTGGGTCGAAGCCCGCCGCCCGCAGGTACTTCACCGCGAGGCGGTCCGCCTCCAGCTCGTCCTGCCTGGCATAGGCGAGCTGGGCCGCCCGCGCCGCCACGCTGAGGCCCCCGGTCGCCGCGCCCCGCCGGGCCGCGAGGCTCGCCAGCTGCACGATCTGCAGGCCAAGGCTGCTCTCATAGCGCTTGACCGCGTGGCGCGCGGCGATGTGCGCGACTTCATGCGCCACCACCCCCGCCAGCTCGTCGTCGTTCGCCGTCTTCTTCACCAGGCCGTCGTTGAGGAAGACATAGCCCCCGGGCAGGGAGAAGGCGTTGACATCGTCATCCGCGATGACGGCGAACTGGTAGACCAGCTCGCGCCGGTCGCAGACCGCGGCGATGCGCTGCCCGATCTCCCGCACCCGCCGCTGCAGCGGCTCGTCCGCCACGACGGCCATTTCGTCCATGACCTGGCGGGCCACCTTGCGGCCCACCTCGACCTCCTTCTCCGTGGAGGTGATCGTGTATTCCTGCTCCTGGGTCGCGAGGTTGAAGCTGCTGCCGACGCAGCCCGCAGCCGCCAGCCCCCCGAAGAGGACCCCCCACCGGGACGCCCGACGAGCCTGAATCTTGATGCCGGAAGCCGCCATTTTCTTCCATTATATGCTATGCTTAAGATTAAGGTAGCAGAAGTCGCAGTCACCCTCGAACGGGCAGACCCGGCGTAAGCCGGGGGACGCAAAGTCACGCGTCCGGTGCCTGGCTCTTCGCGAAGCGAAGTGCCAGGCACCGGAAGGGCGGACTGCCGAAGGGTGTCGATGCCCCTTCCTCGCCGGCGAGGGAGGGGCGTTTTTGTTGCGGAAACCAGGAGGCGGGATGGCGGGAGCGGCCCTCACCGGGGTGGACGATCTTCGCACCAAGCTGGGCAAGCTGGAAGTCGCGCTGAGCGCCATCGTCGACGCCCTGGTCTGGCTCGACGGAGACGGGCGGGTCCAGTGGTACAACGCGCCGTTCCGCCGCCTCGTGGACCGGCTGGACGCCGCAGTGCTGGGCGCCCGGCTCGTCGACCTGCTGCCGCTTGAAGACGGCGGCAAACCCCTCCCCCCGCATGCCCATCCGATCCACCTGGCCCTGAACGGCCGGCCGAACGCCATCGGAAGCTATGAATATCGGGGGGGCGGCCAGCCAGTGGTGCTGGAGGTGTTCGCCGCCCGCGTCCAGTTCAGCCGGCAGGAGCTGAGCACGGTGGTCGCCATCCGCGACATCACCGAGCGCCGGCGGGCGGAGGAGAAAGAGCAGCGGCTCGCCGCCGAGGCGGCCGACTCGGCCGTGGCGGCGCGCAAGCGCGCGGCCGAGCTCGACACGGCCTACAAGGAGCTCAAGAACACGCAGGCGATGCTCGTGCACGCCGAGAAGATGGCGGCGATCGGCCAGCTCGCCAGCGGGGTCGCGCACGAGGTCAAGAACCCCCTGGGCATCATCCTGCAGGGGGTCGACTACCTGGAGGGGCGGGTCGGCCCGGAGGACGCCGAGGGGTTCGAGGTCCTGCGGATGATCAAGGAGGCCGTGATGCGGTCGGACCGCATCGTGCGCGACCTGCTGAACTTCTCCCGGCAGCGGCCGCTTGAGCCGAAGCCCTGCGACATCGCGCAGGTCATCCGGGACTCGCTGGGGCTGGTCGAGAAGCAGCTGGCGCTCCAGAACATCGCGGTGCGGCAGGCGTTCGCTGACGGGCTGCCGCCGGTGGTCATCGACGAGAACCAGATGAAGCAGGTCTTCATCAACGTGATCCTGAACGCCCTCCAGGCGATGCCGAAGGGCGGCGAGCTGACCCTCCGGACCGCCGCCGCCGCGCCGGAGAGCCTCCCCGTGGAGCTGGCTCGGCGGGCCCTGATGACGTGGCGGCCGGGGGAGGCTGCGGTGCGCTGCGACGTCGCCGACACCGGCGTCGGCATCCCGGCGGACCAGGTCCAGAAGGCGTTCGAGCCGTTCTTCACGACGAAGCCGGCGGGCCAGGGGACGGGCCTCGGGTTGGCGATCTCGCGGTCCATCGTCGAGAAGCACCGCGGCGGGATCAGCCTCGCGAGCCACGAGGGGCGCGGGACGACGGTCACCATCGTGCTGCCGATCGTCCACGAGGTGCCCGGATGACGAAGAAGCGGATCCTGCTGATCGACGACGAGCGCGACCTGTGCCTGGTCATGAAGCTCAACCTCGAGCGGACCGGGACCTACGACGTGGCCGTCGCCTACTCGGGCCCGGAGGGGTTGGAGCGGGCCGAGGCCGAGCTGTTCGACCTCATCATCACGGATTTCAACATGCCCGGGATGGACGGCGGGGTGGTGCTGCGCTCGCTCAAGGCGATGCGGCCGCAGGCGCCGGTCGTGCTGTGCTCGGTGTACCACGACGACGTCACGGCGATCACCGCTGCGGTCCAGCGGGAAGCCGACGGCCTCATCAACAAGCCGATCGACCACGCCCAGCTCCTGCGGACCATCGAGCAGGCGCTGGCAAACGGCACGGAGGGGTAGGACATGGAAGCGGCCAGGCCCAGGCGGGTCGTCCTGATGATCGACGACGAAGCCAGCGGCCGGAAGATCACCAAGCTGCTGCTGGAGCGCTCGGGCTACCACGTGCTCACCGCGCCGGGCGGCGAGGAGGGACTCGTCCTGGCCAAGGCGGAGCACCCGGACGTCATCCTGCTCGACATCATGATGCCGAAGATGGACGGCTACGAGACGCTTCGTTGCCTCAAGCGCGACCCCGACACCAAGATCATCCCCGTCCTGATGCTGACGGCCAAAGGATCCGACCAGGACATCGCGATGTCCTTCAAGTTGGGGGCGGTCTTCCACCTCGATAAGCCGTTCGAGACGAAGGACCTCTTGCGGAGGATTGAGGGCGCCTTGGCGCTGGCCGCGCAAGAGGATGGCGGCGCCGGGGGACCTACAGGGCCGAATTCAACTGGTTGAACTCGTTCATGACGGCCTGGAACATGCGGCGGGTCATGTCGACCAGCAGGACGGTGTAGGCTATCATCACCGCGGTCAGGACGAGTTTGACGCCCCGGGACATCCTCGGATTCTTCCAGACGAGCGGCAGCCCGAAGGGCCCCACGACGAAGAAGAGCATGAAGAGCACGAACCAGACGTTGTAGTACCAGCGGGGCTTGGGCTGGGCATCCATCCCGCTATTCTACCTGGCGACCCCCCGCCGTGCTATAATAAAGGCCGTGTCAGCCGGGATCGGCGTGTCGGTCCCGGCTTGCTCGTCACCGATGGCGAAGGAGCGGAGCGGTCCATGCAGAAAGGGTTCACCTTGTGGTTCACGGGATTATCCGGCGCCGGCAAGTCCACGCTGGCCGAGCACGTGGCCGCGGAGCTGCGGCGCCGAGGGTTGAACGTGGAGATCCTGGACGGGGATGAGGTCCGGACCAACCTCAGCAAGGGCCTCGGCTTCAGCAAGGAGGACCGCGACACGAACATCAAGCGGATCGGCTATGTCTGCAAGCTGCTGACCCGCAACGGCGTCGTCGCCATCAGCGCGGCCATCTCGCCCTACCGGGAGGTCCGCGACCACAACCGCGCCGAGATCGGCCAGTTCATCGAGGTGTACGTCACCTGCTCCATCGAGGCGCTGACGCGCCGCGACGTCAAGGGTCTCTACAAGAAGGCGCTGGCCGGCGAGGTGAAGAACTTCACCGGCATCTCCGACCCCTACGAGCCGCCGCTCAACCCGGAGATCACCGTGGACTCGGAGCGCCAGAGCGAAGCGGAAAGCCTCCGCGCGATTCTCGAGTACCTCGAACGGCATGGGTGGATCCCGCATGACCCCTCAAGAGCTGAAGCGGCGCAACGCCGCGTTTGAGCGCGCCCACCCCTCCGAGATCATCCGGTGGGCGGTGGAGACGTTCCGCCCGGACGCGGCGCTCACCTCCTCCTTCGGCGCGGACAGCGCCGCGCTCATCCACATGGCGGTCCAGGTGGACCCCGCCATCAGCATCCGGTTCGTCGACACCGGCTTCCATTTCCCGGAGACGCTGCAGTTCCTGGAGCACCTGAAGCGCCGCTTCCGACTGAACGTCCAGGTGTTCCGCACCCGGCTGTCGGCTCAGGAGATCGACCGGCTCAAGCGGGAGCACGCCGTCCGGCCAATCGACGACCGCTACTGCTGCGGCGAGTACAAGGTCGAGACGACGGAGCGCGCGCTGGCCGGGGTGCGCTGCTGGATCACCGGGCTCATGCGCGAGGAAACACCCACGCGGCGCCACACGCCCATCGTCGAGGCGCTCGAAAACGGGGTGACGAAGGTCGCGCCGATCGCCGGCTGGACCGCCAAGCAGCTTCTCGCCTACATGGAGGAGCACCGGCTGCCGTTCCACCCACTGTGGGCCCGCGGCTACACCTCGATCGGCTGCGCCCTCCACACCCAGCCGCCTGTCGATCCAAACAACCCGCGCTCGGGCCGCTGGGCCGGCCAGGACAAGACCGAGTGCGGCATCCACGACATCGGAAAGGGAAAACCGCGCCAAAAATAGTACCGGTTCCTATTTTTCACTTGGCCATTGCGGCGCAATGGCTTAGAGAAAAATAGGAACCGGTACCTTTTTTAGGGGGCCTGGAGCGCAGGATGGTCGGGCAGCGCCGCACGTCCCCAGGCGAGCACCGTCCGGGCGGCGTCCGGCTTGCCTTGCGCCCGGTACGCCTCCGCTAATCCAAGGTAGGCCTCGGCGGCATAGGGGTAGGCGTGGACGGCCCGCGCGAAGGCCTCGGCCGACGCCGCAGGCTGGCCCGCCTTGAGACGGATAGCGCCGATCTGAAGCCAGGAGTGGTGGAAGTGGGGATCCATCGCGACCGCCCGCCCGAACTCTTCCAGGGCGCGGTCTTCATCCCCCCTCCTGAGATAGGCGTTGGCGAGGTTGTGGTGGGTCTGCGGGTACGCATCGCTCAACGCGATCGCCCGCTGGTACAGGGCGATCGCCTCCTGCTCCCGACCGGCCTCGTTGTAGGCCATGGCGAGGTTGTTGTGGATCTTGGCCGAGCGCGGCTCCCAGAAGAGGATGTGGGTATAGAGCGAGATGGGATCGCGCCAGACGCCGTTGGCGCGCACGGTGAGCATCGCGCACGCGACGACGGCGCCGACGCTGAACGCCGCCGCGGCCCCCCGCACCCTCCCTCCGCGCGCGAAGGCCCGCTCCAGCGCCTGGCCGGCCGCCATGGCCAGGCCCAGGCCGGGCAGGATGAACCAGTGATCGTAGAAGACGGCGTTGATGAGGACGATGAGGTTCGAGGTGGGCAGCGTGGCGATGACAAACCACCAGAGGCCGATCGCGGCCGGCCGGCTGCGCGCGCGCAGCCGCAGCGACCACCCGAGCAGGGCGGCCACCAGGAGCAGCGACAGCCAGACCTGCGGGATGGCGAGGCTCGTGAAGACAGGCCACGATCGTTCATGGTGCAGGTCGGCCGGCCAGACCCACAGCAGAAGCCCCTTCGCCAGCGTCGTGAGATAGGTGTACAGCCGGACCGACACGTGCTCCGTCAGGAGGTTGGGCTGGCCGTAGAAGTTCAGCGTGTCCTTGAAATTCAAGACCGTCAGCCTGGCGGCGATGTAGCCCGCCGAGAGCAGCCAGAACGGCAGGTGCCGCCTGAAGGGCGCCGGACGCCCCAGGGCGCGGTCGTAGAGGAAGAGGAAGGCGGGAAACAGCACCCCGTGCTCCTTGGAGGCGACCGAGAGCGCGGCGCAGGCCAGGCTCAAGCCCCGGCGGGCGCGGAAGGCCAGCAAGCCCAGACAGAGGAAGAGGATCGCCAGCGTGTCGCCGCGGCCGCAGGTGTACGCGACCGCCTCGGACTGGAGCGGGTGGAGCGAGAAGAGCAGGGCGGCCAGCGCCGCCGGCCACGGGGCGAAGAGCCGCGCGAGGAGCCGGAAGACGGCAACGGAGGCCGCGGCGTGGAGGAGCACCGTCGTCAGGTGGTGGCCCCAGGCGCGGGAGCCCCAGAGCTGGACGTCGAAGAAATGGGTCAGCGACTGGAAGGGCCGGTAGAGGTTGCTCACGAGGCCCGCCCCCGAGACGACGTTCTCCGTCAGCAGCTTGAGGAGGAAGCGCGGCGAACCGAGGAAGGCGTTCTTGACGATAAACTGCTCGTCATCCCACACAAACGCATTCAGCAGGCAGTTGGCGAAGACGAGCAGGGCGGCCAGCGCGATGAGCCCGCTCAACCGCCGGATCGTTTCGGCGTGAGAAGTCGTGTGGGTGTCCGACAGGTGAAGGCCCCGATGGCCGCATCTTACGGCACGGCCCACCGGCCGGTCAAGCGTCTGGATGGCTTATCCTCAGGGCAGCAGGATCAGCTCGTCGGCGGGCGACCACACGGTGCCGTCGCTGAACCGGACCGCGGTGACGATCACGTACAGCTCGAAGACGTCCTGATAGGGCAGCCCGCGGGACCACCGGACCTGCTTGGTTTGGCCGGGCCGCAGGGGCTCGGAGAGCGACTGCCGCTCCGTGCCGATCCGTTCGCGGAAGGCGTTGAGGAAGACGGTGGTGATCTGCAGGGCCGCGATGTCCTTGCGCGTCTGATTGCGCAGCTCAAGCTCCCCTTCGAGGAGATACGTTGCCGCCTGTTGATTGAGCCGGTTGATGTACTGCACCCGGCTGCGCTTCACCTGCCGGTCACCCCCCTCCAGCGCCGCGAGGGAGATTTGGTTGGGATTGTCGTAGGTCCGGACGAGCTGGGTCGACGCCGCCCGAAGGCTCACCGGGGCCTCCTCATAGTTGGCGATCCGGGTCCGCACCGCCCGCTCGAAGCCGAAGGCCTCCTGGCAGGCGATCACGGAGGAGACCGCGCAGACGATCAGCCCGATCCAATGGGTGACGCGGCAGCGGCGCACGGCGCGGGGTCTAGGCATCGTTGGGTCTCTTGGGTTCGGATCGACGAAGGGTGTCCATCAGGCGGCGCTGCTCGCTGAGGCTCAGGAGCCGCGCCTGCTGCGCCACCAACCGGAGCGTCGCCCTGTGCAGGCGGGCCCATCGCAAGCCGAGGCTTCCGAATCCGCCCGCGATCAGGAGGAGCAGGCACCCAAACGACCACACGAGGTGGCGAAACGGCTGGAGCATCGCCGCGTCGGGCTGCTGGGCCACGACCCGCCACCCGAAGGGATCGATGGCGACGACCGCAGCCGTCCACGCGCGCGCCGGATGCCCCTGCTGAAACCGGATCAGCGGCCGCTGCGCCGAGACCTCCCGCGAGACCGGGGCCCATCCGGAGACGTCCTTGGGTTTTCCCGGAAGCAGCTGGAACGGATAGGCGACCAAGAACCCCTGCCGGTCCGCCACGTAGAGGAACCCGGCCGGCTCAATGCGGACCTTCTCCAGCCATCGCGAGAGGCGTTGGAGGCGGTATTGCACCTGAAGGACGCCAAGCGCGTCCTCGCCCTCCCGCACCACGCTCGAGACGCCCACGACCTTTTCCCCGGAGGCCTGGTCGCGGAGATAGACCCCTGAAACCGGCTGCGTCCCGTCGGCCGGCGGCTGATCGGACGGATCCGGGAAGGGCGGCTCCGCGGCGGCGCGCGCCGGGACCTCGGCCAAGAGGCGGCCGGCGGGGTCGATCGCCATGACGCGGTCGATGGCCGGGGTCACGTCCACCAGGAGGCGCAGGGCGGCGGTCAGCGCCGGCCGGTCCTGCCGCCTGAACGCGTCCGTGAACGCGGGCCGCCCCGCGACGGCGTCGGCGATCTCGCGGGTCCGCGTCAGCTCCTCCTCGATGATCCGGGCCGCCAGCCGGGCGGCCACCAGCAGGTCCTGCCCTTCCTGGGTCCGCCACTGGCGTTCGTTCACCGCGTACAGCCACAGGCACACGGCGGCCGAGGGAATCACGAGGAGAAGCGCGAAGAACGCCGCGGGCTGCCGGTAGAGCTTCAGGAGCCACCACGAGAACGCGGTGCGGCGGGGCTGCTCCATGGCGCTCCTCTAGAGGGGACTGGTCCCGCAAGGACCTGTCCCCGACTCGCCGAGCAGGATCCGGCTCAGGAGGTTGCTCTCCAGGCCCTCGAGGTCAAACGGCTTCAGGAAGTAGTCGGATGCCCCCAGCGCGAAGGCCTGCTTGACGAGCGCCTCTTCTTCGAGGCTGGTCATCATGATGACCACCGCCTTGGGCTGCAGGGACTTGATCTTCTTGAGGGTCAAGAGGCCGTCCATGCCGGGCATTTTGATGTCCAGCAGCACGGTGGTCGGAGGGGATTGCTCGATGCAGCGCAGCGCATCCTCGCCGGAGGCGGCGGTCAGGACGGTGAAGCCATGCAGCTCCAGGAACTCCCGCAGGGTGTGGCGCAGCTTGGGCTCGTCATCCACGACGAGCACGGCGCCCGGCCAGCGCTCCTGCCGGGTCGGCTGCGGGGCGCTGAGCCACCGGTCGATCTCCATGAGGAGGAGGTCCTCCGCGACGTCGCGGGGAAGGGCGGCCTGGACTGCGGGGGCCGCGCGGGTCCCTGTCGGCGCCTGGTGGGGATCGCCGAGCAAGATGATGGGCAGGTGGGCGTCGAAGGCATGGATGCGGTCGGCAAGCTCCCAGCAGCTCGTATCGGAGAGCGTTGCATCCACCAGGATGACGCCAGGCCAGTCATGCTTCAGCACGGCCATGGCGCGCTCGCCGGAATGGACCGTGATCACGACGTGACCGTAGCGCGTCAGCACGTCGAACAGCCGCTCACGCAATCCCAGATCCTCTTCCACCACCAGGATCGGTCGCGTCGGCTTCGGGTTGGTCTTTCTCAGACCGTTGCTCCGCATGGGCAACCCCTCAGCTTTCCTGTACGAAGTATACCATACTTAGTAGTCGTAACATTATGATACACAATATGTAACGTGAAGTTATGATACAGAAGTGGCTCGGAGGTGTGCAGAACTGCAACAGAAACGCGTCACTTCGTGCGAATCGATGAGTCTAGATTTTTAGCGGGACCAGGCGATGGTGGCGTGGGAGGTCGTCCGGGCCAGCATGGGGTGAAAAATCCTTGTAATCCCGGACGGAGAGGAGTATACTCTGCTACCACAAACGACCTTTTCAGGTCAAGGAGAATCCGATGCCCTCACAGCAGAGAGGACGGGTAGTCTTAGTGGTGCTGGGGATCCTGTTGGCTGCCAGCCTGTGGCGGACCACGGCGGCAGAGCGCCAGCGCCTGCAGGTCGCCAAGACGTACGAAGAGGCGCAGCAGCTCATCCAGCAGCTCACCGCGGAGCGCGAGCAGCTCAGCTCGGAGCTTGGGACCGCCCGGCAGACGACAGAGACTCAGGCGGGCAACGTCCAGAGCCTCCAGGTGGAGCTGGTGGCCGTCCAGGAGCGGCTTCGGGAGACGACCGACCAGATCGCCTCCCTGCAGCGGGAACATGCGAAGCTGCGGCAGGAGAACACCTCGCTGACCGCGCAGCTGGAGCAGGCCGCGAGCGAAAAGCAGGCGCTTGAGGCCAAGCTGTCCTCTCTGAAGGAGCTCCGGCTGGCCATTCGTGACGTCAAGCAGAAGATGTGGGCGGAGCGATGGGCCAACTGGCGGGCGCGGGCCCAGCGCCAGCGGGAGCGCGATGAGGCCCAGCTCGCATCCGGCAATCGCGGCTACGTCGTCAAGCAGGGCAAATCCACCCTGGGCGCCAGCCCGAGACTGCTGGTGCACGTCCTGGAGCCGCAGTCGCAGTAGTCCAGTCGCGCATGAGTTCCACACCCAACGCCTGGTGGGCGAACCAGGTGTTGCTGTCCTGGTTGTTGGCCTGTCTCCTCGCCCAGGGCATCAAGATCCTCCTGGGGACCATCCGCCTTCGCCGCTTTGACTTCCGCTGGCTCATCGGCACCGGCGGCATGCCCAGCACCCACGCCGCCGGGGTGACCGCCCTCAGCCTGGCCGTCGGCCTCCGGGCCGGCTTTGATTCCCCCCTCTTCGCCACCGCCATCGCCTTCACCGTCATCACCCTCTTCGACGCCCAAGGGGTCCGCCGCTGGAGCGGGCTGCAGGCCCGGATCCTGAACCGGATGCTGGAAGACATCTATTTCAAGCGCCGGATCCAGCAGGAGCAGCGCCTGAAAGAGCTGCTGGGGCACACGCCGGTCGAGGTGCTCGCGGGCGTGGGGGTGGGGGTGGTGACGGCGCTGGCCTTGCGGCCGTGAGTGTGGAGCGGGGGGAGGAACGGGGGAGCGGAATGCGTCGACGGTTGCTGATCGGAGTGGCGGGTGGCGGTGCGGCGATGCTCGGCATCGGGCTGCTGGTGTTCGCCAGCCAGCAGGGATTCCTGGGAGGAAAGGCGAAGCGGCTGCTCGCGAAGGCGTCCTGGGCCCAGCAGCAGGGCAACCTGCCGGAGGCGCAGGCGCATCTTGAGGAGCTGATCGCCACCTTTCCGGAGTCGCCCTGGGCGGATGACGCGCTCCTGAGGCTCGGCGAGGTCTACGAGGGCCAGCAGCAGCTGGTGGAGGCCCGGGCGATGTACCGGATGCTGTTGGAGCGGTTCCCGGAATCGCCGCTGCTGGCCAAGACGCAGGTCCGCCTTGGCAACGTGAACGTCGCCCTCCTGTTCTCGCCCATCGTGACGGAGCTCGACACGGTGCACGTCGTCCGGCCCGGCGACACCCTGGGGAAGATCGCTTCCTCCTACCGGACGACGGTGGAGTTCGTCAGGCGGGCCAACGGGCTCCAGGGCGACATCATCCGCCCCGGCCAGAAGCTGAAGATCCCCAAAGGCACGTTCAGCGTCGTGGTGGACAAGTCGCAGAACCAGCTGCTCCTGACCGAAAACGACCAGTTCGTGAAGACCTACCGCGTGGCGACCGGCAAGGAGGACTCCCCCACGCCGGTCGGGACGTTCAAGGTCGTCAACCGCATCCCGGACCCCGTGTGGTACAAGCAGGGGGCCGTGGTGCCGCCGGAGAGCCCCGAGAACATCCTCGGCACGCGGTGGCTCGGCATCGACAAGAAGGGCTACGGCATCCACGGCTCGGTGGACCCCGACGCCATCGGGCAGCGCGTGACCGCGGGGTGCGTGCGGATGACCAACAGCGACGTCGAGGAGCTCTTCGACATCATCCCCGTGGGGACGGACGTGACGATCGTCGACTGATGACACCCGGGGTGTCCATGAACGGCTACCGGTATGACTTTGAGAAGCCCATCGCGGAGCTGGAGCACCGCCTGCAGGAGCTGCAGAAGACGGGCGAGGCCGAGCGGCACCCCGAGGCGCGCAAGGCGCTGGTCGCGCAGCTTGAGCAGCTCAAGCGCAAGGTGTACGGCGAGCTCACGCCCTGGCAGCGCGTGCAGCTCGCCCGCCACCCCCAGCGGCCCTACACCCTCGACTACATCGGGCTCCTCCTGAGCGACGTCATCCAGCTCCATGGCGACCGGCTCTTCAGCGACGACCGGGCGCTCGTGGGCGGGCTGGGCGCGTTCGAGGGGCGCTCGTGCCTGGTCCTCGGCCATCAGAAGGGCCGGGACACGAAGGACAACCTCATGCGGAATTTCGGGATGGCCAATCCCGAGGGCTACCGCAAGGCGCTGCGCCTGATGCGGCTCGCGGAGAAGCTGCGGCTGCCCGTGCTCATCTTCATCGACACGCCGGGCGCCTACCCGGGCGTCGGGGCGGAGGAGCGGGGCCAGGCGCACTCCATCGCCGAGAACATCCGGGAGATGGCGCGCCTGAAGACGCCGGTCTATGTCTGCGTGATCGGCGAAGGCGGCTCAGGCGGCGCGCTGGGGATCGGGGTGGGCGACTGGATCGTGATGCTGGAAAACGCGTACTACTCGGTGATCTCTCCGGAAGGCTGCGCGTCGATCCTCTGGCGCGGGGATAAGGCCAAGGCCCCGGAGGCCGCCGCGGCCTTGAAGCTGACCGCGCAGGACCTCCTGCAGCTGGGGATCGTGGATGAGGTCATCGACGAGCCGCTGGGAGGCGCGCACCGCGATCCCGAGTTCGTCGCCCAGCGCCTGCGCGCCTCAATCCTGCGGTTCCTGAAGCTCACCGACGGCCTGCCGGCCGACACGCTGCTCCAGCGGCGCTACGAACGGTTCCGCAAGCTCGGCGTCTGCTCCTCCCAGTCGACTGCCCCCTCGCTTAATTCCGTTTAGATAGTCCCGGGTCCGGTTCCCTGTTTCCTGCGACTGTCCCGGGACCACTTCCCGTTTCCTATGCTCGATCGAAAGGAAAGGGGAAGCGGTCCCGAATTGAATGCCGAGGGAGAGGGTCGAACTCTCATGGCCTTGCGGCCACGGGCTTTTGAGGCCCGCGCGTCTGCCAGTTCCGCCACCTCGGCGTCGCGTCTATCGCCAAGACCAGGGACGCTCCATAGGGGGGAACCCAGGTTCCCCCCTATCGGTCGCCCCGATATGGAATGAGCTCAATGGTCATGCCACTCGGTGGGGCTCCCTGGTCCCCCTCCTCTCCCTACCCGCTCTGAGGTTTTTCGAGGAAGGGCTTGATGAGGTCGATGGGGATCGGGAAGATCGTCGTGGAGTTCTTCTCGGTGGCGATCTCTGCCAGCGTCTGCAGGTAGCGCATCTGCAGCGACATCGGCTGCTCGGCCATCAGGCGCGCGGCGTCCACCAGCTTCGCCGCGGCCTGGAACTCGGCGTCGGCACCGATGATCTTCGCCCGCCGCACCCGCTCCGCCTCGGCCTGCCGCGCCATGGCCCGCCGGATCTCCTCCGGCAGGTCCACCTGCTTGATCTCGACCGCGGACACCTTGACGCCCCACGGGTCGGTCTGCTTGTCGATGAGCGTTTGGAGCTGTTGGTTCAGCTTCTCGCGATGGGCGAGCAGCTCGTCCAGCTCCACCTGCCCCAGCACGCTGCGCAGCGTCGTCTGGGCCATCTGGGAGCTCGCGAAGAGGTAGTCCTCCACCTCCACGACCGCCTTGTTGGGCTCCATGACGCGGAAGTAGACGACCGCGTTCACCTTGATGGAGACGTTGTCCTTCGTGATGACGTCCTGCGGCGGCACGTCGAGGGTGATGGTGCGGAGGCTGATGCGGACCAGCCGGTCGATGGGGAAGATGATGAACTTCAGCCCCGGCCCGAGCGGCTGGGGCGTCATGCGCCCGAGCCGGAAGATCACGCCCCGCTCGTACTCGTTGAGGATCTTGATGCAGTTGAGGAGCCAGAAGAACCCGATGATGACGGGAAACGAGAGCCAGCTGAAGAAGAACGGCATGGTCCCCTCCTACGGTTACCGGTATCAGATACCGGTCGAATCCCCAGGTCTATCTACCGGTATCTGATACCGGATGACGTGCAGGTGCAGCCCCTCGACGCGCACCACCCGCACCTTCTCGCCCCGCCGGACGGGCCGTGGGCTGCTCGCGCTCCAGGATTCCCCGTGCACGAACACCTGGCCGTCGGGGTTCAGGTCCGTTGACGCCTCCCCGATCGAGCCGACGAGCCCTTGCGCGCCCGTGGCGACGGGCACGGCCTGCGCCCGCAGCGCCCGCTGGACCACGAAGAGGATGATGGCGGCCAGGGTCGCCACGGTCGGGAGGATCACGTGGAGCGACACCCGGAGGTGCGGGTCGGGCGACTCAAACAGCATGAGGCTGCCCAGGGTGAGCGCAATGACCCCCCCGGCGCCCAGCAGCCCGTAGCTCGTCACCTTGACCTCCGCGACGAGCAGGCCGATCCCCACCGCGATCAGGGCGACCGCGGCATAGCTGATCGGCAGCGCCTGGAACGCGTAGAGCGCAAGCAGGAGGCAGATGAGGCCGGCGATGCCGGGGAAGCCGATCCCGGGGTGCGTGAACTCGAAGATGAGGCCGAGCGTCCCGAGCAGCATCAACAGATACGCGATGTTCGGGTTGGTGATGACGGCCAGGAACTCCTGGCGCCTCGACATGGGGAGCCTGACGAGATCCGCCTCCTGCGTCTGCAGCTCCACGGGGGCGCCGGCCAGCTCGACGCGCCGTCCGTGGCTCTTGGCCAGCAGGTCCGGGAGGTCGGCGGCGACCAGATCCACGATCCGCTCCTGGACCGCCTCCTGCTCCGTGACGGAGAAGCTTTCCGTGACCGCTTTGGCCGCCCACGTCTCGTTGCGCCCGCGGGTCTTCGCGATGGTGGTGACCCAGGCGACGGTGTCATTGAGGATCTTCTGGGCCATCGGGTCGGGCGCCTCCTCCTCGACGGTCTCCTCCCCGGCCTCCCGCTTGATCCGCCGGACGAGCCGCTTGATCGGCCCGCCCCCCTCGCCGACCGCGACCGGATGGGCGGCGCCGATGTTCGTGGACGGGGCCATGGCGGCGACGTGGGCGGCGAGCGTGATGAAGACGCCGGCCGAGCCGGCGCGCGAGCCGGAGGGCGCGACATAGACGGCGACCGGCACGCGGGCGTTCATGATGCGCTTGACGATGGCGCGGGTGGACTCGAGCAGGCCGCCCGGGGTGTCCAGCATGAGGACCAGGCAGACCGCCCCGTCGGCCTCGGAGCGCTCGATGGCGTCCGTGATGTACTGCTGGGTCACCGGATTGATGATCTGGTTGTCCAGCTCGATGACGTTGACGTGGGCCGCGCGGGCCTGATCGCCGAGGCCAAGGCCGAGCCACACCAGGCCGGCGAGGAGTGAGCGCGCGAGTGGTCGGAGGAATGTCATGCCGGTGGTATCCTATCGTCAACGTGGAGCAAGGTCAAGCGTCGCCTTGACTTGCGACGGTGGCTTGCTTAGTATAAAGCCACGATGGGGGTCAGCGAGGAACGAAAACTGGTGGAGCAGACGGGGATCGAACCCGTGACCTCCACAATGCCATTGTGGCGCTCTCCCAACTGAGCTACTGCCCCGCGGCGAGACGACTATAACATTGCGGCCCTGAGCATGTCAATCAACCTCGGCGTGCACGTCCCCATCGCCGGCGGCCTCCTCGAGGCGGTGGGGCGGGCCAAGCGGCTTCGCTGCACGACCATGCAGATCTTCAGCCGCAGCCCGCGCGGCGGCAAGACCCTGCCCATCCCGCGCGAGCTGGCCGAGCGCTTCGACGCCCAGCGCCGGGCGGCCGGGCTTGAGCCCCTGGCGGTGCACGGGCCGTACATCATCAACCTGGCCTCGCCGGAGGCCGCGGTGTGGAAGCGGTCGCTGGCGCTCTACCGCGACGACTACGCCCGCGCCGCCGCGTTGGGGGCCCGATACCTGGTGACCCACGTCGGGAGCCACCGGGGGCAGGGGGAACCGGGCGGGATTGCGCGGGTGGCCGAGGCGGTCAGCCGGACGCTGGACGGTGCCGCGCCCACGACGATGATCCTGCTGGAGAACACCGCCGGCTCGGGCCAGGGGCTCGGGTACACCTTCGAGCAGCTGGCCGCCATCCGCGAGGCGGTGCCGGCGAAGGCGCATGTCGGCGTCTGCCTGGACACCGCGCACCTCTTCGCCGCCGGCTACCCCATCCAGACCGACGAGGGGCTCGAGCAGACGCTGGCCGCGTTCGACCGCGCGGTCGGATTTGCGCACCTGCGGCTCATCCATCTCAACGATTCCAAAGCGCCCTTCAACTCCCGCGTCGACCGCCACTGGCACATCGGCGAGGGGCACATCGGCCGCGAGGCCTTCCGCCGCATTGTCACCCATCCGCGGTTGCGCGGCATCCCGTTCATCCTGGAGACGCCCAAGACGACGGCCCGCCCCCCCGGCCCGCCGGTTGCACATGCCGGGGCGGGCGGCGATAGCGAGAGTCGGGCCGGGGAGCGCGAGGACCGGCGCAACTTGGCGACGGTGAGGCGGCTCGCCCAGGACGGCGCGGGCTCACGGCCGAACAGGCTCCCCCGCATCTCACGGGCGCAGCTGGTCGCCGTCTAACGCGCCATGCCGCCGGGGGCGGACCGGTTCGTCCTCTTGGGGCCGGATCACCTCGCGGTGCTCGCGGTGGTGGCCGTGGCCTGCGCCGCGCTGCTCGTCAGCCGCAGGCGGCTCGCGGGCCGTCGCGACGCGTGGGTGCGCCGCGCCGTCGCCGCGGCGCTGCTCGGCAACGAATTGGCTTCCTGGGTTGGCGCGGCCTGGCAGGGTGTTGCGCGCGTGCCGTTGCAGCTGTGCGACCTGGCGCTGGCGCTGACCGTGTGGGCGCTCTGGAGCCTGCCCGCCGGCGCGAGCGAGCTGGCCTATTTCTGGGGGTTGGCCGGCAGCCTGCAGGCCGTCCTGACGCCGGACCTCGCGCGGGGGTTTCCGGACTACTGGTGGCTGAAGTTCTTCCTGACGCATGGGGGGATCGTCCTGAGCGCGGTCTACCTCGCGGTGACGGGGCGCGTGGCGCCGACGCATCGGTCGGTCTGGCGGGCCTGGCTCCTGACGAATGGCTACGCGTGCGCCGCTGGGCTCATCAACTGGGGCTTCGGCACCAACTACGGGTACCTGGCCCGCAAGCCGAGCCAGCCCAGCCTGCTGGACGCGTTCGGCCCATGGCCGTGGTACCTCCTGGCGATGGAGGCGGCGGCGCTGGCGTTGCTCTATCTCTGCTACCTGCCGTTCGCCGTGATGCGGCGCCGAGCGCCGCGGGCGACGTGAAGGCTGATGGGCGCGGCGCTGGAGATCAGCGTGCAGGGGACGCCTAATCCCCAGGCGGTCAAGTTCACCCTCAACCGGACCATCGCCGCGCAGGGGCGGACGTATCGTCTGCCTGCCGCGCCGCCGGGTGCATCCGCAGGCGCGGCGCAGGCAGGAGACGCCGCCAGCGCCGACGCCCCGTGGGCCGGCGCGCTGCTGCGGATTGCCGGGGTGACGCAGGTGTTCGCGCTGCACAACTTCATTTCGGTGACCAAGGCGCCAGAGGCGAGTTGGGACGCGATCGTCCCGCAGGTGGAGCGGACGCTGCAGCAGGCGTTTGCCTGAGCGAAGAGGAGGGACTGGATGGGACCTCGCATCAAGCGGTCGATCGCGGAGGGGTTCCGCGCGGCCAACCGGAGTGTGATGGGCATGGGGTTCTTCGCGGCCGGCATGGCCGCGGTCACGGTCCTCGCGATCGGCCTCGTCATGGCGACCAACCCGCCGCCGGAGCTGTTCGAGGAGCCGACCGAGCCGGAGGCCGCCCTGCCGGCCATCGGGCTGATGGAATCGGCGTTCGCCCAAGAGGAGGGGAGCCCCGCTTCGCCGGAAGAGCCGGTTGCGCAACCGGAGGGCGCGCCGCCCGCTGCCGAGCAGGAGCCGGCGCCCGCCGACGAAGGCGAGGCCACGCTCTTCGATGAGTTGGATGAAACGACAGCGGAGCCGATCCCTCCTCTGCCGGACGCTGTGGCGCCGGCCGCGCCGGTTCCCGCTGCCGATGAGGAGCGCGCGCGTGTCATCGGGCAATGGTTCGGACGCGCCTGGCCGATGCTCCTCATCGCGCTGCTGCTCGCCGCCGCGGGCAACGTCTGGCTGAACGGCGGGCAGATCGGCTACCTGGCCAAGCAGGTGACCGCCCCGCCAGCGCGCGTGTCGGAGTTCTGGGCGGCCGGGACCAGGGCCTTCCTCCCGCTCATCGGCGCGTGGGCCCTCAGCCTGGCTGGGGTGGCGGCCATCGTCGGCATCCTGGCGCTCGTCGCGGCGCTGCTGGCCCTCCTCCCGGAGGCGGCGCGCGCCGTGCTCGGGACGCTCGTGACGGTCGGACTCCTCATCGGCTTCATCTGGCTGGTCGTGCGGCTCGCCTTCTGGTTCATCGCCATCGTGGTGGATCGGCTCGGCCCGATTGCGGCATTCAAAGCGAGCTTCAGGGCGAGCCGTGGACGCTGGTGGCGCCTCGTCGGGCTGGGGCTGCTCATGGCGCTGATCTCCTACGTCGCGTGGCTGCCGTTTGCCTTGGTGGAGTGGCTGGGAAACCGCATCGGCGGGGGGGCAGCGGTGGCGCTTGGCCTCATCGGGAACATCGGGGGCATTCTGGCAAGCCTGTACGTGGGGTTCGTCGCGCTGGCGGCCTACCTCCGGTTTTATGAAGATGCGAAATCCGCTCCCGCGGGCGTAGCACCGAGTCCCGCGACGCGCTGATGGCCCGACGCGGCGCCGCGAGGTGCGCCGTCACAGGCATCGTGGCGGGGTCGCTGGGGCTGCTCGCAGGCTGCAGCGGCCCCAAGCCGTACGTGCGCCCGGGGTTCCTCGAGCATCCGCCCAGGCGGGTCGCCGTCCTGCCGTTTGCCATCACCTACCCGTATGACCTGGAGGCGGAGCAGGCCATCCCGCCTTCGCATGAAGTGGGACGGGACGTCTTGCGCAAGACGTTCTATTACGCCCTGACCCCCTACGGGTATGAGGATTTGGAGCTGAGCGAGGTGGATGAGGGGTTGGCCGCCGCCTGGGGACCGCTCGACGCGGGCGGGTGGCGCGCGGCCGAGCCGCAGGCGCTCGGGAAGGCGCTGGGGGCTGACGCGCTGGTGTACGGGGAGATCAGCCGGCTCATGCATTTCACGACGCCCCTCTACACGGAGACGAGCCTGCAGGCGTCGCTGCGCATGGTGGAGGCCGGCTCGGGCGAGGTCCTGTGGCGCCAGCGGGTCCGGGTCGCGGAGCGGGGCGGGGCGCTCATGAAGAAGGGCCAGGTGGTCGATTTCCTCAAGGACCAGGCGCGGAGCTTCAATCCGGGCCTGAAGTTCCTGCGCATCTCGGATGCGGCGGTCCGGCACTTGCTGAAAGGGTTCCCCAATCCGCCCCTGGCGGCGGGCTCGTCCGCTCCGCCGGCGTCGGGCGCCCGGACGGTGCGCCTCGCCGTGCTCCCGCTGGAGGCGAAGCGCGCCGCGTGGGCCGCTCCCGCGGTGAGCCTGCGAGAGCACCTGGTGGCCAGCCTGCAGGAGAGCGCGTTCCAGGTGCTCGAGCTCCAGCAGATCGACGCGGCGCTCAAGGCGCGGGGATGGACCGAGGGGCAGCCGCTGCCCGAGGCGCTGCCGCTGGGCGAGGTGGCGCGCGAGCTCGGGGCGGATGCGTGGCTGCGCGGCGCGGTGACGAAGTGGGGGCGGACGTATCTCGTCGTGCAGTCCTGGGTCACCACCGGGATGGCGCTGGAGCTCGTGGATGCGGGGAGCGGCGAGGTCATCTGGTCGGCGGAGCAGACGAATCGCCGGCAGGCCGGGATCTTGAAGGGACCGACCGGCTACAAGTCGCTGGTGACGGCCCCTCTCACCGGCTTGAGAGGCAGCCATCTTGACCGGATCGCCATCCATCTCTCCCGCGTACTGGCCAGCGAGCTCGCCGCCGCGCCGGCCGTGCTGGCGTACGTCAGCGACGTGGAGCAGGGTAAGTCGAGCCTGGCGAGCGCCCCCCAAACCCCATGAGCCCAGACCGGCGGCGGTCAGGCAGGCTCCCCGTGCAGATCCCGGCGACCATCACGCGTCCAGGCGCTGCGGCGCAGCGGGTGATGGTGCAGGACATCAGCGGGGGCGGGATGCGTCTTGCCACGCCGGCGATCCTGGAGGGGGGGACGCGGATCGCCGTGGAGATCATGCTGCCCGACCGCAAGAGCCCCGTGACGGTGCAGGCCGAGGTGGTCTGGAGCCGTCCGGTTGATGCGGCCCCCGGCGCGGCGTCGGCCGCCGCCGAAGCGGGGATTCAGTTCCTGCAGCTCGACCCGAAGGACCGCGCGGTCCTGATGCTGTACGCCCGCCTTAAGACCATCCCCCCGCAGAGCCCGACACCGTAAGTCTGGTCACCCCGATGGCGGACCGCTATCCGTTTGCCCAGATTGAGCCCAAATGGCAGCGCGCCTGGGAGGCGCGCAAGAGCTTCCGGGCCGTCGACGGGGACCGCAGGCCCAAGGCCTATCTCCTCGACATGTTCCCGTATCCGTCTGGCGCCGGGCTGCACGTCGGCCATCCGGAGGGCTACACCGCGACCGACATCGTCGCCCGCTACCGGCGGATGCGGGGCTTCAATGTCCTGCACCCGATGGGATGGGACGCCTTCGGCCTGCCGGCCGAGCAGTACGCCATCGAGACCGGGACCCACCCGGCCGTCACCACGCGCAAGAACATCGAGACCTTCCGCCGCCAGATCACGCGCCTGGGCTTCTCCTATGACTGGGACCGGGAGATCGACACGACCGACCCCGGCTACGTGAAGTGGACGCAGTGGATCTTCCTCAAGCTCTTCGAGCGGGGGCTCGCCTACCAGGCCGACGCGCCGGTCTGGTGGTGCCCCGCGTGCGGGACCGTCCTGGCGAACGAGGAGGTGGTGGACGGCAAGTGCGAGCGCAAGGGCCATCCCGTCGAGCGCCGGCCGATGCGCCAGTGGATGCTGAAGATCACCGCCTACGCGGAGCGGCTGCTGGCCGACCTCGACGGGCTGGACTGGCCGGACCACATCAAGGAGCAGCAGCGCCACTGGATCGGCAGGAGCGAGGGGGCGGACGTCTGGTTCGGGCTGGTGGAGGCGCGGGCGATTCCCGAGCCGCTCCTGGATGAGGCCCGGATCCGGCGGCGCGAGGGACGCGTGGAGTTCAAAATCTACACGACGCGGCCGGATACGCTCTTCGGCGCCACCTACATGGTGCTCGCCCCCGAGCATCCCCTCGTGCCGTTCCTCATCGGCGAGCGCGAGCGGCCGGCGGTGGAGCGCTACTGCCAGCAAGCCGCGCGCAAGAGCGAGCTGGAGCGGACGGACCTCGCCAAGGGCAAGACCGGCGTCTTCACCGGTGCCTCGGCCGTCAACCCGGTCAACGGCGAGCGCATCCCCATCTGGATCGCCGACTACGTGCTGGCGAGCTACGGCACCGGCGCGATCATGGCGGTGCCGGCGCACGACCAGCGGGATCTGGAGTTCGCGCGGACGTTCAGGCTGCCAGTGCGCATCGTCATCGTGCCGGAAGGCGCGTCCCTGGATGCCGAGCGGATGGACGAGGCGTACACCGAGCCGGGCCGGATGCACGAGTCCGGGCCATTCAGCGGGCGGCCGAGCGAGGAGGCCAAGGGCAAGATCGTCGAGTGGCTCGCCGGCCGCGGCGCCGCGCAGCGCGCCGTCAACTACAGGCTGCGCGACTGGCTCTTCTCCCGGCAGCGCTACTGGGGGGAGCCGATCCCCGTCGTCCATTGCGGGCGGTGCGGCACCGTGCCGCTGCCGGAATCCGCGCTGCCGCTGACGCTGCCGGACA
>JACPAY010000017.1 GCA_016180575.1 Candidatus Omnitrophota bacterium | reverse complement strand
CTGCCGCGCCGCCACCCCGTCGGCTGTCCTCGGCCTTCGCCTGCGGGCAGGCGACGGGGTCCCCGGCTCTGCGTCACCCGCCAAATTGAGACACGACCCCGTCGGCGAACTGTTTGACGCTCCGGTGCGGCTCTGCTAGACTGACCAAATCATGCAGTGGCTCATCGGAAGCCTGACGATTCTCACCGGCCTGGTGGCGGTCGGCGTGGGCCTAGCGGTGGCCAGCCGCTCCGTGGAGGCGGCCCGACGGACCTGCCGTCGGACGGCGTCCCGGGCGGCCGGAGCCCTTGCCGGGTGGGGCACGTGGTTTGTCGGCGGATTCGCCGGCATGGCGCTCGGGCTCCGCTGGCTCTTCGCCGTCGCGCTCTGGATCGGCTGGACCGCGGCGGGCCTTGGCCTCATGGGGCTCGGGATCCGATTGATCAAATGAGGAGACCGCGTCCATCTTTCGCCATCGAAGACGCTGAGCGAAACATGGACGCGGTCCCGGGACTATCGTAATCCTTCCGCACGTCACCGTCGTCGGCGCCGGACAGGTCGGCGCCACCGCCGCCCATCTCTTGGCGCTCAAGGGGCTGGCCCACATCGCGCTCATCGACGTGGTCGAGGGGCTGGCAAAGGGCAAGGCGCTGGACCTGAGCCAGTCGGCGCCCATCGAAGGCTTTGCCTCCACCGTCCAGGGCGCGACCGGCTACGAGGCGCTGGCGGGCAGCCGCCTCGTGGTCATCACGGCGGGCATGAGCCGCAAGCCGGGGATGTCCCGCGATGACCTGCTCGCCGCCAACGCGGGGATCGTCGGCCCGATCGCCGAGCGGATCGCGCAGCTCGCCCCGGAAGCGGTCATCGTGGTGGTGACCAACCCCCTCGACATCATGGTCGCGCTGGCCCTGCAGCGCAGCGGCTTCCCGCGGCAGCGGGTCATGGGGATGGCCGGCGTGCTGGACAGCGCCCGCCTGCGGGCCTTCATCGCGCAGCGGCTCGGCGTGCCGCCGACGGCGGTCCAGGCGATGGTGCTGGGATCCCACGGCGACCTCATGGTGCCGCTGCGGGGATCCATCACCGTCAACGGCCGCCCCGCCGCCGAGCTGCTGCCGCCCGGAGAGCTCGACGGCCTGCTCCAGCGCACGCGGGACGGCGGCGCGGAGATCGTGGCGCTGCTGAAGCAGGGCAGCGCCTACTACGCGCCGGCGAGCGGGATCGTGGAGATGGCCGGCGCCATCCTGCAGGACCGCCACGCGGTGCTGCCCGTGTGCGCGGCGCTCCAGGGCGAGTACGGCCTGCGCGACGTGTGCCTCGGCGTGCCGGCGCGCCTCGGCGCCTCGGGGGTGGAAGAGATCGTCGAGATGCCGCTGACCCCGGACGAGCGGACCGCGCTGGCCGCGGCGGCCGAGCAGGTCCGCGCCGGCATCAAGAGCCTGCGCCCATGAATCCCATTGAGCCGGCGTCGCCCCACGCAGAGGTCCGCCGAGGGCTGGAAGGCGTGGTGGCGGACAAGACGTCCATCTCGGAGGTCGACGGGCAGCGCTGCCAGCTCATCTATCGGGGCTACCACATCGACGAGCTCGTCGGGCGCGCCGCGTATGAGGAGGTGAGCTTCCTTCTCCTCCAGGGGGCGCTGCCGACGCGCGCGCAGCTCGCCGAGTGGACCGCGCAACTGGCGGCGGCGACGGCGCTCGAGCCAACGCTGCTCGCCCTGCTGCAGTCGCTGCCGCGCCGCGCCGAGCCGATGGCGATTCTCCGGACGGCGATCTCCTTCCTCGGCATCTCCGATGACGCGGGGGACGCGGCCGAGGTCTCGCTCGAGGCCATCCGGCGCAAGGCGGTTCGGACGATCGCGCTCACGCCGGCCATCGTGGCGGCGATCGGCCGGATGCGGGCCGGTGAGCCGATCCTCCCGCCCAAGGCGGGTCTGGGCCATGCGGCGAACTTCCTCTACATGCTGCTCGGCGGGGAGCCCAACCGCCAGGCGGTGGAGGCGCTCGACGCCTACTTCGTCCTCCTCGCCGACCACGGGTTCAACGCCTCCACGTTCACCGCGCGGACAGTGACCTCCACGCACTCCGACTACTACTCGGCGATCACGGCCGCCATCGGGTCGCTCAAAGGCCCGCTGCACGGCGCGGCCAACCGCAAGGCGATGGAGATGCTCACCGAGATCGGCAGCGACGAGCAGGTGGAGCCCTACGTGCAGCGCACCCTCGCCGACCACAAGCGGTTCATGGGCTTCGGCCACCGCGTGTACAAGGGGGAGGACCCCCGGGCGAAGCACCTCAAGGCGATCGCCAAGCGGCTCGGCGAAGCCGCCGGAGAGCCGAAATGGTTCACAATTTCTGAGCGGCTCCAGGAGGCGGTCTGGCGGGCGAAGAAGCTCTACATCAACGTCGATTTCTACTCCGCGTCGCTCCTCCACTACCTCGGCATCCCGACGGAGCTCTTCACCACGATGTTCGCCTGCGCCCGCATGGCCGGCTGGTCTGCGCACGTGATCGAGGAGGCCTCCGACAGCCGGCTCATCCGGCCGCTCGCCCTCTACGTGGGCCCCCGCGACTTGAAGTTCGTCCCCCTCGATCAGCGCTAGCCGCTGATGAAGCTCCACGAGCATCAAGCGAAGCGGCTCTTCGCATCCGCCGGGATCCCCGTGCCGCGCGGGGCGGCGGCGAAGACGCCCGCAGAAGCCGCCGCAGCGTATGAGACGCTCCGGCGGCAGTGCCTGCCTGCCCCGCCTGTCGGCGGGGCGCAGGCAGGCGGCGGCGGGGCGGCGTTTGCGTGCAACGTGAAGGCCCAGCTCCATGCCGGGGGGCGCGGCAAGGCCGGCGGGGTGCTCGTGGCGCGCAGCGCCTCGGAGGCCGCAGCCGCCGCGGCGGGGCTCCTGGGCCGCCGGCTCGTGACGGCGCAGACCGGTCCCGACGGGCTGCCGGTGTCGGCGGTGCTGGTCGATGAGCGCATCGAGGTGCGCCAGGAACTCTATCTGGCGGTGACCGTCGACCGGTTCAACGCCAGGCCCGTCGTCCTGGCCAGCCGGCAAGGCGGCATGGAGATCGAGGCGGTGGCGGCTTCCACGCCGGCTGCCATCCACCGGGAGCCCTTCGACGCGGCGGCGGGGCCGCAAAAGGCCTCCTGCAGTCGCATCGCTTCAGCGCTGGGACTTGCTGGCGTCCAGGCCGAGGCCTGTGGCCGGACCGTGCAGGCGCTCTGGGCGCTGTTCACCTCCTCCGATGCCTCCCTCATCGAGATCAACCCCTTCGTGGTGGCCGACGACGGCCGGTGCCTTGCGCTGGATGCCAAGGTGACGCTGGATGACAATGCCCTGTTCCGCCACGCGGACCTGGCCGCGCTGCGCGATGAGAGCCAGGAAGCGCCGCTTGAGCTGAAGGCCGGCCGCATCGGGATCTCCTACGTCGGCCTCGACGGGGACATCGGCTGCCTCGTCAATGGGGCGGGCCTGGCGATGGCGACGAACGACATCATCACGCTCGCCGGGGGGACGCCGGCGAACTTCCTCGATGTCGGCGGCGGGGCGAACGTCGAGCAGGTGACGAGCGCCTTCGCCATCATCCTGGACGACCCGCGCGTCCGGGCGATCCTGGTGAACATCTTCGGCGGGATCATGCGGTGCGACTGGATCGCGCAGGGGCTGCTCAACGCGACGGAGCGGCTGGAGGTGCGCGTCCCCATCGTCGTGCGCCTCCAGGGGACCAACGTGGAGGAGGGGCGCCGCCTGCTGCAGGCGGCCAAGCGGCTCAACCTCATCAGCGTCGATGAGCTCGCCGACGCCGCCCGCCGTGTGGTGGAACTAGCGGCTGCGTAATGCGTAACGCGGAATGCGTAATGGGGAAACCGTTACAGCATCCATTACGCTTTATGCATTACGCTTTACGCAAGAGTCTCGGATGGCTATTTTAATCGATCGCAACACGCGGGTGATCGTCCAGGGCATCACGGGCCAGGCCGGCGCCTTCCACACCGAGAAGATGCTCGAGTACGGCACCCGCGTGGTGGCCGGCGTCACGCCGGGCAAGGGCGGGCAGGCGGTGCACGGTGTGCCGGTCTTCGACACCGTGGCCGACGCGGTGAAGGCCGCGGGGGCGAACGCCACGGTCATCTTCGTGCCGGCGCGGTTCGCCTACGACGCCGTCCTGGAAGCCCTCGGCGCGCGCCTCGCGCTCATCGTCGTCATCACGGAGGGCATCCCGACGCTGGACATGGTCCGGGTGCGGCGGGCGCTGGAGGGGACGCCGAGCCGACTCATCGGCCCCAACTGCCCCGGCGTCATCACGCCCGGCGCGTGCAAGCTCGGCATCATGCCCGGCTACATCCACCGGCCCGGGCCGGTCGCCGTCCTCTCGCGCAGCGGCACCCTGACCTACGATGCGGTCTACCAGCTGACGCAGGCGGGGCTCGGGCAGTCCACCTGCATCGGGATCGGCGGCGATCCCGTCCTTGGCTCCAGCTTCGTCCATCTCCTGCCGCTCCTGGAGCGCGACGCGCAGACGGAGGCGATTGTGCTGATCGGCGAGATCGGGGGGACAGAGGAAGAGGAAGCCGCGGCCCACATCAAGGCGCACGTGACCAAGCCGGTCTTCGCCTTCGTGGCCGGGAAGATGGCGCCGAAGGAGAAGCGCATGGGGCATGCGGGCGCCATCATCGCCGGGGGGAAAGGGACGGCCGCGGAGAAGATCGCCGTCCTCAGGGCCTCCGGCGTTATCATCATCGACAGCCCAGCTACGATCGGGCAAACCGTCAAGGCTGGCCTATCGGCGTCCGGGAAGCGAGCGAGAGGGTGAAGCGGCCAAACAGGGTAGCGCTTCCTCTTTGTGCGTTATTTTATCGTATATGTCACCATATTTATATTTGTAACTTATTGTAGTATATTGAATTATGTAAATTATACTGTATGTGAAAAATATTTGACAAATTGCGCTGGATCAGGTTTACTTGTTGCAGGAACGAAAAGGTAAACCTGTCGTAAGGCAGGGGCGCAAAGCCGCGGATCCTTCAGGGCTGGTTAGCTGAGGGCTATCAGCAGTCCGAAGGAAAGCCGGGTTGCCGAAAAGGGCACCCGGTATTTTTGTCTCCGGCTTTTTTTATTGGCAACTTCATTTGTTCTTTTAAAGTTAGTATTAATAGCGAAAATGGCAAACCCAGCGTGAGCTGGGGACGCAAAGCCACGGGTCCTCTCAGTCTGGATGGCGGTTGAGCGTGCCGCCATCAGCAGGCCTGACAAGGACAGCCGGGCTACCGAAGGGTAGTCCGGCTTTTTTATTCCGAAAATGAGGGAACAGATGCGGAATCCGCTTTCAGGAATTCGTCGGTCGACCGCAGGACGACTCGCCTGCGCCACCCTCCTTGCGCTACCCTTGAGCCTTGTGCACGTTACCCGCCCCTCGTTGGCCACAGCCGCTGACCAGAAAGCAATTTTAACCCAGAAGGATTTCAAATATATTGGATCCTTCCTGCCGCCCCTCATCGGCAATGATTACTACTCGGCAGGTTTTGCTCTGCGCCGAGTCAATGGGCAGCTGCGCGGTTTTATTTCGATCTACCCGTGGAGTCTTTACGAATATAGTATTCCAACCCCATCTATGACGGCGCCATATCCCTCCGGCACCTTTGTGAAGGATTGGGGTCATTTCGGTGGCGGCAAAACGATTACTTGCGGCAACCCCAACAGCATCTATTTTCGGGGGATGCATTGGGACGATGTAGACAAACGATTGTATTGGAACTACGTCGATATCTACAACACCGGCTGTGGTGCTGCTAATCCTACCATCGGATATAGCACCATCAATGACAGTGCGGGCACTATCAGTTCTTACGGTCCGTGGAAATTTTCAGGGGTAGGACCCGGTTTCACAGGGCAATGCACCACCGCCATTCCTGCCTGGTTCGCTTCTGCGTACCTGGGCGGCAAACGGCTGGGAGCCGGCTGCGGCGGGGTGGAATCCGGAACGGTGCATTTTAACAGCGATGGACCAACCCTGACCGCATTTGTGCCGCCCGATGTCACTTCCAACCCGCCACAATCTTCGTTGAATTTTAAAACGATTCTTGGGTACCCGTTTGCTAATGACGCCACGGCGTATTCAGTCCCTGAACCGCCTCATCGCGATACTGATTACTGGTCTGATTGGGAGGGCTGGAATCCCCGGAATGGCATTGGTTATTGGGTAAGAGAAAACCCCGGCACAGCGGTTTGGATTGACACCCCGACGAAGAGCGGCCTGTTTTACTTCCCAAGTTTAAAGAAAGGCCGCAGCTTTTATTATAACGGCGCTACAGCGGTGCAGCTAGTCACGCACTGGTGGTGGGAATATGCCCCTTCGGATTTAGCGGCGGTGGCCCAAGGGCAGAAAGCCATCACCGATCCCCAGCCGGCGCAAACCTGGCCTGTTTCATATCCGAATTTGGGCTATGTGTCCATCGGTCCGGGAGCGTCAACAGTTAACGGGGCCTGGACGTTTGGGGACCCGGGTCAAATGCAATCCCAAAACGTCAACGGCGCGGCGTTTGACCCCGTGACCAGCCGATTATATGTTTCAGTTGGAATTACTGGAGACAGCGCTCGGAGCTTGATCCATGTCTATGAAGTAGGCGACAACATTGCACCACCGCCTGTTCCCCGAACCAGCCCGCCGGAAACTGTGTTGAATGTCTATCCAAGAAGTTTGCCGGATATCCCGACAGGGAATGGCAATGGCACAGTTGATACGGCTTATGTGACCTGGTATGCAGATCCGTCTGCCACCTCCGTCACCTTAAGCCCGGTTGGAGCCGTAGAACACGCTGGCACGCTGTTGCTGAAACCATGCGGCACCACCACGTATGTTCTAACGGCCAGCAATGCGTATGGAACCAGCTCGAAGGAAGCTACGGTCACCATGCCAGGCGGCGCTCCGAACTGCTCTCCGCCTCCCGCCCCAGTCTTTACCCCCACCCCCTCGCCGACACCTGGCGATGCTCCATCATTCCCTCCCGCTGGCGCAACGACCGCTTCGGCGTCCGTGGATTTCGCCGGGACGCAAGGAGCGAACGGCTGGTCCTACCTCGCGCCGGCTGGCCCCTTGACCTACGACCCCGCAAATGGGCAGTGGAAGGGTCCGGAGCCCTACCAATTGCTGTGGGCCGATGGGGGGCATCCAGGAAACGTGAGCGATGTGATTAGGCGCTGGACCGCGCCAAGCGCCGGCAGCATCCGGGTGACCGGCCGGGCGTATGACCTCAATCCCGATTGTGGGGATGGCGTCCTGGTGTCGATCCGGACGGGCGGCGCCACGCGGTGGGAGCGCGTCATCGCCAACGGCGATGCCACGGGCGCCAGCTACGACGTGACGGCGGCGGTGGCCGCGCAGCAGGCGGTGGACTTCGTCATCAACAAGCGCGCTGAGTACGGCTGCGACTCCACCTTCTTCAGCGCCACGATCGTCTTCACGCCCGCCGGCTCTTCGCCCGCGCCGACCCCAACTCCTCCTGCGAACCAGGCGCCGGTCGCCCGGGCCGGCTCGGACCAGGCGCTCACCCTCCCCGCCGCCGCCACGCTCGAAGGGACCGTCAGCGACGATGGCTTGCCGACAGGACAGAGCCTGACGGTCGCCTGGTCGCAGGTCAGCGGGCCCGGGACAGCGGCCCTCGAGGACCCGGCAGCCCCGGCGACGACCGCGACCTTCTCCGTCGAGGGGAGCTATGTCCTCCGCCTGACGGCCCATGACGGAGCCTTGTCAGCCAGCGATGACCTCACGGTGACCGTCCAGCCGGCGACGCCTCCGCATCGAATCCTCTACGTCGCTCTCGACGGCACGGGGGATGGGAGAGGCTCGACCCCATTTGGCACGATCCAGAAGGCGGTTGACGCGGCTGCGCCGGGCGATACGGTGCTCGTGAGGGGGGGCGTCTATCGCCAGTGCGCCGTCATCCCGCGAGGCAAAAAGGGGATTTCCATCGTGGGGGAGCCTGGCGCTCACCTGAGAGAGACAGCGTGCTCAGGGAAGGGAGCGCTCGTGGTGCAATCAGAGGACGTGACGATTGAGGGCCTGGAGTGCTCCGGCATCTCGTCGGGCTCTGGCAACGGGGCCTGTGTGAGGAACGAGGCCGCCAGCCTGACGATTCGCAACGTCTACTTCCACGATAACCAGACGGCCTACCTTGGCGGCGAAGAGGGCGCCCCAACGGGCACGATCCTCATCGAGAACTCTCGCTTTGAGCGGAACGGGCAAGACGGGACCTCGCATAACGTGTACATCGCCAAGCGCACCCCGCATGCCATTTTCCGAAACAACGTCGTCTATCACGTGACGGGCGGCCATGGGGTCAAGTGCGGGGCGAAGAAATGCGAGATCCTCAACAACGTCATCGCGCACCTCGGGGGAAGCGCGAGCAAGGTCATCAATGTCCAGCTGGGCGGCGAGGCGACGATTCAAGGCAACGTCCTCGAACAGGGGCCGGGGGCCCTCAATCGTTGGATGATCACGGTGGCGGATGAGCCCTTTAACGGCATTTACGGCACGTCGCACCCAGACGCCATCCCCGGCAACCATCAGATCGTGATCAAAGACAACATCATGGTCTTTGACCGGCCGGGCAGTGTCCTCCTCTACACCAAGAGTCCCCAGGTGGACATCCCCATCACCGTCCAAGGCAACACGCTGGTCAACATGACGACGTTCTTGGACGCCGATGCCGTGGGGGCGCAGGTGAGCGGAGAAGTGGACAACACGTACTTCAGCAACCGAGCCGCCGCCGGCCTGGCGGCCTATCCGCTGCTGCCCTCCCCCACCCCGGGGCCGGCCGGCTCGCCTCGGGTCAGCGCCGAACCGCACATCATGGCGTTCGCGGTAAGCCCCGCGGTGACCGACGGGCCGGCGACGGCGACCTTTCACGCCACCACGGCGGCAGGCGCCACGCTCTCCGCCGCGAAGGTCTACCGAAGCGTCTACCATCCGTTTGGGTGCCGAGAGGACGGCAGCACGTTCAACTGCGAGTGGCAGCTCATCGAGACCGTCGCCGCGCCCAGCGGGACAACCGATTGGCCGGATGGCCAGGCTGCCCTGGCGGTTCCTCCCGGCGTGTCCCTCTTCCGGCTGGATGTGACGAACAGCCAGGGCGACTCCAAGCCCTCTGATCTCGTCAAAGTGGTGAACCCCAATCTCCCCCCTCTGGCGTGCAACCCGCTCACGGCCACCGTCGAGGTGGATGCGGAAGCCGTCTTCACCTCCACGGGCGGGGCGACCTATCATGCCTGGAAAGCTGTCGGACCAAGCGGGGGGGTGGTCAGCAGCGGGATCGGCCACGCCTTTTCCTTCCAGGCCAGCGCCCCAGGCACCTTCCCCATTCTCGTCGCGGATGGCCATTCGACCGCCAGGTGCCATCTCGTTGTCGCGCCAGGGGCCGGCGATCCCGTTCCGCCGACCGTGGCGCTTACGGCCCCGGCGCCTGATGCGACCGTGTCCGGGTCCGCGGTGACGCTGGCCGCTGACGCGTCGGACAACATCGGCGTCATCGGGGTCAGATTCCAGCTGGATGGGACCGCGCTGGGGGCCGAAGATCCCGGTGCCCCCTATGCATTGGCCTGGGATACGACCGGCGCTGCGAATGGCTCGCATGTGCTGACGGCCATTGCCAGGGATGCGGCAGGGAACCGCGCCACGTCTTCGCCGATCACGGTGATGGTGGATAACGGCGCTCCGCCGCCGTGCACGCCGAGCTGGAGCTGCACCGCCTGGGGGGCCTGTGTCGATGGCATCCAGACACGAACCTGCACCGATGCCAATAGCTGCGGCGATCCGACCGGGAAGCCCGCGGAGTCCCAGGGCTGCACCGTCAACCGCCCCCCCGTCGCGGACGCCGGGCCGGACCGGGTGACGAGCGGCGGGACCGTCTCGCTCGATGGCCGCGGCTCGACCGATCCGGATGGCGATCCCCTGACGTACCAGTGGCAGCAGACGGCGGGCCCCGCCGTCACGCTGCTGGGCGCCACGAGCGCCACCGCCAGCTTCACACCGCCGGTGGTCCAGGCAACGACGGACTTCCGCTTCACGCTGACGGTGCACGATGGCAGCTTGAGCGGGACCGATGCTGTGACGGTGACCGTGCTCCCCGACGACCCGACGCCCCCGACGGAGCCCGGGCTTGAGCTGACGGCGGTGACGGAGGCCAGCGCCACGCTGCGCGTGACGACCGAACAGCCCACCCGGGTGCGCGTCGCCTACGGCTACACCACCGCCTACGGTCAGCTCGTGGAGGACACGACCCTGGCCCGCACCCACACGCTCGCCATGGCCCCCTTGACCGCGGGCAGCCTCTACACCTTCCAGGTAACGACGCAGGAGGCCACCGGCACAGAGCGGCGCTTCCCCGATCTGACGGTGGTGACGTTGGGTGTCCAGGATGTGGAACCCCCTGGGGCGGTGGGCGACTTGGGGGCCAGCGATGTGAGCGATCTGACGGCGGCGCTGGCGTGGACCGCACCTGGGGATGACGGCGTCTCCGGCACCGTCGTCGCTTACGAAGTCCAGCTGAGCCAGCAACGCCTGGAGGGCGCGGCGGCCCCCTTCGTGCGCCTCGTGGAGCGCCTGACCGGCCTGAAGGCCAGCGGCCAGCCGGAGACCCTGCCGCTCTCGGACCTCTCGCCCCAGACCGCCTACTTCGCCCAGGTGCGCGCGCGTGATGATCGCGGCCTCTGGGGCGCGTGGTCCAACGAGGTGACCTTTACCACGCAAGCGCCCATTGACCGGCAGCCACCGCGCCTCTTTGATGCGGCGATCACCGCGGTGACGACGGAGGCCGCGACCCTGACCTGGCGGACCGATGAGCCCGCCGACAGCCGGGCCGACTACAGCCTTGAGCCCGGGACGTTCACGCACCAGGCGCAGGACGGGACGCGTGTCATCGAGCACCACCTCCAGCTCACGGGCCTGACCCCCGCGACCCGCTACTACGTGCGCCTCAGCTCGGCCGATACCGCGGGCAACCGCGCGACCCAGGAGGGGCTCACGTTCGTGACCGGCACGCCAGACACGACCCCGCCCACGCCGCCAGGTGCGCTCCGCGGAACGGCGGCGCTCACGGCGGTGGAGCTGGTATGGGCAGCCGCCAGCGACGATACCGGTGTCGTCGGGTACACCGTCTTGCGCAACGGGGATTCCCTGGCCACGGTCTCCGGCCTGACCTACCACGACACGGGCCTCGCCCCTGACACCGCCTACACCTACCTCGTCCGCGCCCAGGATGCGGCGGGCAACGTCTCCGCGCTGTCGAGCGCGGTGACGGTGACCACGCTGGCGCCCCCGCCGCCGGCGCCAGTGGCCCCGCCCCTGCCAGCGCCACCGGTTCTCCCCATCCCTGCGGGGCCGCCCCAGGTCCACAACCTCCGGACGGACCTCATCCGGCTCGACGGGTGGCCGGAGCTCCAGGTCCGCTGGACGACCTCGACGCCTGCCATCGGCTGGGTGGAGCACGCGGTCATCGGGGAGATCCGCCAAAGCCCGAAGACCCCCCTGGGGACGACCCACCAGGTCGCCTTCCGCGTGGACACCCGCTACCACAGCTACACGCTGACGCTCGTGGTCGAAGACCCGGCGGGGCGCAAGGTGCGCCAGCCGCTGCCGGAGCTGTGGTGAGGGTCGTGTCTCAATTCGGCGGGGCCTGCCGCGCCGCCACCCCGCCGGCTGTCCTCGGCCTGATCGGCCTGCGGGCAGGCGGCGGGGTCCCCGGCTCCGCGTCACCCGCCGAATTGAGACTGCACCGTGGTGAGCGGCGCCGTTGACGAGGGCGGCGGGCCGTGCTATGCTGAGGATACAATGCGAGAGCGCGTGGAGCAGGTCATCAATCGGATTCGCCCGGCGGTGCAGATGGACGGCGGCGACATCGAGCTCATCGACGTGGTGGACGGGCTGGTGAAGCTGCGCCTGGTGGGCAGCTGCTCCGGTTGCCCGTCGTCCACCATGACGCTCAAGATGGGCATCGAGCGCGCCATCCGCGCCGAGGTGCCGGAGATCACGGGAGTAGAAGCAATCCCAAGTTAGCCGTCAGCTTTCAGCTGTCAGCAAAAACCAAAAACCGTCTGGGGGTTTCCCAGACGGTTCTTCTTTTAGCTGAGGGCTGACGGCTGATAGCTGAACGCTACGGGTCGAGCGCTATTTTCCTACCAAGCGTTCAAGTTCCTCCACGTGCTCCTGGCTGTCCTGCAGGACGTGCTCAATCGCCTCGTAGAGGATGACCTCATCGTGCGGGATGAGGTTCAGGATCTTCCGGTAGAAGTCCACGGTGTCCCGCTCGTATTTGAGGTTGATCTTCACCGCCTGCAGGGAATCCTTGTGGATCTGGATCTCGCCCACCTTCGTCGTCGGCACCCCGCCCAGCGCGGCGATCCGGGTGCGGAGGATCTCCGCGTGCTCCTGCTCGTCGCCGGCGATCTCCTTGAACCGGGCGATGAGCCCCTCCGCGTAGGGGCCGGTCGTGATGGCGGCCTGGGTGAGGTACTGGATCTGGCTCGCGTACTCCATCTCCAGCCCCTCGTTCATCAGCTGGATGAGCTTCTTCGTGTCGAGCGCCATGGATCCAGCATAGCGGAAATCCCCGGGGCGGTCAACCCGGTGACCCTGCGCCGGAAACGTGCTATCATGGCGGTGCGCGATGATTCCCTACGAGTTCAGCGCCGAGCGGTTCAGCCGCTGGATGGCCTATGTCCTCCGGCACAACCCGGATCGGTACGGGTTGCAGCCGGACCGGCACGGGTTCGTGGATTATGAGGCGTTCCTTCAGATCGCCGCGCGGCGCTACCCCGGCCTCGGCGCGGAGCAGCTGCGCGAGCTCATCGAGTCCGGCGGGACCGCCCGCTTCGAGGTGGCCGGCGGGAGGCTGCGCGCCCGCTACGGTCATTCGATTCCGGTGGAGCCGGCGGGTCCCCCCGTCGAGCCGCCGCCCGCCCTCTACCACGGCATCGATGCCGATCGCGCCGAGCCGCTGCTCAGCGAGGGCCTCGCGCCGGCGGACCGTCGGATGCTCCACCTGAGCGCCACCGTGGACGAGGCCCTGGCAATCGCCCGGCGCAAGACCGAGCGGCCGGCGGTGCTACGCGTGGACGCCCAGGCGGCGCACCGCGCCGGCATCGCGTTCCACCACGAGGGCGCCGTGTACCTGGCCGACCGCATTCCCCCGATATTCCTCCGGCTCGAACCGCTGCCGGTCTCGATCAGTCCCGCGCCGCCGTCCGAGCCGAACTAAACCGTCCAACGTTCGGTGCGCCCGATGGCCTCCCAGCCCATGTTTGTCGTCCATGAGCACCACGCCTCGCGGCTCCACTATGACTTCCGCCTGGAGATCGGCGGGACGCTGACCTCATGGGCCGTCCCCAAGGGCCCTTCCATGAACCCGGCCGACAAGCGGCTGGCGGTCCGGGTGGATGATCACCCCATGGAGTACGGCGCGTTCGAAGGCATCATCCCGGCGGGGCGCTACGGGGCGGGACCGGTGATCATCTGGGACCACGGTGCGCTCCTGGCCATGGAAGGCGAGCTGGTCGCCGGCCTCAAGGCGGGCTCGCTGAAGTTCGCGCTGAAGGGGCGACGGCTCAAGGGCGCCTTCGCCCTGGTCAAGATGAGGGGCCCGCGCACGACCGGCAAGGAATGGCTGCTGATGAAGAAGGCCGACGAGCACGCCGACCCCGCGTTTCGTCTCGTCTCCGCCCTCACGCCGGCCAAGCGCCGCCAGCTGGCCGAGGCGGTTCCTCCGTGCGATGCGAGCTGACGTCATTGTGCTGGGCGGGGGGATCATCGGCTGCGCGCTGGCCGAGGAGTTGAGCCGCCGCGGCCGGCGGGTCGTCGTGCTGGAGCGAGGCGCCATCGGCGCGGAGGCGTCCACCGCCGCCGCCGGGATCCTCGCCGCGCAGATGGATATCCCGCAGCCCGGCCCGTTCTTCGAGCTGTGCCAGCGGGCCCGCGCGCTGTACCCTCAATGGGTGCGCCATCTTGAGCGGCGCTCGGGGCTTTCCGTCGGCTATCACGGGGACGGCATCCTCTACCTGGCCGCGACCGCGCCCGAGGAGGCGGCGATGGAGGCTCGTGCGGGCTGGCAGCGGCGCCTGGGGCTGCGCGTGGAGCGCTGGACGATCCGCGAGGTGCGCCGGCGCGAGCCCGCCGTGGACGGGCGGTTCCGGTGCGGGTGGCATTTCCCGACGGAGGCGCAGGTGGACAACGTCCGGCTGATGCAGGCACTCGCCGTCGCCGCGCGGAAAGCCGGTGTGACGTTCCGCGAGCGGACGGCGGTCCGGCGCGTGCTCGTCCGGGGCGGGCGAGTGGCCGGCGTGGCCACGGCCCGCGGGCGAATGAGCGCGCCGGTCGTCGTCAACTGCCTGGGGAGCTGGGCCAACATGGGCGGAGCCTTTCCCGTGCCGCTGCCGGTTGAGCCGGCGCGCGGGCAGATGCTGGCGTTCCGGGGGTCCCGAGGGCTTGTGCGGCACGCGGTCATGTCGGAGCGCGCCTACGTCGTCCAGCGGCGGGATGGCCGGCTGCTCGTCGGCTCCACCATCGAGCGCGCCGGGTTTGAGAAGACGCTCACCCTGGAAGGGATGCACGCCATCCTCGCAGGCCTCAGACGGATGAGCACCGCGCTTGCCTCCTGTTGCTTCCTTGAGGCGTGGGCCGGGTTCCGCCCCCGCACGCCCGATGACCTGCCCATCCTGGGCCAGACGCCGATCGAGGGGCTGTACGTCGCCACCGGCCACTTCCGCCATGGCATCCTGCTGGCCCCCATCACGGCCCGCGTGATGGCGGGGCTGACCACCCTCGCGGAGCAGCCTTCGTTTGATCTCGCCCCCTTTTCGTGGAAGCGCTTCCTTGACTGAAAATTTTTTCTCCGCAACCCTTGACACCGCAGCGTTTGATCGGGCATATTTTGACCACTCGATCTGACAGACTTGATAAATCGATTTACCGAGAAGGGCAAACCCCGCGTAAGCGGGGGACGCAAAGCCACGGGTGCTTTCCGGTATCAGATACCAAGCGGGGCTTGGTATCTGATACCGGAGAGGATAGCCGGGCTGCCGAACGAATGGCAGCTCGGTTTTTTTGTTTGGCAAAACAAAGGAGGGTCGAATGGGCGCAAGGCTTCAGCGGTTCCTGCTCGCGGTTGGCATCGGGTTCAGCCTCTTGCCCGCTTCGGTATGGGCAGGCTGCGAGGAAGGCCCGCTCTTCTCGAGTGCCACCACCCAAGACAACCTTGCGGCTCCCAAGACGTTCGTCGTTGGCGCTCGGAAAAAGATTCCGGGTTGCCCTGGAGAGCTCCTCAAGATGACCGCTGTCGGCGTGCCATTTCCCGTGTCAATCTATGCGCCGGAGCCAGGGGAGGTGTATGCCACCATCGAGGTGCCGCCGTCATCGGCCCCTTCGACGCACTATGTGACCTATACGGTGACCGACGAGTTCAACAACGCGAACACGGTCACGCTCCCGATCAGGCTGGGGCTAGCCAACGAGACGCCGGTCCTGAGCCCAGTGAGCGACCTCGTCGTCCTGAATGGCACGACCGCTTCCTTCACGGTTGAAGTGACCGACAAAGATCTGAACCTGCCGCTCACAGAGGACGGGCTCAGGATCGACGGGCTTCCCGGGAGCGCCCAGAAGCAACTGCTTCGTCTGGCAGGAGGGGACATCGTGTGGCAGGTGACCCTGGCGCCCGGCTCTTCGGAGCGAGGGGTCTATCGCGTGCTCATTCGCGGCAAAGACAAGCGCGGGGCGATGGCCATCAGCGAGATGCGGCTGGAGGTCAGGTGACCCTGAGAGGAGCCGGGATGGCTCGTTCCTCGTGGGCTGCCGTGACGGCCATCGGCTCGATACTGGCGGCCAGCTGCGCAGGCGCGGAGGCTTCCGGCGTGCGCAGCGAGCCGTCGCAGACGTCACGGGAAGCGCGTGTGGCTGAGGCAGACCTGATCCGCCGGACGCTTATTGCGCTTGATGCGATGAGCGAGGCGGAGCGAGAAGACCTGCTGCCCTGGCTGGTGCAGACCATTGCTCGGCAAGGCGATGCGCATCTCGAAGGCCAACTGAGCGAAGCGCTTGACGAGAAGCTGGCTCAGTTGGCCGGGGCGGAGGCCTCCGGCGCATTGACGGACGAGCGGCTTTTGCCCCTGGGAGAAGAGGTGGGGTTGAGCGGCGATGCGCGTGAGCGCTTCGAGGCGCTGTTGCAGCGAGAGCAGCAGGCGCTCCCCTCCGCAGAGGACATCCGTACCCAGATCGACGCGCTCGTGCTCGACCCGGAGCGGCCTGGCGTCGCGTTGGGTCACGCGATGGAGATCGCCGGCGTCATCGATCACATCGAAGACCCCCATCTCCAAACAAGCCTCATGCGGTACCTGGAAGATAAGCTCGCTGCGCTCCAAGCGACGTTGTAGGGCGGCCGGCTTTTCTTTTGGGCTAATACTTGACAAAAAAGTCGTATTATAGTAGCATCCAAGTTGAAGGCCCATGAAAATCACCGCCCAGGAAGAATACGGGTTACGCTGCCTCCTGCAGCTCGCCAGGGTGCCGCAGCACCAGGTGGTGAGCGTGAAGGAGATTGCGGCGAGGGAAGGGCTCTCCAGCGCGTATGTGGAGAAGCTGCTCCGGATCCTGTCCAAGGCGGGGCTCGTGCATAGCCTGCGGGGGCTGCGGGGCGGCTACGCGCTCAACCGGCCGGCGACCGCCATCACGCTGGGGGAGATCGTGCGGGCGCTGGGCACGGTGGAGACGACGGATCACATCTGCACGTCGTTCACCGGCAACCGGGACGCGTGCATCCACCTCAGCAACTGCGGCATCCGCTCGATCTGGTCGGGGCTGACCACCTACATCCAGGGCTTCCTCGACCAGACGACGCTCGCCAGCCTCCTGGAACCGGAGTACACGGTGTCCGAGCGGCTGGCCCAGCGGATCGGCCCATTGGAGAAGAGATGACCAAAGAGTCGCCAATGACGCATCCGTTGCTCGCGGTCGAGGACCTGCATGTGGCGGTCGAGGGGAAGGAGATCCTCAAGGGGCTGGCCCTGGCGGTCAACGCCGGGGAGGTCCACGCGCTCATGGGGCCCAACGGCTCCGGCAAAAGCACGCTCTCGTTCTGCCTCATGGGCCACCCGAAGTACGCGGTGACCGCGGGGCGGATCCGCTACCGCGGCGAGGAGCTCGACGGGCTCTCGCCGGATGCGCGGGCCAAGCGGGGGATGTTCCTCGCGTTCCAGTACCCGACGGCGATCCCCGGGGTGACGATCGCCAACTTCCTCCGGGCCGCCCTGCGCGGGGTGCGCGGGGGCGACGTCCCGGTCAAGGAGTTCCGCCAGACGGTCAAGACGCACCTGAAGGCGCTGGGGATCCCGGACGCGTTCGTCAACCGGTACGTCAACGACGGGTTTTCCGGCGGGGAGAAGAAGCGACTGGAGATCCTCCAGATGGCGGTGCTGAACCCGGCGCTCGCGGTCCTGGACGAGACCGACTCGGGGCTCGATATCGACGCGCTCAAGACGGTGGCGGCGGGCATCAACGCGCTGCGCACCCCGGAGCGCGGGATCCTGCTGATCACGCACTACCAGCGGCTGCTCAACTACATCCGGCCTGACCGGGTGCATGTCATGGTGGACGGCCGGATCGCGCGCTCCGGGGGGGCCGAGCTTGCGCTGGAGCTGGAGGCGAAAGGCTACGAAGGCTTCAAACCGGCCATTGAGCCGGCGAGCGTGTAAGGAGGCGGACCGATGGCGACCAAACCACAGGTGAACATCAATGAGGACTACGACCGGCTCTACGGTTTCCACGTGCCGGAGCGGTCCGTCTTCAAAGCCGAGCCCGGGCTGGACGAGACCAAGGTCAAGCAGATCTCCGGCATGAAGGGGGAGCCGGCCTGGATGCTGGAGCAGCGGCTGCGGGGATATCGCCACTTCATGCGCAAGCCGATGCCGACATGGGCGAACACCGACTTGCTGAACAGCATCAAGTTCGACTCGATCTACTACTACCTCAAGCCGACGGCCAAACAAGGCGAGTCATGGGAGGACGTCCCGGCGGAGATCAAGGAGACGTTCGACCGGCTCGGCATTCCAGAGGCCGAGCGCAAGTTTCTCGCGGGGGTGAGCGCGCAGTATGAGTCCGAGTCGGTCTACCACTCCATGCACGAGGACCTGCAGAAGCAGGGGGTCATCTTCCTTGACATGGACAGCGCCCTGAAGGAACAGCCGGAGCTCGTCCGGCGGTACTTCGGGACGATTATTCCGCCCGCCGACAACAAGTTCGCGGCGCTCAACACGTCGGTGTGGAGCGGCGGCTCGTTCATCTATGTCCCCAAGGGCGTGCGCGTGGGCATGCCGCTGCAGGCCTATTTCCGCATCAACGCGAAGAACATGGGCCAGTTCGAGCGCACCCTCATCATCGCGGACGAGGGGGCCGAGGTCACGTATATAGAAGGGTGCACCGCGCCAACCTACTCATCGGATTCGCTGCACTCGGCGGTGGTGGAGCTCATCGCGCTGCCGCACGCGAAGATCCGCTACGTGACGATCCAGAACTGGTCGAAGAACGTCTACAACCTGGTCACGAAGCGTGCCGTCGCGCACGAGGGGGCGACAGTCGAGTGGCTCGACGGCAACCTCGGCTCCAAGCTCACGATGAAGTATCCCGGGGTGTACCTCATGGGGCGCGGGGCGCGGGGCGAGGTCCTCTCGGTCGCGTTCGCCGGCTCGGGCCAGCACCAGGACGCCGGCGCGAAGATGATCCACGCGGCCCCCGACACCGCCTCGGTCATCACCTCGAAGTCCATCTCGAAGGGCGACGGGCGCACGAGCTACCGCGGCCTCGTGAAGGTCCACGCGGGCGCTGAGCGCGCGAAGTCCACCGTCCGGTGCGACGCGCTCATGCTCAACGAGGAGTCGCGCTCGGACACCTACCCGACGATGGAGATTGACGAGCAGCGGGTCCAGATCGGCCACGAGGCGACGGTGTCCAAGATCGGCGACGAGCAGCTCTTCTACGCGATGAGCCGCGGGCTCACGGAGCCCGAGGCGATGATGATGATCGTCAACGGGTTCATCGAGCCGTTCGTGAAGGAGCTGCCGCTGGAGTACGCGGTCGAGCTCAACCGGCTCGTGCAGCTGGAAATGGAAGGGGCGGTCGGATAACAGGAGGAGCCATCCTCGGCCTGCGCATCGGGGTCAAGGGCGGCGGCTGTTCCGGGATGAGCTATGTCCTCGCCATCGAGGACGCGACGCCGAAGCAGTATGACTCGGTCTTCGAGCAGGAGGGGGTCAAGATCCTCATCGACGCCAAGAGCCACCTCTATCTCGACGGGACGACGGTCGACTTCAAGAACGGCCTCGTGGGGGGCGGCTTCGAGTTCCAGAACCCGCTCGCCAAGAAGTCGTGCGGGTGCGGGACCTCGTTCTCCGCGTAAGCGGCCCGCTTCCCGCAACAGAGGCTCCTCCTCGTCGAGGTGGGAGCCTCTGTTCGCTTCAGGGGATGAGCCGATGACGGAATTCAACCTCACCACAATCGACCAGACGGCAAGACGGCTCAACGAGCCGGCGTGGCTCATTGAGCTGCGCCGCCGCTCACTTGCCCGGCACGCGGAGCTCGCCTGGCCCCATCCGAGCGATGATATCTGGAGGCGGACGGACGTCAGGCTGCTCGACCCGGCCCAAGGGTTTGCCCCGACGGCGCCCGAGCTCCTGGCCAGGGTCGCGCTGTCGGACGCCCAGCTCGCCTCATTCACCCGGCCGCTGGGCGAGGAACGGCTGATTGTGCGCGTGAACGGCAGCTTTCTCTCGCCGCCCCCCGCGATGGACCACCTCAGGGTGGAGGAGCTTGGCCGGGCAGCCGGCGCCAGGCCTGAGGCGATCCGGCGGGCGATTGAGGCGGACGGCCTGACCGACGCCGAACAGAAGCTGGCGAGCCTCAACCTGGCCTTTCACCACGATGACGTGGCGCTCACCGTGGCGCCGCAGGCGGGCCCCGGCGCGCCGATCCGGCTGGTCCGGATCATGGCGGTCCGTCCGCAGCAGGCGGTGTTCCCCCTGACCGTCATCACCATCGGGGCGGGCAGCGCGGTGACGCTGATCGATGAGTATGTCAGCGTGCCCGAGGCACCCGGGACCGGCGCGCCGCATCTGGTGAACGGCCGCATCGAGATCGTGCTGGAGCAGAACGCCTCGCTCCACTACGTGCGGCTGCAGCGGCTGGATCTCCATGCCCGGGAGTTCCTCCTCCAGCGGGCGACGCTCGCGCAGGGGACGACCCTGACGATGACCAACATCAACCTGGGCTCGGCGCTCACCAAGGCCCACGTCATGACAAAGCTGGTCGGGCCGGGGGCGACGGCCAAACTCTACGGCTTCGTGTTCGGCCACGGGGCGCAGCACATCGACCAGCACACGCTCCAGGACCACCGGGCGCCCAACACGGTGTCCGACCTGCAGTTCCGGGCCGCGCTGCAGGATGAGAGCCGCATGATCTATACCGGGCTCATCCGGATCGCGAAGGCCGCCCAGCAGACCAACGCCTACCAGGCCAACCACAACCTGCTCCTCAGCCGGACCGCCCGGGCCGAGACGATCCCGATGCTCGAGATCCTCGCCGACGACGTCCAGTGCAAGCACGGCGCCTCGACCGGGCCGATCGACGAGGAGCAGGCGTTCTACCTCATGTCGCGGGGCATCCCGCGCGAGCGCGCCCAGCGGCTGATCGTGATGGGCTTCATCGAGCCCATCGTCCAGCAGGTGGCGTTCGCGCCGCTCCAGGAGCGGCTCCGGCGGGAGCTGGAAGGGAGCCTGTCCGATGGCGGGTGAGTTCGTCGCGGTGGCGAAGGCAAGCGCGCTGCCCGTCGGGGAGTTCAAGGCGGTGGAGGCGGGCGGCAAGCGGCTGCTCATCTGCCACACCGAGCGCGGCTTCCACGCGATCGACGACACGTGCACGCACGATGATGGGCCGCTGGCCGACGGCTGGCTGGAAGGCACGGCGATCGAGTGTCCGCGCCACGGGGCGCGGTTTGACGTGACGACCGGCAAGGTCCTCTGCCTGCCCGCGGCGGTCCCGATCAACGCCTATCGGGTCGCGGTGGAAGGGGATGAGGTGCGGGTGAACGTGAGCGAGGTGCTGCCCAAATGACGCTCAACGTGGAACGGATCAGGCGGGACTTTCCCATCCTATCCCGCACGGTCCATGGGAAACCGCTGGTCTACCTGGACAACGCGGCGACGAGCCAGAAGCCGCGCCAGGTCATCGACGCGCTGTCCGCCTACTACAGCCGCTTCAACGCGAACATCCATCGCGGCATCCACGCCCTAGCGGAGGAGGCGACCGCGGCCTACGAAGCGGTCCGCGAGCGGACCGCGCGGTTCATCCGCGCGCCGTCGCCGCGCGCCGTCGTCTTCACCCGCAACGCGACCGAGGCCATCAACCTGTTCGCGAACGGGTGGGGGCGCAGCCGGCTGGGGCCGGGCGATGAGATCCTGCTCTCGGAGATGGAGCACCACTCAAACCTCGTGCCGTGGCAGCTCCTCGCCAAGGCGACCGGCTCGTCGCTTGCGTTCATCCCGATCACGGATGACGGGCGGCTGCAGCTCGACCGGCTCGACGCGCTGCTCACCCCGCGCACGAAGCTCGTGGCGGTCACGCACATGTCCAACGTCCTCGGGACCATCAACCCCGTCGCGCAGCTGGCGGAGCGGGCCCATCGGCAGGGGGCCCTGGTGCTGCTGGATGCGGCCCAGAGCGCGCCGCACCTTCCCCTCGACGTCCAGCAGCTGGGCTGCGACGCCCTGGCCTTCTCCTCGCACAAGATGCTGGGGCCGACCGGGGTCGGAGTGCTGTACGCCCGCGAGGAGCTCCTGGAGGCGATGGAGCCGTTCCTCGGCGGCGGTGAGATGATCTCGGACGTCCAGCTCACCTCGGCGACATGGAACGAGATCCCCTGGAAGTTCGAGGCGGGCACGCCCAACATCGCCGGCGTCATCGCCTTCGGCGAGGCGCTGGCGTATCTTGAGCGGGTCGGGATGGCGCAGGTCCGCGCGCATGAGCGGGAGCTGACCGCGTATGCGTTCACGCGCCTGCGGGAGCTCGACGGGGTCACGCTCTACGGGCCGCCGGGCGATGCGGAAGACCGGGGCGGGGCGGTCTCCTTTAACCTGGAGGGGCTGCACCCGCACGACGTGGGCACCGTGCTCGACGCCGAGGGGGTGGCGATCCGGGCCGGGCACCACTGCGCCAAGCCCCTGATGCGGCGCCTCGGGGTCCCCGCGACCGCCCGCGCGAGCTTCTATCTCTATAACACCCGCGAAGAGGTGGACCGGCTGCTCGACGCGCTCCACGCCGTGCAGGCGTTCTTCGGCCGGCCGGCGCCTGCGCGCCCAGTCCGGTAGGTCCGGCGATGGTCGAGCAGCTGGACGAGCTGTACCGGGAAGTGATCCTGGAGCACTTCAAGAACCCGACGCACAGCGGGGAGCTGCCCGACGCCCAGATACGTGCCTCGGGCGTCAACCCGCTGTGCGGCGACGAGCTGGCGTTCCACGTCAAGCTGCGGGACGGGCGGCTCGAGCGGGTCCGGTTCCGCGGCAAGGGCTGCGTCATCAGCCAGGCGGCCGCCTCCATGCTGGCCACCCAGCTGGAGGGCAAGACGGTCCGCGAGGCGGAACGGATCATGGACGCGATGAAGGGGCTGATGAAGGGCCAGGAGCCCGACGCGTCGGCGGATCTCGGGGATCTGGAGGCGCTCGCGGGGGTGCGGAAATTTCCGGTGCGCATCAAGTGCGCGGCGCTCTCGTGGAACGTCGTGGAGCAGGGGTTGGAGGCGCACGCCCATGGCGGTCACTGAGCAACAGGTGATGGAGGCGATCAAGCCCATCGAGGATCCCGAGCTGCACCTGGGGATCGTGGACCTCGGGCTCATCTACGGCACGGACATCAACCCGCAGCCGGAGGGCGACGAGGTGAAGCTCACCATGACCTTCACCTCCCCGTTCTGCCCGTACGGGCCCCAGCTGAAGGCCATGGTGCAGCGCGCCCTGGTCTCGCTGCCCGGCGTGAAAGCCGCGACGGTGAACATCGTCTTCACGCCGCCCTGGGATCCGCGGACCATGGCGAGCGAGGAGTGCAAGATCGCCCTCGGCCTTGGCTGGGACGAGGAATCCGACGCGGGACCGGAGATCGAGCAGCAGCGGTGAGCCTGGCAACCGACTCCATGACCGAGGTCATAGATGCCACGGCCCGCCTCTCGTAGAGTAGGCTCAACCGGAAAGGGACGCCCCATGAGTCGCGCCGTCAGCGCTGTCCGCAACGACGAGCTGGCGCGCCACGGCATCCGGCATCCCGGGCGCGTGTCCTGGAGCCTCAGCGTGCCGGCGCTCCATGAAGAGGTCCTCCGCCGGCGCGAGGGGCAGCTCGCGCAGGGCGGGGCCCTGGTCGTCCAGACCGGCCAGCACACCGGCCGCTCGCCGAACGACAAGTTCATCGTCCGGGAGCCCTCAAGCGCCGAGCACGTCTGGTGGGGGAGCGCCAACCAGCCGTTTGAGCCCCGCCGGTTTGACCAATTGCACGAGCGCCTCCTGGCCCACCTCCGGGGCAAGGACCTCTTCGTGCAGGACTGCTTCGTCGGGGCCGATCCCGCCTACCGGCGCCCCCTCCGCGTCATCACGGAAACCGCCTGGCACAGCCTCTTTGCGCGGACGATGTTCCTCCCCGCCGAGGAGGCCGGCGGAGACGGCGCAGCCTTCCAGCCCGAGTTCACCGTGCTCCATGCGCCGAGCTTCCGCGCCGTCCCGTCGCGCGACGGCACGCGCTCGCCGGCCGTCATCCTCGTGCACTTCGGCAAGAAGCTGGTCCTCATCGGCGGCACGAGCTACGCGGGCGAGATCAAGAAATCGGTCTTCACCCTCATGAACTATGTCTTGCCGCTGGCCGGCGTGCTCTCGATGCACTGCGCGGCGAACATCGGATCGGGGGGCGAGGTCGCGCTCTTCTTCGGGCTCTCCGGCACGGGCAAGACCTCGCTCTCGGCGGACGCCCGGCGCACACTCATCGGGGATGACGAGCACGGCTGGAGCGACCGCGGCATCTTCAACATCGAAAACGGCTGCTACGCGAAGCTCATCCGGCTCTCGCCCGAGGCGGAGCCGGAGATCTACGCGACGACGCGCCGCTTCGGGACGGTGCTGGAGAACGTGCCGATGGACCCGGCGGCAGGGACGCTCGACCTGGACGATGACTCGCTCACCGAGAACACCCGCGGGGCCTACCCGCTCAGCGCCATCGCGAACGCCAGCCCATCCCGGATGGGCGGCCACCCGAAGCACATCGTCATGCTCACCTGCGACGCCTTCGGCGTGATGCCGCCGATCGCGAAGCTGACGCGCGAGCAGGCGATGTACCACTTCGTCTCCGGCTACACGGCCAAGGTCGCCGGGACGGAGCGGGGGGTGACGGAGCCGAAGGCGACCTTCAGCGCCTGCTTCGGCGCGCCGTTCATGCCGCTGCACCCGTGCGTGTATGCGAAGCTGCTCGGCGAGAAGATCGCGCGGCACCGCGCCGCCTGCTGGCTGATCAACACCGGCTGGACCGGCGGCCCGTACGGGGCCGGCAGCCGGATCCCGATCGCCTCCACCCGGGCGATGGCGGAGGCGGCCCTCAGCGGCGCGCTGGACGAGGCCCCGACGCGGAGCGACCCGACGTTCGGGTTTGCCGCGGTGGCCCGGTGCCCGGGCGTGCCGGATGGGCTGCTGGACCCCCGATCCACCTGGCGAGACCCCAAAGCCTACGACGCGAAGGCGCGGGAGCTGGCGGCGAAGTTCCGCGAGAACTTCGTGCCGTTTGCCGATTGCGAACCGGCGTACGTCTCGGAGGGCGGACCAACACCCGGGAGGGCATGATGAGTGAGTTTCTCTTGCCCATGGCGGAAGACGAGTGGAAGAAACCGGCCGCTGAGCAGCCGCAGGCCCCGTCGCTCATGACGCGCCTGGCGCTCGTGGAGGGCGAGGTGCTGACCTACCTCGAGGATCGCGGGACGACGACCCTGCGGCGGCTCATTCGGGACCTGGAGTGGGCCGCCCCCCTGGTGATGATGGGGGTGGGGGCGCTCATCCGCGCCGGGCTCGTTCGCGCGACGCAGCACGACCTTGAGGTATTGGTTGAGGCGCGGCGCGTGGCTACGCGCTGACGGGTTGCTGACGGGCGTCATACAGGCCCAGCCTGGTTCGTGTATACTAGAAAGTGGAAAGGGGAGGGCAGGCGCGGAAACGTGATGATACGACTCCGGCCTGGCAAGCAGCTCTCCGGACCACCAGGGAAGGAGGTTGGCATGGCCCTGGAGCACGGCAAGACCCCCGGGTCCGCCTGAGGGCGCGCGGTAGGTTCGACAAGCGTGGCGGCGGGCTCGGGGGATTTTTTGTGCCCGGAGACCTGCTATAATGGCGCCCAACGAGGCGCAGAGGCCATGACGCAGCCCCCCCAACGAGAGCACCACCGGCTCCAGCAGGAGCGCCACAGCGGCCAGGACGTCGTCCGCACCCGGCTGCGCGACGCGGTGTTCGGCATGCAGGATGGGCTCATCTCCTCGATGGGGGCGCTGACCGGCATCGCCGCCGGGACCGGGGACGGGCAGACCGTGGTCGTCGCGGGATTCGTCATCATCGTCGTCGAGTCGCTCTCGATGGCGGCCGGCTCGTACCTCTCCTCGAAGTCCCAGCGGGAGTACCTCGAGCGGCTCCTGCGGGAAGAGGCGGAAGAGATCGCCAACGAGCCGGAGAAAGAGCACCAGGAGATCTGGGAGATGTATCGCTCGCGCGGCTACGCCGAGGAGGAGATCGCGGTCATCGCGAAACGGCTGATGAGCAATCCCAAGCTGCTCCTTGAGGACATGGCGCACAAGGAGCTGGGGATCTCGCCCGACACGCTGGAGGAGCCGGTGGGCAACGCGCTCGTCATGGGCACGGCGTACGTGGCCGGCGGCTTGGTGCCCGTGCTGCCGTACCTGCTGCTGCCGATACAGCCCGCGATGCCGCTCTCCGTCTTCGGCACGCTGACGGTCCTCTTCCTCTTCGGCGGGCTGAAAGGCCGCATCGTCAGGCAGAGCTGGTGGCGCAGCGGCCTGGAGATGCTCAGCGTGGCGGGCCTCGCCGCGCTGGCGGGCTTCCTCATCGGCCGGATCGCCGATCGCTGGATCCTGAGGTAGATGGAGCGCTTCCTGGACCGCGTGGAGCCGTTCAAGTACCTCCAGCCCGCCGAGCGGCAGCGCCTGGCCGCCTCGTCGCGGGAGACGCGCTACGCGAAGGGTGAGACCGTCTTCCGCGCGGGCGACCCGGCCGAGGCGGTGTGCATCGTCAAGGAAGGCCGCGTCCACCTCATGAAGTTCCTCGAGAGCGGCCAGGCCTCGACGACGTGCGTCATGACGACGGGCGAGACGTTCTGCTGCCTCCCGGCGCTCGACCGGCAGCCCTATCCGGTCGATGCCATCGCCGCGGAGGACTCCGTGATCATCCGGATCCCCACCAGCACGTTCCACGAGCTCCTCCAGGCCAATCCGGCCTTCCTCCAGCGGTCGCTCTGCCTCTTCTGCGACCGGCTCCGCCAGGTCGAGCACAAGAGCTGCATGGTCTACGACTCCGTGGAGCGGCGCCTGGCGCAGGCGCTGCTGGCGCTCTCCGAGAAGTTCGGCGCCACCATCCCGCTCACCAAGCACGAGCTGGCCGAGCTGGCCAACACCACGGTCGAGACCGCCATCCGCGTCATGAGCCAGTTCCGGAAGAAGGGCGTCATCCGCTCCTCCCGGGGCTCCACCACGATCGCCAAGCCCGACCAGCTCCGCCACCTCGCCGGTTCCTGACCGGTCCCCAGCCCCAACATGACGGCCATCATAGCCGTCGTGCCCGGCATCGCCTATGCTGAAGCCAGCCGCAAGGAGGGCGAGATGGGCGCCGTTGACCGTCTGCGCCGGGATCACCGCATCCTGCGCTCCAAGCTTGATCTGCTGGAGGCCGCGCTGCGAATGGGGGACGAGGCGTGGTACGTCCTGCGCGAGGTGTGCTTCACCCTGTCCCGACAGCTGCGCGATCACATCCGGCGCGAGGACGCGCTGGTGGCCGCCTGCCGGGACGCCATGAACCCCAAGGCGCTGGCTGAAGTCGTTGTGGAGCACCGGGACGAGCCCGCCCACCTGCGCGCATTGAATCGGCTGTTCGTTTCCTCGCCGTCCCAGTCGGTGGGCCACATCCGGCCGGCCTTGACGGAGATGATCGGAGGGCTTCGCCGCCACATGGGGGAGGAAGAGCGGGAGCTGTTTCCGATTTTCGAGCGCGTGTTGGGGCAGAAGGAGCCGTCCCCGCCGGCCGCCGCCCCCGCCAAGCGGTTCTTCGATGAAACGATGACCGTCAACCGCATCGTGCAGGAGTTCCCGGAAGCGCGGCGCGTGTTCGAGCGGCTGTTCATCAACGTGCCCGCTGAGGGGTGCACCTGCCTGGATGAGGTGGCCTGGCGCCATGGCCTGGAGGTCGAGGAGCTGCTGGACGCGCTGGAGGCGGCGACGAAGTCCTGCTTTTGCCCGACCGGAGAGCCGAGCGCCCGGGACGATTCCATGGCGGCGGCCCGCTGACGCGTGCATCCTGACGTCATGTACACGCACCTCGCCGCCATCCCCTTGTTTCGCGCCGTCCCGGAAGATGAGCTGCGCTCACTTGGGGACGCAGCCGAGCTCCGCTGGTTCCACAAGGGCGAGACGCTGTTCAGCGAGGGCGATCCGGCGGAGGCCGTCTGGCTCATCAAGCACGGCTGGGTCTATCTCCTGAGACGCACCCCCCAGGGCATCCCGGTGACGATCTTCACGGTCACCCCGGAGGAGGTCCTGTGCGGCTTCTCGGCGGTGGCAGGGCAGGGCGCCTACTATGCGTCGGCGGTCGCGGCGACCGACACCACGGCCATCCGCGTGCCGGAGGCGGCCTTTTCCCAGCTGTTCAGAAGCGAGCCGGCGTTTGCCGCCGCGGTCCTGGCAATCTACCACACGCGCATGCGCCACATGGCCGAAGCCATCAGCCTTGCGCCGGCGCCGGTTGAGCAGCGCCTCGCGCACACCCTGCTGCGGCTCAAGGCCAGCTTCGGAAAGACCATCCCGGTGACCCACAAGGAGCTTGCCCGCATGGCAGGGACGCGCCTTGAGACCTCGATCCGGACCATCGCCCGCATGAAGGGGTCCTGCCGCGCCGCCACCCCGCCGGCTGTCCTCGGCCTCCTCGGCCTGCGGGCAGGCGGCGGGGGCCCCGGCTCCGCGTCACCCGCGGCCAGACGATGTTTTCTACAGAGCATGTCAGCGCTCTATGATGGCCATCATGGTCATGCCCTCGCAGATGCTATAGGCTTTGCTGTAGCGAAATGGACCAGGCCTCGACTGAAGCCAAAGAGCAGATTGCGCGGCTGAAGGCCATCCGGAAACACTTGGGCTGGTCCGAGGAGCTGTGCGCGCACCACCTAGGAGTGACCTACTCCACCTGGAACCGCTGGGAGCGCGGCGAATCGATTCCGAAGAGCCAGGCGGTGCGCGAGGCCATCCACCGGTTTATTGAGAAGTACGGGAAACGCATCACGGCGTGAGGCAGCACCAACGGAGGAGGCGTGGCGATGAACCGCTCAAAGAGGATCGGGGTGTGGCTCGGGATTCTGGCCGTCGGCGCGTTGGCAGTGGCGCTCATCCGAGGCCCGGCGCCGCGGAAGGCCGCGGACCAGCCGGCCGCCCCGGCCGGGCTGCCCGGAGACGCCGCCGAGGTGATCCGGGCGCGGACCTTGAGCCCATCCGACGTCACGGCGGCGCTGGCCACGTACACGCCGACCGGCCGCTATGACGAGTACGTCATGTTCGCCTCCGGGGGGCACAGCGGGCAGGTGCTGGCCATCGGGCTGCCGTCCATGCGGCTCCTGCGGGTCATCGCCGCCTTCACGCCGGAGTCATGGCAGGGCTACGGCTACGGGGTGAAGGAGAACCCGCTGACCGCCTTGTCCTCCAGCCGCACCCCGGAGAAGGCCGCCCTGACCTGGGCCGACACCCACCACCCGGCGCTGAGCGAGACCAACGGCGACTACGACGGCGAGTACCTCTTCATCGGCGACAAGGCCAATGGGCGGATGGTCGTCATCGACCTGCGCGACTTCGAATCCAAGCAGATCGTCGACAATCCGGTCTTCTTCAACAACCACGGCGCGGCCTTCGTGACGCCGAACACCGAGTACGTCGTCGAAGGCTCGCAGTACGCGATGCCGCTGGGCGGCGAGTACGCCCCCCTCGCGCAGTACCAGGAGCGGTACCGCGGCCTCATGACGTTCTGGAAGTTCGACCGCGCCGCAGGCCGGATCCTCCCGGAGCAGTCCTTCGCCGTGGAGCTGCCGCCGTACTGGCAGGACCTGGCGGATGCCGGCAAGCTCGTGAGCGACGGGTGGGTGTTCGTCAACTCGTTCAACACCGAGATGGCGACCGGCGGCATCGAGGAGGGCAACCCGCCGTTTGAGGCCGGGACCAGCCAGCGCGACACCGACTACCTCCACCTCATCAACTGGAAGAAGGCCGAGCAGGCGGTGGCCTCGGGCAAGGCCGAAACGATCAAGGGGCTGCGCGTCGTGCCGCTCAAGACCGCGGTTGAGGAGGGGATCCTCTACTTTGTGGCGGAGCCCAAGAGCCCGCACGGCGTGGACGTCTGCCCGGAGGGCAAGCACCTCGTCGTCGCTGGCAAGCTCGACCCGCACGTCACGATCTTCAACTTCGAGCGGATCCTGGGGGCCATCGAGCAGCGGGATTTTGAGGGGCAGGATCCCTACGGCGTGCCCATCCTCCGCTTCGACGCCGTGAAGGAGGCGCAGGTGGAGCTGGGACTGGGGCCGCTGCACACCCAATTCGACAACAAGGGCTACGCCTACACGAGCCTGTTCCTGGAGAGCGCCGTCGCCCGCTGGACCATGGGCGACTGCAAGTACCAGGCGCCGGAAGGGCCGTGGAAGCTCGCCGGCAAGGTGCCGGTCCACTACAACATCGGCCACCTGGCGGTGGCCGGGGGCGACACGGTCCAGCCGGACGGGAAGTACCTCGTCTCGCTCAACAAATGGTCGGTGGACCGGTTCCTCAACGTCGGCCCGCTGCTGCCGCAGAACCTGCAGCTGGTGGACATCACCCGGCCCGGCGAGCAGATGCGCCTCCTCTACGACATGCCCATCGGCATCGGCGAGCCCCACTACGCGCAGATCATCAAGGCGGACAAGCTCAAGGCCTGGGAGGTCTACCCGGAGGTGGGCTGGGACACGCTGCAGCAGGCCAAGAGCCCCAACGCCTCGTACGAGAGCAAGGTCGTCCGTGACGGGCGCACCGTCGAGGTGCACATGACCGCGATCCGCAGCCACTTCGACCCGGAGCACATCGTCGTCACGGAGGGCGACCACGTCCGGCTCTTCATCACGAACCTCGAGCGCACGCGCGACGCCACGCACGGGTTCGCCATCGCGGGCTACAACATCGCCGCCAGCATCGAGCCGGGCGAGACGGTGACGATTGAGTTCGACGCCAAGACGCAGGGCGTGTACCCCTTCTACTGTCTCGAGTTCTGCTCGGCCCTGCATCTGGAGATGACCGGCTACCTGCTCGTGCAGCCGGGTGAGGCGCGGGTCGCCTCGGAGTGAGCGTGGAGGATGGACGGACGCGCGCGCGGCACACGGTCTAGCTGGGCGGCACGGCTCCTGCTGGTCGGCGGGGCGGTGTGCCTCCTGGCCTCGCCCGCCCTGCCGTACTGGGCCATGCAGGTGCGGGCGCCGCAGTATCCGAAGGGGCTGCATCTGCGCATCTATCCCCATCGCCTTTCGGGCGACGTCCGCGAGATCGACGGCCTGAACCACTACATCGGCATGCGCCCGCTCGTCCAGGGCGCCACGACCGAACGCCGGCTCGCCATCCCAGCGCTCATGTTGATCAGCCTGGGGCTGTTGCTGGCGGCGGCGCTCCCCCGCCGCTGGGCAGTTGCCTTCACGCTTCCCGCCATCCTGTTTCCGCTGCTCTTCGTCGGCGACCTCTATTGGTGGCTCCGCGACTTTGGGCTCAACCTCGACCCCCATGCGCCGCTCAACCGCGCGATCAAGCCCTTCGTGCCCACCCTCCTCGGCCCGGGCCGCGTCGGCCAATTTGCGTCGGTCGCCTGGTTCGCCGGCGGGTTCTACCTCAGCGTCGCCGCCGCGGCCGCTGCGGCGCTGGCCGCCCTGCTGCGGTTCCGCCGCGCGCCGCGCGCTGGCGCGCGGCTCACCGCCGCGATGGGGATAATCCTGCTGCCCGTGGCCTGGCCCGCCGATGCCGCGACGCTGGTCGTGGAACCTTCCGGCGCGCACGAGACCATCGCGTCGGCCCTTGAGGCCGCAGCGCCTGGCGACACCATCGTGGTGCAGGGCGGGGTGCACCGCGGGCCCCTCGTTCTGGAGAAGCCGGTGACGCTCATCGGGGAGCGCGGTCCGGTCATCGACGGCGGCGGCCGCGGCACGGTGGTGCGGGTGGAGGCGCCGGATGCCGTGGTGCGCGGGTTCATCGTCCGCGGAAGCGGCGACCGGCTCTCGACGGACGATGCCGGGATCGTGGTGACCGGTGCGCGGGCTCTGGTCGAAGCGAACAGGATAGAAGGCGTCCTCTTCGGCATCGACGTGCGCCATGCGCCGCACACCATCCTCCGCCGCAATGTGCTGAGCGGGATGAGCCTGCCGGTGGCGCGGCGCGGCGACCTCATCCGCGTCTGGTACAGCGACCACGTCATCATCGAGGACAACGAGCTGACCGGCGGGCGGGACGCGGTGCTCTGGTTCTCTCAGGGCCTGGCGGTGCGCCGCAACGTGGTGCGGCGGGCGCGCTACGGCCTCCACTTCATGTACTGCCACGATTCGCTCGTCGAGGACAACGACGTGTCGGACAGCTCCGTCGGGGCCTACCTCATGTACAGCCAGCGGCTGCGCCTCTGGCGCAACCGCATCACGGGCAACCGGGGACCCAGCGGCTACGGCATCGGGCTGAAGGACATGGACGAGGCGGCCGTGCAGGACAACCTCATCGCGGACAACAGGGTCGGGGTCTTCCTCGACAACGCCGTGGGCGCCCTGGAGGCGAACCTCATCGCCTACAACGATGTCGGCGTCGCGATGCTGCCGTCGGTTCAACAGGTCCGGTTCGCGGGCAACAGCCTGGTGGAGAACGGCGAGCAGGTGGCGATCGAGGGGCTGGGGAGCGCGAGCACGACCACCTGGCGCGGCAACTTCTGGAGCGACTACCGCGGCTATGACGCGGATGGGGACGGCGTCGGGGAGCTCCCGTACCGCTCGGCCCAGCTCTTCGAGCAGCTGGCCGACCGCTATCCCTCCTTGCGGCTCTACGCCGACAGCCCGGCGGCGCGGACGCTGGAGTTCGCAGCCCAGCTCTTCCCGCTCTTCGCCCCGCGGCCGATGCTGGCGGATGAGGCGCCGCGCGTGGCGCCGCTGGTGCCCGCGTGGCTCGCGGCGCGCCAAGGAGCCGGCCCATGACCTCCGCCATCGCCGTCCGACAGCTCGTGAAGCGCTTCGGCAGCCTCGTCGCCGTGGACCACCTCGACTTCTCGGTGGCCCCGCGCGAGACCGTCGTGCTCTGGGGCGCCAATGGGGCGGGGAAGACCACGGTCCTTCGGTGCGTCCTCGGGATCGTGCCGTTTGACGGATCGATCCAGGTGCTGGGGCATGAGGTGTGCGCGCAGGGCAAGGCGGCGCGCGCCAAGCTGGGCTACGTGCCGCAGGAGATCCGGTTCCCAGGCGAGCAGACGGTGTGGGAGACGGTCGCCTTCTATGCCCGGCTGCGGCGGCTCGCTCCCGCCCGCGCCACCGCGCTGCTCGACCAGTGGCAGCTCCTGAGCGCCGCGCGCCAACCGGTGCGGACGCTCTCCGGCGGGATGAAGCAGAAGCTGGCGCTGGTGGTGGCGCTCCTGCCCGACCCGCCGGTGCTGCTGCTCGATGAGCCGACCAGCAACCTCGACGCGGCGTCGCGGCGCGAGTTCTCCGTCCTGCTGGACCAGCTCAAGCGGTCCGGCAAGACGCTGCTCTGCTGCCTGCACCGGGTCGGCGAGGTCTGGAAGCTGGCGGACCGCGTGGTCGTGCTGGAACAGGGGCGCAAGATCAGCGAGGGCCCGCCGCAGCTCGTGGCGGCGTCGCTTTCGGCGCGGACGGTCGTGTGCCTCACCGTCGCCCACGACCGGATGGCGCAGGCGGCCGGGCTCCTGGCTGCGCGCGGGTTCGCCGTCGAGCGCAACGGCATGCAGCTCTGGGTGGGGGTGCCCGAAGGCCGGAAGGTCGAGCCCATCCAGCGGCTCCTGGAGGCCGGGATCCCCCTCCTGGACCTTGAGCTGGGGAATCCCTGATGGATCTCCACATCGTCCGCACCATTCTGCGCCACGAGCTCCGCGAGGCGCAGCGCAACCGGTGGTTCGTGCTGTGCGCGGCGGTCTTCGGGGTGCTGGCGCTTGCGCTGAGCTACCTCGGCCTCTCAGGGCTTGGGACGTTCGGGGTGGCGGGATTCGGCCGCACCGCAGCCAGCCTCCTCCATCTCGTCATGGTCATCGTGCCGCTGATGGGGCTGCTCATGGGGGCGTTGAGCGTCGCGGGGGAGCGCGAGCAGGGCACGCTGCTCACCCTGCTCGCCCAGCCGGTGACGCCGGCCGAGGTGCTGGCGGGCAAATTCGCGGGGAGCGCTGTGGCGCTGGCCGGATCACTCCTCGTCGGCTTTGGCGCAAGCGGGGCGGTGGTCGCCCGCTATGGCGGGATGAGCCACGCGGGAAGCTACGCGGTGCTGGTCATTTTCACCCTCCTCTTGGGGCTGATGCATCTGGCGCTCGGATTCTGCATCTCAGTCGTGACGCGCCGCACGTCAACGGCGCTTGGCCTGGCGCTCGGCTGCTGGCTCGCGATGGTCTTCCTCAGCGACCTCGGGCTCATGGGGACCGCGATGGTCCTGAAACTCGGGCCGGCCGAGCTCCTGTGGGCGTCCCTGGCCAATCCGATTCAGGCCTTCAAGCTCGGCGCCCTCCGGGCCATGCACGGCACCGTCGACGCGCTGGGGCCCTCAGGCCGGTATGCGGCCGACGTGCTCGGCACGCACCTCGCGCCCTTGATGGCGGCGTGGCTCGCGGCCTGGATCCTCGTCCCGATGGGCGTGGCGCTGCGGGTCTTCACGCGGCGGGGAGCGGTCTGATGGGCCGGCTGGCCGCGCCCTGGCTGGCGAGCGGCCTGCTGCTCGCCGGCTGCCAGGAGCGGTCCAGCGCGCGGCCGCCGGCGATCCGCTACGGAGAGGAGCCCTGCGGGGACGCCCGGTACGCTGCGGCGTTGGTGCCCGCGGCCGGCGAGGCGCAGACATTCGATGATATCGGGTGCCTGGTCCGTTACCAGGCGCAGCATCCTGGACCGCCCAAGGCGGTATGGGTCCACGCGTACCGGACCGATGAGTGGCTGGCGGCTGAGGAGGCGGCCTTCGTGCACAGCGCGGAGCTGGCCACGCCCATGGGCTCCGGGCTCGTGGCGTTGGCAGCCGATGAGGACGCGGCGCAAGTGGGCCGCGAGATGCGGGGCGAGGTCGTGCGGTTCGAGGAGCTGCCCGCCATCGTCCTGCGTCAATGACGCACAGAATGGAGGAGGGGACATGCGACATCATCAAGTGATCGGGTGGGCGGTGGTCCTTGCCGCAGCCGCCACCTTGGTATCAGATACCAAAGCGGACTCGGTATCTGATACGGGTGGGGGCGGCACGGTGACCGGCACGGTGGCGTTCATGGGGACGCCGCCCGCGGTCCAGCCGATCGAATTCGGGGCGGAGAAGCAGTGCGCGATCGCCCACGGCGACCACCCGCCTCTCAAAGAAGACCTCGTGGTCAATCCCAACGGGACGGTGCGCGACGTCCTCATCTACGTGACGGACGCGGTGCCGGGGGAGTTCGCCGCTCCGGCCGAGCCGCTCGTCTTCGAGCAGCGCGGCTGCGTCTTTGCGCCGCACGTGGGGGCGGTCATGGCCGGCCAGCCGATCGAGGTGCGGAACGACGACCCGGTCCTGCACAACGTCCGCGCCCAGTCGAAGCTCGGCCAGTCGTTCAACATCGCGCAGCCGGTGCAGGGCATGAAGACGACCAAGGTGCTGAAGAAGCCGGAGATCGGCGTCCCGCTCAAGTGCGATGTCCATTTCTGGATGACCGCCTACCTGCATGTGCTGGCGCACCCGTTCTTCGCCGTGACCGGCGAGGACGGCGCCTTCTCCCTCTCCGGCCTCCCGCCGGGGACGTACACCCTGGAGGCGTGGCACAGCGCGCTTGGCACCCAGCGGGCGACGGTGACGGTGCAAGGCGGCGAATCGCAGACGGTGGCGTTCGCGTTTGCAAACCCATGACCGATATCATAGTGGACAGGACGTGGATGGGCTACGCTGTGCCCCACAGATCAGCTTGGCATCTACGGGATCCGCGGGCTCAAGGACAAGCAGATGGTCCGGGTGAAGGTCCCGGCCGGCCGGCTCACGTCGGACCAGTTCGAGCGGTTGGCCGAGCTCGCCAGGGACTTCGCCACTGGCCGGGCGCATGTGACGACGCGCCAGGACATCCAGCTGTATGAGGTGCCGATTGCGCGCACCCCCGACCTGCTCCGCCGGCTGGAGGAGGTCGGCCTGACGAGCCGGGAGGCGTGCGGCAACAGCGTGCGCAACGTCACCGCCTGCCCGTTCGCCGGCGTGTGCGCGGACGAGCTGTTCGACGTGACGCCCTACGCGCTGGCGATCACCCGGCACTTCCTGCGCAACCCGCTCTCCCAGTCGCTGCCGCGCAAGTTCAAGATCAGCGTCTCCGGCTGCCGCCATGACTGCGCGATGGCGCCCATCCACGATCTCGGGATCGTGGCCGCCTCGCACGGCGAAAACGGCCACGCCGCCTACGGTTTCACGCTCTACGCCGGCGGCGGGCTGGGGGCGCTGCCGCGCAGCGCGGACGCGCTGGAGCCGTTCACGCCGATCCAGCAGCTGCTGCCGACGAGCGAGGCGATCGTGCGGGTCTTCAACCAGCACGGGGAGCGCAAGAACCGACAGCGGGCGCGGATGAAATTCCTGATCGAGCGCGTCGGCCTGGCCGAGTTCCAGCGGCTGGTCTTCGCCGAACGGGCCGCGCTCCTGAAGGACCTAAGCCGGTTTCCGCCGCTGCCGGAGCCCCAGCCGCTTGAGGCGACCTCGTCCCCCGAGACGCTGCCGCCGGTGGGCATGGCGGCGCTCCGTCGGTGGCTCGCCACCAACGCCCGTCCGCAGCGGCAGGCGGGCCACTGGATCGTGACGGTCCGGCTGCCGCTCGGCGACCTCAACGTCCATCAGATGCGGGAGCTGGCGGAGCTGGCGCGCTGGTGCTCCAGGGGCGAGCTCATCACGACGCAATGGCAGGACCTCTGCCTGCCGTGGGTCGAGTCCGGCCAGCTGGAGCGGCTCTACGACCAGCTCGCGGAGATCGGGCTTGCGCTCCCCGAGGCGGAGCGCATCCAGGACATCACCGCCTGCCCCGGGGCCGATACCTGCCAGATCGGGATCACCTCATCGCGCGGGCTGGCGCGGGCGCTGACCGAGCTGCTCGAGCGGCCGGACTATCGGACCGAGGACCTGGCCGGCATCCGCATCAAGATCTCGGGGTGCCCGAACTCCTGCGGCCAGCACCACATCGCCGACATCGGGCTCTTCGGCTCCGCGAAATCGCTCAACGGGCGCCTCGTGCCGCACTACCAGCTGCTGCTCGGCGGGGGGCTGGCGGACGGCGCAGCGCATTTCGGTCAGCCCGTCGTGAAGCTGCCGGCCAAACGAGTCCTGCCGGCGGTCGAGCGGCTGCTTGGGCACTACCGCGAGCAGCGCGCGGACCATGAGCCGTTCAGGACGTTCGTGGAGCGGGTGGGCCTCTCGTCCCTGCAGGAGGTGCTGGAACCGTTCACGGCCGTGCCATCGGAGGAGCAGGCCGACGCGGCGATCGACTGGGGGAAAACCGAGCCGTTCTCGTTGGGCGGGATGGGGCAGGGGGAGTGCGCCGGCTAGGGGGTGGAGACATGGCAGAAGAGAACGGGCACATGAAATCAGCGCAGCGGACGGCGGTTCGCTACTATCCCACCATCTGTGCGCTCTTGGGGAAGGAGGTCTGGGCGATCCTCACGAAGCAGGCGGATGGCTCGTGGCGGATCGTGAACTGCCTGGACAAGGAGGAGGGGTGCTTCAACCTCGACTGCGCGTTCACGACGAGCTGCGGCCAGTGGCCGTTTGCCGTCTCATCGAGCGAGTCCCTGCCTGAGGGGGACATCCAGGACCGCCGCCCGGCGTGATGCGGACCGTCTACCTCGACAACGCCGCCACCTCCTACCCGAAGCCTCCTCGGGTGTACGAGCGCCTCCGCGGCTATCTCGAGGAGTTCGGGGGCTGCCCCGGGCGCGGCAGCTATGAGCTGGCGCGCCAGGCCGAGTCACTTGTTGAAGACACGCGGCAGTGCCTGGCCGAGCTGTTCCATGCGAGCGATCCCCGCCGCATCGTGTTCACGCTCAATGCGACGGACGCGCTCAACCTCGCCATCAAAGGGACGCTGCGGGCGGGCGACCATGTCGTCACGACGGTGCTGGAGCACAATTCGGTCGCGCGCCCGCTCAACCGACTGGAGCGCCAGGGGCTGATCCGCGTGACCCGCGTCGGCGCCTCGCCCGAAGGGCTCATCGACCCGGCGGACATCCGGGGGGCGCTGACCGGCCGCACGCGGCTCGTCGCGGTCCTCCACGGCTCCAACGTCCTCGGCTCGCTGCAGCCGATTGGGTCGATCGGACGGATCGTCCGCGAGTGGGGGGCGCTGTTTCTCGTCGACGCCTCCCAGACCGCCGGCGCCGTGCCGATCGACGTCGAGGCATCCCAGATCGACCTGTTGGCGTTCCCCGGGCACAAGGCGCTGCTGGGGCTGCCGGGAACCGGCGGGCTGTACGTCGGGCCGCGCGCGGCGTTGAGCCCCTGGCGCGAAGGGGGCACCGGCGTCTTCTCCGAGCTGCCCCTGCAGCCTGACCAGTTGCCCTACGCGCTGGAGGCGGGTTCGCCGAACGTCCTGGGACTGGCGGGCTTGAGGGAATCGGTCCGGTTCATCCTGCAGTATGGGGTGGACTGGATCCGGGCCCATGAGCTTTCGTTGGCCGCCCGGCTGCTCGACGGCCTGCGCGGAGATGAGCGCTTCACGCTCTATGGCCCCGCCTCGCTGGAGGGGCGGGTGGCCGTGCTCTCCCTGACGGTGGCCGGCAGGAGCCCGGCGCAGGTCGCCGAGCAGCTCAATGACCGGCATCGGATCGCGGTGCGCGCAGGGCTGCACTGCGCGCCGGGCGCGCATCGGCTGATCGGGACGTTCCCCGACGGCACCGTGCGGATCAGCCCGGGATACTTCACGACCGAACAGGAGATCGAGCTGTGCCTCGAGGCGCTGAAGGAGGCCGCGTCCCCGGCGCCGCACGCGGCCAGCGTCCATGCGTGACCCATGATCAACGTCACCAAGCTCTACTGCGGCCTCGACACGACCGGCGACCCGCTGCGCTATGGCCACACGCGCGGGCCGGCGCATGGCATGCCTCACCCGACGGAGTCGCAGCCGCACGAGGTGCCCGCCTCCGCGCGCGAGCGGCGGCCCGTCGTCGTCTGGACGATGAGCCGGCGGTGCAACCTCCACTGCGTCCACTGCTACAGCGACTCGGCGGACCAGCCGTATCAGGGGGAGCTCACGGTGCCGGAGGCCAAGGCCATGCTGGCGGACCTGGCGCAGTTCCGGATCCCCGCGCTCCTGCTCTCCGGGGGCGAGCCGCTCTACCACCCGCACTTCTTCGAGCTGGCCGAGGCGGCCCGGTCGCTGGACCTTCGGCTGACGCTCTCCACGAACGGCACGCTCATCGACGAGGGAGCGGCGCAGCGGATCCGGGAAACCGGGTTCAGCTACGTCGGGATTTCGTTCGATGGACTGGGGAAGGTCAACGACCAGTTCAGAGGCCAGCGGGGCGCCTTCGAGAAGGCGCTGGGGGGCCTTCGGCACCTCAAGGCGGTCGGGCAGAAGGTGGGCCTCCGGTTCACCCTGACCCGGCGCAACTTCGAGGCGCTGCCGGAGATCTTCGCGTTCGTCGAGCAAGAGGGGATCGACCGCGTCTGCTTCTACCACCTCGTCTATTCCGGCCGCGGCAGCCGGATCGCCGCGGATGACCTCACGCACGCGGAGACCCGCCAGGCGCTGGACCGGATCTTCCACTGGACCGCGTCGGCGCACCGGAGCGGCCGGCGGGTGGACGTGCTGACGGTGGACAACCATGTCGACGGCATCTACCTCTACCTGACGCTGCTGCGGGAGCGCGCCTCGTTCGCGCGGCGGACCTGGGAGTGCCTTGAGTGGAACGGCGGCGGCGCCAACTCCTCCGGCGTCGGGATCGCGAACATCGACGCGTGCGGGGACGTCCATCCGGACCAGTTCTGGCAGACGCACGCCGTGGGCAACATCCGGGTCCGCCCGTTCTCGGAGATCTGGACCGACCCGCGCGACCCGCTGCTGGACGGCCTGCGCAACCGGCTGCCGCTCCTCACGGGCCGGTGCGGGGAGTGCCGATGGCAGGAAGTCTGCGGCGGCTCGTTCCGGGTCCGCGCCCTCCAGGCCTCGGGCGACCCCTGGGCGCCGGACCCCGCCTGCTACCTGACCGATGAGGAGATCGCATGAGCACGCCGCCCGTCCATCCGCTTGGCTCGCGCGCCAAGATTTTGCTCACCAGCGTCTTCGGACCGTATGGCCGGGATGACGAGTATGGCAGCCGCGCCATCAATCCGATGGAGCTGTATCAGAACCAGGTCACGCGCGCGGAGGGGCCGTTTTCCCTGCGCATGTTCCACCGCTCCTGGGGCATCATGCTGATCCAGACCAACATAGCCGCCCCCTGCACCCTGCTGGATTTCCCGACGCTGGATCGGTTTGTCAGCGAGCTGCAAAGCTTCGAGTATGACATCGTCGGCATCAGCTCGATTCTGACGAACATCGAAAAGGTCAAGAAGATGTGCAGCCTGGTTCGCGAGCACCTGCCGCGCGCCACGATCGTCGTGGGCGGCCACATCGCCAACAGGCCCGGCCTCGCCGAGTATGTCGACGCGGATCACATCGCGCCGGGAGAAGGCGTCCGGTGGTTCCGGCAGTTTCTGGGCGAGGACGCCGGCCGGCCGGTTCACCATCCGCTGATCTCCTCCGCCATCGGCACGCGGACGATGGGGCTCCAGGTGAGCAACAGCGGGCGCCAGGCGGCCGCCACCCTGATCCCCTCCGTCGGCTGCCCGATGGGGTGCAACTTCTGCTCGACCTCCGCGATGTTCGGCGGCAAGGGCAAGTTCATCAATTTCTATGAGACCGGCGATGAGCTGTTCCGCGTCATGTGCGGCATCGAGCAGGGCATGGGGGTCCGCTCGTTCTTCGTCATGGATGAGAACTTCCTGCTGCACAAAAAGCGCGCCCTGCGGCTCCTGGAACTCATCGAGGAGCACGGCAAGTCGTGGTCGCTGTATGTCTTCAGCTCGGCGCACGTGGTGCAATCCTACCCCATCGAACAACTCGTGCGCCTCGGCATCTCGTGGGTGTGGATGGGGCTGGAGGGCAAGAACAGC
>JACPAY010000023.1 GCA_016180575.1 Candidatus Omnitrophota bacterium | reverse complement strand
ACCGCATCGTCAATCGCTTGCTGGAGGATCTCGGCTGGTCTTGCGTACTCGCCGCGGATGTAGACGTAGGCCTTGCGGCAGCCGGTCGCGTGGGCCGCGATGATGATGCCCTCAAGGAGCCGGTGGGGGTCCTTCGTGATGATGTAGCGGTCCTTGATGGTGCCGGGCTCCCCTTCGTCCGCGTTGACGACGAGGAACTTCGGCTTGTCCGCGGTCTTGGGGATAAAGCTCCACTTCTTACCGGCCGGGAAGCCGGCGCCCCCGAGGCCGCGCAGGTTGGACTTGGTCACCTCGGCGATAACCTGCTCAGGCGTCATCTCGGTGACCGCCTTGCGCGCGGTCTGGTAGCCGTCGTCGCGGAGGTAGGTCTCAATCGCTTCGGAGTCTTTGAGCATGAACCGCTTGGAGATGACCGGCTCCGCGAGTCCGGGCGCCCCCCGGAATTGGAGTGGTGTTTCGCTCAGCGCCTCGGGCTGGCGCACCAGCGTCTCGATGATCTCCGGGCCCACCGGCCCGACATAGAGGTCGTTGACCTGCATGACCGGCCCGGCCTCGCAGGCGCAGAGGCACTCGACCGCCGAGAGGGTGTACCGCCCGTCCGACGTCGTCTCGCCCGGCTTGATGCCGAGGCGCTCCGAGAGGGCGGCGAGGACCCCTTCGGCGCCCCGCAGCGCGCAGGCAATGTTGCGGCAGACCTGGACGTGGGTGCGCCCGACCGGACGGCGGTGGTAGAGCGTGTAGAACGTCACGACTTCATGGACGAGCGATGGCGGCACCTCCAAGAGGCCGGCGACCCACGCCTCGGCCTCCGGGGTGATGTAGCCCTCATGCTCCTGGACGAGCCGCAGCACCGGCAGCATCGCTGCCTGCTTCTGCTCGTACCGCGCGAGGATCGCTTCGGCCGGTTTCCGCAACGCGTCCAGGTCGCTCATCGGTCCAGCTCGCCGCCGATCATGTTGATGGAGCCGAAGGTCGGCACGATGTCCGCCACGAGGTCGCCCCTGATCAGCTCGGGCAGCGCCGCCATGATGGTGAAGCACGGCGGCCGCACGCGGACGCGGTAGGGCCGGTCGCCGCCATCGCTCACCACGTAGAATCCCAGCTCCCCGTTCGCTCCCTCGACGGCGCTGTAGTACTCCCCGGGCGGCGGCGCGATGCCGTGGCCGAGCATGATGAGCTTGAAGTGGTTCATGAGCCCTTCGATGTTGCCGTAGGTGTCCTCCTTCGCCGGCAGCACCGCCCGCTTCGCGTCCGGGTTGACCGCCTCGTGAAAGCCGCGGTTCGAGCCCTCAAGCGTGGGATCCAGGCGCACCCGGGCCTGGTGGAACCCCTTCGTGCGCCCCATCTTCGCCTCGTCCACCATCACGTCGGCGGGCAGCACACGCCCCTCGGCATCCACGTTGAGCGGGCCGGATGGGAGCTGATCGAGCGCTTGCTCGACGATGCGCATGCTCTGCTCCATCTCCTCCATGCGGACGAGGTAGCGGTCGTAGTTGTCGCCGTGCGAGCCGGTGGGGATGTCGAACCGCATCCGGTCATAGACGAAGTAGGGTTGGCTCTTCCGGGTGTCGAGCGCGACCCCGGTCGAGCGCAGGAACGGCCCGGTGATCCCGTAGCTGATCGCCCGCTCCTTGGAGATCACCCCGGTATCCTGCATCCGGTCCGTGAAGATGCGGTTGCGGGTGAGCAGGACGTCGCATTCCAGCAGGACCTGGCGCACGTCCTCGAGGACCTTGCGCGCCCGCTCCGCGAACCCCGCCGGCAGGTCGGCCTTCACGCCGCCCACCCGCCCATAGGAGATGGTCAGGCGCGCGCCGGTCACCGCCTCGATGAGCTCCCAGAGCCACTCGCGGGCCTTGATCATGTAGAGGAAGACGGTGAACGCCCCCACCTCCATCGCGGAGGCGCCGATGCAGGTGAGGTGGTCGGTGACGCGGGAAAGCTCGCTCATGATGACGCGGATGTAGCTGCACCGCTCGGTCGCCTCGATCCCCATGAGCCGCTCGACCGCCAGGCAGTAGCCGAAGTTGTTGATGAGCGGGGAGACGTAGTTGAGCCTGTCGGTGTACGGGATGACGTTGGTGTACGGGCCACGCTCGCTCTCTTTCTCGAAGCAGCGGTGCAGGTAGCCGATCTCCACGTCCGCGCCCACGACCCGCTCGCCGTCCAGCTCCGCGACGAGCTGGATGATCCCGTGCATGGCCGGGTGCGACGGCCCGATGTTGAGGAACATGTGGCGTGTTTCGGTCGCGGAAGCGGGCATGGGCTAATACGTCGGGCCGATGAGCGGCTGGCGCTTGTTCGCCGGGTAGTCCTTCCTGAGCGGGTGGCCCTGGAACTCCTCGTAGAGCAGGATGCGGCGCAGGTCCGGGTGGCCGGCGAACCGGATGCCGAACATGTCCCACACCTCGCGCTCGAACCAGTTGGCCGCCTGCCACAGGCCGGTGAGCGAGTCCGCGGCCGGATCGGATGCGGCGAGCGGCACCTTGAGGCGCACCCGGTGGTTGTGCGGCGTGGAGTAGAAGTGGTAGACCAGCTCGAAGCGGTACTCCGCGTGCGGCACCGACCGCTCCCAGCGCTCCGGTGTCGGCTTGGGCGTGCTGTAGTAGGGGAGCGGCGAGGGCGTGGCGAGGCGCGGCGCGCTGTGCTGCGACTTCCCGAACCTGAGGTAATCCACGCAGGTCAGGTCCATCAGGAAATCGAACGCCAGCGCCGGCTCATCCCGCATGATGCGCGCGACCTCCAGCAGCCCCTCCCGCTTGAGCAGGACAGTCTCCTGCCCGCGGTAGCGGTGCGCGCCGAGGAGATGCTGAGGGAAGCGGTCCTGCAGGGTGTCGGTGATCACAGATGCGCCTCGGGGCGGTGGGGGGCCTGGAGCTCCGGCGGCCGTTTGCCGGTGTTCAGGTGGGGGTACGCGGGGCCCTGCGCGAGCAGCGCGCCGGGCGCTGCGCTTTTGCCCTGCGCGATCTTCTCCTGCAGCTTCATGAGCCCGTCCAGCACGTTCTCGGGCCTCGGGGGGCAGCCCGGGATGTAGATGTCCACCGGGATGATGGTGTCGATGCCCATCACCGTCGCGTAGTTGTCGTAGAAGCCGCCGGTGCAGGTGCACACGCCGAAGGCCACCACCCACTTCGGGTCGGCCATCTGGTCGTAGACCCGCTTCAGGATGGGCGCGAGCTTGTGGCTGACCGTGCCGACGACGAACAGGACGTCCGCCTGGCGCGGGGAGAAGCGCGGGAACCCGGCGCCGAAGCGGTCCATGTCGTAGTGGGCGGTCGCCGTCGCCATGTACTCCATCCCGCAGCAGGCGGTGACGAACGGGTACTGGAAGATGGAGAACTTCCGCGCCCAGCCGAGGGCCGCGTCCACGCGCGTCGTCATCCAGTTGAGGCGGGAGACGTCGACGGCGCCCATCATTTGAACTCCAGGGCGTCGCGCTTCCACGCGTAGACGAACCCGGCGACGATGATGAGGAGGAAGAAGCCCATCTCGAGCAGGCCGAACCATCCCAGCTCCCGCACGAGGACCGCCCAGGGGAAGAGGAAGACGAGCTCCACGTCGAAGACGACGAACAGCATCGCGACGACGTAGAAGTGGACCGGCAGCCGCCCGGCGGGCCGCGTGATGGGATCGACGCCGCACTCGAAGGGCGCGGCCTTGATCGTGCTCGGCCGCTTGGGGCCCAGGAAGACGCTGGCGAAGAGCATGATGAGCCCCACGCCGGCGGCGAGCGCTGCGAGGATCAGGAGGCCTGCGTATTCGACCATGGGGGAAAGATTGTGATTTTTTTCACAAACTAGGGGTTAAAAAATGGCCGGGAGCGGCCACCACGGTATGATACCACCCCTCCGGCCGGGGGGCTACTTGTTGTAGTCGAGGCCGCGCTCGAGGAACTGCTCGTCCATCTTGCGCGGGGAGAAGGTGCTCCGGACGAACGCCTTGAGCGGCTCGATGTCGAACTGCCGGCAGCTGTAGATGTCGATGGAGATGAAGTCCTTTGGGGTCAGCGTGTGGATCTGGATGCCGCTCTCCACCAAGGGGATCCAGCCGCTGAGGCCCGCCTTGTCCGGGTACCGCTTGCCGTCCGTGCGGAAGATGTACGGCGGCGACTGCGGCTCGACCTTC
>JACPAY010000016.1 GCA_016180575.1 Candidatus Omnitrophota bacterium | reverse complement strand
GCGCTGCTCACCGACCTCTACCAGCTCACGATGCTCCAGGCCTACGCGGCGCATCGGATGGAGGAGCCTGCGGTCTTCGAGTTCTTCGTCAGGAGGCTCCCGCCGCAGCGCGGGTTCCTGCTGGCCGCGGGCCTGGAGCAGGCGCTGGCCTACCTCGAAACACTCCGCGTGCAGCCCGATGAGCTGGGGTGGCTTGCGAAGGACGGCCGGTTCACCAAGGAGTTCCTGCAGTACCTGGAGCGGCTGCGGTTCACCGGCGACGTCCATGCGATGCCGGAGGGGACAGTCTTTTTTCCGAACGAGCCGATCCTGCGGGTGACCGCGCCCATCCCCCAGGCGCAGCTCGTCGAGTCGAGGCTCATCAACCTCCTCCAGCTTGAGACGGTGATCGCCTCCAAGGCGGCCCGCTCGGTGCTGGCAGCCCCGGGCAAGCTGCTGGTCGATTTCGGGATGCGCCGCGCCCACGGCGCGGAGGCTGCGCTCCTCGCCGCCCGCGCGAGCTACCTCGCAGGGTTCTCCGGCACGTCGAACGTCCTGGCCGGCCGCGCCTTCGGGATCCCGCTCTACGGCACCGTCGCGCACGCCTTCATCGAGGCGCACGACGACGAGGCAGAGGCGTTCGTCCGCTTCGCGAAGGCCCAGCAAGGGCCGGTGACCTTCCTGCTGGACACGTATGACACGGAGGCGGCCGCCAGGACGGTGGTCTCGCTTGCGCCGCGCCTGAAGCGGGATGGGGTCCGCATCGGGGCAATCCGCCTGGACAGCGGCGACCTCGCCGCCCACGCCAAGCAGGTGCGTCACATCCTGGATGCGGGAGGCCTTGGCGAGGTGAAGATTTTCTCAAGCGGCGGCTTGGATGAGCTGGAACTGTTCAGCTTGCTGAAGGCCGGCGCGCCGATTGACGGCTTCGGCGTCGGCACGCAGCTTGGCGCCTCGGCAGACGCGCCGGTCCTCGACTGCGCCTACAAGCTCGAGGAGTACGCCGGGCGCCCGCGCGCCAAGCGCTCGGAGGGCAAGGCGACGCTGCCAGGACGGAAGCAGGTGCACCGGACGTATGGGCCAGACGGCAGGATGGCCTTCGACACGCTCAGCCTGGAGGCGGAACGGGTGGAAGGGGAAGCGCTGCTGGTCCCGGTGATGCGCGGCGGACGGCGCTTCGGAGAGGCGCCCTCGCTGGCGGAAACGCGGGCGCGCGCCGCGCAGGAGCTGGCGCGCCTGCCGGAGGATCTCCGGCGCATGATCCCGGAGCCGCCGTATCCTCCCTACCCTGTGAAGGTGTCGCGCGGGCTGGAAGAGCTGGCCGGCCGCCTGGCCGCTAGTTAAGCTCGCGGCGTCCCTCGAGGGCGCGGGCGAGCGTCGCCTGGTCGGCGTACTCCAGGTGGCTGCCGACCGGGATGCCGGAGGCGATTCGGGTGAGCTTCAGGCCTCGCGGACGCAGGAGCTTGGAGAGATGGGCGGCGGTGGTCTCGCCGTCCTTGTCCGCATCGGTGGCGATGATGACCTCCTGCACGACCCCGTCCGACAACCGCGCGAGCAGCTCGTCGATCTTCAGCAGCTCCGGCCCGATCCCGTCGAGCGGCGCGATCGCCCCCAGAAGGACGTGGTAGAGCCCGCGGAAGGCCCCGGTCTTCTCGATGGCGAGGACGTCCTTCGGCTCCTCGACCACGCACAGGGTGGAGGGGTCGCGCGAGGCATCCTGGCAGATGCGGCAGCGCTCGGCCTCGCTCAGGTTGAAGCACACCTCGCAGAACCGCAGGCCGTCCTTCACGTCGGTGATCGCCTGCGCCAGCTGCCGCGCCTCCTCCCGGGACCCCCGCAGCAGATAGAACGCCATCCGCTCCGCCGAGCGGGGCCCGATCCCGGGCAGCTTCTCCAGCGCCTCGAGCAGCCGCAGCAGCGGCCGCGCATAGGTCATGCTCATGGCGTCGGCCTCGGCTGGTCCAGGATGGTGGCGTTGAACAGGTTGACGATCTCCTGCACGATGGGGGGCGCTGCCGCCTCAGCCTCGGATTGCGCCGACGCCGACCCCGCGTCGACCGGCTCGGCGAGCGTCACGTAGCGCACGGTGAGCGCCGCCCCGCACAGCTCACTGAGCAGCCGGTCGATGAGGCGGCTGTGCTCCGCTACGCTGAGCACCTCCTGGTGCAGCGCAAACCCCGGCAGCCCCACAATGAGTGTCGCCCCCTCAACCGAGAGCGGGCGCGCGTGGGCGAGGTAGGCGGCGAGCGACATCTTCTTCGCGCCGAGCCGCTCGAGAAACGTCGGCCATGTCGAGCGCACCGCGTCCGGCAGTTCTGCGGGCGCCGCCTCGGGCGCTGCGGACATCGCCGCGGGCGGCTCGTCTCCCATTGCCGAGGGTGAGCGCGGCGCCGGCCGGGCCGCCGCCGCCGTCCCGCCGGCGGGCAGCGCGCCGGCGCCGGCCTGTTCCAGTCGCCGGCTGATCTCATCCAGCGACTGCCATGCCTCCCGCGTCGCCAGCTTGACAACCGCAAGCTCCAGGATCGCCTGCGCCATCGGGCTGCGGCGCACCAGCTCATAGGCGCCGGTCAACATCTGAAGGAAGAGCAGCAGTTCCTGCGGGGTCGAGCGATTCGCCTGTTCCTCCAGCCGCTTGAGGCGATCCAAGGGCTCATCCACGAGGCGCGCGATGAGCGCCTCGCGCGATGGGGCCTCGGCGGCGGCTCGGATGATGAGCAGGTTGCGCAGGTGGCGCAACAGGCCCGTGAGGAGCTGGAGCGGATCCCGCCCTTGCTCAAGCTGGGACGAGAGCTGCGCCAGCGCCTGGGGGGCGTCCCGCTCGAGGACGGCCTGGGTCCAGGCGATGAGCGCGTCGGACTCGATCGCCCCCAGCAGCTCCGTCACGTCGCGCTCCTCGATCGTCCCCTCGACAAAGCTGGCCAGCTGCTCGAGGATCACCTCGGCATCGCGCAGGCTGCCCTCCGAGGCGCGCGCAATGGCGTAGAGCGCCGGCTCGCTCGCGCGCACCCGCTCCGCCTTCGCCACCTTCGAAAGCGCCTTGACCACCGTGGCGGCCTCGAGCCGCCGGAAGTCGAACCGCTGGCAGCGCGAGAGGATGGTCGGCGGGACCTTGGCGGCGGCGGTGGTGGCGAAGACGAACTTCACGTGCGCGGGCGGCTCCTCCAGCGTCTTGAGGAGCGCGTTGAACGCCTCGGGCGTGAGCATGTGGACCTCATCGATGATGTAGACGCGGAAGCTCCCGCCCGCCGGCGCGAACGGCACCGTCTCCCGCAGGCTGCGGATCTCGTCGATGCCGCGGTTGGAGGCGCCGTCGATCTCGATGACGTCCAGGCTGGTTCCCTGCGCGATCTGGGTGCAGCTGGCGCACCGGTTGCAGGGCGCCGGGACCGGCCCGCCCTCGCAGTTGAGGCACTTGGCGAGGATGCGCGCCGCGGAGGTCTTGCCGACCCCCCGCTGGCCGGTGAAGAGGTAGGCCTGAGCGAGCCGCTTCTGGCTCAACGCCCGCGTCAGCGTCGTCGTGACGTGGGGCTGGCCGATGAGGTCCTCAAAGGTCTGCGGCCGGTACTTGCGGGCGAACGGCAGGTAGCTCATTCTTCGACGGTAAACATCGCGCTGTTGCTCACGCCGGTTGCATTGACCACGGAGAGCTGGACAGCGCCTTGAGGGAGCACGATGCCGATCTCGGGGCAGGCTTCGTCGCTCAAGCGGGAATACGCGCAAGCCCCCAGGGCATCGGGAAGGCTGAACGACAACGTGTTCCCATCCGACGAAGGGACGTGGTTGAGATACGCGGTATTCCGCCCTTGAAAATTGATCTCTGGATGAGTAAATGCGACGTCGTTGTCGGCCGGAGCAAAGTTCGAGCCGTAGATGACGATGGTGGTCCCTATGGGACCGGACAGCGGCGAGATCTCCTCAATCATCGGTTCGCCGGAACGTTCCGCGCAAGCGGGGGCGGCGCCGGCCACGAGCATGAAGATGCCGACAAAGGCGTGGCGGAGAGGGAGGGATTCGAACCCTCGGTACCGCCTTTCGGCAGTACAACGGTTTAGCAAACCGCCGCCGTCGACCACTTGGCTACCTCTCCCAAAAGTACCGGGTACCTTTACGCCTGCGCGCTGGTGGTCGCCTTGCGCAGGAGCGCGTGGCATTCCCCGGCCAGTACATCCCGTACCACGACGAGGCGGCGGTTGAGCCGCTCGTTGCCCGTCAGGTCCACGACCGAGCCGCACGCGCCGCGTTTGGGGTCGGTCGCCCCGAAGACGACCCGCGCGACCCCGCTGAGCAGCAGCGCCCCGACGCACATCGCGCACGGCTCCTGGGTCACGTACACGACCGCCTCCGGCAGCTGGTCCGACTGGAGCGCATTGGCCGCCTGCGTGATGGCGATGATGGCCGCATGGGCGGTCGGGTCCCGGAGCAGCCGCACCTGGTGGTGCGCCCGGGCGATGACGCGGCCCTGGTGGAGGATGACCGCGCCGATGGGCCGGTCGTTGGACGCCAGCGCGTGCTCCGCCTCCTTGAGCGCCTCGCGCATGTACTGCTCGTCGGGTTTGGCAGCGGCGGTCATGATCTCTGGCCGGTATCAGATACCCCATGGTATCTGATACCGGAACTGAAGCGCGCTCGCCGAGATTTGAACTCGGAACCCTCAGCTCCGCAAGCTGATGCTCTATCCAGTTGAGCTACGAGCGCTCGAATGAGAAAAACAACGGAGAGGCCGGGATTCGAACCCGGGAGCCACCTTGTGGGTAGCTACGCGGTTTCCGGCCGCGCTCTTTCGGCCACTCAGACACCTCTCCATTCTAATGGAAAACACCAACTTCTGCGTAATGTTCAATGCGTAACGCGTAATGGAAACTTCGGGATATCGCCTTCACCTGTTACGCATTACGCATTCCACATTACCCAAAACTTCCTATTGACTGGCGAACGGCGGAGAGGGTGGGATTCGAACCCACGAGGGCCTTGCGGCCCTACCGGTTTTCGAGACCAGCGCTTTCAACCACTCAGCCACCTCTCCCCAGAACGGTTTCAGCAAGGACGCGGAGAGAGCAGGATTCGAACCTGCGAGGACCCGAAGGCCCTAGCGGTTTTCAAGACCGCCGCTTTCAGCCGCTCAGCCATCTCTCCGGCGCCTCGTTGCCGCGCTACAAAAACAGCCGCTGGACCAGCGTCGTGTAGAGGCCCTGCGCGCGCGAGATCCCGTCGGCGAAGGCCCGCGCGAACGAGAACTCCGGCACCGCCCACGGCAGGCACGCCCCGGCGAGCAGCAGCGTCACGAGGAACACGAGGCCGATCGCCAGCAGGTAGGTCTCCACGTGCCAGCGCTCCCGCTGCCGCTGGAGGTCGTCCGCCGTCATCAGCCAGTGGAACGCCATCGTGGCTCCAAGGCAGAAGCTCACCGGCCCGTCCGCCACCGCCCGCCCCAGCCAGCGGCGCAGGAACCATCCGCCGGCCGAGACCAGGATCGTGTAGAGCGGGATCACGTACGGGCTGAAGGCCACCAGCGTCGAGCCCTGCGCGGCCGCTTCTCCCTTCCCGCCCTTGGCGCCCTTGCCCCTGCCGCCGCCGGACCCTTCGGTGCTGGCGACCTGGCCGCCGAAGAGCCAGACCGCCAGCGTGGAGAAGAGCCGGTGGCTGACGCGGAAGAGCGCAACCGGACGGTAGAGCAGCACGTGCAGCCCGACGTACGTCACGAACCCCCACCCAATCCACTCGCGGAACGTGGAACCGGAGGCGGTCGTCAGCTCGAGCTCCCCCAGGATCCCCTGCAGGAGCCCGATGGCCAGCGGGAGCAGGACCGCCACCATCGCCGCCTTGACGAGCCGGGCGAGCCCCGCCTTCAGACTAAAGCTGTTCTTGGCCATCCAGATAGGGGCGCAGCGGCTCCGGAATCGCGACGTGCCCGTCTGCCCGCTGGTGCGTTTCCAGCAGGCAGATGAGCGTCCGCGCCAGCGCCACGCCGGAGCCGTTGAGCGTGTGGACGTAGGCCGGCTTGCCCGTCGCGGCCTGCCGGTAGCGGAGGTTGGCGCGCCGCGCCTGGAACGCCTCGAAGTTGCTGCAGCTGGACACCTCGAGGAACTGGTCGAGGCCCGGCGCCCAGGCTTCGAGGTCGTAGCACTTCGCCGCCGCGAAGCCAAGGTCCCCCGTCGCCAGGCACACGACGCGGTAATGGAGGCCCAGGCGCTTGAGGATCACCTCGGCATCCGCGACCAGCCGCTCCAGCTCATCATAGGAGGTCTCCGGGCTCGTGAGCTTGACCAGCTCCACCTTGTCGAACTGATGGACCCGGACCAGGCCCCGCGTCTCCTTGCCGTAGGAGCCCGCTTCCCGCCGGAAGCAGGCGGTGTAGGCGGCGTACTTCAACGGGAGCGCCGATCCGGCCAGCAGCTCATCCCGGTGGAGGTTGGTCAGCGGCACCTCGGCCGTCGGGACCAGGAAGAGGTCATCGTTGCGGAGCCGGTACATGTCCTCCTCGAACTTCGGGAGCTGGCCGGTCCCGAACATCGACGTCCGGTTGACCAGGAAGGGCGGCGACACTTCCGTATAGCCGTGCTCCTTCGTGTGGACGTCGAGCATCCAGTTAATCAGCGCGCGCTCCAGGCGCGCTCCGACGCCGGTGAACAGCGGGAAGTGGGAACCGGTCACCTTCGCCGCCCGCTCGAAATCCATCAGCTTGAGCCGCTCGGCGAGCTCCAGGTGTGTCTTGGGCGTGAACGGCAGCGCAGGCTTCTTCCCGACAGTGCGGACGACCTGGTTCGCCTTCGAGTCCCCGACGGGCACCGACTGGTGCGGGATGTTGGGTACGTAGGCTAACTGTGCCTGAAAGTTGGCTTCAAGAGCTTTCACCTCTTGCGCCTTCCGAGTGACCCGGTCTGACAGTTCTCTTAGGATAGGAGGTGGGGTGCTGGTTTGCCCTGTGGCCTTTCGCGAGGCAAACTCGTCAGATTGCCACTTGAGAGCCTCGCGATCGGATTCGAGTCCTTTTAGCAGTTCCCGGCGCTGCTTTTCCAAGTTCAGCAGCCCATCCAGGTCGAAGTCGACGCCGCGCTTCTTCAGTGCCTCCCGAATGCAGTCAGGCTGTTCCCTGAGGAGCTTGAGGTCAATCACCTGTCACCTGTCACTTGTCACGCCCTATCCTTTGATCACCCCGAGCGGCCGCATCCGCGCGACCCGCTTGGCCAGGCCTGCGCCGTGGACGACCTGCACGACGTCGTTGACGTCCTTGTACGCGGCGGGCTGCTCCTCGGCGATGCCGTGCCGGCCGCGGCCCATGACGATGATGCCCTGCCGCTCCAGCTCCTGCTCGATGGAGCGGCCCGCGGCCTCCTTGACCGCCTGGGTGCGGGACATCACGCGTCCGGCGCCATGGCACACGGTCCCGAAGCTCTCGCGCATCGCGGACTCGGTGCCGGCCAGCAGGTAGGAGTGGCGGCCCATGTCGCCGGGGATAATGACCGGCTGGCCCACCTCGCGGTAGTCCGCCGGGATCTCCGGGTGGCCGGGCGGAAAGGCGCGCGTCGCGCCCTTGCGGTGGACGCACACCGTCTTTTCGCCCCCATTGAGCGTGTACCGCTCGAACTTCGCGATGTTGTGCGCGACGTCGTAGATGAGGCTCATCCCCATCTCTTCCCAGCTCCTCTCGAAGACGCGCTCGAAGACGCCGCGCGCCAGGTGCATGAGGCACTGCCGGTTCGCCCAGGCGAAGTTGGCCGCGCACCGGATCGCGCCGAGGTAGCGCCGCCCTTCCTCGGAGTCGATCGGCGCGCAGGCGAGCTGCCGGTCCGGCACGCGGATGCCGTAGCGAGGCATCGCGCGCTCCATGACCTCGAGGTGGTCGTCGCAAATCTGATAGCCGAACCCACGGGAGCCGGAGTGGATCATCACCGTCACCTGGCCGGGGGCGATGCCGAAGGCATTGGCCGCCCCCTCATCGAAGACCGTCTCGACCGCCTGCACCTCGAGGAAGTGGTTGCCCGAGCCGAGCGTGCCGAGCTGGCTCTGCCCGCGCGTGACCGCCCGCTCGGAGACCTGCTCCGGGTCGGCCCCCTCGAGGCAGCCGTGGGACTCGGTGTGCTCCAGGTCCGCCTGGACCCCGTGGCCCTGCGCCACCGCCCACCGCGAGCCCTGGGCCATGACCTTGGAGGCGTCCCGCTTGGCGAAGCGGATGTCGCCGCTCATCCCGACGCCACAGGGGATCGTCCGGAAGAGCGAGACGACCAGCTCGCGCAGCTTGGGCTGGACCTCCTCGACGGTGAGGTCGGTCTTCATCAGCCGCACGCCGCAGTTGATGTCGTACCCGACTCCGCCAGGCGAGATGACTCCGGTCTCCGGGTCCATTGCCGCGACACCGCCGATCGGGAAGCCGTAGCCCCAGTGGATGTCCGGCATGGCGAGCGAGGCGTTGACGATTCCGGGAAGATGGGCAACGTTGGCCACCTGCTGAAGCGACTGGTCCTTGACGATGTCCTTGAGCAGCTTCTCGCTGGCAAAGATCAGCCCTGGCACCCGCATCCCGCGGTCGTAGGATTGCGGGATGCGCCAGCGGTAGTCGTCGATCTTCTCGAGGGGCCCTTCCCACGCTTGCCGCATCAGACGTCGAAGATGACGTTGGCCGTCCACCCGCCGTCGCGCTGCTCGACCCGAAACTGATGCCGGGTGACCCCCTTCACCTCGGTGCCATACGTGTGCCGGGCCGGGTCGAACCGCTCGCCGCGGACCTCGCCCTCAAGCGCCGTGGCGCTGACGGCGCCCAGGGCGTACTCGGCCGGCAGGAAGCGGTCTGTGTCGAACCACATGAGCAGCTCGCTCAGCCAGGCGCGCAGGAGCGCCTCGACCGAGGCCGCGCGCAGCCGCACCGCGCGCGTCTCGGCGGGACGGATGGCGCTGTCCTCGGCCACCAGGGCCACCAGCCCCCGGGCCGCGTGCGCGAACAGCTCCGCGAGCGAGCCGCCGGAGGCGCGCATCCCCACGTCGGCGGTGTGCTCGAAGAACTCGTAGCCCGTGTCGTCGGTCATCTGAAAAAGGGGTCGACTGTCCCGGGACCACTTCCCTTTTCCCGCAGTTATCCGATAGGAAAAGAGAAGCGGTCCCGCATTGAGCTGGGCCGCCTGGGACTCGAACCCAGCACCCACAGCTTAAAAGGCTGTTGCTCTGCCTGATGAGCTAGCGGCCCAAATTGTTAAAGAGCGGCGAGGCCATTATAGCAAAGCGTCGAGGGGCGGCGGGGCGAGAAAAAGAGAACCGGTCCCATTTTTGGCTGAAAAATAGAACCGGTCCCAATTGTTGGCTTACGTGGTTTGGAGCTCTTGCTCTTTGGCTTTCACGAGGGCGTCGATCTGGTCGATGTACCGGTCGGTGAGCTTCTGGACCTGCTCCTGGCCCTTGAAGGCGTCATCTTCGCTGATCTGCTTGTCGGCCTTGAGCTTCTTGACCGTCTCGTTGGCGTCGCGCCGGAGCGTCCGGATGTTGACGCGGCCCTCCTCCGCCACCCGATGGGCCAGCTTGACGAGCTCGGCGCGGCGCTCGCCGGTCAGCGGCGGGATGGGCAGGCGGATGAGCTTGCCGTCCACCACCGGCGAGATGCCCAGGCCCGCCTTCTGGATCGCCTTCTCGATCTCCGGCGCCAGCTTGGCGTCCCAGGGCTGGATGACGATGAGGCGGGGCTCCGGGGCGGTGATGGCGGCCACCTGCTTGAGCGGCGTCGCCGCCCCGTAGTAGTCCACCGTGACGTGCTCCACGAAGGCGGGGCTGGCCCGGCCGCCGCGCAGCTCCCCGAACTCGCGCGTCACCGTGGCCAGGGCGCGCTTCATCTTGTCTTCCAGCTCCTTGTAGAGATTCTGGAGCGGGATCATTTGTTCGCCACCCGGGTGCCGACCAGCTCGCCGCAGACGACCCGCTTGATGTTGCCGGGGCGGTGGAGGTTGAAGACGATGATGGGCATGTTGCTGCTCATGCACAGGCTCACCGCCGTCGCGTCCATGACCTTGAGGCCCTTCTTCAGCACGTCGAGGAAGCTCAGGGTCGCGAACTTCCGGGCCTTTCGGTTCGTCGCCGGATCGTCGGTGTAGACGCCGTCCACGTTCGTCCCCTTGAGCACCACCTCGGCGCCGATCTCCATCGCCCGCAGCGCCGCGGTCGTGTCCGTCGTGAAGAAGGGGCTGCCGATGCCGCCGACGAAGATGACCACCCGCCCCTTCTCGAGGTGGCGGATGGCCCGGCGGCGGATGTAGGGCTCGGCGACCTTGGCGATCTCGATGGCGGTCTGGACCCGGGTCGGCACCCCGGCCCGCTCCAGGGCGTCCTGGAGCGCCAGGCCGTTGATGGCGGTCGCGAGCATCCCCATGTAGTCGGCGGTCGCCCGCTCCATCCCGGTCGCCGACGACGTCGAGAGGCCCCGGAAGATGTTGCCGCCCCCGACGACGACCGTCACCTGCACGCCGAGCTCCCTGATCTCCTTGATCTGCCGCGCCAGGTCGTCCAGGACGTTGGGGTCAATGCCGAAGCCCAGCTTCCCTTGCAGCGCCTCCCCGCTGAGCTTCAGGACGATCCGCCGGTAGGTCGGGGTGGCGGGGGCGTGCGCGGGGGATCGCCGAGCAGGAGTGGAGCGGGTCATCGCCATCTAGAGCGCCGCACTCGGGGCGTCCCCCACCCCGAACTTCGCGAATCGCCGGACCACGATGTTCTCCCCCGTCTTGGCGATCAGCGCCTTGAGGAGGTCCTGGACCGTGGTGCCCTGGTCTTTCACGAACGGCTGCGACAGCAGGGCATGCGCTTTGTGCTCCTCCGCGCCCGAGGCGTCGCCGCCCGGGGCGTCCTCCGGCCGCAGGTAGCGCGGGCCCATCGCGGCGACGTGCATCGCCACGTCGCGGCAGAACTGCTGGAACTCCGGGGTGCGGGCCACAAAGTCGGTCTCGCAGTTGACCTCGACGAGCGCGCCGAGCCGCCCGTCATGGTGCACGTAGGCCTCGACCCGCCCCTGGCCGGTGGAGCGCCCCTGCCGCTGCTCGGCGATGGCCAGCCCGCGCTGCCGCAGGAGGGTGAGCGCCTTGGCCTCATCGCCGTCCGCCGCGGCCAGCGCCTCGCGGATGTCGTTCAGCGACGCGCTGGTCTTCTCCCGGAGCGCCTTGATGGCGTCAAGGCTTGACGGTTTCTTGGCCATGCTCGTCAACAGCGGGGGCTGGGGCTGCGGCGTCGGCGGCTTCAGCCGGCGCTTCCGGCGCCGGCGCGGGGGGCGGCTGCGATGCCTCGAAGCGGCGCCGCCCGGCCACCAGGCTGTCGGTGAGGAGCGAGGTGATGAGCTGGATGGAGCGGATGGCGTCGTCATTGCCCGGGATCGGGTAGGCGATGAGGTCGGGGTCGGCGTTCGTGTCGCAGATGGCCACGATCGGGATGTTGAGGCGGTTGGCCTCACGCACGGCGATCTCCTCGCGCTTGATGTCCACCACGAAGAGGCAGGCGGGCGGGCGGTCCAGATCCGCGAGGCCGGCAAAGTGCCCCTCGAGCTCCTCGAGCTTCCGGCCGAGCTGCTTGGCGTCCTTCTTCGAGATGCGCTCGAAGAACCCGCTCGCCTTCTGCTGGCGCAGCTCCCGCATCCGGTCGATGTTGACCTTGATGGTCGTGAAGTTCGTCAGCGTGCCCCCCAGCCAGCGGCTGACGACATAGGGCATCCCGCAGCGCTGGGCCTCGGCTTCCAGGATCGGCCTGGCCTGCTTCTTCGTGCCGATGAAGAGCGCGCGCTGCCCTTTCGCCGCGGTCTCCTCGAGAAACTCGCAGGCCGCCTTCAGGTGCCGCTCCGTCTGCTCCAGGTCGATGATGTAGATGCCGGAGCGGCTGCCGAAGATGAACCGCTTCATCTTCGGGTTCCACCGCTTCGTCTGATGGCCGAAGTGCACCCCGGCCTCCAACAGCTGCCGCACAAGCGTGGTGGTCATCGGTCTCCCGTCTGGTTCGTCTCCCGAGTCCCTGCGTGCATGAGCTGCAGCTCACAGAACCGCCGGTAGAGGGGGCTCTTCTGCAGGAGCTCGTCATGACTGCCTTGCTCCACAATGCGCCCTTCCTGGATCAGCACGATCCGGTGGGCGAGCCGGACCGTCGAGAGCCGGTGCGCCACGATCAGCACCGTGTGGCGGGCGGTGATCCGCTCCAGCGCCTCGGTGATGAGCCGCTCGGACTGCGCGTCGAGCTGGCTGGTGGCCTCGTCGAAGATGAGGATCGGCGGACGCGGCAGGAGGGCGCGCGCGATGGCCAGGCGCTGGCGCTCCCCGCCGGAGAGCAGCTCCCCCCGCTCCCCGATGACCGTGTCATACCCCTTGGGGAGCCGGCTGATGAAGTGGTGCGCGTTGGCGACCTTCGCCGCCTCCACGATGTCCATGAAGTCCGCGTCCGGCTTGCCGAGGGCGATGTTGGCCCGGACGGTGTCGTTGAACAGCGTCGTCTGCTGGGACACCAGGCCGATCTGCCCCCGCAGCGACGCCAGGGTCACGTGCCGGATGTCCAGGCCGTCGAGCTTGATGCGGCCCGCGCTCGGCTCGTAGAAGCGCGGCAGCAGGTTGACGAAGGTCGTCTTGCCGCCGCCGCTGGGGCCCACGAGCGCCACTGTCTGCCCGGATGGGATGGTCAGCGACACCCCCCGCAGCGCCGGCTGCGCATCGTAGTGGAAGGAGACGTGCTCGTAGACGATCTCGCGGTGGAACGGCGGCAGCACCCGGGCCTTGGGGTGCTCGAGGACGCTGGAGGGCGTGTCGAGCACCTCGAAGATGCGCTCCGCCGAGGCGAGCGCCTGCTGGTTGATGCCGTGCAGCCGCGCCAGGCGCTTGAACGGCCGGATGAGCGAGGCCATGGCCGCCAGGAACAGCAGGAAGGTCCCCAGCGTCATCCGGTCCGCCAGGACGCTGCGGATCCCGAACCAGAAGACGACCGCCATCGCGCAGGAGCCGATGAGCTCGGTGACCGGCGAGAGCACGTTCATGCGCTTCTGCAGCTTCCGGGTCAGCCGGTAGGAGCGCTCGTTGGCGGCGGCGAACTTCGCGCGCGCCAGCGGCTCGACGAGGAACGCCTGGATGACCTGGATGCCCTGGATCGACTCCAGGATCGTCCCGTTGAGCTGGGCCATGACCGATTGGCCCTGCTGCGAGAGCTTCTTGAGCAGCTTCCCGATGCGCCCGATCGGCCAGGCGATGAGGGGCACGATCACGCAGACGATCAGCGAGAGCTTCCAGTTGATGGCCAGCGCGATGCCCAGGAACATGAGGATCTGGAAGCTCTGGTAGACGAGGTCGGTCACGCCCTCGGTGATGGAGTTCTGGACGATGCTGGTGTCGTAGAGGATGCGCGACATCGTCTGCCCCGTCGGGAACTTGTGGTGGTAGTCGAGCGAGAGCCCGACGAACCGGTCGAAGAGCGCCTGGCGCAGGTCGCGGATGACCCGCTGGGTGGCGTCGTTCATGAGGAACGTCTGCCAGAACTCGGAGAGCCCCTTGAGGACGAACAGGACCGGGATCGCCAGGGCGATGACCGTGGTCATCGGTATGGGCTCGATGCCGTTGAGCCAGGCCACCAGATTGGTGAGCCAGCCGGGCAGCCACGCGGGCGAGGGGATCGCCTTGTCGGTGACGATCCGGTCCGCCAGGGGGAAGACCGCCCCCAGCTGGATCCCGCCCAGCAGGCTGGAAAGCCCCATGCACAGGATGGCCACCCCGAACACCCCCAGGTGCGGGCGGAGGTAGCGTAACAGCCTCAGGTAGGTGGACATAAGCGGGGTATTCTACCACGTGAGTTGACGTTAGACAAGGGCTCCGCTAGACTGGTCGGATGATCCGCGCACCGCTGCGGGTGGCCGTCATCGGGGTTGGGCACCTTGGCTCCCGGCACGCCGAGGTGTATGCCAGGATGCCGGGGGTCCGCCTTTCGGCGGTCTGCGACATCGACCCGGGACGGGCCCGGGCGGTGGCGCGGGCGCTGCGCTGCCGGGCGGTGACCGACGCCCGGCGGCTCAGGGGCGCGGTGGACGCGGCGAGCCTCGCCGTCCCCACCAGCCTCCATGCCGCTATCGGGGTCCCGCTCCTGCGGCAGGGCGTCCACCTCCTGATCGAGAAGCCGATCGCGGCCACCCTCGCGCAGGCGGACGCGCTCATCCGCGAAGCGGGACGAGCCGGCGTGGTCCTCCAGGTCGGGCACATCGAGCGGTTCAACGCCGCCATCGAGGCCGCCCGGCGCCGCCTCACGCACCCCCGCTTCATCGAGATCCACCGGCTGTCTCCCTACCCCTTCCGCGGCACCGACGTCAGCGTCGTCCTCGACGTCATGAGCCACGACCTCGACCTCCTGCTCGCGCTGGTGAAGCGCCCCCCCGCCCGGATCGACGCGGTCGGCGTGAGCGTCCTCTCGCCGAGCGAGGACATCGCCAACGCGCGGCTCTCGTTCGCCGGCGGGTGCGTGGCCAACCTCACCGCCAGCCGCATCAGCGACGAGTCCCTCTCGATCGACTCCAAGGCCCAGACGGTGGAGCTGGCCCGCAAGCGGGGCGCCGCCATCCGCCGCCTCCACCTCCCCGTGAACCGGCGGGCGCCGCTGCAGGATGAGCTGGCCGCATTCATCCGCTCGGTGCGAACGGGGCGCCCGCCCGAGGTCTCGGGCGCCGAGGGGCGCTCCGCCCTGGCCCTGGCCCTGCGCATCGAGCAGGCGATGCGCCGTTCCCGCCTGCGCCCCGCCTCCCGCAGCCTGCGGTGAGGCGATGCCCGCTCTCTGCTTCGTCGCCGGCGACCCCTCGGGCGACGCGCACGCCGCCCGGCTCATCGCAACGCTCCGGGCGCGCGAGCCCTCCCTCACCGCCGCCGGCCTCGGCGGCCCCGCCATGCAGCGCGCCGGGATGGTGCTGCTCGATGACCTCACCAAGGCCGCCGCCATCGGCCCGTTCGACGCGGCGCGGCACCTGGGGCGGCTCCGCCGCGCCAAGCGGCTCCTCGATGAGCACCTCGCGCGAAAGCGCCCGGACCTCGTCGTGCTCGTCGACTTCGGCGACTTCAACCTGCCGGTCATCGCGCCCCTGGCCAAGCGGCACCGACTCCCGGTGCTCTACTACATCAGCCCGCAGGTCTGGGCGTGGGGGCGGTGGCGGCTGCGCTACATTCGGCGCTACGTGGACCGGATGCTCGTGCTCTTCCCGTTCGAGGAGGCGTTCTACCAGCGGGCGGGGATCCCGGTGACGTGGGTGGGCCATCCGCTCGCGGACGAGGCCCGGCCGGCGCTGCGCCGCGAGGAGGCGATGGGCCGCTTCGGGTTGAACGGCTGGCGGATGACGGTGGGGCTGCTGCCCGGCTCGCGGATTGACGAGGTCCGCCGGCACCTGCCGCTCATGCTGGGCACGGCGCGGCAGATCCAATGGCGGATGCCGGGGGTGCAGTTCCTCCTGCCGCGCGCCCCGACGGTGCCGCGGGAGGCGATCGACCCGCTCGCCGCAAGGTCGGGCCTTGAGATCCGCGTCGCGGACGGGGCGGTCTACGACGCGCTGCAGCTCATGGACGCGGCGCTCATCGCCTCGGGCACCGCGACGCTCGAGGCGGCCTGCTGCGGCGTCCCGATGGTCGTCGTCTACCGCGCCTCCTGGCCGACCTACCTGGCGGCGCGCGCGGTCCTCCGCGTGCCCCGCATCGCCCTGGTCAACGTCGTGGCGGGCCGGTCGGTCGTCCCCGAGCTGCTCCAGCACCGGGCCACGCCGGCCCGCGCCGCCGCCGCGCTGATTGAGCTGCTGCGGGATGAGCCGCGCTGCGAGAGGATGAAGGAAGAACTGCGAGCGGTGCGGGAGCAACTCGGCCCGCCCGGCGCCGTCGAGCGCGCCGCCTCCGTGGTCCTCAGAGCAGCGGAAGGTAGGTCTTGAGCTCGTAGTCGGTGACGGTCCGGCGGAACTGGTCGAGCTCGATGCGCTTGTTCTGCAGGAACGAGTTGAAGACGTGGTCACCGAGCGCGCGGCGCAGCAGCCGGCTTTTCTCCGCCAGCGCGATCGCCTCCCCCAGGGTCCCCGGCAGCGTCCCGATGCCCCGCCGCGCCCGCTCAGCCGCGCTCAGCTCCGCCGCGTTCTCCTCGGTCGGGGGCGGCAACTCGAACTTTTTCTCGATCCCCTCCAGGCCCGCCGCCAGGATCGCGCTGAACGCGAGGTACGGGCTGCAGGCCGGGTCCGGCGAGCGCAGCTCGATCCGCGTCGAGGCCTCCTTCCCCGGCTTGTACATCGGGATGCGCACCAGGTCCGAGCGGTTGCGCTGCGCCCACGTGACGTACACGGGTGCCTCGTAGCCCGGCACGAGGCGCTTGTACGAGTTGACCCACTGGTTCAGCACCAGCGTCAGCTCCGGCGCGTGCCGGAGGATCCCCGCCATGAACCGTTTTGCGGTCCCGGAGAGGTGGAGCCGGTCCCTCGCGTCGAAGAACGCGTTGCGCTCGCCCCGGAAGAGCGACATGTTCACGTGCATCCCGGAGCCGTTGTGGTCGGCGAGCGGCTTCGGCATGAAGCTGGCGTAGACGCCGTGCTTGAAGGCGATCTCCTTCACGACGAGCCGGTAGGTCATGACGTTGTCGGCCATCGTGAGCGCGTCGGTGTAGCGGAAGTCGATCTCATGCTGCGAGGGCGCCGCCTCGTGGTGCGAGTACTCGATGCCGATCCCCATCTCCTCCATGGAGAGGATGATGTCCCGGCGCAGGTCCGAAGCCGCGTCGAGCGGCGTCAGGTCGAAGTAGCCGCCCGCGTCGATGGGCGCCGGGGCGTCAGCGCTCTTGAAGACGAAGAACTCAAGCTCCGGCCCCACGTAGAACGTGTAGCCCAGCTTGCTCGCTTGGGCGAGGTTGCGCTTGAGCACGGCGCGGGGGTCGCCCTCGAAGAGCTTGCCGCCGGGGTAGGTCACGTCGCAGAACATCCGCGCGACCGCGTTTTCCTTCGGCCGCCAGGGCAGGAGGCAGAAGGTGTTCGGGTCCGGGACGGCCAGCATGTCCGACTCATCGATGCGGGCGAACCCCTCGATGGCGGAGCCGTCGAACCCCATCCCCTCCTCGAGCGCCTTCTCCAGCTCGTCGATCGTGATGGCGAAGCTCTTGAGGAAGCCCAGGATGTCGGTGAACCACAGGCGGATGAACCGGACGTCGTGCTCCTTGGCCAGGCGCAGGACGTACTGCTTGTCTTTCCGCAGGGGCCGGCGCGCGGCCGTGGCCGCCTTGGGCTTAGACGCGACGGGCATTGACCGCTCCTTTCACGCACTGCGCAAACGTCGTGGCGACATGCTCGGCAAGCTCCCGCAGCCGCGGGAGGTGCTGGGGGCTCTGGCGCCGAATCGCCATCGGGTCGATGACGTGCTTCAGCGCGGCCAGCTCGGCGCGGTTTCCCGGCTGCCGCATCCAGGCCCGGATCATCGACTCCGTCACCTCCAGGTGAAACTGCAGCCCCCACGCGGTCTCCCCGTAGCGGAAGGCCTGCTCGCGGCACAGGGGAGCACTCGCCAGGCGGACGGCGCCCTTTGGCAGCCCGAAGGTGTCCCCGTGCCACTGGAAGACCGTCTCGGTCTGCCCGAACGGCGCGAAGAATGGGTCGCCGTCAGCCCCGGGCTCGCGCATGAGCGGGTACCAGCCGATTTCTTTCTGCGGGTTCTTGGTCACCTTCGCTCCCAGCACGGCGGCCAGCAGCTGCGCGCCAAGGCAGATGCCGAGCACCGGCAGCCCGCGCCTGACCGCCTCGCCGAGCAGCGCCGTTTCTTTCACCATCCAGGGGTACGCCGCTTGTTCGGAGGCGCTCTGCGGCCCGCCCATGGAGATGACGCCCGCGATGCCTTCAAGCGGAGGCTGCGTCGCCCCCCGCTCAGCGACGGCGAACGGCAGCACGGCGCACCCGGCGCGCCGGAGGGGCTCCTCAAGCGTCCCCAGCCGCTCGTGCGGCACATGTTGCACAACGAGAATGAGGGGCACGTGGGTCACAAAGTCACAAGGTCACAACGTCACATGTGACCTGGTGACGCTGTGACCTTGTGACCGCCTTGCGCAACGATGGATCAGGCGTCGAAGTACAGGTAGAACTCGTACGGGTGCGGGCGCAGGCGGACCTTGTCGATCTCCTGCCGCTTGTACTCGATCCAGATGTCGATGACGTCCTTTGTGAAGACGTCGCCCTTCAGGAGGAACGCGTGGTCCTGCTCCAGGGCGTCGAGCGCCTCGTCCAATGAGCCGGGCACCGTCTTGATCCTGGCTGCCTTCTCCGGCGGCAGCTCGTAGATGTTCTCGTCCACCGGCTGGCCCGGGTCGATCCGATTCTGGATGCCGTCGAGCCCCGCCATCAGGCAGGCGGCGAACATCGTGTACGGGTTGCAGGAGGGGTCGGGCACGCGGAACTCCACCCGCTTGCTCTTCGGGTAGTCCACATAGACCGGGATGCGGCAGATGGCCGAGCGGTTGCGCGCCGAGTAGGCCAGGTTCACCGGCGCCTCGTAGCCCGGCACGAGGCGCTTGTAGGAGTTCGTCGTCGGCGCCGCGAAGGCCAGGATCGCCGGGGCGTGCTTGAGCAGCCCGCCGATGTACCACTTGCACATCTGGCTGATCTTCGCGTAGCCGCCCTTGTCGAAGAACAGGTTGCTCCCGCTCTTCGCGAGGCTCTGGTGGGTGTGCATCCCGGAGCCGTTGTCGCCGAAGAGGGGCTTGGGCATGTACGTCGCGACCTTGTTGTGCTTGCGGGCGACGTTCTTCACCACGTACTTGAGCATCATGAGGTGGTCCGCCATCTTCGTCAGGGTCGAGTAGCGCATGTCGATCTCAGCCTGGCCGGCGGTGGCGACCTCGTGGTGGTGCTTCTCGACCGGCACGCCCGCCGCGCGGGCCTTGAGCATGATCTCGCTGCGGATCTCCTGAAAGATGTCGTGCGGCGGCACCGGGAAGTAGCCTTCCTTGTACCGCGGCTTGTAGCCGAGGTTCGGCTTCTCGTCCCGGCCGGTGTTCCAATCCCCCTCGACCGAATCGACGAAATAGTAGCTGGCGTTCTCCGTCGAGTCGAAGCGGATGTCATCGAAGATGAAGAACTCCGGCTCCGGCCCCCAGTAGCTGACGTCGGCGATGCCGGTCTTCTTCAGGTAGGCCTCGGCCTTGCGGGCGATGTAGCGGGGGTCGCGGCTGTAGGCCTGTTTGGAGAGCGGGTCGTAGATGTCGCAGACGAGGCTCAGGGTGGGGGTCTCGCAGACGGGGTCGAGCACCGCCGTCGAGGGGTCGGGGTAGAGGTTCATGTCCGACTCCTGGATCTTCTGGAACCCGCGGATGGAGGAGCCGTCGAACCCGATCCCGTCCACCCAGATTCCTTCCTTGGCGCTCTGGGCGACCTCCTCGACCGGGATGGAGAAGTGCTGCCAGAGCCCCGGCAGGTCGTTGAACTTCAGATCCACGACCGTGATCTTCTGCTGCTTGATGAGCGCCCAGACCTTCTTGACCGCATCCTCGGTGAACGTGGGGACGACGTGCCGGCTGTTCGTCCCGGCTCCCGCGCGCGCGGCGGTGCGACTCGGTGCGACACGCCCCCTGTTGCGGCGTGCAGCGACACTGACCCTGGGCATGCGATGCGCCTCCTCTGTTGGTGTGACGGTCGGCTGGACCTCGATGCGTCCCCGGGAGGGATGCGACCGTCAGTATACCACCGGCCCCCGGTCCGTCAATCGAAATCCGGCTAGAGGGCCTCCTCCCCCCGGTCGCCCGTGCGGATGCGCACGGCGTCCTCGACCTGGGAGATGAAGATTTTCCCGTCCCCCACCGAGCCGGTCTTGGCCGCCGAGGCGATGGCGCTGGTGATGCGGCCGGCGTCCTTGTCCGAGACGATCACCTCGATCTTCGCCTTCGGCAGGAGGTCCACTTTGTAGGACTCGCCCCGCCACTGGCGGGTGACCCCCTTTTGCTTGCCATGCCCCTCCACTTCGCTGAGGGTCATCCCCGGGTAGCCGGCCTTCTCCAGCGATTTGCGGACGTCGTCCACCTTCTCTGGCCGAACGATCGCTTCGATCTTCTTCATGCTGCAGCCCCCCCTCACTCCGCGACCCGCTCGGCGATGCTCACGTAGGAGTACGCCGGCTTGCGCGTGACGAATTCCGGATATGTCGTCTGGCCATGCTCGCCGATGTCGAGCCCTTCGATCTCCTCCTGGATGCTGACCCGGATGCCCATCGTCGCCTTGATGAGCTGCCAGGCCAGGTAGGAGATGCCGAATGCGAACGCCGCGACCGCGAGGATCCCCGTGAACTGGATGCTCAGCTGCTTCAGCCCGCCGCCGAAGAACAGGCCCGCCGCCTGCCCCGGCGTCCACTGCGGCTCGGCGAAGAGCCCAACGCACAGCGTGCCGAACACCCCGTTGCACAGGTGCACGGCCAGCGCGCCGACCGGGTCGTCGATCTTCACCTTGTCGAAGGCGACGACCGCCAGCACCACGATGATGCCCGCGATGAGCCCGATGATGGCGGAGCTCATCACGCTCACGAACGCGCAGGGCGCGGTGATCGCCACCAGGCCCGCGAGGCACCCGTTGATGGTCATGCCGAGGTCCGGCTTGCCCAGGAGCATGGTCGAGACCACGGTCGCCGAGAGCATCGCCGCGGCCGCCGCGGTGTTCGTCGTGACGCAGATCCGCGCGATCGCGTCAGGGTCGGCGGCCATCGTGGAGCCCGGGTTGAACCCGAACCAGCCCAGCCAGAGGATGAAGCAGCCGATCAGCCCCAGCGAGAGGTTGTGGCCGGGGATCGGGTTGACCGAGCCGTCCTTGTTGTACTTCCCGTACCGGGGACCGAGCGCGAGGATCCCGGCGAGGCCCGCCCACCCGCCGATGGAGTGCACCTGGGTTGAGCCGGCGAAGTCGAGGAAGCCCTTGGATGCCAGCCACCCGCCGCCCCAGATCCAGTGCCCCAGGATGGGGTAGATGATCCCCACGATGATGAAGCTGAAGGCGATGAACGCGAAGTACTTGACGCGTTCCGCCACGCACCCGGACACGATCGTGGCCGCCGTGCCGGCGAAGACGAGCTGGAAGAAGAACTTGGCGAGGAGCGGCACGCCGGTCCAGTTGATGCTCGCGTAGACCCCCTTGTATGCCTCTCCGGTCGCCGGGCTGTTGTCGGCCCCCCCGAGGAAGAGCAGCCCCTCCGTGCCCATGAAGCCGGTGCCGTTGCCGAACATCAGGCCCCAGCCCAGCACCCAGAAGGCGATGGAGGAGGCGGCGAACACGATGAAGTTCTTGGAGAGGATGTTCGTCGAGTTCTTCACCCGGCAGAACCCGGTTTCCACGCACGCGAAGCCGAGGTTCATGAAGAACACCAGCATCGCGGTGACCAGCACCCACAGCGTATCGCACATCACCTTTGGATCCATAGAGCCTCCTCCTTTGTCCTCAACAGCTTGGGGACGCCCCGCGCCAGGCGCCCGCCCGGCGCGGGGCCCTGTCCGGCCTCGGACAGGTCACAACGACTTTTCAGAAGTGGTAGATGAGCTCCGCCGCGACGGTGTCGAGGTAGTCGCTGAACGTCTCATCGCGCAGGAACACCCGCTCATCCGCCTTGTCATGGCGGTACTCCAGGCGCGCCAGCACGTGCTCGTGCAGCTTCCACTGGCTGGTCAGGGTGTAGGAGTAGATGTCGAGGTCGTCCAGCGCGGAGCCGCCGATGCTCGTCGCGCCGAGGCGCGCGTTGTCCTTGTCGTCGAACCACTCCCAGCGCCCGGCAAGCGACCAGGCATCTGAGAGGTCGTACTTGGCGTAGAGCGCAAGGCCGGTCCACTCGGCCGCCTCGAACCCCTTTCGCCCCGCCGCACCCGGCGCGGTCCCTTGGGTCACGCCGCTCTCGTGGCCGAAGTCGTAGTTCGCCATCAGCGTCAGGTGCTCGATCGGCGGGGTCCACGTCACCACGGTGTCGAAGACCGACCGCTTGTTGCGCGAATCGCCGGCGCGCTCAGCGCCCGTGATGCCGTTGAACGAGAGGGTGAGGTCCTCAAGCGGGGTGAAGGTGAGATTCCCGATGAGCGATTTGGCCTTGTTGTTGTCGTCCACGATGTCCCAGCCGTTCACCACGCCGAACGTGGCCGACCCGATCTCCCCGAGCGGGTACGTGGCCAGCGCCCCCGTATGCGTGTACGGGATGGAGTTCTGGAACATGAGGGAACGCGAGTAGTTCCAGTTCGCCGGGCTCTCGATGACCTCAGCGCCCAGCAGCGTGACGAACTTCCCGACCTTGAACTCGAGCCCCTCGATGGGCGCCCGCGCGGTGATATAGGCCTGCTGGAGGTCGAAGTTATCGGTCGCAGCACCAAGCCCCGTGGAGTGGATGATCTCCGCGTCATCGCCGAAGAAGAGATCGGTCCGGAACCCGAGCGGCATCTCGTCCGTGATCGGCTTCTCGAGGACCAGTTCAAAGGCGTGCGGGGTGAAGCCGTGCGACTCGTTGTCAAAGGCGCGGCCGACCGTCGCGGTCGTGGCCGGATCCGGCTCGTTGAAGTTGAAGCCGTACGCGATGTCCGCGTACCCGCTCATCTGCAGCCCGGCGAGCCCGCTTGGCAGCTGCAGCAGACCCGGGACGGCCTTTTCGCCCGTCTCGATGCCGCCCGCCAGCGCCGCCTGCCCCACCTGGCTCTCCAGGCTGGCCAGCCGATTTTTCAACACCTCGATCTCCGCCTTGAGCGCCGCGGTGTCCGCCTCATCGGCCCACACTGGACCCCCGAGGAGCAGCAGGCCGGAAGCCGCGGGCAAGACCAGGCTGAGCCCCCGCACGAGTTGACCGAACCCCCTCATCGTGTCCCCTCCCTGTTGGTGGAACGCTGCGCCACGTTCGGCGCCTTGGTGCGCCGCTTGAACGTTTGCTTGGGAAATGACGGGAAACAGTGGTGGGCTGGCTTGGCGGCCAGCCGCGATGCGGGCGCCGCGGCCGGCTGCGTGGAGGGCTCGGGAGCCTCTCCCGCCCATACGAGGGGGCCGGCCATTACGGCCATGACCATCAGGACCACAAGCATGAGGAGCCGCGCCATGTTGAAGGCTACGATAAGGGAGCCACGTTACGCGCGTATCACGGTCATGTTAATTCTTTGTTACAGGCCCCGGCCCGCCTCTCATGTATCGCCGGGGCGGGCAAAGCGGTAGCCGGCCTCGCCGAGGTCATCGATGAACGCGCGGCCCTCCCGCTCCAGCAGGCCCTTCAGATGCCGGACGTGCTCATCCACCATCCGCAAGCCGCCTGGGTCGTGCCGGCCCAGCCCCTCTTCCAGGAGCCGGCGCCTGGACACGACCTGGCCGGCCCGCCCCGCGATGTAGACCAGGAGCGCGTACTCGCGGTAGGTGAGCGCCAGAGGGCGGTCGGCCAGGAGCACCCGGTAGGCGTCCAGGTCGATGACGAGGTCGCCGAAGCGAAGGATGAGCGGCTGCGCCATGGAAGCGCAGGAAGGGTAACGAAGAGGTGTTACGTCAGGATGACGGGCGGGTTAAATCGGCGTTACTGGCAGCCCGTGGCCGGGCACTCCTTCCAGGACTTCAGCTTGAGGCGCTTGATGGAGACCGGCAGCGCCAGCTGCGCCGCGGCGGCGTCCAGCAACCGGCTGTCATGGTTGAGGTCCAGCCGGCTGCGGAACATCAGGGCGTCGTCCCGGCTAATCAGGGCGCCGTTGACGCTGAGCGCCTCCGCGTTCACCGCCCCGGCCACGGCGTGGTTGGTGAACAGCACGGCGTCAATCTTCGGCCTGCCGGACGAGGCGAAGAGCGGGTCGCTGGAATTGATGAGCTTCTTGAACTCGGCATCCGAAAGGCTGGACTCGTAGAACTTGCGGTCCTTGCCGTCCAGCTTGGCGCCGCCGTCTTTCTGGACGTAGTTCCCATCGAAGAGGGGGCGCCCCTTCTCATCGTACATCTTCCCCTTGTTGCCGGTGTGGTAGCCCAGCGTGGCATCCGAAGGGTCCACGACGTACGGCTGCGTGACCGATTGGGCGCCGGGCTTGAGCTTGGGCAGCACGTTGTCTTCAAACTGTTTCGAGGTGTAATCCCCGACGACGATGTTGCCCTTGGCGGCCAGCCCCAGGAACCCCCGCTTCTCGTTATCCGGGTAGGTGAAGCTGTATTGCGGGTCTCCCGGGTTGGCGAACCCGTACGGCTTCCAGTTGCCCGAGATGTTGTTCTGGTTGATCGGGCACGCGGAATCGTTGTAGTACTCGTACTGGCTGGTGCTGTACCAGCAGGGCGCATACGCGGGCGTCACGGTGCGGGTCCGGATCCGGCAACCCTCCCCGCAGCCACCGCACCCATGGTACGTCCAGGGACCTACCGTGCAGGACTGCGTGCAACTCTTATGGGCCCCGAACGTCGTCAGGCTGGAGCACTTCGGAGGCGCCACGCACTTGTAGTTCATCCAGCCGTTGCTGCATCCCGTCGCCGTCCATTGGGAACAGCCGGTGCAATTCGGATTCGGACACGCGGCCGTGTAGCCGTAGGTCGTCGTCGAGGAGCATCCGGTCGGCGTGCACGTGCGGGTGTGGAGCTGCTGGCCGCCGGGGCCGGTACAGCCGCCCGTAGGCACCCACCCGGTGCAGTTGCATGAGGGCGGTGGCGGGTCACCGATGCCGCCCGCCGCAGAAGCGACCGACGCCCCCGCGAACAGCGCGAAGAGCAACACCCCCGCAGCGGTCAGACGGTTCATCTCACATGCATCCCCCTGGGACAGACTCGCCAGGTTTGTAGTAGGACCCGCTCTTGCAGACCGTCCCGAGGTTGCTCTGGGAGTACCCGTAGTTGCTGTACGGCCCATAGCCCCGCTGGGCGATGCGGCCGGTCTTCTCGTTGCGCTCGAGCGAGACCCACTGCGGGGGCTCCACGTACTGCAGGTCACCCACCACGTGCACATTGCGGCCGGCGTAAATCGTGCCGCGGCCCTTGACATAGCCCTTGATGATGACGTCGCCCGGGACGACGATGGGGCCGTCCAGCACGATCGGGTTGGCCCAGGTGCCCACCAGCACCAGCGGCTTGTCGCTGGAATAGACCGCGCTGATGGTCTGGGTCTTCTTCGCCGCGCTGTCGTAGTAGGTCAGCTTGCTGCTTTTTTGGAGGGCGAGGCTCTTGTAGAAGTTGAGGTCGCCGAGGTACGGGATCGGCTGGGTCGTCTGGGCGTCATACTTGGTCTGGTTCGGCTTGTCGCTGTCCCACCCCTTCCCGTAGGGCAGGACCTTCTCGCTCCCCCCGATGGCCGGCTGGCCTGGGACCGTGAGCTTCCGCGTCGGACGCGCCGCGTCGCGGTCGCAGGCCGCCGTGTCGCACGCCTGCCAGTAGGCCTTCTGATTCGCTGTCTCGGCGGGATCCCCGGTGATGCCGCCGGTCGCCGGCTGCTTGGTCACCGGGTTGACCAGCTCCGGGTTCTTGGCCGCGTAGAGGTCGCCGTCCACCCACATCCGCCACGTGCTGCCGTTGAACGCCATATCGCCGTTGGCCCGGACCTCACCGCGGATGTAGAGCTGGTTGACGTCCTGGAGGCTGAACCACCCGTAGTTGTTGACGAAGTAGGAGTAGCGGAAGATGTCCGACATCCCCAGCACGATGTCGTAGACCGCCTGGATGCGCTTGGTTGTCCCGCCGACGGTCGCCTCGCCGATCAGCGTCACCTGCCGCGTCGCCAGGGCATTGGCGGGATCCGTGGACGTGATGGAGGCAATCCATGACTTCCCGTCGCCGGCTGGCAGCTTGGCCAGCCGCGGATTGGCGGCGACCCCGTCAAGCAGGCCACCCGAGAAGTTGCTCTTCATGGCCAGGGCGCCGTTGGCGTCGTACTCGTAGCTGAGGCAGGGCGCGCATGAGACGGTGGAGGTGACGAGTCCTCCGCTGGTGATGGTGTTCCCGAGGGTGTCGAGCCACTGGAGCGCCTGGATCGCGTTGTTCTGGAAGTGCAATGCGTACACCTGCTCGGCCAGGAACTGGTAGAACTCGTCGCTGAGCTGCTCCATCGCCCCCTGCGCGAGGTTCGTCGCCTGGAGCTGCTCGCGCGCGCGGTCGGCGACCGTGCGCTGGGTCATGGTCTGCATCGTCAAGGCGTTGGAGTAGATGAAGAACAGGAACAGCATCAGGTAGCTGCTGATGAGGACGAAGCCGCGGTTGTCGCGCGGCCTGGCGCGTGTCATGGGTTCTGGACCCTCATCTGCGATTCCACGATGTGCGTGGCCGTCGGAAACCGCCGCGGTGCGACGCGCGTGGTGAGCGCCACGCGCACCACCCCGGTGGCGGCGTCGCAGGTCGGGAAGGTCATCGCCGAGACGTTCGGCGCGAGCACGCTGGTCGCCGCGCCCACCGTGCGGCGGATCGTCCCCGCCGCGGCATCCAGCTGATAGCGGATGACCACTCCGTCGGAGGCCCGCCGGAACGAGATGGCGCCGGGATCGCACCCCAGTTCCTCCTCGGAGAGCGAGGCGAGCGAGGCCGCGTGGAGGTCTTCCCGCATCCGGTTCAAGACCATTTGCGCCGCCGTCATGGTGGCCACCTGCGAATCCGTCCGCGCCCACACCCGGTTGCCCGCGTCGGTCGTCATCAGCATCAGGCCGCCCATGACGCCGAACACCACGCCGGTGGCGATGACCAGCTCGAGCGCGGTGAACCCCAAGCGGTCCATGTCAGCCATCTGTGGCGACCCGCGTGCTGACCATCGCAGGCGAGTCGATCCACCCGTTGCCATTGGCATCTTCCCCCACGTCCAGGACCCCGTTGCAGTTCTGGTCTTCTCCGATCCGGCGGCCGCGCGAAGTCCAGCAGGCCGCCACGTGCAGGTCGAGCAGCGTCGCCGTCGTCCAGGGTGTGCCGGCAGGGAACGTCTTGATTTGGATTCCCAGCGCCGCCCCAGGCAGCTCCGCGTTGTTGATGGCCGCGAGCTGGCCGCTCTGCCGGGCGCCATTGTACGCGGCGCCGGTGGCCAGCGTGCCGAAGGCCTCGCCGGTGAGCCGCTCAAGCTCCCCCTGGGCGGCCTGGAGCGCGATCTGCGTGTGATTCAGGTAATCCGATTGGACCAGGGCGTAGTGCATGCCCAGCAGGAGCGCGCCGCCCCCGGTGACCAGCACCGCGGTGCCGACCATGACCTCCACCAGCGTCATCCCGCGCGATCGCATCCGGTGTGCCATTCCCCCTCAACAAAATTGCCGGGCGCTCCAAGGGTCCTGCCTGACCCTCGAACCCGGCTCGGCCGACCCTTTCGGCAACCCAGCCTCCCGATATCAGATACCCGCGGGTATCTGATATCGGAACTGTGGTTTTCCGGCCCCGGATTGCTCCGGGTGTGGCGTTTCGAGGGTCTCTTGCCTCTTGTTACTGGAAGTATACCTGACGGATGGCGAGAAAAACAAGAAGCGGAGGCTACGGCTCGGGAGGGGCGAGGAACTTATACCCGACGTTCCGGACGGTCTCGATGTAGGCGGCCCCGCCCAGCTCGATCTTGGCGCGCAGGCGCCGGATGTGGACGTCCACGGTGCGGGTGCCGCCGTAGTAGTCATACCCCCAGACCTTATCGAGGAGGATCTCCCGGGTGAACGGCTTGCCGGGATGGGTGGCGAGGAACTTCAGCAGCTCGAACTCCTTGTACGTCAGGTCGATGGGCGCGCCCTTCACGCGCACCTCGTAGCGCTCGAAATCGATGACGAGCTCGCCCAGCGAGAAGCCGTTCTTGAGCGAGACCCGGTGGAGCTTCCAGACGAGGAAGTTGAGCCGCTCCGCGAGGCGCTTGGCGCTCACCGGCAGGGTGAGGTAGTCGTCCATGCCCAGCCCGAAGTCGATCCGCCCCAGCTGCTCCTCCGTCACGAGGAGGACCAGCGGCAGCTCCTTGAAGGGCCGCTCCCGCCGCAGGGCGTGGCAGAGCTTCGCGCCTTCCGTCGCGCACCGCTCAAGGTCCGCGACGACCACGTCGAGGTGGTCGGGCGGGGCGAACTCGTCCCGGAAGACCTCGGCGGAGGCCGCCGGCGTCACCGAGAACCCGCGCTCCAGCAGCTCGGACTTCAGCGGCTTCTTCCGCGGCCAGTCGTCGGTGATGAGGAGGACGCGGTACATCAGCTCTGGTGAAACCGGTTCGTGATCGGCATCCGGCGGTCCTTCCCGAACGCCTTGGGCGTGATCTTGATGCCCGGCGGCCCCTGGCGCCGCTTGTACTCGGAGCGGTCCACCATCGCGATGACCCGCTGAGCCACCGCCGGATCCACCCGATTGCCTGCCTGCGCCGCGCCAGTCGTACCCCACGGTAGCGCGGCAGGCAGGCGCGCCAGGATCGCGCGCAGGCTTTGATCCTCCTCGACGTATGCCTTGAGGAGGCGGTCCAGCAGGCTGTACGGCGGCAGGGTGTCCTGGTCGGTCTGGTTCGGGGCCAGCTCCGCCGACGGGGCGCGCGCAAGGACGCTGGCCGGGATGGGCACGCCCGGGCCCCCGGCCCGCCTCCCCGGCCCGACGCGGCCGAAGGCCGGGGCGGGCTCGCGATCGCCGGGGCGGGCCCGCCGGTTGCGGAACCGCGCCAGCTCGTAGACCAGCGTCTTGGGCACGTCCTTGATGACCGCAAAGCCCCCCGCCATGTCGCCGTAGAGCGTCGTGTAGCCCGTCGCCGTCTCGCTCTTGTTGCCGGTCGTCAGCACCAGCCACCCGAACTTGTTCGAGAGCGCCATCAGCAGCGTCCCGCGGACGCGGGCCTGGAGGTTCTGCTCGGCCACGTCCGGGGCGCGGGTGCCGAAATGCGGCTGGAGCGTCTCCAGGTACGCCCGGAACATCGGCTCGATGGGGATCTCCAGCACCTCGATGCCGAGCGCCTTGGCCACCCGCCGGGCATCCGCCTGGGTGGCGGATGAGGAAAAGCGCGAGGGCATCACGACCGCCCGCACCTCGGCCGGCCCCAAGGCGTCTGCGGCGATGCACGCGGTCAGGGCGGAATCCACCCCGCCGGAGAGCCCCAGCACGACGGTGGAAAACCCGTTCTTCCGGACATAGTCCCGCACGCCCAGCGTCAGCGCCTCGTAGACCTCCTCGACCGGCAACAGCCGCCTGGCCCGCGCCAGGCGCAGGCGCGGCCGCTCCGTCAGGGCGCGCGAGAGCGGCACCACCCGCGCGGCTCCGCGGGCCGCACGGGACGGCCGCCCCGGACCCATCTGCGGCGGCTCAAGATCCATCAGCACCATGTCCTCCCGGAACTGGGCGCCCCGGATGCGCTCACGGCCGCGGGCATCCAGGATGAGGCTTGCGCCGTCAAAGATGAGCTCATCCTGCCCCCCGACGAGGTTGCAGTAGGCGATCGCCAGCCGGTTCTCTTGGGCCCGGCGGGCGAAGAGCCGCTCCCGCACCCGCAGCTTGCCCGCGTGGTAGGGACTGGAAGACAGATTCACGACGACCTGCGCGCCCAAGGCCCCCAGCGCGCGGCACGGCGCCTCCTCCCAGAGATCCTCGCAGATGGTCACCCCTACCCGCACGCCGCCCACCATGAGCACGAGCGATCCGGCGCCGGCGGTGAAGTAGCGCTTCTCGTCGAAGACGCCGTAGTTGGGCAGCCATTGCTTGTGGTATGTCGCCACCCGGCGGCCGCCGGCCAGCACCGCCGCCGCGTTATGGAGCCGCCCCTGGCGGTCGCGGTCCACGAACCCGACGAGCGCCACCAGCCCCCGGGAGGCGGGGCTCAACCGCTCGAGGACCCGCGCGTTGGCCTCGATGAACTGCGGCTTGAGCAGCAGGTCTTCCGGGGGGTAGCCCGTGACCGCCAGCTCCGGCACCACCACGAGGTCGGCCCGCCAGGCCTGCGCCCGGTGGATGGCCTCCTCGATGAGGCGCCGGTTGGCGTCCAGGTCCCCCACCGTCACGTTCAGTTGAGCCAGGGCCAGGCGCAGCGCGGCCATCGTCAAGAAGAGGGGAAAGATCGTTATTATAGCACGAGCGGGGGGACGAGCGTTACCGGCTGTCGGCCGGCAGGGGGGACGTGCGCCGCAGCAGCCCCATCACCACGGCCAGGTAGGCCACGTAGGCTGCGACCTCGGTCAGCGAGGGATTGCCGTTGTAGCCGAAGAGCGCCTTCAGGAAGGACCCCAGCCCCTCTTTCTCGTTGAGGACGTGGTTGATGTTCCAGACCGGATAGACGAGCTGAGGGATCCAGCCGAGCTCCTCCAGCTCGTGGATGCCGTAGGCGAGCATCCCGGCCGCGACCAGGAGGAGGACGACGCCGGTCGTGCGGAAGAGCGGCTTCAGCGGGACGCGCCGGCCGCCGACGAAGATGAGTGCGGTCACGGCCACCGCCAGCGCCCCGCCCAGCAGGCCGCCGGCGAGGGAAACGGCGCCGGAGTTCTGGATGGCGACCGCCTTGAGGAAGAGGACCGTCTCGGCTCCCTCTCGCAGCACCGCCAGAAACGGCAGCAGCATGATCGCCGCCAGCTCCTGCCGGCTCACGGCGGTCTCGACGCGCAGCTCGATCTCGGGACGGATGCGCTTCGCCTGCCGGTCCATCCAGAAGATCATGTGCGTCAGCACCCCGCAGGCCACCAAGGAGATGACCCCCTCGATCCCCTTCTCCCATTGCCCTTGGGTCGCCTGGGTGGCCAGGCTGAGCGCCCATCCCGCCGCGAGACTCAGCCCCACGGCCAGGAAGACGCTGCTCCACACGTTCGGGGCGTAGCGCATCGCCCGCAGGCGCGCCAGCACGGTCAGGATGATGCCGACGATGAGGCCGGCCTCCAGCGTCTCCCGGAAGACCACCAGCAGCGTGGCCATCACCGTCCCGTCCCACATCAGAAGCTCCCCTTGGCGTCGATCAGCCGGAAGGTGACGGGGATCTCCACCCACACGGCGATGGCGCGTCCCCACCGCGCGGCGGGCTTGAACCGCCACCCCCGCACCGCGCGCGCCGCCGCCTCATCGAGGAGCGCGTGCCCTGACGATTCGAGCACCCGAAGCGTACCGCACCGCCCGGAGGGGAGCACCTCGACATCCAGCACGACGGTCCCTTCCTCGCCGCGCTCGCGCGCGAGGCGGGGATAGACCGGCGCCGGGTTGCGCAGGTACTGCGGCAGCACCTCGGTCAACACCCCCCGCTGCTCGGGGGCGATGACCGTCTGCGGCGCGGGGTCCGGTTCCTCGGGGACGACGACCGAGGGCTCAGGCGCTGCGGGGGCGGGCTCCGGCAGGGAGCGCGGCGGGGGCGCCACCACGACAATTTCCAGGCTCGTCGGCGCCCGCTCCACGTCAAACGCCACGCGGCCGCTGACCGGCAGCCCGGTCAAGAACGCCGCGTGCGCACCGAGGGAGAGGCTGATGGCCCACTTCAGCTCCGCGGTCATGGCTGCTCGGGGGTGGTGTGGAAGGACACGCGCTGCAGCCCGGCCTGGCGGACGGCGTCCAGGACCGTCATGACCCGTCCATGCGGCACCTGGCGGTCGGCGTTGATCACCACGACCGGCATGGACGGGCGTTGGGCTTCCTCGCGCAGCGCGGCGGCCAGCGCCTCAAGCGTCGCCGGATCCTGGTTCAGGAAGAGCGAGCCGTCCGCGGTGAGCGAGACGGTCGGCCCCTCCTCTTTCACCGGGGTCCCGGTGGCGGCGGAGGGCAGCTCCACCGCCATCCCCTGCTGCACCGTCATGGAGAAGACGCCGAAGATGAAAAACACCAGCAGGAGAAAAAACATGTCGATGAGCGGCACCATCTCGATCCGCGCGCGCCGCTTAAACGGAAATGGGTTCACCTGCATTCTTCGCCTTGCCCTTCTGGTAGAGGATCTGGAAGTTCGACACATGCGTGGAGATGCGGCCGGATGCGTCCTCGACCTTCGCGCAGAAGTAGTTGTAGGCCACGACGGTCGGGATCGCGATCGCCAGGCCCGCCACCGTCGTGATGACCGCCTGGGCGATCCCCGAGGCCACCACCTTGGGGTCGGGGATGCGCCCTTCCAGGGCGCCGAAGGCGACGAGGATGCCGGTGACGGTCCCGAAGATCCCCAGCAGCGGCGCCACGGTGATGATGGTGTCCAGCACGCCCAGGTACCGCTTCATGCGCTTGAGCTCGGCGTTGACCGCCACCTCCAAGGCGCCCTCGAGGGAGAAGTGGTGATGGCTCAGCCCGTTGACGAGGATGCGCGCGACCGCATCGCGCGTGCCCCGCGCGGCGGCGGCCACCTCATCAAAGAGCCCCCGCTCGGTGAGGTGGAGCAGCCTGTGCACGAGGCCGGTGTCCTGGGTCCTGCGCTCCTGCATCCAGAACGTCAGGCGCTCCAGGATGACCCCGAGCGCGATGACCGAGCAGAGCAGCAGGGGCCACATGACCGGCCCGCCCTTGAGGAACCAGTGCCACATCTCGGTTAGAACCTCATCCCGACACGAACCCCGCCGTAGATGTTCCGCTCGTAGGCCGGATCGACCCCATCGCTGCGGATGCGCGCGTAGTAGCGCTCATCGAACAGGTTGTTGATCCCGCCAAAGAGCGTCAGGTAGTCCTTCCACACCCGCACCTCGCCGGTCAGGTCCCACACCTTGTAGGACGGCACCGTCCGGTTGGCGAGGTTGGAGTCGTCCGCGAAGTGATCGTCCACGAACGTGCTGCTCAAGGCGATCTTGACGCGGTCCCGCAGGGCGTACCGGGCGCCGAACCGCAGGACGTACTGCGGCGCGAACTGCGGGGTCTTGCCGTCCTGCGGGCCTTCGAGGAACGTCGCATCCAGCAGCATCAGGCTGACATACGGGCCCAGGGACCCCGCCTGGTCCCCGTAGGACGTGCCTCGGCCGGCGTCGTAGAGCCCGACGAGGTCGGCCTCCGCGGCGGCCTCGATCCCCTGATGGAGCGCGTCACCGACGTTCTCCACCGTGCTGCCGGAGGTCCCGATCTGGTCGTCGAAGCGCATCACGAAGTAGCTGACGTCCCAGGACACCGCGTCGGCGTGGCGGCCGCGGACGCCGACATCCATCAGCCAGCCCTTCCCTTCCTCCAGGTCGTCGTTGACGACGGTGCCGGCGCCCGTCGGCACCGCCTGCGTGAAGATCTTCGGCCGGTAGGACTGGGACAGGTTCGCGTAGCCGCGCACCGACGGGGTGAGGTCGAAGGCTGCGCCGAGGCCGAAGAGCGGCACGAAGTCGAACTCGTGCACGCTCGCCAGCGGCACCGTCGTCTTGCTGGCGTTGACCTCCTCCTTGAGGTGCTGCCAGATGGACTCAAGGCGCACGCCGGGCGTCACCGAGAGCCGTCCGAACCGGAACAGCTGCTCGGCGAAGAGCGAGAGGTACTGCATGTTGCGCTTGCTCGCGTTGCGCAGGCCGCCGCTGTCCGCGCCGAGCCAGGTGCCCCGCTGATCCTCCCGCGGGGAATCGGAAAAGTAGCCGAGGAGCCCGGCGGTCAGCGTGTGGCCCTCCTGGCCGAACGCGTCATAGGTGTAGCGCACGCGCGGCTCGAAGCCGAAGGTGTAGAAGTCCTGCTCCTCGATGGACATCGTCGAGCCGGTCGGGGCGCCGCCGAACACGTTGCCATCCTGCCGCTTGCTGTACCGGCGGTAGTGTCCGCCGAATGTCCGGAATTCAAGCTGGCTGTGTTCCCCCAGCCCCTGCTCATAGAGGAGCGTCCCGTAGTAGCGCTCCAGGCGGAACCGGTCGTAGAACCGGGTGGTGAGGTCGCGCCCCTCGCTGTCCGCGACCGCCTTGGTGAGGCCGCCGGGCTCCCCGTGCTCCTCATGGTACTCGTCGTAGGTCAGGGTCAGGCGTGAGCCCGGGCCGGTGTCCATCTGGAGTTTCGTCCCGCCGCCGAGCACCTCGAAGTCGCTGTTGCCCACCCGGAAGCCGTTGGCCTCCCGCTCATGCAGGTAGCCGAGATATCCCAGAGGCTCCAGCGTCCCGCTGAGGCTCGTGTACGTTGAGAAGAGCTCGTCATCCCCGAAGCTGTTCTCGGTGTAGACGGCACCCGGCGTGTCCGTCGCCGGCGGCTTCGTGAGGAAGTTCAGCGCCCCGCCAGGCTGCGGCCCGTACATCAGGGCGGCGCCCCCCGAGACGAATTCGATGCGGTCGATGCCCTGCAGCGGCGGCGTGTAGTACGCCTCCGGGTAGCCGAACATCTCCGCGTGGATCGGCACCCCGTCCTTCAGCACCTGGGTGAACTGCGCCCGATGGGGCTCCAGGCCCCGGTAGCCGACGCTGAAGAGCGGCGTCGTCTCCTCGCTCAGCACGAGGCCCGGCGTGCGCTCCAGCACCTGCCGGTAGTTGTTGTTGACGACCACCGGGCGCGCCGCCAAATCGATGACGGCCGTCTTCTTGCCGCTGAGGATCCGCGCATCCGCAACGTCGGGTAGAAAGGGGCCGCGCGCCGGCAGCTCTTCAGCGGTCACCACGACCTCTTCCAGCCGGCGCGAACCGGGACGCGGTTCCTCTTCGGCTTCACTCTGCCCCGCCCCGATGACGAGGACACTTGCGCAGGCCACCCAGATCCCATGGCCCTTCGCCATCAGGCCACCACTTCCTCGACGTGCAGCCGCGGGGGCTTCGCGAGGCGCTTCGCGCCGGCGCGCTGGCAGGTCCCGCAGAGGCCGTAGAGCTTGTGGGTGTGCGAGAGGAGCTGGTAGCCGTATCGTTTGGCGGCTGCTTCCTGCATGGGCTCCCACCGCGGCTCCTGGAACTCGATGATCTCGCCGCACCGGATGCACATGAGGTGGTCGTGGTGGGCCTTGGCGAACGTCACCTCGTAGTTGGGCGGGCCGTAGCGGAAGTCGTGCTTCTCCACCACGCCGGCCTGGTGGAGGAGCGCCAGGGTCCGGTAGACCGTGCCGCGCGCCACCGAGGGATCGAACGCCTTCACATCCCGCACCAGCTCCTCCGAGGTGAAATGGAGGTAGGCCACCGCCCGCCGGACCACCAGCCGCCGCTGGTCGGTCAGGCGCACCCCCTTCGTGCGCAGGAGCTGCTCGACCTCCACGAATCGCTTCATCAGAAGTTAGTTGAGACTCAGTCTCAAGTATTGACCAATTGTACCGGTTCCCAGAGGCCTGTCAAGCGTTCTTTTAGAGGGGTGGTGTCTCAATTTGGTGGGTGACGCAGAGCCGGGGACCCCGTGGTGGCGGCGTCCTTCGACTCGGCCTTCGGCCTCGCTCAGGATCCCGAGCGACCCACGGGAGTCGAGGGACGGCAGGACCCGCCAAATTGAGACACGACCTTTAGAGGGAGAAGCGGAAGGCGCGGAAGAGCCAGGCGGCCAGCCAGCCGATGAGCGGCGGAAAGCCGGCCGACGCGAGCAGGCGGACGAGGGCGATCTGGGGGCCGAGGATCGGCAGCTCCCAGATGATGATGCGGTTGAGCCCGATGAGCGCCCAGGCGGCGATGTAGGCGCAGACGGGGCCGACGGTGGCGCCCTTGGAGAGGAACGAGGCGAGGATCGGAAAGTGGGTGAACGGGCCGCCCGGAGTCACCATGCCCGCCGCCGTGCCGACCAGCAGGCCGCGCACCCCGGACTCCTCGCCCATCAGGCGGCTGATGAGGTCCGCGGGCAGGAGCACGTGCAGGAAGCCGGCCAGCGCGAACCCCAGCACGAGGTTGGGGAGGACGCCGAGGAAGAGCATGGTCCCGCTGGTGAGCGCCTGCCCGATGCGCGCCGGGCCGCCGGTGCGCCACGCCACGACCGCGCAGACGAGGATGAGGCCGCCGATGATGACCCACGAGCGCCACATCGACTGCGGCGAAGGGATCACGATAGTCCCGGGACCACGTCCCTTTTTCCCGTGAGTCTCGATGATGGGAAAAAGGGACGCGGTCTCCTCATTTGTGGGGTCGGAATAACCCAAGGCTGGCGGTGTAGCTGTGCACGAAGTTGGTCTCGCCGACGGGCCCGATCTCCCCGTTGCAGAAGAACCCCCCGATGGGCAGCTTGCCGCTCACGGTCTGGATCGTCTTCACGTCCTGGTGGGCCAGCCCGTAGAGCGACCGGCCGCGTCCCGTGCACGTGAACAGCAGGCCGCCCGCCGGCGGGAGGCCGGGGGACGGCTGCCGCTGCAGCAGGAGCCGGCGCAGCTCCTGCCGCGAGGTGGCGGGATCCCGGAGCTGAAACTGGAGCGTCTGGCCGATCCGCACGTCGTCCGCCACGGCGATGGCGCCCAGGTCCGGGTCGATGCCGACGATGTTGCGGATGAGGAAGTCGCCCGGCGCGAAGGCCTGCCGCCGCATCTCGTCGATCACGAGGCCCACGAAGATGGAGCCCTGCTGGGCCAGCTCGCGGTCCCCCGCCGGAAGCCTGGAGAGGACATGGTGCAGCGCGGCCAGGGCCGGCTTCCCGCCCAGCTCCATGACCCCGTGCTCGTCCGCCTTCGTGACCACCGCGGGGCGGCCGATCGGGCGGCAGCCCTGGGAGATGACGGTGTCCATCACGATGTTGCCCGCCATCGCCACGCCGACCGCCCCCTCATGGGACACGGTCGTGCCGGCGAACAGCAGGTGCTCGCCGGGCTCGTTGCCGCCGCTGACGAGCCCGCCGATGATCGGGCGCGCGCGGTAGGTGGCGTTGAGCTCCTCAACGAGCTTGACCGGATTGCAGCTGAAGGGATCGGCGGCCAGGAGGAGGACGGGCTGCGCGGCCGGGGAGGCGCCGATCTTGTCCACCCAGAACCCGCCGGGGGAGGAGTCCTCGAGCTCGTCAGGGGTCACGGCGAATGGGAAGAGCTTGACGCCGGGAAGCGACGCCGCCACGAGGGAAACGGCCGGCACCCACTCCAGCTCCTGCCCGCCGCCGATGATGCCGCTGCCGCTGCACCCGATCAGGGCGCGGGGGCGGAGCCGCTCATGGAGCCGGGCGAGGAGCGACGGCCAGGAGGCGCGGTAAATCGTGGAGGCAAAGAGGCACGCGAGGTCGCACGGCTCGCCCCCGAGCTGCTCCAGCACCTGGCTGCAGACGGCGTCCGCCGCCTCGGAGGCGTTGACGGCGCCGCTGATCCCTGAGGTGAACCGCATTCGACGCTCTCAGCTTACCGGCCGCCTGCGGCCTTGTCAATGCGGCGCGTCGTTCAGGATCCAGGCGGCCGGCACCACGTAGGCCGCAAGCTCCCGCGGCGCGCGCGACACCACCCGCGCCGTCGTCATCACGATGACCTCGGAGGCGCCGGCCGCGAGATCCGGCAGGCCCCGCTTCGCCGGGGAACCCGGCCGGCGGCGGCCACCGCCTGCGGCGGGGTCCCGCCATCGGCGGGGATGCGCGAGCGCCGCGTGCGTGGCCTGCGCGAAGCGCGCGCGGTCCCCGACCACGAGGTGGGCCTCGTGCTCCAGCAGCCAGAGCTCATGCGCCCGGTAGGCCGCGCGCGGCAGCCGCAGGAACACCGTCTGCTCCTGATGGGGCGGGCGGTGGCCGACATTCACGAGCGTTTCCCCCGCGACCTCCACTGTCATGAGGCTGTAATCGAGGGTGCGCGTCACCAAGATGCTCGCGGCGTTGAACAGCTTGATGAGCAGCCACTGCGTGCGGTCCACCGCGCGCTCCGGCAGCGTCCCGGGGATCAGCCCGCGGCGCCGCCCCACGGGCATCCCGATGAGCTGGTTCACGTCGCCTGTCACGTGCTGGGTCCAGTCAATGAGCTTATTGGCCCGGATGAGCAGACCGCTGCCGGGCCCGGCCAAATCCGTCGGCCCCACCGAGTAGGTGGCCGCCGCGTCGCCGAAGCTCAGCTCGGCCAGTTGCAGCGCGTCCACGAACTCGCCGACCCGTCGCCGCAGCCGCCAGCGCGGCAGCCGGTTGTATCCGGAACGGATGCCCTGCACCATCCCCTGCAACGGCTGGTGCTGGCCGGGCAGCGGCAGGTCAATCGTCCAATCCGCCACGCGCACCACCTCAAGCTCCAGCACGCCCAACCCGGAATAGAGGAGCGTGTGGAGGTCCCACGGCCGGCGCTCGTCATGGAGATGGATGCGCCCGCGGCGCGGGCAGCCGGCAAAGAACCGCTCCTCGCCGGGCGTCTGCGCCTCCGCTGCCGCCGTGAAGAGGAGGAAGGCCAGCGACAGGCACGTCAGCGATGGCCCCGGGGACAGGTCCATTTTTCCCTGACGGGGCAATGGGAAAAATAGACCAGTCCTCCTCATTCGTAGATGCCCTGGATCGCTTCTCCGTCGAGCGTCTTCGGATCATACGGCCAGCCGACCATCTCCAGCATGGTGGGCAGGATGTCCACGATCCGGTGCGGGGTGGTGAGCGTGCCGTGCGGGATGTTCGGGCCGGCCAGGACGCACGTCATGCGCATCGATCCCGCCAGCGGGTAGCCGTGGTCGGTCCCCGCCCCGTCATCCGAACGGAACGACCAGCCCTCCGAGGCGGTCGCCACGAGGTCAGGGTCCCGGACCTCCGCGAGGTCCTGCATCGAGTCGCGCCAGGCAAAGAACTTCGCCATCGCGACGACCGCGTCGGGGTACCGGGTCTCAGCCGTGGCCGCAAGCCACTCGCGGGCGGTGTGCGGCTCGGCCAGCCAGCCGGGCGACGCGTGACGGAGAAATGCGGGGTCGCGGAGATAGCCCAACGGGTCCTGTGCGGGCCGCGCGGGCTCATGAGCCAGCGTCCCGTCATCGGCTTGGGAGAGCTGTCGGACCGGCTCGTAACGGTAGACTTCTCCGCCGGAGCGGTCCGTCTCGTGGTGGATGATCGCCTGATCCTGTTCATCGCGATAGACGAAGACGCGGCGCTCATCCAGCTTCACGAGGATGAGATCGACCGGCGCAGGGCCCTGGCCGTTCCAGCCAGGCGGCCGAAAGGCCGCCAGCGACTCCAACAGGTTCACGGTGCGCCCCGGCGCCGCGCGGTAGCGCGCGAGCTCCGCCAGCCGGTTGCGGCGCCAGGGCCCGGCAAAGTAGGAGCCGTACGGGAGGAACAGCTTCACCTGTCCGGCCCCCTGGTTGTCGAAGAAGGCGAACCGGTCCTCCTCGATGCCCGGCTGCATCCACTCCTGGCCGACCACCTTGGCGCTCCATCCCAGCTGCCGGTGCGCCCAGTCGCGCGGCAGGTTGCAGGCCTGGTTCACCGTCCGCTCGCCGCCCATATTCCCGTGGTCGGACACCAGGATGAGATACAGGGAGCGGTCCCATCCCACCTCCTCCAGCCGGCTGAGGATGCGGGCCAGGTACCGGTCCTCCAGCGCGAGGTCGCGCCGCGCGGCGCCGAACTGGCCCCGCGGGCTGTGGTGGCACGTCTTGTCCACCATGGGCAGCCAGACCGCCATCACCCGCAGGTCCTCGTCGCCGATCATCTCCTCGACGGCATACTGGGCGTTGACCGTGTCCAGGCGCCGTGGCAGCTGGGTCGCAATCCCGAACGGCCCGATGGTGTTGACGGCGCGATGGAACCACTGCGGCGGCGGGTTGAGCGGCGCGATCGGGAGCGTCGTGAAGCGGAAGGCCTTGCCGAGCCGCGTCCCCAGCGTCGGCACGCCGCGCTTGACCAGGAACGCGTGGGTGTGCTCCGGCGCGTACTTGTCCAGCAGGTCGAGCACCCTCGTCGGGGGCTTCGGGATGAAGCCGTCCGGCAGCCAGGCGCTGAGCTGGCCCCGCGGCTTGAGGCTCGAGCGCTCAAACTGGTTCTGGGACTTGATGCCGGTCGCGTCGGAGAAGAGCCCGGTGAAGAGCGAGCCGTTGGCGATCAGCGTGTTGGAAGGAAACACGGTGAACGCGTTGGGCACCGCGAGGCCTCGGTCGAGGAAGGCCCGCTTGAACGCCGGCAGGAAGCCGGCCTCGGCCATCTCGCGCAGCACATCCGGCCGCAGGCCGTCCACGTAGAGCAGCAGCACCCGCGCGTTCGGGATGGGCCGTCCGGAGCGGCTGCCGGGCTCGACGACCGGCGGCTCGGGGGCCGGGGCGGCCGGATGGGGCGCCAGCTCGACGGTGACGCGGAAGGCCCCGCGGTTGTCCGACAGCTCATCGTCGTTGAGGCCCAGCCACAGCCGGCCGGAGGCCGGCGCCTTCCCGTCGTAGCGCTCGCCGACGGCGAACGGCTCGCCGTCTTCCCCGAGCTTCCCGATCAGGCCGAACGCGGGAAACGGCCCCTCCGCCATCGCGGGCAGCGGGAAGCGGCCCCGCGCCGCGTAGTGCCGCGGCCAGACGTAGGTGCCGGCCGGGCCCACCCAGCGGTCCACCGGCCGGCCCGCCAGCCAATCCGCCACGCGCCAGCCGACGACGCTCGCGAGCCCCTCGGCCTCGACGTGGAGGGGCTCGCCCCGGCGGACGTCGACGCCGGTGTCAGTCCATTGGCGCGACGCCGGGACCTCCAGCGTCCGGCGCGCCGCGTCGGCGGCGCCGCAGAGACTCGGCGAGACCAGCAGCACAAGTCCCGGTACCAGGTACCATTTCGCCCAGCCTCTCATCGCAAGCGAAATGGTACCAGGTACCGAATTGTATGCGACATAGGTGGTATTATACAATGATTACGAATGCCACCGGCCATCCACCCGTTTCCCTACGACCCGTTCCAGCAGCGGGCCATCGACGTCATCGAGAGCGGGGCCTCGCTCTTCGTCGCCGCGCCGACCGGCTCCGGCAAGACCGTGCTGGCGGACTACGTCATCGAGCGCGCGTTCGAGCGGCGCCAGCGCCTCATCTACACGGCGCCCATCAAGGCGCTGAGCAACCAGAAGTTCCGCGACTTCACCGCGCGCCACCCCGGCCCGCCGGGCACGCGTGCCGGGGCGGGCGGCAACCAGGTGGGCATCATGACGGGCGACGTCACCATCAACCCCACCGCCCCGCTCGTCATCATGACCACCGAGATCTACCGCAACACGCTGCTCGAGGACATCGAGCGGCTCGCCGGCTACGCCTGGATCATCTTCGACGAGGTCCACTTCCTCGATGATCCGGAGCGCGGGACCGTGTGGGAGGAGGCGATCCTCTTCACCCCGCCCCACATCAACCTGCTGGCGCTCAGCGCGACCATCCCCAACGTGCAGGAGCTGGCGCAGTGGATCCGCGCCGTCCACCAGCGGCCCGTCGAGGTCATCGAGGAGACGCACCGGCCCGTGCCGCTCAGCGTCCGCTTCCAGTGCCAGAACCGGATCCTCGCCGGAGCCGAGGAGCTCAAGCGCGCGGGCTACCAGGGCGTCGAGGACTGGGGCCGGCTGCGCTTCCGCCATGGGCAGCGGCGCCAGTTTCCCCTGCACCCCAACCGCCTGGAGCCGCTCATCCGGGAGCTGCATGACCGCGACCAGCTGCCGTGCATCTTCTTCACGTTCGGCAGGCGGCGGACCGAGGAGCTGGCCTGGGAGCTGTCGGGATTCCCGCTGCTCGACGCGAAGGAGCGCGCGGCGCTCCGGGCGCTGTTCGACGAGCTCTGCGCGCGCTACCAGCTCACCCATGACCGCGGCGCCGAAGCGCTCGGGCGCCTCATCGACCGGGGCGTCGGCTTCCATCACGCCGGGATGCTGCCGACGCTGAAGGAGGTCCTGGAGCGCTGCTTCACCAGCCGCCTGATGAAGGTCATCGTCACGACGGAGACGTTCGCGCTGGGCGTCAACATGCCGGCGCGCAGCGTCGTCCTGGACGCGCTGGACAAGCGCGGGCCCCACGGCTTCCGGCTGCTGCGCCGGCGGGAGTTCCAGCAGATGGCGGGCCGCGCCGGCCGGCGCGGCATGGATGCGGAGGGCTTCGTGTACCTGCGCGTCAATCCCCGCCATGTCTCCTACCCGGAGGTCCTGCACCTGCTCCAGGCGACGCCGGAGCCGGTGCAGAGCCGGTTCAACACCGCCTATGCGACGCTCCTCAACCTCTACCGCCACCGCGGCCGCTCGCTGCTCGATATGTTCCCGAAGACGCTCTACTATGCGCAGACGAGCGGCGCGCAGCGCCAGCAGGGGCTGGACCTCATGCAGCGCAAGCTGGACCTGCTGGAAGCGATGGGGTACCTCACCCGCACCGCCCTGACGCCGAAAGGCGAGTTCGGCGCGTGGGTCTACGGCTATGAGCTGCTCATCACCGAACTCCACGCCCAGCGCCGGCTCGCCGGCCTGGATCCGGTGGCGCTGGCCGTCCTGATGACGGCGGTCGTCTATGAGCCGCGGCCGGGCGCCGCCCTGCCCCGCTCGCACCATCTGAGCAAGCGGCTCGCCGCGCTCTGCCGTGAGCCGTTGAGCCGCATCCACAAAGAGGAGACGCGGTTCCGCATCGCCCCGAAGACCAAATCCCCGTCGTTCCACCTCTCCCATGCCATGGAGGCTTGGATGGGGGCGGCACCATTTGACCGGATCGCCCGGCTCTGCGACGTGGACGAGGGGGAGATCGTGCGGTACTTCCGGATGGCGGTCCAGCTCCTGCGCCAGCTCGCGGAGATGCCCGCGGGCGACGCGGCGCTGCGCGCGACCGCGGAGAAGGCGATGCGGCGCATCAACCGGGATGTCATCGATGCCGAAGCCCAGCTGAGGCTTGGGTGAGCCTCCTGCGTAATGGGTAATGCGTAAAGCGCAATGAAGACCTCGGGCGCTCGACTATCGACACGCTTTCCATTACGCATTACGCATTACGCTTTACCCACCGTATTGTTACTCCTCGCCGGGTGCGCGACGCCCCAGTACGCCGTTCGCCCGACCCCGGCGCCGGAGGAATCGGCGGACGCGCTGGAGATCGAGCGGGAGATCAGCGCGATCCAAGCCAGGGAGTTTGAGCAACAGGGCGCGCGCCGGCTCGGGTGGAACGAGCGGCTCGCCGGGATGGACGTCCAGGGCGTCGTGGACCGCTTAAGCCGCGTCACCGAACGCCCCGCCCTGCACTACCGCGCCTACCTCTATGCGGATGACGACCCCAACGCGGCCGCGCTGGCGGACGGCCGCATCTACCTCTCGACCGGGATGGTCCAGTACCTCGCCGGACGCGGCAGCCGGGTCGATGAGCTGGCGTTCATCCTCGCCCATGAGCTGGCGCACACCGTCGCGCAGCACCTGGTCAAGCGCTACCGGCGGCTCCAGCAGCAACAGCTCATGATCGCCCTCGCCGCCGCTGGCGCCGCGGCGGCGACGCGCGGCGCAAGCGACGCCGCGCAGCAGGCGGGGCGGATCGCCGTCGATGCCGTCGGCCTCCTGCAGGATGTGGCGAACAGCGGCTACAGCCAGGAACAGGAGCTGGAGGCGGACCAGCTGGGGATCCGGTACGTGAGCCGAGCGGGGTTTGCGCCGCGGGCGGCGCTGGATCTGCTGCAGGATTTCAGCCGGTTTGACTACCCCTGGCCGTTCATGCGCACCCACCCGTACACCAGCGTGCGGCGCGACTACCTCGAACGGTATCTCGCGGAGACCAGTTCCGGTATCAGATACCGGCCAACACACCCGGCTAACGACCGGTATCTGATACCGGACGTTGAGGCGCAGCGGAAGGCGCTGCGGGAGGCACAGCGGCTCTACCCGAGAGGCTCGGTCAGTTGGCAGAACCTGCAGCGGCAGCTTGAGGCGCTGGACCGCTGATGAGGCGGGCGACGACCTCCTCGAAATCGGACGGGTGCTCGGTGACCGACCCGCTCCAGGTCTTGGCGATCACCCCGTCAGCGTCGATGAGGTAGTAGGCCGGCACGCCCTGCACCTCATAGCGCTCCGCCAGGTCCGGATGCGATGCGGCGGCGATCACGGGGAAGGCCACCTGCTGCTCCTTGAGGAACGCCTGCAACTGCTCAAGGTCCTGGTCGATGCTGACCGTCACCAGGCCCAGCTTCCCCTGGTGCTGCGTGAACAGCTGCTTCACCAAGGAGAGGTCCGAGCGGCAGTGGGGGCACCAGCTCGCCCAGAACTGCACGAGCGCGGGGTGCCCGCGGTGCTCGCTCAGGGTGCGGGTGACGCCCGCAAGGTCCACCGCGGTGAACTCCGGGGCCGGGGTGCCGGCCGCCACCGGCGGCGGAAGCGGTGCGCCGTTCACCAGCTCGACCGATGCGCGCGGCACCTGCAGGATCACGGTTTCACCGTCCCGCTGCAGCACGGTGGCGGACACCGTCGCGCCGTCCTTCAGCTTGACCTCGTCCGCCCGGCCGGCCTGGCTCCCGCACAACACCAGTGACACGATTCCCCCCATCACGGCCCGCGCAAGCGGGCGCTTCCCATCAGGCATCGCGGCTCCTTTCGATCGCTGAAGCAATCCTGCTGTGAGTATAGCACGTGCGGCGCGGCGTACGGGGGAAATGCCGGGGGCGGCCGTTACGAGGCGAAGGAGGTCGCGGCCTGGCGCAGCTGCTCGAGGAACTGCGACACGTCCATGCCGTGGTGCCAGGCGACCTCATCGACGCTTTCGTAGCCTTCCTGGAGGCGGTTGATGTGGAGGTGCTCGAAGAGCCGCTGGGTCTTTGGGTAGCGCTGGAGGATCTCGTTGACGCTCATCCCGCCGGAGATGTCCGTCGGGACCTCGACGGGCGGCGCGCTCGCCGCCTGCTCGAGCGCGTCGACCATCGCGCGCTCCTGCTGCGCCATCTGCTCCCGGAGCAGCTCGATCAGCTTGGAGAGCCACAGGACGACGGTGGGCATCGAGGCCCGCATCCCGCTCAGGAGCAGCTCGTTCACGGTGCGCACCAGGCTGCGCGTGTCCTGGTGGTCCGCGATGCGGTCGCGCTGCGCGCACCGCTCGAGCACCGGCGTCTCCCGGACGATGTGGTCATGGAGCAGGCGCTGCAGGGAGAAGCACATCTCCCGCAGGACAAACCGCGCCTCTGGCGCGACCTGGAGGGCGGACTCCAAGAGGATGAGCTTCTTCCGGAGGAGGTCGTGATCCTGTCGCAATTGGCGGGTCGCTTCCATGGCTCACCTCTCTTGCTCGGAAGCGCTGCGAACGGTAACCAGACCTCAGGCTAGCAGGGCGGGCCCGCCCTGTCAACGCGATTATTGGTCGTGTCTCAATTTGGCGGGTCCTGCCGCGCCGCCACCCCGCCGGCTGTCCTCGGCCTCGTCGGCCTGCGGGCAGGCGGCGGGGGCCCCGGCTCCGCGTCACCCGCCAAATTGAGACAGCACCCGATTATTCAAGGGGGATGCCGTGGCGGGCGGTGCTGGCGCAGATGGTCTTCGCCAGCACGAGTTGGAGGAGGTAGTCCGGCCCGCCGGCCTTCGTGCCGAGCCCGGAGAGGCGATGGCCACCGAACGGCTGCCGGCCGACCATCGCGCCGGTGATGGGCCGGTTGAGGTACAGGTTCCCCACGTCGAAGGCGCGGATCGCCAGCTCGCAGTGCGCCGGCGAGCGGGAGTAGACCCCGCCGGTCAACGCGTAGTCGGTGTCGTTGGCCAGCGCCAGCGCCTCCTCGAACGTTTCGACGCGGAAGACGCACAGGAGCGGGCCGAACAGCTCCTCGGTGGCCAGCGGATCGTGCCGGGGCACGTCCGCGGCGATGAGCGGGCCGACGAAGTGGCCCTCGCGCGGCAGCCGCGCGGCGGGATACGCGTAGGCCACGCTCCCCACCTGACGGACGCGCGCCGCCGCCTCCAGCAGGCGCCGCTTGGCCGTCTCATCGATGAGCGGCCCCATGTCGGTGCCGGGATCCGACGGGTCGCCGACCACGAGGCGGTCCGCCGCTGCCGCCAGGCGCGCGACGAACCGGTCGGCGACCGCGGCGTGCGCGATCACCCGGGAGGCGGCCGAGCACTTCTGCCCGCCGTAGCCGAAGGCGGAGCGCAGCGTGCCGGCGACGGCCGCGTCAAGGTCCGCGTCCGCGTCGACGATGATCGCGTTCTTGCCGCCCATCTCCGCCACGACGTGCTTGACGAACCGCTGCCCCGCCGGCACCGCGGCGCACGCGGCGTGGATCGAGAGGCCGACCGCCCGGGAGCCGGTGAAGAGGACCGCGTGGACGCCCGGATGGCGCACGAGCGCCGTCCCCGCTTCCTCGCCGCGGCCCGGCAGGTACTGGACGACCCCGGGCGGGATGCCGGCGGCGCGGAGGATGGCGGCCACGTGCGCCGCCGTGATGGGCGACTGCCCGGCGGGCTTGAGGAGAACGGCGTTCCCGGCCGCGAGCGCCGCCGAGGCCATGCCGGTCAGGATGGCGATGGGGAAATTCCACGGCGCGATGACCGCGGCCACCCCGCGGGGGACATATCGGTACTCGTTGCGCTCGCCCGGAAGCTGCAGGAGCGGACGGCCCTTCGCCAGCTCGTCCATGCTCCAGGCGTAGTATTCCAGGTAGTCGATCGCCTCCGCGACGTCGACGTCGGCCTCCCGCCACGTCTTGCCGACCTCGAGGATCTCCCAGGCGGTCAGTAGCTCGCGCCGCTCCAGCATCAGGGCCGCGGCGCGGCGCAGGCAGGCGGTCCGCTCGCGCGCCGGCATGCGCGCCCAGCGCGGCTGGGCGGCCTCGGCTGCGCGCACGGCCCGGTCGACGTCCTCGGGGCTGGCCTGGGCGACGCTCCCGATCGCCTCCGTCGGGGCCGCCGGGTTGCGGACCGCCAGCGTCTTGGCCGTCCGCACCTCTCCGGAACCCACCAGCAGCGGATACTCGTGGCCGAGTTGCTTGCGAACTGTCCCGAGCGCCTCCTCCAGGCGGGTCCGCGCCGCCGCCTGGGAAAAGTCGAGCCAGGGCGCGCTGGCCCACGG
>JACPAY010000019.1 GCA_016180575.1 Candidatus Omnitrophota bacterium | reverse complement strand
CCTGCTGGAAGGCGGCTTCGGCAAGCGGGCGTCGTTCCACCCGCCGGAGCTGTGCTACGTCGGCAGCGATTTTGACATCCTGGCGCGCGAGCCGATCCTCGTGTCGGCCAACGGCCAGGCGCGCCGGGTGATGCGCCTGGTCATCGCGCAGCGCGGCCAGCAGGTTGAGGCCTGGTACTGGTTCACGGTGGATGACCGGACGACCCACAACTACTACCAGCAGCAGCTCTGGCTGATCACGGACGCGGTCCTCCGCAGGCCCACGGAGGGCACGCTCGTGCGCATCTCCACCCCGCTCGGGGACGACCCCGATGCCTCCCATCGACGATTGCTGGCATTCCTGACATCGTTTGAGTCCGCGAACGCGGCTCGTCAGGTGGCCCGCGATGGCGTATAGACAGACCCAGACCCCCCTCGGCAGGCTCCCCCTCGCTCGTCGCCTTGACCCACCTCGCGAGATATGGTACCCTCAACATTTGCGTCCCATGGACGAGCCGCCCCGACAGAATGGCGTGTGGGAGCAACTCTTCGTCGCCGCTCCGTGCGGGCTGGTGTTGCTCGATCGCCACGCCGTGATTCAGCTCCTCAACCCGACCGCCGCGAAGCTGCTCGGCGTGGACGCCTCGCAGGCGGCCGGGAAATCGCTGGTTGAGCTGCTGCCGGGCTGGAAAGATACCCCGTTCTACGCGAGCCTCCCCTCCCTGTTCGATGCCCAATCCACGTTTGAAGCGGTCGATTTCGACGTCCCCGGTCCCGAGCACACCATGCTGCGGCTGCACGCCGCCAGCGTCAAGACAGGCGACGGCACAACCGGGGTGCTCCTGAGCCTCGTGGAGTACACCGAGGTCGCGTCGCTGGAGCGCCGGCTCCACCGGGCCGAGTACCAGGCCTCCATCGGGAAGCTCGCCCGGGGCATCGCCCACGAGCTCAACAGCCCCCTCGACGGGGTGCTGCGCTACACCCACCTCGCGCTTGAGCACCTCACCGACGACTCGCCGGTGCGGGAGTACCTCATCCACGTCAAAGAGGGCCTCGACCGGATGGTGCGGGCGGTCAGGACGTTCCTTGAGTTCTCCCGCCAGGTGACGACGCCGGTCCACCGGGTCGCCGACCTGCACCAGCTCATCGAGGATGCGCTCCTCCTCGTGCACCATCGGGCCAAATTCCAGCAGGTGCAGGTGGTCAAGCAGTTCGCCGAGCACCTGCCGGAGGTTTTGGACGGCGGGCTCCAGCACGCCATCGTGAACCTCCTCAAGAACGCCTTCGACGCCATGCCGCACGGCGGGACGCTGACCATCACGACCCGGCACGGCGAGGGCCAGGTGCACGTCGAGGTCGAGGACACAGGCAGCGGCATCCCCTCGGACATCCGCCCGCGGGTCTTCGAGCCCTTCTTCTCCACCAAGCCGATCCACAAGGGGTCGGGCCTTGGCCTCATCATCGCCAAGGAGGTCGTCGAGCGCTCGGGCGGCACCATCGACTTCACGAGCCGGGAGAAGGTGGGCACCACCTTCCGGATCCGCGTCCCCGTCGCCCCGGCCGAGGCGCATGAGAATGGAACGTAACCGCATCCTCGTGGTGGATGACGACCCGCTGATCCGCGGGTCGCTCTACGAGATGCTCCGCGGCCGGCGCTACGACGTGGAGATGGCCTCCGACGGCTCCGAGGCCATGGACCACCTGCGCCGGCGGGCGTTCCAGCTCGTCATCACCGACTGGAAGATGCCGCAGGTGAACGGCCTCAGCCTCCTCGCCCACATCAAGTCCCAGTACCCCGACGTCAACGTCATCCTCATCACCGGCTTCGGGAACGTCAGCTCCGCCGTGGAGGCGATCCGCCAGGGGGCGTTCGACTACCTCACCAAGCCGATCCAGCCGGAAGAGCTGGAGGACACGATCAAGCGGGCGCTGACCCAGTACATCGTGCCCGCGGACACGGCGGAGGACCCCTTCGCCGGCATCATCACCCAGGACCCCAAGGTCCAGCAGCTCTTTTCGATCGTCCGCTCCGTGGCCGCGGCCCCCGCGACGGTCCTCCTGGAGGGGGAGAGCGGGACAGGCAAGCGGCTCATCGCGCAGGCGATCCACCGCGCGGACCCCAAGCGGCGCCAGCACCCCTTCATCGAGATCAGCTGCGGCGCTCTCCCGGAGACGCTCCTCGAGAGCGAGCTGTTCGGCCACGTGAAGGGGGCCTACACCGGCGCGATCCGCGACCGGCAGGGCCGCTTCGAGGTCGCCGAGGGCGGCACGATCCTCCTCGATGAGATCGACGCCTTCACCCCGGCCCTGCAGGTCAAGCTGCTGCGGGTCATCCAGGACCGGCTCTACGAGCGGGTCGGCGACACGCGGACGCTGCGGGCGGACGTGCGCATCATCGCGGCGACCAACCGGCGGCTGGCGGACCTCGTCAAGCAGGGGACCTTCCGGGAGGACCTCTACTACCGGATCAACGTCATCGCGATGCGGCTCCCCGCCCTGCGCGAGCGCCCGGGCGACCTGCCGCTCCTCGTCGAGGAGTTCATCGCGCGCAGCTCGCGTGGGATGGGGAAGACGATCAGCGGGGTGACCGACGCCGCGATGGAGACGCTCCGCCGCTACCGCTGGCCGGGCAACATCCGGGAGCTCGAGAACGTCATCGAGCGGGCCGTCATCCTCGCCAAGCACGCGAAGCTCGATGTGGACGACCTGCCCGACGAGATGCGCTTCCGCTCCGACGCCCCGGCCATGGCCGTGGACGACCGGGAGGAAGGGGCGAAGGGGACGCCGGCCGACGCGCAGCCGGGCGACGCGGCGCTGAAGGACGCGCTGAAGACGCCTGAGCGGGACATCATCTTGAAAGTGCTCGCGGAAGTGCGGTGGAACCGCTCGGAGGCCGCCAAGCGGCTGGGGATCCACCGCTCGACGCTCTACCACAAAATCCGACAACTCGGGATCCAGACCTCCTCTCGCGATTGACTGACACCCTGTTGTGAATGGCCGCGGGACAATCCGCCGCGCAGCACCTCTCGCTGTCCGAGCTCGTTGAGCCGCAGCGCTGGCAGCAGCTGCAGGACCACTTTGCAGCCGTCCTGGGCGTCGCCCTCCGGACCATCGGCCCCTCCCACGAGCTCCTGAGCGCCCCGAGCTGGCCGCCGGGCCTGCACGCGGAGTCGGTGATCCAGCTGCTCAAGGTGGGCGGCGAGCTGGAGCCGCTCGTGCCGCTCTCGGATCCCCCCCACGAGACCTCGAGCGTCACCACCGCCCTCGGCGTGACCTACGCCGCCGTTCCCATCCACGTCACGCCCGACCAGATCATCGCCTACCTCATCGTGGGGCCGCTCGTCGTCGGCCCGCGCGAAGACCGGCTCCAGTTCCGCCAGCGCCTCAGCGCATCCGGCGAGGACACCGGCGCCATCTGGAGCCTCATCCTGACCCTGAAGCCCTACACCTTCTCCGGCATCCACTCGCTGCTCAACCTCCTCGAAGCGGTCGGCACCTCGCTCGTCCAGTTCGCCTATCAGGCGCACCGGTTGGCCGCCATCCTCCCGGCGACCGGACCGGTGGACGAGGCGGTGGCGAGCTACCACACCGACCGGCTCCTCGCCGCGCTGCTGGAGGTCGCCACGGTGGTGACGCGGGCCGAGGGCGGCTCGGTGATGCTCTATGACCGGAAGGACGATGCGCTGCGGATTCGGGCCGCGCAGGGATTGAGCGACGCCGTGGTGGTCGAGACGCGCCAGAAGCGCGCGGAGGGGCTCGCGGGCCTGGCGGCCGCCCGGCGGGACGTCCTGCTCGTCGACAACCAGACGGCTGAGCCGGCTGTCACGGAGCTGATGCGGCGGCGGGACCTCGCCTCATCGCTCATCGCGCCGCTCACGCTGGAAGCCGAGCCGGAGCCGGTCGGGATCCTGAGCCTCCGCACTGCCGACCGGGAGCGCCGCTTCACCCCGGAGCACGCCGAGATGGTGCGCCGCCTGCTCGACCTCACCGGGATCGCCCTCAGCAACCTCCGCAAGCGTTAATCGGGGACAGCCACTAATTTCCTCTCCCCTTGCTGCTGGGGAAATTAGTGGCTGTCCCCGATTTTACAGGCGGCGGCGGCGCAGGTGCGCGGGCAGGATCTTGAGCGCGGTGCGGTACTTGGCGACGGTGCGCCTGGCCACGGCGATCTGGCGCTCGCCCAGCTGGCGGGCCAGCGCCTCGTCGCTCAGGGGCCGGTGGGCGTCCTCCTCGGCGATGAGGCGCCGGATCTCCTCCTTGATCGCCGCATCGGACACCGGGTCGGCGCTGTCGGGCTGCGGCGCGCCTGCCTGTGCCGTGCCCGGCACGGCAGACAGGCCGTTGGCGCGGGCGTCGGCCCCCTCAGGATGGCCCGGCCGGCCCTGGGGGATCCCGCTGGGGAAGAGCTGCTCGAGCCGGAAGATGCCGTAGGGCGT
>JACPAY010000015.1 GCA_016180575.1 Candidatus Omnitrophota bacterium | reverse complement strand
GGCTGGAGAAGGTCCCAAGGGTCCGGCTGTTCGCCGGTTAAAGCGGTACGCGAGCTGGGTTTAGAACGTCGTGAGACAGTAACCGAAGGGTGAGCTGTCGTTAAACTTGGCTATATGCTGGGAACTCTGAGTATCTCGCACTACTCGAAGGAGTGAAAACGTGACGAGTGCAGACAACCAGCAGGAAAGGCCAGACGAGGGGCTTTGCCAGTACGTCGCGGGCTTCGTTGATGGCGAAGGCAGCTTCCACGTAGCGTTTCAGCGTAGTCGGTTCACGAGACTGGGGCTTCAGGTCATTCCGGAGTTCCATGTGTCGCAGAATCCCGAACGCGCTGAAGTGCTCAAGCTGATCCAAGAGGTGTTGGGGTGCGGTTATATCAAGGCGAATCACCCGGGCAGCTCTCGAGATCAGAGCGTGGTGCTGGTCGTTCGCAATCGACAAGACCTGGCAAAGCGGGTCCTGCCGTTCTTCGAAAGGTTCCCGTTGCGATCGTCAAAGCAACGGGAGTTTCAGACGTTCGCCGCGGTTGTTCATGCCATGGAACGCGGTGAGCACCTGACGAAGGACGGAATGGCTCAGATCCTGCAGCGGGCGTTTGCGATGAACAGCGGAAGATATCGCAAGCGCAAGTTGCAAGATCACCTGAACGTTCTGGAATCCTCAGAGACTGTACGCCAGGCCCCCGCCACAAAGCGGGGAAAGATACAGTCCGGCCTGCATGGCGACATGCAGAGGTTGGCAGAAATGACCAGCCCGCCCGTGAACGTCGTAGTACGAGAGGACCCGGGCAAACGGACCTCCGGTGTCCCAGTTGTTCCGCCAGGAGCATCGCTGGGTAGTCGTGTCCGGAACGGATAAGCGCTGAATGCATCTAAGCGCCAAGCCTCCTCCAAGACGAGGTTTCCCGGGGCGCAAGCCCCCTGAAGGCCCCTGGCAGACTACCAGGTTGATAGGCTGCAGGTGTAAGGCCCGTGAGGGTTTTAGCCAAGCAGTACTAATCGGCCGTGCGGCTTAACTACTCTGTTCTTCTCAGCGAGACAATGCAGTTGTATAAATTTGTGACATGTGACCTTGTGACGTTGTGACCAAGGCTCATTGTCACGCCAGTTTGGCTGGTGCCAATACCGAGGGGGCCACACCCGATCCCATTCCGAATTCGGTCGTTAAGCCCCTCAGGGCCGATGGTAGTGATCCCGCAAGGGATTGTGAGAGTAGGTCGCTGCCAGGCTTTTTCTTTGGTGCCCGGCCGCGAGCGCCAGGGGTGTGTGAGGGGACGCCAGTCCCCTCACGTTTGGGGGAGAACAGGGAGGCCGAAGGCCGACCGCCAGGAGGGGGCAAGCCCCCTCCTGGGGAGGCGCCCTCGGGTGGACTTAGCGCCGACGTGAGAGTAGGTCGGTGCCCTCATAGACTCATAGAGCAGAGGGCCACGCATGCTCCGCAAGCTTATCTGCTTGACCATCCTCAATCCCCGCTTCACCACCCGCTCCCCCTTCCGCCTGACCCGCCTCCGCACTATCCATATCTCTCGCGCCAGCTCCCTGCAGGCTGACGTGTCTTCAGCCCCTCGCCACGTCGGAATCCGTCGCCCTATTGACCACGCCTCGTGCCGTGTTTACCAAGAGGTTGAGAAATAAGTCATGTGGACTTCCCCAGATTTCGAAGTTTCAATTTCGAAAATTAACACATAACAGGTTTTGAAAAAACCGGGAGGGAAGGAATGAGCAGAAATAAATATGGCGCCAGAGTTTTTCTAATGGGGGAAGACGTGGTTGTTGTTAAACAGACCGTCAAGTCAGGAAGCGGCTATACTGCTGACTATCGTGTCAAGGATCCCTACAAGGATCAGCGACTAGTCAAACTTAATGATGATGCAGGAATTGCTACAGCAATTCGTGACGCGCTCTCCGGGAATCTAAAAAAGTAGAGATCTGATGAATCAGATTCTCCGGAAAGAAAACGTAAAAGAATGGAAGCCAAGGGCCCGACATCACGCAAAACGGCTGTTGCCTTTAGCTGAAGTACTTCACGACATTTTCAACAATGCTACTCGTGCGATGCTACTCAAGTCCAGGGCTCGAATTTATACCAGCAAAGGGACTTACCTCATTCGTCCATGGAGAATTCGCGGGAGAGGGTATGTTGGAATTGAGGTGAAACGCTTTGGCGTCGGGGGAGGCATCAAGCTCATGGTTGTTCGATAGGGATCTGCAAGAGAATTGCTCAAGGGACGGATTCTAAAGGAGAGGAGGAATGGGAAAAAATTCGCAAGGGAGTGAGGATCTTGTCTGCAAGAAGCTGGATCAGGTTATCTCTTTGTTGCAGGAATTAATTATTATAACAGCAGTGGGTCTTGACATGGACAAGCACGCTATAAGAAGAATCGCAGGGGTTGGAATGGCCAGAGCGACCCGCATCCCTAAGCCCAAGAGATCAACAATAGAAAAACACGCTCTATGATCATGCGTTCAAAGTAATAAATGCTCTCTGGTACGCCTTCAGTAATCTGCAAGTATCAGCACCATCTATAACACCATAATAGATTGGTTTCTGGTGGGTGGCTGAGTTTTGGAAAGCAAAGGCCCTCATCTGTTCAATAATGGATGCGTCAATCTCTCCCCAGTATTGGATCAAGAAGACTTCAGCAGGACTGCGAAAAAGTCTCTGAATTTGATCTCCACGCTTTCCCATCATTTTAGGAGTTAGTCTCCCTCGTGTTCCCATTCCCTTAAGGGCAAAGGCAGCAGAGCGTCTCTTTCCTTTTAGAAGAAGTCTTGTTGAGAATATGTCCTCCGTCTCTCCCCCCCAATCTTTCATCGAGGATTTTTCAGATAGTATCTGCAGGATACCAATTTTTAGTCCAGCCTCAGCAATCGGATCCAGTTGCCCCGGTCTTCTAACGCTCCTAACTTTCCTAAACGAGTCAATGGTATCTATCGTTATTTGTTCTATATGAGCAGAAATGGCGCGCGATCTGAATAGAGCTTTAGGTAGCCTGAGTGTCGTTGCTGCCGATGAGGATTTAGGGGAGTGAGGGGTGTAGCTGCTAGGAAATTTTCCAAGTTTATTGGGGTTTCGTGCGAGTTTTAGAATCTGTCCCCTATTCTTTGAGTAGAAGGGGTCTTTTTTGTACGCGATGCGGCCATCTACTTTTTCCTTGTGAATTAACTCCTCATGATCTAACGCAGCTCCAGCAACAAGGATCTGTTTCTGGGTCAGTCCAGTCGTTTTTGCCAACCCTTGCACCGTTTTTACAGACAGCTTCCCAAAGCAAATAGCTTCAAATACTCGATGGCGGATAGCAGAACTTCCAATAGCCTTGGCAGCGTTATAAATCTTGTCCTGCCGATTTCCGGTTACGTCAGTGACCCGCGTCAGCATTCTTTTTTCTATTAAACTTTGACATCGGGAGAAGTCTACGAATATTTCCTGCCCCCATTTTTACAACTAAGTCTACCTCCTCAGACTTGGCCCCAGTCCGTAAGAGTTGAAGTATTAGCAGATTCTTAATCTGTCGAAGTTCTTTAAGGATTTGATCGGCGGTTGTCATTTTCTCACTCTCCAACCGTTACTTTTATCCTCTTCGTTTACTACTTCTAAGTTTTCTCAGTTTTGAAAGAGCGACCCTTACTGCGTTTGGTGTTGTCTGAAGTATATCGGCTATGTCTTTTGGCTGAAACCCGGTTTTGGAAAGCAAGAGAAGCTGCTCTCGTTGTGTTTTACCATTTATGAGCAAAAGGGTCATTAGTCGGACGAGGGTGTCAAGTTTTGAAGAAATCTCCATTTCGTGTTTCGCAAGTTCACTCATTAGATCTTTGTCCTCCTTCTCGCTCTTGCTCTTTTTGTAGCTAGGAGGGCGGTCACATAGTTAACGGGTTTCCCTATAATATTAGCCACCTCACTTGGCGCAAGACCAAGAGCTATAAGACGGTGTACCTTGCTTGCAATCGATGATATCTTCGTGTCCTGTTGCCTATCGAGTTCCAGGGAGATAAGAATATTGAGTCTTCGTAAAACATCTTTTTGGACATCTCTCGGTTCCATACAGCCTCCTCATTGTGATTGCGTTACTAATGTTTTTATTGATAAATTAAGCACAGATATCATTTACCGTTAGGCTATCTTAACCTAATTTGACCACGAAGTCAATGAGAGCTCGCACAATGTGGCGTGGATGTAAATCGGAGTAATGCCATTGTAAAAGTCGACGGCTGTTTTTGTCTCGGGGTAGGAGTACAATGGAAATCCTGGGGGACAGTATGCTTAATTCGAGAGGGGAATGGAAAAGCCAGTACAGGAATATAAAGGCAAAGAGGGCATTGTTCGCTACGACCCCAAGGTCTACATCCATGCGGCGGAGTATGTGAAGAGACTCTTGAATAAGGGAGGAACGATGAGACAGCTTGGGATCGCGGTGGCGTTTGTGGTGGGTGTGGGAGCTGCGTCGGCGCTGGCCGATTCGGAGCATATGGCGCCGGTGGCGGCACCGTCGGCTGACCTGGAGCGCGTCAAACAGCTGGCCGGCCGGTGGGAAGGCACGTCGCAGGAGGGTCAGGGTGAGGCAACGCCGGCGTCGATCGAATACAAAGTGACCTCAGGCGGGAGTGCTGTGGTGGAGACGCTGTTTCCCGGCACCCCGCACGAAATGGTCTCGGTCTACCACGACGTGGGCGGCAAACTGTCGCTGACCCACTACTGCATGCTGGGCAACCAGCCCGAATTGAGCCTGGTCAGCGCTGACGGCGGGAGCATGTCGTTTAGCCTCTCGCCGAGCAGCCCGATCCAGGCGTCAGAGCCCCACATGGGCGCGTTGACCCTGACCCAGGACGGGGCTGGCGGCCTGACCCAGGTGTGGACCGCCACCATCAACGGCCAGCCCGCGCCTGCGACGACGATCCGCGTCAAGCGAGCAGGTTCCTGATTGCCGCGACAATCGGGGACAGCCACTGAATTCAGGAGGGACGGATGGCGTGGTATGTGGTGTTGGCCAACTTTACGGATCAGGGGATCCGGGCGGTCAAAGATACGGCGAAGCGGGCGAAGGTGTTCCGGGAGACGGCGGGTGCTATGGGTGTCAAGATCAAGGACATCTACTGGACGCTGGGCCACCATGACGTGGTGCTGACGATGGAGGCCCCGGATGACGAGACGGCGGCGGCGCTGATGATGAAGGTCGGCGCGCTGGGCAACCTCACCTCGCAGACCCTGCGCGCCTTCACCGAACCCGAGATCGCCGCCATCGTGTCAAGGGTCTAGAGCGGAGTGCATGATGAGGGGGCGGCGACGAAGCGGATAGAGCTAGTCGTGGCGCTGGCGGCGCTGGCGCTGCCCGCCTACGCGGAAGAGGCGGCGGCTCCGGCGGCGGGAGAGGCGCGGGTGGACGAGCTGACCGCCGAGTACACAATGCGCTACCAGTTCGAGGGCCCTGCCAAGGCGATCCCCGTTGCCGAGCAGGCGCTGGCCGCCGCCGAGGCGGCCTTCGGCCCCGGCCATGAGCGGGTGGCGCAGGTCCTCAACGACCTCGGGCATCTCTGGCAGCAGCCCCCGGGCGACCTGGAGCGGGCCGCGCGCCTCCACGCGCGGGCGCTGGAGATCCGCGAGCGGGTGTTCGGCGGCGACGGGGTGGAAGTCGTCCAATCGCTCAACAATCTCGCGAAAGTGTACGTGGCGCAGGCGCGCTACGCCAAGGCGCAGGCGGTCTCCGAGCGGGCGATCGCCATCGCGGAGCGGCACGTCTCGCCGACTGACCCATTTCTCATCGGCGTGCTCGGGCCGTATGCCGACGCCCTCCGCGGCGGCGGGGAGCCCGAAGCCGCCGAGGCGGTCGAGGCCCGCATCAAGGCGATCCGGGCCGTGGAGCGGCCCGAGGCGTAGGGTCATGAGCAGACGTCAAACAGGAGGCCGGTCCATGAAGCCGCTCAAAAAGATCCTGGTGATTGCGGCGGTGGTGGTCGTCGGGGTGGTCGTGGCCCGCAACGTGATCGCGAAGGAGCTGGTCGTCAGGGGGGTCAAGGCCGCGACCGGGTTGGGGGTGGGGGTCGACCGCATCGAGATCGGCCTGCGGGAAACGCGCGTCGGGGCCTCCGGCGTCACGGTGCTCAATCCCAAGGGATTTCCGGAGCCGGTCATGGTCTCCATGCCGGAGCTGTACGTGGATTACGATTTCGGCTCGCTGCTGAAGGGCGCGCCGCACCTGGAAGAGGTGCGCCTCCAGCTGGAGGAGCTGACCGTCATCCGGAACGCGCAGGGCCAGGTGAACGTCAACAGCCTCAGGTCGGTCCGAGAGCAGCGCACCGCCGGGGGTGCCCCCCGGAAACAGCCGCCCGCCAAGGCGCCCCAGGTGCAGATCGATCGGCTCCAGGTGAAGATCGGCCGGGTCGTTTTCAAGGACTACAGCCAGGGGGGCTCCCCGCTCGTGAAAGAGTTCAACGTGAATGTGGACGAGCGGTTTGAGAACGTCACCAACCCTCAAGCGCTGGCGAGCGCCATCGTCACGAAGGCCTTGGCGAGGACGACGATCAGCCAGCTCGCCAATATTGACGTCGAGGCCCTGAAGGCCTCGGCGGCCCAGGGCCTCATGGGCGCCGCGACCCGCGCGCTCGACTCAGCGGTCGGAGCCCAGGGCTCGGAGGCATTGAAGTCCCTGATCGGGATCGGCTCAAAGGACCAACAGCAGGCGCCCTGAGGGGCGGTCGTATCTCAATTTGGCGGCGCGACAGATCCCGCCAAATTGAGACAGCACCTGAGGGCATTTCGCTTGACCATCGCGCCGGGGAAGGATTACAATACCTCCACCTTCGCACGGAGCAGCGCATCCCCCAGATGGCGCCTCAATCTGAGAAGAAGCGTCTGATCATCCAGGCGGCGGCAACGCTCGGGCTTGCCGCCGCCTATTTTTGCGCCGCCAAGCTGGGGCTCTCCCTGGCGTTCGTCCATTCCAACGCGACCGCCGTGTGGCCGCCGACGGGGATCGCGCTCGCCGCCGTCCTGCTCTGGGGCAATCGGATGTGGCCGGGGATCTTCGCCGGCGCCTTCTTTGCGAACCTCACCACCGCCGGCACTGTCGCCACCTCCGCCGGGATCGCGCTGGGCAACACGCTGGAAGCGGTGGCCGGGGCCTGGCTGCTCCGCCGCTTCGCCGGGGGCCTGCGCGTCTTTCAGCGCGCCCGCGACGTCTTCCGCTTCGTGGTTCTGGCCGCCCTGCTGAGCACCACCATCAGCGCGACGATCGGCCTCCTGAGCCTCGAGCTGGGTCACTTGGCGGCGTGGAGCGAGGCCGCGCCGATCTGGCTGACCTGGTGGTTCGGCGATGCCGTCGGCGCGCTGGTCGTCGCCCCCCTCCTGGTCATCTGGTTGACCCAGCGGCCGCCTGTCCATGGCCTCAGGGACGCGGCCGAACTGCTCGGCTCGCTGCTGGCGGTGTTTCTCTTCGGCCAGGCCGTCTTCGGGGGCTGGGTGTCCCCCGCCCTGGTCAACCATCCGATGGCGTTCATCGCGATTCCGCCGCTGTTGTGGGCCGCCTTCCGGTTCGGTCCGTGGGGGGCGGTCACCGCGACCGCAATGCTCTCGGTGGTCGCCCTGAATGGGGCCCTGCGTGGGTTTGGGCCCTTCGTCCTGGAAGAGCCCCACGAATCGCTGCTCCTGCTGCAGGCGTTCCTCGGCACGATCTCCGCGACCGCGCTCATCTTCGCCTGCCTCGTGGATGAGCGCTGGCGGGCCTGGCAGGCGCTCCGCGAGGCGGAACACCGCTTCCGCCTCCTGATTGAGAAGAGCTCGGCGGTCACGACGCTGATCGACCGCGACGGCGCCATCCGGTACGCCAGCCCCGCGATCCAGCAGGTGTTCGGCTATGGCCCGGAAGAGCTGGCCGGCGCGAGCGGATTCCAGTTCGTGGCCGAGGAGCACCGCGAGGAGGCCAAGCGGCTGCTCGAGAAACTCCTCCGCCATCCGGACCATCCGGTGACGCTCCAGCTCCGCGTCCGGCGCAAAGACGGCTCGTGGCGGTGGGTGGAGGCGATAGGCCGCAATCTGCTCCATGACCCCGGGGTGCAGGCGATCGTCGTGAACTCGCGGGACATCACGGAGCGCAGACAGGCCGAGGAGCAGGTCCGGGCGGCGCTCAAGGAAAAGGAGATCCTGCTCAAGGAAATCCACCACCGCGTCAAGAACAACCTCCAGGTCATCTCGAGCCTGCTCAGCCTGCAGGTGGAGACGGTCAAGGATGAGGCGATCCTGGAGGTGTTCCGGGAGAGCCAGAACCGGGTGCGGGCGATGGCGCTCATCCATGAGAGCCTCTATGGCACCGGCGACCTGGCGCGCATCGATATGCGGGGCTACTTCACGCGGCTCGGCGGCCACCTGCTGCGCTCGTACGGTCTGCGACCGGAGGCGATCGAACTGGATTTGGATGTGGAGGACGTGGCGCTCAGCATCGATGCGATGGTGCCCTGCGGCCTGATCATGAACGAGCTGGTGTCGAATGCCGTCAAGCACGCCTGCGCCGGCGGACGCCAGGGCCGCATCCGGATCAGCCTCCACCACGGCCCCGAGCGCCACTTGACGCTGCAGGTCAGCGATACGGGGCCGGGGTTTCCCTCGGAGTTCAACCTGGAAGGCGCNNTTCCGGCGCCGGAGCCCGCGGCGCAGGCGGTGCCGGCATGACGCAGGCCCGCATCGCCAAGAAGATCCTGATTGTCGAGGATGAGGCGACGCAGGCGCTGCTGCTCACCTCCTCCCTGAGCGCGCATGGGTTTCAGGTCTGCTCGGCCATGAACGGCGAGGACGGCCTGCGCAAGGCCTTCGCCGAGCGGCCGGACCTGGTCCTCATGGACATCATCCTGCCCAGGATGACCGGCGTGGAGCTCTGCCGGCGCCTCAAGGAGGCGCCGGAGACCCGCGACATCCCCGTCATCCTGGTGACGGCCTCCGGGATGAGGAACCTGGAGGCGCGGTGCAAGCTCTTCGGGGTGGACGCCTGCGTGGCCAAGCCCTACGAGATGCCGGACCTGATCGAGAAGATCCAGCAGCTCTTGGGAGGGGTCCTGAACCCGAGCGCCTGAGCGGTGGTTCGACGGAGCAGTGAAGCCGCCGGCGAGCGCCGGCGGTTTTCGTACGGAGCCGCGACAAGGAGGCCTGCATGACGCAGAGGGCACGTCGGATCGGAGTGGCGCTGATCGCGCTGGCCGTGGTGGCGGCCGCCTGGGAGCCCAGCGCCGCCGCAGCGACGCAGCGGCCGTTCGGCCCGGTCCGGAAGCTGGGACGCGGCCTGGCCAATGTGGCCCTGGGCGTGCTCGAAGTGCCGTTCAGGATCGGCGTCGTCTACGAGGACCACGGCGTGGGCGCCGCCGCCTTCTGGGGATCGCTGGCGGGGATTCAGGCCGCCGTCGCCCGGATCGTGGTCGGAGCGGTGGAGGTCGTGACGTTCCCGCTCCCGCTGCCCCGCGTCGGCTATGGGCCGATCGTGGAGCCGGAGTTCCTCCTCAACCCCAAAGAGCCGGTGGAAACGACGGGGAGCGTTTGACCGCATGAGCCGGAGGTTCCTGGCCGTCCTCGTCTGGGGTGCCGCCTCGTGGTGCTCGGGAGCCTGGGCGGAAACCATCCACCTCAAGGACGGGCGGACGATTGAAGCCCAGATCATCCGGCAGACGGATGAGACGGTCACCGTCGATTGGTACGGTGTTCCCCTGACCTATTGGCGTGACGGCATCGTCGGGATCGACAAGGGGCAGGGTGCTGAGGCCCCCTCCGTGAGCCCAGGGGCAGGCGCGCCCCTCGCGAGTCAGCCGCCCGCGGCCGCGCCGTCGCCCGCCCCAGCGATGCCAGCCGGGACTGACGAGCCTGCGCTGGCATCCCCACCCGCGCCGGTCAGGCTCCCTGAAACGCTCGCACCCATCGCGCCGCCTGTTCCTCAACGGGAGCCAGAGACCTGGGCGGTCTTCGAGAGCCCGACGCGCGGAGCCCGCGTGGCCTATCCCGGCGGCTGGGCGGCGACCGTGCCTGATGGGCCTTCGCCTTATGTGGTGGTCATCCAGCCGAAATCGCCTGAGGAACAGGCGGCGAGCGCGACGCCCCCGCCTGGCGGGGGAGATGGCGAGCGGACGCGAGCCAGAGGGGGGCCGCCCCCGGCCAGGGGGCAGGCGCCCGTGGTGATCGAGCTGCTGAAGTACGCGGGGGCGTCCGGCCGGTTCGGGCTGGAGGCCGGATCGTCGAGCGATGCGCTCGCGGACCGCTTTCTCGCGACGTTCACCGAGAGCGGAGGGCGGGTGCTCCGCAAGGAGCCGCTGGCGGTGCAGGGAGGGCCTGGCTGGCTGGTGGAAGCGGAGGGCACCGATCCGATCGGGGTCACCCACCATCTCCTTATTGGACTGGCGGCGGAGGATGATGTCCTGGCAGCGCTGTTCTGCCAGGCCCCTCCCCGCGCGTTTGAGGCCTACCGCGCGCTCTGTCAGGAAGTCATCAACCGCTTCGAGCCGTTCGTCTACGTCCCAGGGGGGTGACGCAATCGATGGAGATGACGTACGTGGTGACATTCGTCTTGCTGCTGTTGGGGCCGCTGGCCTGGAGGAAGGGGTGGCATTGGACCGGGTTCCTCGTCGTCGTGCTCGGGGTGCTCTACGCCTTGACGGCCCAGCCGTGGATGCAGGAGCTGCTGAAGGGACAGGCATCGGCGTGGCTGACGCCCCAACAGGGCCGATGGGATGCGCGGCTGGGAGAGCTTGAGCGCGCGGTCCAGGAGCTGGGCCAACGGGTCCAGGGGCAGGGCGCCGCAGTCGAAGCGGGGGCGGGCCGCTTCGAGAGCCAGCAGGCGTCGCTCACCGCCGAGCAGGAGGCGCGGCGGGTGCTGGAAGAAACCCTCTCGGCCACGCGCGAACAGGTGGAGCGGCACGAGACCCAGCTGGCCGGCTTGAGCACCGCCGCCCAGGATCTGGCCGCCGGGGAGGCCACCGAGTCGTTTTCATCCCGGGACGCCGCGCGGCGCATCCTCCTCCCGGCCGGAAAGGGGCGGTCGGTTGCCTATCTCCAGCTCGCCCATGTGCCGCGGCCGGAGACGCTGCGCGTGCGCTGGGCGTCCACGGCGCTCGCGAAGGGGGACTACGCGCTCTACAAGAACATCCTGATCGTGCGGGCTAAGAAAGACGCGGGGAAGCTGGCCAAGCAGCCCCTCTCCGTCAGCTATGTGCCTGATTCCAGCAAGTCCGGCGAGCGCGCCACGATGGCGCTGCAGGACGGCGCGGTGACGGCCGACGGGCAGCGGGTGGAGGACCTCATCACGTTTTGAGGTCGCGGAAAAACAGCGAGCGAGGCAAGGCATGGACGAGGTCTTCAGCATCTTGATCGCGGTGGGCGCCCTCATTGTCGGGCTCCTGCTCATCGGCTGGGCGGCCGGGGATTTCCAGTCGCGCAACACGCCGCAATAGCCTCCCACAACCCCTCAGGGCGATGGACCGGTTGAAATGTCCCCATTGCTTTTCCTCCCGCGTGGTCATCGTGTCCTCGGACGCCACGCGGGAGCTGGTGACGGTCCGATGCCTCGACTGCGGGAGGCGCTCGGACCTCGACCAGGAGCAGTTCCTCGTCGATACGGGGAAGGACTAGGCCATGAGCCGTCCGGCGCCTTGGCGCGGGGCATGGGAGCGGCTGGATGCCCGGATGGTGGCGTTCATGGCCGCCCACAGCGTCCGCCTCCTGCGGGTGTCGCTCGCCGTCGTGTTCATCTGGTTCGGGTTCCTGAAGGTGGCCGGCAAGAGTCCCGTCGCCGAGCTGGTCGCCCGGACGGTCTACTGGGTGCCGCCCGAGCGCTTCATCCCGTTCCTGGGGGCATGGGAGATGGCGGTCGGCCTGGGGCTGCTGTTCGCCGTCGCCCTGCGCCTGACCCTGTTCCTGTTCTGGCTGCAGCTGGCCGGGACCTTCCTCGTCCTGGTGCTGCGGCCTGACGTGGCGTTCCAGCAGGGCGATCCGCTGCTCCTCACGACGGAGGGCGAATTCGTCATCAAGAACCTCGTGCTCATCGCGGCCGGCCTGGTCGTGGGGGGCACGGTGGAGCGCAACCGGAGGTGAGGGGATGGCGTCGAAGATCGAGATCAGCCTCGCGGCGGTGCTGATGGCCGCGGCGGCGAACATGGCGGTCGGGGCGGTCTGGTACTCCCCGCGCCTGCTCGGCAAGCGGTGGCTCGCCGCGATGGGATGGAGCCCGAAGGAGCTGGCGCGCCGCAGGCAGCAGGGCTTGTCAAAGGCGTACGGCGGGACCTTCCTCGTCTCGCTGGTGCTGGCCTACTTCCTGGCGCACGTCGTCAAGTTCATGGGGGCCTCGACGCTGCTCGATGGGGCGCATGTCGGCTTCTGGGTCTGGCTGGGCTTCGTGGCCACCACCAGCCTGGGCGCGTACCTGTTTGAGGGGCGCCCGCTTGCGCTGTACCTCATCAACGCCGGAGGCCAACTGGCCGGCCTGCTCGTCATGGGCGGCCTCTTGGCGGTGGTGTGAGCGCAGCCCGGACATGCCTCAATTTGGCGGGTGACGCGGAGCCGGGGACCCCGCCGCCCGCCCGCAGCGCAGCGAGGACGGCCGGTGGGGTGGCGGCGCGGCAGGCCCCGCCAAATTGAGACAGCACCGTCCGCCCCCGGCCCTTGACACGCGGGGCCTCCATCAGCCATAGTCAGGGTGAGCGCCCTCCGCTTCGGGGGGCGCGCCTTGTTTTCCGGCGCGGCGCGCCCACAGGGTCGGTATCAGATATCAACCAAGCGGAAATCGATAGGAGATATCTGATACCGGAAAGGAGGGGACATGGCTGGGACGCACCGACGGAAGATTCTCCTCGTGGAGGATGACACCGCGCTGGTCAGGGTGCTGACCACGCTCCTGGAATCGGCGGGCTACGAGGTCCGTCCGGAGGGGAGCGGGTCGCGGGCGCTGTCCTGCGCCTCCGACCTGCAGCCGGACCTGGTCATCCTGGATCTGGGGTTGCCGGACATGAGCGGCTACGAGGTGTGCCGCAAGCTGCGTGAGTTCCTCGAGCCATGGACCATGCCGATCCTCGTCCTGACGGGGCGGGCCGCCCCTTCGGATCAGCTCCGCGGCTTCGCGCACGGCGCGGACGCCTACCTGACGAAGCCGTTCGACGTGCCCGAGCTGTTGAAGACCATCGCCCTCCTGCTCGGTGAGCCTGAACTCGCGCCCGGCGAAGGTTCCGCTTGAATACAGACAAACGTCTAGTATAATCAGGCTCAGGAGCGCCTGATGCCTGAGCCGAAGCGGATCTGGAACCCGCCCAACCCCTACCTGACCGAGCACCGGGAACTGCTCGGCGAGCCGCCGGCGGCTGCGCTCGAAGTCTACGAGGACCAGTCGAAGTCCATCCTCTCCCGCAACGACAGCCCTGACATCGGATTCCGCTGGAGCGTCAACCCGTATCGGGGTTGTTTTCATGCGTGTGCATACTGTTACGCTCGGCCGACGCATGAGTACTTCGGGCTCGGCGCGGGGACGGATTTCGAGCGAAAGATTTTCGTGAAGCGCCGCGCGCCCCAGCTGCTCGAGCAGGCGTTCCGTCGCCCATCATGGAAGGGGGAGCTCATCGTCTTCTCAGGCGTCACCGACTGCTACCAGCCGCTCGAGGCGGCCTGGAAGCTGACGCGGGGATGCCTCGAGGTGTGCGCAGCCTTCCGGAATCCGGTTGCGCTGATCACCAAGTCGCTGCTCATCCGGCGGGACGCGGAGCTGCTGGCGGCCCTCGCCCGCCAGGCGCAGGCGAGCGTCGCGCTGAGCATCCCGTTCCTCGATGAGGCGGTGGCCCGCGCGGTGGAGCCGGGCGCGCCGACGATCCGCCGGCGCTTTGAGACGATGGAGATCCTGGCGAAGGCCGGCGTGCCGGTCGGCATCGGCGTGGCGCCGGTCATCCCGGGGCTCAACGACGAGGCGATCCCCGGCCTGCTCAAGGAAGCCAGGCGCCGCGGCGCGCAGTTTGCGTTCCATACGCTGCTGCGCCTGCCCGGCAGCGTCAAGGCGGTGTTCTTCCACCGCCTGCGGGAGCAGCTGCCGCTGCGCGCCGCCCGGATCGAGCACCGCATCCGCGAAACGCGCGCCGGGCGGCTCTACGACAGCCGGTTCGGCCGCCGCCACCAGGGCGAGGGCACCTATTGGGAATCCATTGAGCAGCTCTGGGGGGTCTGGACCCGTCGAGTGGGCTTCGACAGGGGTGCGGGGGATGCGGACGATGGGCCTGAGCCGCCCTCCACCTTCCAGCGCCCGTCGCCCCCTGATCCCCAGTTGGAGTTTGCCTGGTTCTGACGACGGTGTTATACTAGCCCAAATCCCCCGATGGCTGGACACTCCAAATGGGCGGGCATCAAGCATAAGAAGGCCATCGTTGACGCGCAGCGTGGGAAGCTCTTCTCGAAGGTCATCCGTGAACTCACCGCCGCGGCGCGCCTGGGCGGAGGCGACGCGGCCGCCAACCCGCGGCTGCGGCTCGCCGTCCAGAAGGCCCGCGAGGCCAACCTCCCCAAGGACACCCTCGAAAAGGCGATCAAGCGCGGGACGGGCGACCTGCCCGGCGTCTCCTACGAGGAGATGGTGATGGAGGGCTACGGCCCGGGCGGGGTGGCGATCCTGGTGGAGCTGTTGACGGACAACAAGAACCGCACCAGCGCCGCCATCCGCAGCCTGTTCGTCCGGCATGAGGCCAACGTGGCGGGGGCGGGCAGCGTCTCCTGGCTGTTCCAGAAACGGGGCGTCATCACGCTCAACCCGCGGGGGCGGACCGAGGAGCAGCTGATGGACCTGGCGCTGGAGGCCGGCGCGGACGACTTCAAGATGGAGGCAGATCAGGCCACCGTGCTCACCTCGCCGGGCGCCTTCGAGTCGGTCAAACAGGCGCTGCAGCGCGCCGGGCTCTCATGGGAATCGGCGGACCTCGCGATGGTCCCGTCCTCGACGGTGCGGGTGGACGACCCGGCGAAGGCCAAAGCGCTCCTCACGCTGCTCGACGCGCTGGAGGACCAGGAGGACAGCCAGCACGTCTACGCCAACTTCGACATGCCCGACGCGCTGCTGGCGGAGCACGCGCAGAGCGCGTAGCGGCATGGTCATCCTCGGCGTCGATCCGGGCCTGCAGGCGACCGGCTACGGCATCATCGAGACCCGTTCGCCTCGGCTCCATGTGCTCACGGCCGGGGACATCCGGCCGCCCCGCTCGCCGAAGCTCCCCGAGCGGCTGGCCTTCATCCACGAGACACTCTCCCGGCTCATCAGCCGCTACCGCGCCGAGACGGTGGTGCTCGAGCAGCTCTTCACCCACCACGCCCACGTGACGACCGCCGCGCTGATGGCCCACGCGCGGGGCGTCGCCTGCCTCGCCGCCGAAGAGCACCGCCTGCCGCTCGCCGAGTACCCGCCGACCCGGGTCAAGAAATCGGTGACCGGCAACGGCGCGGCCTCCAAGGAGCAGGTCGCCCGCATGCTCGGCCAGTGGCTCGATGCGATCGATCCCTCCTGGTCCGCCGATGCGACCGATGCGCTCGCGCTGGCCGTCGTCCACGCCCACGCGGCGCGCCAGCGAAAGTGTCAGACACTTCACAAGGCGCGGAAAGTGTCTGACACTTTTTCCGAGGTGGCGGGATGATCTCCCGTCTGCGGGGCGTCGTGCGGGAGCTGGGCGAGCTGCAGCTCATGCTGGAGGTGAACGGCATCAGCTACGACGTCCTCATGCCCTCCTCGCTCCTGCGCCTCCTGCCGGAGCGGGTCGGCCCGTCGGGGGAGATCGAGCTCGTCACGTTCCACTACCAGCAGCTTGAGGTGGGCCGGGGCATCCCGGTGCTGATCGGGTTCTTCAACGAGATCGAGCGCGAGTTCTTCACGCGGTTCATCTCAGTGGCCGGCATCGGCCCCCGCGCGGCGCTCAAGGCGCTGGCGCAGCCCATCTCGGTCATCGCCCAGGCCATCGACGAGGGGGATCTCACGCTCCTGCGTTCACTGCCCGGCATCGGGGAGCAGCGGGCGAAGGAGATCGTCGCGAAGCTGCAGGGCAAGGTCGGCAAGTACGCGCTGATCCAGGCGCGGGAGACGCTGCCCGGGCCGCCGGAGGCGGAGCAGGGCGCCATCGAAGACGAGGCGGTCGCGGTCCTCGTGCAGCTTGAGTACAAGAAGAGCGAGGCCAAGGAGATGGTCCGGGCTGCGCTCCAGCGCAATCCGAAGATCAAATCGTCCGAGGAATTGCTGAACGAGGTGTACCGGCAGCAGCGGGTGGCCGCGGTATGAAGATGGCGAAGCCGAAAGGGGCGGGAGAGAGCCTGCCGGTCACCGCGCCCACAGAGAGCGACGACGACCAGATCCTCAACCTGAGCCTCCGCCCCAAGCGGTTCGAAGAGTTCGTGGGGCAGCGCCAGGTCGTGGAGAACCTGCGGGTGGCCATCCAGGCGGCCACGCGGCGGAAGGAGGCGCTGGAGCACCTGCTCCTGGCCGGACCGCCGGGCCTGGGGAAGACCAGCATCGCCCACATCGTCGCTCAGGAAGTGGGCGCCAAGATCACCGCGACGAGCGGTCCGGCCATCGCGCGCGCCGGCGACCTCATCGGCATCCTCACGAACCTCGAGCAGGGCGACGTGCTCTTCATCGACGAGATCCACCGGCTCTCGAAGGTGGTCGAGGAGTTCCTCTACCCGGCGATGGAGAGCTGCGAGATCGACTTCGTCATCGACAAGGGGCCCTACGCCAAGACGATCAAGTTCCACCTGAAGCGCTTCACCCTCATCGGCGCGACCACCCGCTCCGGGCTGCTCTCCAACCCCCTGCGCAGCCGGTTCGGCATGGTCTATCATCTGGAGTTCTACGCGCCTGACGAGCTGGTCCTGGTGCTCCAGCGCTCGGCGCGGATCCTCGGCATCACGGTGGAGCCCGAGGCGGCCCGCACGATCGCCGAGCGTTCGCGCGGCACCCCGCGCGTCGCCAACCGGCTCCTGCGCCGCGTGCGAGATTATGCCCAGGTGAAGACGAGCGGCCGGATCTCCGCGGAGGTGGCGCAGGCGGCGCTCTCCGCGCAGGGCGTGGACGCCTTCGGCCTCGACGGGCTCGACCGGAGGGTGCTCAAGACGATCATCGAATTTTACGGCGGCGGGCCGGTGGGCGTCGAGGCGCTGGCGGCGGCGCTGAACGAGGAGCGGGACACCATCGTGGACGTGGTGGAGCCCTACCTGCTCTCCGCCGGCCTCTTGAAGCGCACCGCGCGCGGCCGCAAGGCCACCCGCCTGGCCTACCAGCATGTCGCCGGCCTCAAAGGCCGCCCCCTGGAGCTGTTTGCGTCCAAATGAGGAGACCGGTTCCCTCTTTCCCATTGGACATCGATAGGAAACAGGGAACCGGTCCCGGGACTATTGTCCCCGGACCCGGGACTATCGTTCTGTTGGCCGTTGCCGCCCTGGCCGTGTCCGGCGCGCCGCGCGCATCCGCTCAGCCCAGCCCCGAGTGGATCCGCGTCGCGGTGGTGCGCGAGGACCCAGAGGTGAGCCTGCAGGTGCAGGGGCGCTTCACCATCCTGACGCTCCAGACAGGCAATCTGATCCAGCAGGGGAAGCGGCTGCCGACGGTGGTGGTCCGCGCCGTGCCGGAGGGGATCGCGTTCGGCGGGGAGATCCTGCGGGTCGGGGGGCTGCGCGTCGAGCCGGAGCCCCAGGCGACGATCAGCCTCAACGGCCGGCGGCTGCGGGGGGCGCTTGAGATCCGGCGCCAGCGGAACCAGACGCTGCTCGTCGTCAACCGCGTGTCGCTGGAGGATTACCTGCGCGGGGTGCTCAGCAAGGAGGCCCCGGATTACTGGCCGCCCGAGGTGCTTAAGGCGATCGCCATCGCGGCGCGGACCTACGCGCTCTACCAGCGCCTCACGAAGGCGTCGGGGGACTACGACGTGACCGGCGACGTCATGTCGCAGGACTACGGCGGCGAAAGCGGGGAGAAGGATGCCACGACCCGCGCCGTCCAATCGACCGCCGGCGTCATCATCCTGCACCGCGGCCGGCTGTTCCCGACGTTCTACCACTCGACCTGCGGCGGGATGACGGAGCACGCCCGCGTCATGGGCGACTATGACCTGGAGCCGCTGCGGGGCGGCGTCGCGTGCACGTTCTGCAGCGCCTCGCCGTTCTTCCGGTGGCAGCGCCGGCTGCCGAAAGCCGACATCGCCTGGGCGCTCCGCAAGAGCGTCCACGGATCCATCGGCGCCATCAGCGACTTCCGGGTCACGAAGCGGACTGCGTCCGGGCGGGCGCAGGAGGTCACGATCGTCGGGGAGCGGCGGACCCTGCGGCTGACCGGGTTCGACCTCCGGTCGCTGCTCGGTTTCGAGCACATCCGCAGCCCGCTGTTCACCGTCACGCCGGTCGCCGACTCCTTCGTCCTCGACGGCCGCGGGTGGGGTCACGGGGTCGGGATGTGCCAGTGGGGGGCCGCGGAGCTGGCCCGCCGCGGGTTCTCCGCCGGGGAGATCCTCGCCTACTACTACCCGGGGATCGCGCCGGCGAACCTGCGGGATCTTGTCCATCAGCCGATCGACGTCATTGGAGGGACACCCTGATGCCTCAACCGTCCGCCGCCGCGCCGGGGCCGCTGGCGATGCTGGTGCCGTTCGCCATGATGTTCCTGATCTTTTACGTCCTCGTCTTCCGGCCCCAGGCCAAGGCCCGCAAGGAGCATGAGCGGATGGTCAAGGGCCTCAAGAAGCACGACGAGGTCGTGACGAGCGGGGGGCTGTTCGGCACCGTCGTCAACGTGAAGCCGGAGTCGATCACCCTGCGGATCGATGAGAACGTCCGCGTCGAGATTGAGCCCGCCGCCATCGCCCGGCTGGTGAAAGCAAAAGGCGGGGAGCCCGTCCCGGCCGAGAAGCGCTGATGCCCGCGAGTTTCCGCTGGCGCGTACCGCTCGTCCTGGCGGTCGTCGCCTTCGCCGCGTGGCACGCGTTTCCCCTGTCCACGCGCATCAACCTCGGGCTGGACCTCCAGGGCGGCATGCACCTCGTCCTCAAGGTGGACACCGCCCAGGTCCCTCCGGAGTCGCGGACGCAGGACATCACCGGCGTCGCCCTGGAGATCGTCCGCAACCGGATCGACCAGTTCGGGGTGCGCGAACCGCTCATCCAGCGCCAGGGCACCGACCACATCCTCGTGCAGCTGCCCGGCATCACCGACCGCGAGCGGGCGCTCAAGCTCATCGGGCAGACCGCGCTGCTGAAGTTCCAGCTGGTCGCCGAGAGCCCTCGGCTGCTGGACCAGGCACTGGATGGGCAGGCGCCGGCGGGCTTCGAATTGTCCGAGGATGAAGCCGGCACCCCCTACCTGCTGGAAACCGACGGGGCGCTGACCGGCGGCATCCTGTCCGACGCCTACGTGGAGGCCGGGGAGCTCGGCCTGCCGGAGGTGAGCTTCCGGCTCAACCGGGAGGGGGCGAGGGCCTTCGGCCGCCTCACCGGGGCGAACATCAACCGGCGCCTGGCCATCGTCCTGGACGGCGTGGTGCAGTCCGCGCCCGTCATCCAGAGCCGCATCACCGACGCCGGGCGCATCACCGGCCAGTTCACCCGCGAGGAAGCGCACGACCTGGCGATCGTCCTGCGGGCGGGCGCGTTGCCCGCGCCGATCGTGGTCGAGGAGGAGCGCACCGTCGGGCCGTCGCTTGGCCGTGACTCCATCCGCGCCGGCGTGACGGCGACCGCGGTCGGCGGCGTGTTCATCGTCGCGTTCATGGCGGGCTACTACCTGCTGGCCGGCCTGGTCGCCGTCGGCGCGCTGGTCCTCAACGTCCTCCTGATCCTGGGCGGCCTCGGGTACTTCCAGGCCACGCTGACGCTGCCCGGCATCGCCGGCATGATCCTGACGCTCGGCATGGCGGTCGACGCGAACGTCCTCATCTATGAGCGCATCCGCGAGGAGCTGCGCGCCGGCCGGCCGCTTGCCCTCGCCATCGACGCCGGCTACGAGAAGGCGTTCTCCGCCATCCTGGACTCCAACGTGACGACGCTGATCGCGGCGGTCTTCCTCTACTGGTTCGGGACCGGGCCGATCCGCGGATTTGCGACGACGCTGAGCATCGGGATCCTGGCGAGCATGTTCACCGCCATCTTCGTGACGCGGATTGTCTTTGATTTCCTGCTCGGCCTGGGACGGCTGTCGCGGCTGCCGATGCTCCACCTCATCGGCCAGACCCGGTTCGACTTCATCAGCAAGCGGCGGTTGTGCTACGCCGCGTCATTCCTGGTCGTGGCCGTCGGCGTGGCGTCGTTCGTGATGCGGGGAAACGAGCGCTACGGTCTCGACTTCACCGGCGGGCTGCTCCAGGAGTACCGCATGGATCAACCGGCCGCCGCGGACGCGGTGCGCGCGACGCTGGGCAAGGTGGGGCTGGGGGATGCGGTCATCCAGCAGTTCGGCAGCCCGACCGAGTGGCTCATCCGCACGCCCGATGACACGGACGCGGAGATCGAGCAGACGACCTCCCTGACCCGCGAGGCGCTGGGCTCCGACTTCCAGCTTGCCGACATGAAGCAGCCCATCCGCCTTGAGCGCGTCGGCCCGACGGTGGGGAAGATCCTCCAGCAGAAGGCGTGGCTGGCGATCGGCTGGTCGCTGCTCGGGATCATGCTCTATGTCGCGGTCCGGTTCAAGCACTTTGATTTCGGCGCGGCGGGCGTCATCGCGCTGATCCACGACGTCGTCGTGGCGGCCGGGGCCCTGTGCCTCCTCGGCCGGTCGATCGACTTCATCACCGTGGCGGCGCTGATGACGATCGCCGGCTTCTCCATCAACGACACGATCGTCATCTATGACCGCGTGCGGGAGAACGCCCGGACGCACCGGAAGCTCGCACTCGCCGAGCTCATCAACCTCAGCGTCAACGAGACGCTCGCGCGGACCCTGCTCACCTCCGTGACGGTGATCTTCGAGGTGCTGGCGCTCTACTTCTTCGGCGGGGAGGTGCTGCGGGACTTCTCGCTGTGCCTGCTCGTCGGGTTCATCTCCGGCGTCTACTCGACGGTGTACATCGCCTCGGCGCTCGTCGTGACGTGGCGGCGACTGTTTGAGCCCAAGCGCGCCTGACAATGCGGGACCGTTTCTCTTTTTCGCCAGCGTCTGGCCGATAGCGAAAAAGGGAAGCGGTCCCGGGACAGATGCAGACGATCTGGCAAGTGCATTCACCTGATCCGCCTCGGGCCAGGGCGCTGGCCGAGGCCCTCGGCATCCACCCGCTCACCGCGCAGCTCCTCCTCAACCGGAAGCTCGAGACCTCCGACGAGGCCGCCCGGTTCCTGCGCCCGGCGCTCGAGGCGCTGGGCTCGCCCTGGGCGCTGCCGGACATGAGGCGGGCGGTCGAGCGGCTTGAGCGGGCGATTGCGCGGCGCGAGCCTGTGCTCATCTTCGGGGACTCGGACGTCGACGGCCTCTCGGCGAGCGTCATCCTCTACGAGGCGCTCCACGAGCGGGGTGGTTTGGTCCGCGCCCGGCAGTCGAACCGCATCCTGGACGGCTACGGCCTGCCCCGGCCCCTGGCGCAGCAGTTGAGCCGCTCCGCCGTGAGGCTGCTGGTCCTCGTCGACTGCGGCACGAACCAGGGGGAGGAGATCCGGGAGCTGGCCGCCCGCGGCATCGACACGATCGTCGTGGACCACCACGTGCCGCAGGGCGAGGGGGCGCGGCCCCACGCGCTCGTGAACCCGCACCTCGGGCAGGGCGCCGGCTTGGGCTTGTGCAGCGCGGGTCTCGCCTTCCGGATGGCGCAGGCGCTGCTCGGGCCGGACGACCCCGCGCGCGCGGAGCCGTTCCTCGACCTGGCGGCGCTCGGGACGCTGGCGGACTGCTCGCCCCTCATCGGCGAGAGCCGCCTCATCGTGTCGGCGGGGCTTTCGCGGATCGTCCGCAGCGAACGTCCGGGGCTTGCGCGGCTGTGCGAGGCGACGCAGACGGCTGAGCCCGCGCCGGACCAGATCGTGAGGCGGCTCGTCCCGCGGCTCAACGCCAGCGGGCGCCTGGGCGACGCCGCGGCGGTCTGGCACCTGCTCCGCCGAGACGACGACGGCCGGCTGGCGGAGCGGTTGGCGTCGGCCGAGGCGGCTCACGCGACGACGAAGCAGCTGCATCGGCAGCTCATCGCCGAGGCCGAGGAGCAGGTGCACCGGCTGCACTTCAGGGATCAGTTCGTGATGGTGGTCGGCCACAGCGGCTGGCACCAGGGCCTGATGGGGCCGCTCGCCTCCCAGCTCGCCGAGCGGTACGGGCGTCCGGCGATCGCGATCGCGATGGGCGGGCCGCACTGCACCGGCTCGGCGCGCTCCGTGCCGCACCTCAACCTGTTTGCCATCCTGGAGGCGTGCCAGGACCTGCTCGTGCGGTTCGGGGGGCATGCCCAGGCATGCGGGCTGACGGTGGCCCGGCAGCACCTCGACCGGTTCCGCGAGGCCGTCAATGAGCAGGCGAAGCGGGCGTTCGGGCGGGAAGGGCTGGTGAAGACGCGGACGATCGACCTGGAGCTGCCGCTCGGCGACGTGGCGCCGGGATGGGTGGAGGAGGCGGCGCGCTTCGCGCCGTTCGGGCCCGCCAATCCGCGCCCAACGGTGGCCATCCGTCGCCTCGCCATCGAGGTCCGGTCGCCGCGGATGGCGCGCCTGTCAGACGGCACGGCGCAGGTGGCGGCGCGCGGCACGTTCTCGGCGGTGGACGGCGGGGGACGCTACGACGTGGTGGCCACCCCCTCCGTGGCCGACGGGGAGGTGGTCCTGGCGGTGAGCGAAATCAGGATGGAGCCGCCGCCGGCGCCCGCTTCCGCTGATACGGGGCCTTAGGCACGCGTCCGGATTTCAGGCAGGACGTGCAGACGCGCATCCGCTTGACGGTGCCGTTGAGGAGCACCGTCGCGCGCTGAAGGTTCGGCAGGAAGCGTCTGGGGTTCACCCGCACGGTCCGCCGTCCCACCCCGCCTTTGACCTTCAACATCCCGCGGTGGGTGACCGTGTGCCCGACGACCGGACGCTTGCCGCAAATATCGCACGTTCGCATGGATCGACTCCTTGAGCGCCCCATTATACGCGGGTCCATCCGCTACGTCAAAGGGGTGGGGCCGCGCCGCCTCGCCCAACTCGCGCAGCTGGGGATCGAGACGGTCGAGGATGCCTGCCACTACCCGCCGCGCCGCTACGAGGACCGCACCCACCTGGTCGCCATGGGGGACCTGCGGCCTGGCGAGCTGGCGACGGTGCGCGGCCGCCTCCTCGCCAGACAGCTGCGCCGGCTGCGGGGCGGGCGCACCCTCGTCGAAGCCACGGTCAGCGACGATTCAGGCGTCTCGCTGCACGCCCTCTGGTTCAACCAGCCGTACCTCGCGCAGCAGCTCACCGTCGGGGATGAGCTGATCCTCTACGGGGAAGCCGAGCTGCGGCCGCGCCTCCAGATGGTCCATCCTGAGCTTGAGCGGGTGGAGCCGGAGGAGGCGGGCTCCGTGCACATGGGCCGGATCGTGCCCATCTACCCGCTCATCGGCGGCATGAGCCAGCGGTGGCTCCGGCAGGTCATCGCGACCACGCTTGAGCGCCACGCGGACTCGCTCGAGGACGTCCTGCCCGAGCCGCTGCGCCGCGCGCGCCGGTGGCCCGTCCTCCCGGAGGCGGTCCGCGACCTGCATTTCCCGCGCTCCTGGGAGGCGCTGGAGACCGCCAAGCAGCGGCTCGCGTTTGAGGAGCTGTTCCTGTTTCAGATGGCCCTGGCGCAGCGGCGCGCAAAGACCACGACCCAGCGCAAGCCCCAGCGCTATCAGACCGAGGGCCCGCTGACGCGCGCGCTGCTTTCGCGGCTGCCCTTCACCCTGACCGGCAGCCAGCGGCAGGTGCTGGACGAGCTCCTCGCGGACCTGCGCCGGCCCCACCCCATGCACCGGCTCCTCCAGGGCGACGTCGGCTGCGGCAAGACGGTCGTCATGGCGGTCCTGATCGCCGCCGCGGCGCAGAGCGGCGCTCAAGTGGCCCTGATGGCGCCCACCGAGCTGCTGGCGGAGCAGCACGCGCGGGTCATCGGCGGCTTCCTGGGGCCGCTGGGCGTGTCCGTGGCGTTGGTCTCGCAGGGGGTGCCGGCGGCCGAGCGGAGGCGGCGCCTGAGCGCCATCGCAAGCGGCAAGACCGTCGTCGCCGTCGGCACGCACGCCTTGCTCCAGCGCCAGGTGGCGTTCCAGCGCCTGTCGCTCGTCATCATCGACGAGCAGCACAAGTTCGGGGTCGTCCAGCGGGCGCACCTGGCCAGGAAGGCAGAGATCCCGGACGTCCTCGTGGTGACGGCGACCCCCATCCCGCGCACCCTCGCCCTCTCCCTCTACGGCGACCTCGACATCTCGACGATCACCGAGCTGCCCGCGGGCCGGCGCCCGATCACGACCCGCTGGCTGCGCGAGGCCGAGCGGCAGGCGCTCTACGCGCTCATCCGGCGGGAGCTCGCGCAGGGCCGCCAGGGCTACGTCGTCTACCCGCTCGTGGAGGAAGGCCGGGGCTCCGCCGAGCTGAAGGCCGCGACGCAGATGGCAAGACAGCTCCAGGCCGAGATCTTCCCCGAGTTCCGCGTCGGGCTCCTCCATGGGCAGATGCGCCCGAAGGCGAAGGAGCAGACCATGCTGGCCTTCGCCAGGGGCGAGCTCCAGCTCCTGGTCTCGACGGTGATCGTCGAGGTGGGGCTGGACGTGCCCAACGCGACGGTCATGGTCATCGAGCACCCCGAGCGGTTCGGCCTCGCCCAACTCCATCAACTGCGGGGGCGCATCGGCCGCGGCGCGCAGCCGGCGACGTGCGCGGTGGTGAGCGATGCCGCCGACGAGACGGTCCGGCGGCGCCTGACCGCCTTCACCGAGACGGCCGACGGCTTCGAGCTCGCCGAGCAGGACCTGCAAAGCCGCGGGCCGGGTGAGCTGCTCGGCCGCCGCCAGCACGGCTGGCTGCGGTTCCGGATCGCCAACCTCGCCCGCGACCGCGCGCTGCTCGAATCCGCCCGCGAGGAGGCGCTGGCCCTCATCCAGCGCGACCCGGACCTGCGCGACCCCTCGGTCGCGGCGCTGCGCTCGCGCCTGGCCCAGCTGCGTCAACAGGCGACATGAAGACGCGATCCGCGAAGATCTACCTCACCGGCGGCCGCTGGAAGGGGCGCGCGCTGCTGGTGCCGCCCGGGGTGCGCGCCACGGAGGCGAAGGTGCGCCAGGCGCTGGGCAACATCCTGGGGCCTGTCCTTGAGGGCGCGCGGGTGCTCGACGCCTTTGCGGGCAGCGGGGCCATCGGGTTTGAGGCGCTCTCCCGGGGGGCCGCGTTCGTGGCGTTCCTTGATGAGAGCCCGGAGGCGGTCCTGGCCATCCGGGATAACCTCGCCCGGCTGGGGCGTGATGCCCCCCGGAGCGCCTGGCGGGTGATGCAGATGGACGTGGTCCGGGGATTGCGCGAGCTGGCCGAGTCAGAGCCGCCCTTCGACGTCATCGTCCTGGATCCCCCGTACCGCTCGGAGGAGGGAAAAAAAGCCTTGAACGGCATCGCCCAGTATGCTATCCTCGCACACGCTGGCATCGTCGCTGTCGAGCACCACCAACGGACCGTGCCGCCGCCAGCCGTCGGTCCTCTTCGCCAGTTCAAACGGCACCGGTATGGGGATACGGTGCTCTCTTTTTATCGGGCGGCATCGCCATGACCTCACGGGCCATCTACCCAGGCACGTTCGACCCCGTCACCTACGGTCACATCGACCTCATCCGGCGGGCGCGGACGATCTTCGATGAGGTCATCGTGGCGGTGGCGCACAACCCCGGCAAGGGGCCGCTCTTCACGGTCGAGGAGCGGATGCAGTTCCTCAGGCACGCCACCCGGTCGATGCGGGGCGTGGTCATCGACCACTTCGATTCGCTGGTCGTGGACTACGTCCGCCGCAAGCGGGCCCGCGTGATGGTCCGGGGTTTGAGGATGCTCTCGGACTTCGAGTACGAGTTCCAGATGGCGCTGACCAACCGGAAGCTCTCGGCCGACGTGGAGACCATCTTCATGATGCCCTCCGAGTCCTACGCCTACATCTCTGCCAGGCTCCTGAAGGAAGCGGGGGCGTTCGGGGCGGACCTCTCCGCGTTCGTGCCGCCGTTCGTCGTCCAGGCGCTGCGCCGGAAGCTTGGCGGCTAGCGGGACCGGGATGCGCGTGCAGGAGGCGACGGCGAGCGGACTGATGCAGATTCACGTCAATCAGATTCCTGAGGAGGGGCTCCGGGAGCGCGCCACCTATGACCCGGCGGCGCTCGACATGGAGCGCGAGGACATCCGGCTCCTGAAGCCGTTTGAGGTGGACGCCTTCATCACCAAGGCGGCCCGGGAGCTCGTCGTGGCGGCGGACATCCGCTGCCCCCTGCACTGCGCCTGCGCCCGGTGCCTCGAGGAGTTCGACTCCTCCGTCGAGGCCAAGGCGCTGTTCAGCTACGCGGTCCACCCCACCGACGTGGTGGACATCACGGACGACGTCCGGCAGGAGATCATGCTCGCCTATCCGATGGTGCCCCTGTGCCGCCCGGACTGCCGTGGGCTGTGCCGGGTCTGCGGCCAGAACCTCAACCTGACAGCGTGCGGCCATGGCGCTCCCTAAGCGGAAACACTCCAAGGCCCGTCGAGACAAGAGCCGGACCCACTGGAAGCTCGTCATGCCGACCCTGACGAAGTGCCTCCAGTGCGCCCGGCCGATTGCGCCGCACCGCGTCTGCCCCCATTGCGGCTACTACCGGGGCCGGGCGGTCATCCAGATCGCGGAGAAGAAGCCGTCCGGCAACCCCTGAGGGCGGGTCGATGAAGATCGCGCTCGATGCGATGGGAGGCGACACCGCCCCGGAGTCCGCGGTGGCCGGGGCGATCCGCGCCGCCCGCGAGCTGCCGGTCGAGCTGGTGCTCGTCGGCCAGCAGGAGGCGGTCGAGAAGAGCCTCGCCAGCTACCCCCAGCGCCCCCCCAACCTCTCGATCGTCCACGCGCCGGAGGTCATCGGGATGGACGAATCCCCGGTGGCGAGCATCCGGAAGAAGCGCGACTCCTCCATCAACGTCGGCCTTGAGCTCCTGAAGGACAAGCAGGTCGACGCCTTCGTGTCCGCCGGCAACACCGGGGCGGTGATGTCGGCCGGCATGCTGCTCGTCGGCCTCCTGCCGGGCATCGAGCGCCCCGGCATCGCCATCCTCCTGCCCGGGGTCAAGGGCGACACCCTCCTCATCGACGTCGGCGCCAACATCGGCCCCAAGCCCCTCCACCTGCTGCAGTACGCGCTCATGGGCGAGGCGTACGTGCGCTGCGTCCTCGGCAAGGCCCGGCCGACGGTGGGGCTGCTCAACGTCGGGGAGGAGGAGTCGAAGGGCACCGAGTTCATGAAGGAGACCTACGGGCTGCTCGAGGGCTCGGGCGTCAACTTCGTCGGGAACGTGGAGGGGCACGACATCTTCACGGGCGAGTTCGACATCATCGTCTGCGACGGCTTCGCGGGCAACGTGGCGCTGAAGACCGCCGAGAGCCTCGCCCATGCCATCAACCAGCTCCTCAAGCGCTCCCTCGCCATGAGCCCCATCACGCGCCTCGGCGCGTGGCTCGCCCGCGACGCCTTCGTCCAGCTGCGCAAGGAGGTGGACTACGCCGAGCACGGCGGGGCGCCGCTCCTCGGCATCGACGGCGTGGCCATCATCGCGCACGGGGCCTCCGGCGGCAAGGCGATCAAGAACGCCATCCGCGTCGCCTACGAATCGGTCCGCCACGAGCTCAACCGCAACATGGTGGACGCCATCAACCTCTACGCGCAGCACGCCCACCCATGACCTCAAGCCGCGGCGGCCGGCCGCAGCGGATCGGCATCACCGGTCTCGGAATGGCGGTCCCCTCGAAGGTCCTCACCAATGCCGACCTCGAGAAGATGGTGGAAACGACCGACGAGTGGATCCGGACCCGCACCGGCATCCGCGAGCGGCGGGTGGCGGAGCCGGGCACGACGACGAGCGACCTCGCCCTCAAGGCCGCCCGCGAGGCGCTCGAGCAGGCGCGCCTCGACCCGAAGAAGCTCGAGCTCCTGATCGTCGCGACGACCACCCCGGACATGCTCTTTCCCTCCACCTCCTGCCTGGTCCAGCAGCGCCTGGGCGCTTCGTCGGCCGTGTGCTTCGACCTCTCGGCCGCCTGCTCCGGCTCGGTCTTCGCCATCATCACCGCCCAGCAGTACCTCCTCAGCGGCCGCTACCGCAACGCCCTGGTCGTCGGCGCCGAGGTGCTCTCCAGCTTCATCGACTGGACCGACCGCTCCACCTGCGTCCTGTTCGGCGACGGGGCCGGCGCTGCCGTCCTTGAGCCGGTGAAGCGCGGCGGCATCCTGGCGACGGACATGGGCGCGGATGGCTCCGCCGCGGAGCTGCTCTACATGCCGGGCGGCGGCTCAAAATACCCCCCGTCGCACCAGTCGGTGGACCAGCGGCTCCATTTCCTGCGCATGAACGGCACGGAGATCTTCAAGCTCGCGGTCCGCCGCATGGCGGACTCCGCCAAGCGGGTCATGAAGGACGCCAAGCTCAAGGCGGAGGACGTCGAGTGCTTCATCCCGCATCAGGCCAACACGCGCATCATCGAGGCGGTCGCCAAGCGGGCGGACCTCCCCCTCGAGAAGGTCTACATGAACCTCCAGCGCTACGGCAACACCTCCGCCGCGTCCAACCTCATCGCCCTCTACGAGGCGGTCCGGGACGGCGTCATCAAGCGCGACGACCACGTCGTCATGGTCGCCTTCGGCGCCGGCCTCACCTGGGGCTCCGTCCTGTTGCAGTGGTGATGGCGCAGCTTGCCTACCTCTTCCCCGGGCAGGGGGCGCAGGCGGTCGGGATGGGGAAGGCGTTCTACGACCGCTACGAAGCCTCCCGCGACATCTACAAGCGCGCCAATACCCGCCTCGGGTTCGACGTGACAGCGCTCTGCTTCGAGGGCCCGCAGGAGGAATTGACCAAGACGGAGAAGTGCCAGGGAGCACTCTTCGTGACCTCGATGGCGGCGTTCGCCGCCTTCCGGGAGGTGGCGCCGTCGGCCAAGCCGGTCGGCGCCGCGGGCTTGAGCCTTGGGGAGCTGACGGCGCTGGCCGCGGCGGATGCGCTCAAGCTCGCCGACGCGCTCTACCTCGTGCAGGCGCGCGGCGAGGCGATGGCGGAGTGCGCTGCGCGCGAGGGAGGGGCGATGCTTGCGGTCATCGGCTTGGCGCACGAGGCGGTCCAGGCGGTCTGCCGGGAGTCCGGCGCCTCGGGGGCCAACTACAACGCGCCGGACCAGGTGGTGCTGTCGGGGACGGTGGAGGCGATCGAGCAGGCGGAGGAGTTGGCGAAGGCGAAGGGGGCCAAGCGGGCCATCAGGCTGGAGGTCGCCGGCGCCTTCCACTCATCGCTGATGCAGCCCGCCGCGGCCGCGTTCCGGCAATCACTCGCCAAGGTGGAGATTCGGGCGCCGAGCTTCCCGGTCATCAGCAACGTCACCGGCAAGCCGGTGCAGGGGCCGGATGAGATCCGCGAGCTCCTCGTGAGGCAGATCACAAGCCC
>JACPAY010000014.1 GCA_016180575.1 Candidatus Omnitrophota bacterium | reverse complement strand
GGCGGCGGGCAAGAGGGTGGGGCGCGCTCCGGCACCGAGGCGGTGCCCGCCATCGTCGGGATGGGGGCGGCGGCGGAGCTGGCCCGGCAGGACCTGCCGGGCCGGGCCGGGCGGCTGACCGCGCTGCGCGACCGGCTGCGCGACGGCCTCAAGGAGCGGATCGAGGGGCTGCGCCTGAACGGTTCCTGGACAAGCCGGCTCCCGCACAACCTCCACGTCTGCGTGGACGGCGTGGCGGGCGAGTCGCTGGTGCTCGGCCTTGACCAGGCCGGCATCGCGGCGGGCCTCGGCTCGGCGTGCAACTCGAAGGCGATGCGCCCCTCGCACGTCCTCAAGGCGATGGGGCTCTCCGATGAGGAGGCGAAGGGGGCGATGGTGCTGACGGTCGGCGTCCCGACAACCGATGAGGAAATCGACCGGGCGCTTGAGGCCATCCCGGCCGCGATCGAACGGCTGCGCCGCGTGACCGCGCTCACCGCTCGAAAATAGGCGCAAAGAAAAACTAGGAGCCGGTACCTTATTTTCCATGAAGTACGTCGTCGTGCTGCCGGATGGGGTGTCGGACGCGCCCCTGAAGGAACTGGGGGGCAAGACGCCGCTTGAGGTGGCGAAGCATCCGAACATGGACTGGGTCGCCCGCGAGGGCGTCACCGGCTGGGCGCGGACCATCCCGTCGGGCTTCCCGCCGGGCTCGGACGTGGGCTGCATGAGCGTCTTCGGCTACAACCCGCGCCGGCATCACACCGGGCGCGCGCCGCTTGAGGCCGCCGCGCAGGGCATCGTCCTGCGCCCGGAGGAGGTCGCCTTCCGGTGCAACACCGTCACGGTCACGGACGGGCTCATGGCCGACTACTCGGCCGGCCACATCGAGAGCGCCGACTCCGCGGAGCTGATCCGGTCGGTGAATGAGGCGCTGGGCAAGGACGGCGTGCGGTTCTACCCGGGCGTGAGCTACCGGCATCTCATGGTGATCGCCGGCGCGGAGTACGCAAAGACCCGGTGCACACCGCCGCATGACATCTCCGGGAAGCCCGCCGCCCCGTACGCGCCCCAGGGGCCGGGCGCGGCCAGGCTCGGCGAGCTGCTCTGCAAGACCGCGGGGATTCTGCAGGACCATCCGGTGAACCGGCGCCGCATGGACGCGGGCTCGCCGCCGGCGAACCAGCTCTGGTTCTGGGGACAGGGGACCGCGACGACGCTCCCCCCGTTCAAACAGGCCTACGGGCTGCGGGGCGCGTGCATCAGCGCGGTCGACATCGTCCGCGGGATCGCGCGCCTGGCGGGGCTTGAGGTGCTGCAGGTGCCGGGCATCACCGGCTACTTCGACACGAACTACCAGGGCAAGGCGGAGCACGCGCTGAGGGCGCTGGACGCGGGCTTCGATCTTGTGCTCGTGCACGTCGAGTCGACCGACGAGGCCGGGCACATGGGCGACGCGCAGAAGAAGGTCCAGGCGATCGAGGACGTGGACCGCCTGGTGGTGGGGCCGATCCTCGAGGGGCTGCGGCGGCGGGGGCAGCCGTTCGCGATGCTGATCACGCCGGACCATTCGACGAGCACCGCGCTGCGGACCCACATTGTGGGCCCGGTGCCGTTTGCGCTGTGCGCGACGAACGGGCCGAAGGACCGCGTGGCCGCGTACCATGAGACGGCGGTGCAGGGGTCGGCCAAGCGGTTTGACGAGGGCTTCCAGTTGATGGCGTTTTTCCTGCAGCACGGCAAGAACTGACGGAGGGTGCATGCGCATTCAGGTGAGGTCAGGTCAGCTGGGTCAGATCCGCGATGGGGTGCAGGTGTTCGCCGCCCTGGAAGGCGAGCAGCGCGCGGAGCGGCTGCTGCCGTCCTCAAGCGCGCGCGATCCCGGGCTCCGGCGGCTGGCCAACGCGGCGGGCTTCCGCGGGGCCGCGAACGAAACGGTGCTCCTGCCTGCCCCGCCTCTGGGGAGGGGGCAGGCGGGGCCGCGCGACGGCCGCTGGGTGCTGGTGGTCGGCCTCGGCAAGGAGGCGGATCTCTCGCTGGAGCGTGTCCGGCAGATGAGCGGCACCGCGGCCAAGACGGCGCGCGCGCGGGGCTTCAGGCGCCTGACGCTGCCGGTCCTGAGCCACCGGGGACTGGGCCCGCCGGCATCGGTCGCCCAGGCCGCCACGGAAGGCGCGCTGCTCGGCCTCTACCGGTATGACCGGCTCAAGCAGCTGCCGAAGCATGAGCAGGGCCGGCGGATCGACGCGATCACCCTCGTCGTGGAGCGCGCCGGCGACGCGGCCCAGGCGAAGCGCGGGGCGGCCAAGGCCGAGGTGTTGGCTCATGCGGTGGCGCTGGCGCGCGACTGGATCAACGGCCCGTCCAACCTCGTCACCCCGACCTTCCTCGCCGGCCAGGCGCGGGCGATGAGCCGCCAGCTGCGGCTGAAGTGCCGGATCATCCCGTTCCCGCAGCTTGCGCGGATGGGGTTCGGCGGCATCGTCGGCGTCGCGCAGGGGAGCGCCCACCCGGCGCAGTTCATCGTCATCGAGTACGCCCCCCGGCGCGCCAAGGCGACGTTCGCCCTGTGCGGCAAGGGGATCACCTTCGATTCCGGGGGCTTAAGCCTCAAGCCGGCGGCGAAGATGGAGCAGATGAAGTACGACATGTCGGGCGCTGCGGCAGTGCTGGCGACGATCAAGGCCGCGGCCGCCCTGCGGCTGCCGGCGCGCATCGTCGGCATCATCGCGGCGACGGAGAACATGCCCTCGGGCACCGCGCAGAAGCCTGGCGACGTCCTGAAGACGCTCTCCGGCAAGACGGTGGAGGTGCTGAACACCGACGCCGAGGGGCGCCTCGTGCTGGCGGACTGCCTGCACTACGCGAAGCGCTACAAGCCGGACGCGACGATCGACCTGGCCACGCTGACCGGCGCCTGCGTCGTGGCGCTCGGGGGCGAGGCGGTCGGCCTCATGACGAAGGACGAGCGGCTGGCGGCGCGGCTCAACCAGGCCGGCAAGGCGACGTACGAGCGCGTCTGGCGCCTGCCGCTGTGGGACGAGTACGGGCCGGCGATGAAGTCGGATATCGCCGACCTTCGCAACGTCACCAACACCGGCGAGGCCGGCACCATCACCGCGGCCAAGTTCCTCGAGGCGTTCGCCGAGGGGATGCCGTGGGCGCACCTGGACATCGCCGGCACCGCGTGGACGGAGAAAGAGAAGCCCTACGTGCCGAAGGGCGCGGTGGGCATCGGGGTGCGGCTCCTGATCGAGCTCATGGAAAACTGGAAATAACGTTGGCGCGTTCGCGCGTTTGGCGGTTGGCGCGTTCAACGTCTCAACGCGCAAACCCGCCAACGCGCAAACCGAAGGAAGGTACCTATGCCCAACACAGATGATGAATTGAAACAGTTGCGGCAGGTGCTCGAGATCCCCTCGGGCCAGGAGTGGGAGGCCGCGGTCCGGCTGCTGCTGCGGCTGATGGGCGAGGACCCCCGGCGCGAGGGGCTGCGGCAAACCCCGAGCCGCGTGAAGCGGTCGCTGCAGTTCCTGACCTCCGGCTACCGGCAGGACCCGGCGAAGATCCTCAACCGCTCCTTCGCCAAGGTCAAGCACGATGAGATGATCATCGTGAAGGACATCGACTTCTACAGCCTCTGCGAGCATCACCTCTTGCCGTTCTTCGGCAAGTGCCACATCGCCTACGTGCCGGACAAACGGATCATCGGCCTCAGCAAGCTCCCGCGCCTGGTGGACGCCTTCGCGCACCGGTTGCAGGTCCAGGAGCGGCTCACCACGCAGATCGCTGAGGCGCTCAACGAGCACGTCCGGCCGCTCGGTGTTGCCTGCGTCATCGAGGCGAGCCATGGCGGGTGACGCGGAGCCGGGGACCCCGCCGCCCGCCCGCAGCGCAGCGAGGACGGCCGGTGGGGTGGCGGCGCGGCAGGACCCGCCAAATTGAGACAGCACCGCCTGACGACGCGGGTGGCGCGGGTTGGAACCTTATGCTAAAATGATTGTTCCAATCGCTAGTCCGACGGAGGACGCAGACTGATGGCAGGAAACGGACGCGCGGCGACGCAGTTGGCCCTGGCGCGGCACGGGATCGTGACGGACGCCATGCGGCGGGTCGCGGAGCGCGAGGGGCTTGCCCCCGAGCTCATCCGGTCGGAGGCGGCCCGCGGGCGGCTCATCATCCCGGCCAACCTCCACCACCTGGCCTCCAGCCTGGACCCCGTGGGGATCGGCCTCGTGGCCAGCGTCAAGATCAACGCCAACCTCGGCAACTCGGCGGTCAGCTCGAGCGGGGAGGAGGAGCTGAAGAAGCTCCACATGGCGGTCCACTACGGCGCGGACACCGTGATGGACCTCTCGACCGGCGGGGACATCCCGGAGATCCGCAAGGCGATCATCGCGAAAAGCCCCGTCCCGGTCGGGACGGTGCCGATCTACGAGGCGGTCGCGCGCGTCAAGCGGGTGGAGGATCTCACGCCGGAGCTGCTGCTCGAGGTCATCGAGGAGCAGGCGGAGCAGGGCGTGGACTACATGACCATCCACGCCGGCATCCTCTATGAGTACCTCCCCCTCGTGAAGTCCCGCATCACCGGGATCGTGAGCCGCGGGGGCAGCCTCCTCGCGCAGTGGATGGCCGCCCACCGGGCCCAAAACCCGCTCTACGAGCGCTTCGATGACATCAGCGAGATCCTGCGGCGGCACGACGTGTCGTACAGCCTCGGCGACAGCCTGCGGCCCGGCTGCCTGGCGGACGCGTCGGACGAGGCGCAGCTGGCGGAGCTGAAGACGCTCGGGGAGCTGACCGAGCGCGCCTGGGCCAGCGACGTGCAGGTGATGATCGAGGGGCCGGGCCACGTCCCGATGGACCAGCTCGAGGCGAACGTGAAGCTGCAGCAGCGCTACTGCCGCGAGGCGCCGTTCTACACGCTGGGGCCGCTCGTCACCGACGTGGCGCCCGGCTACGACCACATCACCTCGGCCATCGGCGCCGCGATGGTCGGCTGGCACGGCGCGAGCCTCCTCTGCTACGTCACGCCGAAGGAGCACCTGGGGCTGCCGAACGACGAGGACGTGCGCCAGGGGGTCATCGCGTACAAGATCGCCGCCCACGCCGCCGACGTGGCCCGCGGGCGGCGCGGGGCCCGGGAGCGCGATGATGCGCTCTCGCGCGCGCGGTTCACCTTCGATTGGGAGCAGCAGTTTGCGCGGTCGCTGGACCCGGAGACGGCGCGCCGGATGCACGATGAGACGCTGCCGGACGGGTTCTACAAGGAGGCGAAGTTCTGCTCGATGTGCGGCCCGAAGTTCTGTTCGATGCGGATCACCCAGACGGCGGAGCGCCTGCTGGACGCTCCGGTGGGAGGGAGCCATGGGCATTGAGAAGCGGCTGGCGAGGCACCTGAGGCGGTTGAACAAGGCGATCCAGAAAATCGTCGCGCAGGCCCCTGAGTTCGGCGAGCTGCGCAAGCTGCTCCGGGAGGAGCAGGTGGAGCTGGCGATCTACGTCGTCCCCCTCATCGGCGGCAGGCCCGCGGGCGAGGAGCTGCGGTTTGAGCTGACCGACTCCGATCGCTCGTTCCTGAAGCAGGCCGGGATCCGCTTTTAATCGTTCCGGTATCAGATATCTCCCAGCGTCTTTCCGCGTAGTTGATATCTGATACCGAAAAGGAGGAGCGCACCATGTCGAGGCGGTTTGTCACCCTGGAGGACCTGGACCTCCCCGCGGGGAAGAAGGCCCGTCTGTACCGGCTGCTCTACAAGCACGGGCCGGGCAACGGGCGCCTGATGATCCTCCCCATCGACCAGGGCCTCGAGCACGGGCCGCGCGACTTCTTCGTGAATCCCGAGAGCCTCAACCCCGAGTTCCAGCTCCGCCTGGCGCTCGAGGGCGGCTTCTCGGCCATCGCCTTCCAGGTCGGCCTCGCGGAGAAGTACCTCCGGGCCTTCGCCGGCAAGGTGCCGCTCATCCTGAAGATCAACGGCAAGACCGAGATCCCCCCCGATGACGAGGCGTTCTCGCCCTGCCACGCCTCGGTGGAGGACGCGGTGCGCCTCGGGGCGGATGCGGTCGGCTACACCTGCTACGTCGGCTCGCCGCGCCAGGATGACGATTTCGTCCAGTTCGGCCGCGTCCGGCGGGAGGCCGAGCGCGCCGGCATGCCGGTCATCATGTGGGCCTATCCGCGCGGCAAGTTCCTGGAGGCCAAGGGGGGGCGCGACAGCCTCTATGCGGTCGACTACGCGGCCCGCATCGCGCAGGAGCTCGGCGCCGACGTCGTGAAGATCAACTTCCCGAAGGCCGACGAGGAGAAGCGCGCGCAGTACCCCAAGGAGTACCGGGACCTGAAGCTCGGGAAGCGCGAGATGATCGAGAAGGTTGTGGCCTCGGCGGGCCGGACGCTCACGCTGATGTCCGGCGGCGCCAAGCGCACCGACGCGGAGCTGTTCGACGACGTGCGCGCGGCGCTCGAGGCCGGGGTGACCGGCTTCATCTTCGGGCGGAACATGTGGCAGCGGCGCTTCGGCGAGGCGCTGGACGTGGCGGCCAAGATCACCAAGATGACCCAAGAGGTCAGCCGCCCCGCCCCCGCCGGCAAGGCCGCGCTGGTGTAAGAGAGCCGATGGCGCAGACACACACCGAACTGACGGTCTGGATCGGCGGCTCGGCCGGCGACGGCATCGCCTCCGCGGGGGAGTCGTTCGCGAAGGCCTGCTCGCGCTCCGGCTACCACGTGTTCGCCTACAACAGCTACCAGTCGGTCATCCGCGGCGGCCACGTGTGCATGCACACCCGCATCGGCACGCACAAGGTCTACACGCAGGGCGACGAGCTGGATTACCTCGTCGCCCTGAACGCCGACAGCTTCCAGCGCTACGGGAAGCGCGTCGTGCCGGGCGGGGCGGTCTTCTACAACACCGATAAGTTCAAGGCGGCACCCGACCAGGTCGGCCCGGACGTGCAGCTCATCGGGCTGCCGGTCATGGCGCTCGCCGGCAACCAGCTCATGCAGAACACGGCGCTCCTCGGCGCGCTCATCCAGACGCTGGGCCTTGACCCGGACGCCATCCGGGAGCTCATCCGGGAGCGGTTCGCGAAGAAGGGCGAGGCGGTCATCAAGCCGAACCTCGAGGCGTTCGACAAGGGGATGGGCTTCGCCCGGGAGCACGCCAAGCCCGGCGCCATCCGCGTCGGACCGGGCGACGGCAAGCGCCGGCCGCTGGCCGGCGGTAACCCGATGATCGGGTTCGGGGCGCTGGCGGCGGGCTGCCGGTTCTACTCGGCCTACCCGATGACCCCGGCCTCCTCGCTGCTCCACTGGCTGGTCGGGTACGCGGCCAAGACCGGCCTCATGGTCAAGCAGTGCGAGGACGAGATTTCGGCCCTGAACATGGCCATCGGCGCAGCTCATGTCGGCGTGCGGGCGATGACCGGCACCTCGGGCGGGGGGTTTGCGCTGATGACCGAGGCGGTGGGCGAGGCCGGGATGACCGAGACCCCGGTCGTCATCGTCGAGGCCATGCGCGGCGGCCCATCGACCGGCCTGCCGACGAAGACCGAGCAGGGCGACCTGTTCCAGCTCCTCGGCGCCTCGCAGGGCGAGTTCCCCCGCGTCATCCTCGCGCCGCGGACGCTCCAGGAGTGCTACGACATGACCATCCACGGCTTCAACCTGGCCGAGCGGTACCAGTGCCCGGTCCTCATCGCCACCGACCTGTACCTCGCCGAGCGGCTGGAGACGTTCGACGGCGTGAACATCACGAAGGTCCCGATCGACCGCGGCGCGCTGCTCAAGCAGCCGGAGAACGGCTACCGCCGCTTCGCCGACACGCCGACCGGGGTCTCGCCCCGGGCGCTGCCCGGCACGCCGGGCGCCGTGTCCACAACCGCCACGGATGAGCACGACGAGGACGGCATCGTCATCAGCGACGTCTTCACGAACCCCCCCATGCGCAAGAAGATGATGGAGAAGCGCATGCGGAAGATGGACCACCTGCTGAAGGAGCTGCCCGCCCCGGCGATCGATGGGCCGGCGGACGCCGACCTCACGCTGGTGGGGTGGGGCTCGACGTACCAGGTCATGCTGGAGGCGATGGAGAGGCTCAAGCAGGAAGGGCTGAGCGCCAACGTCCTGTGCCTCCGCTACCTCTGGCCGTTCCAGACGGAGCAGGTGAGCCGGCTGCTGAAGGGCTGCAAGATGACGATGTCCGTGGAGGCCAACTACACCGGCCAGCTCGTCCGGCTCATCCGGATGGAGACCGGGCTCTCGGTCCAGCACCACCTGCGCAAGTACGACGGCGAGCCGTTCGAGCTGAAGCAGGTCGTCGACCAGGCGCGGACCATCCTGAAGACCAAGCCGAAGGAGCCGGTCGTCGCGTCGGTGGTGAGCGACGAGGGGCTGCCGGCGGACTTCTCGCCGATCGAGTCGCCCGCCCTCGGCGCCGAAGTCTCACGTCAACACTAACGATGTCACAGGGTCACAGGGTCACAAGGTCACAGGCTGCGCGGTCACATGTGACGTGTGACCTGTGACGTGTGACTCTGTGGCGGATGAGGAGGGATGATGGCGCAGGTCAAGGAGTACATCGGCAAGATCAAGCCGGACTGGTGCCCGGGCTGCGGGGACTTCGGCGTCCTCAACTCGTTGCAGCGCGCCCTGGCCGAGCTGGATATCGCGCCGCACAACGTGCTGGTGGTCTCCGGGATCGGCTGCTCCTCGAACCTGCCCGGGTTCATCCACAGCTACGGGTTCCACGGGCTGCACGGCCGCTCGCTGCCGGTGGCGAGCGGAGCAAAGCTGGGCAACCACGCGCTGACCGTGATCGCCACCGGGGGCGACGGGGACGGCTACGGCATCGGCGTGGGCCACTTCGTCCACACCTGCCGGCGCAACATCGACATGACCTACATCGTCATGGACAACCAGATCTACGGGCTGACGACGGGCCAGGCCTCGCCGACGACCGAGAAGGACGTCCGCACCAAGTCCACGCCGGAGGGAACGATTGAGCTCGCGCTCAACCCCGTGGCCCTCGCGCTCTCCTGCGGGGCGACCTACGTCGCGCGCGGGTTCTCGGGCGACAACCTCCACCTCGCCCAGCTGATGAAGGGGGCCATCGAGCACAAGGGGTTCGCGCTCGTTGACGTCTTCTCGCCCTGCGTGACGTACAACAAGCGCAACACCTATCCCTGGTTCCGCGAGCGGGTGTACAAGCTGGAGGACGACCAGCAGTACGATCCGGCGGACTTCCGGCTCGCGATGGAGAAGGCCTTCGAATGGGGCGCGCGCATCCCCATCGGCCTCTTCTACAAGGTGGAGCGGCCGACTTACGAGGATGAAGAGCCGGCCCTGCGCAGCGGCATCCCATTGGCGAAGCAGCCGCTCGAGCGCGCGGACCTGGCGGCGCTCATGGAGGATTTCATATGAGGAGACCGGTTCCCGCTTTCCCTTGGCGGTCTCCGGTGGGAAACCGGGAACCGGTCCCGGGAGATGCGCAGCCATGATCAAAGTCGCCGCGAAGTCGGAGATCCCGCCTGGGACCGGCAAGGTGGTGGAGGTTGGGGGGAAGGCGATCGCCGTGTTCAATTGCGACGGGATCTTCTACGCCATCGAGAACACGTGCAAGCACCGCGGCGGGCCGCTGGGGGAAGGGAGCCTCGCGGGCACGACGGTGACCTGTCCCTGGCATGGGTGGGAGTACGACGTGGCCTCAGGCAGCTGCCAGACCGACCCCTCGACCAAGGTCCAGGCGTTCAGCGTGAAGGTGGAAGGGGACGACGTGCTCGTGGCGGTCTAGCGGGGACAGCCTCTAATTTCTTTGGCCTGAGCACCGGAAATTAGTGGCTGTCCCCGATTTCCTTTGATGACCATGGAACGCAGGTGCGTGACGCTCATCTCCGGCGGGCTTGACAGCGCCCTCGCCGCGACGCTGATGCTCGAGCAGGGCATCGCAGTGCACGGCCTCTACCTCTCCCTGAGCTGGGGCTGCTGCGAGAAGGACAAGGCGGCGGACGTGGCCCGTCAATTGGGCATCCCCCTGATGGTCCTGGGTGTCGGGGACGCCTATCTGGACGTGATCCGCGAGCCGAAGTACGGCTACGGCACCGGGATGAACCCGTGCGTCGACTGCCGCATCTACATGTTCCGGATCGCCAAGCGGTACATGGAAGAGCTGGGCGCCGGGTTCGTCGTCACAGGGGAGGTCCTGGGCCAGCGGCCGATGTCGCAGATGCGCCGGCCTCTCTCGCTCATCGAGGCGGAGAGCGGCCTGGAAGGGCTGCTGCTGCGACCGCTGTCGGCGCAGCTCTTGGAGCCGACGCTGCCGGAGCTCCTCGGGGTGGTGGACCGCGAGCGGTTGCTGCGGATCGCCGGCCGCTCGCGCCAGGAGCAGATGGCGCTGGCGCGGGAGCGGGGCGTGAGCGGCTACTCCACGCCGGCCGGCGGATGCCTCCTGACCGACGAGCACTTCGCCAAGAAAGCCAAAGACCTCTTCGCCCATGACGAGCGGCCCACCACCAAGGACATGGAGCTGCTGGCGATCGGGCGGCATTTCCGCATCGGGCCGAGGACGAAGATCATCTTGGGCCGCAACGAGTTAGAGAACCTCCAGTTGGAGGGCCACGCGGAGAAGGGGTATACTAGTATCCGGCCGAAATTCGCGGCTCCGGCGGCGCTCGTGGCGGGCGTGTGGCTTGATGAGGCGCCGCGGATCGCCGTGTCGCTGATCCTGCAGCACACGAAAGCGGAGAAGCGGCCCGAGGGGCCGCTGGAGTTCTGGAGGGACGGGGTGTCCTGGACGGCGGCATCCGCTGGCCAGCCGGCGGAAGCGGGCGCCGTGCAACTATAGGCGAGCCAGATGGTTGATTACGTCTTTCGGGTCGGGGGCGAGGGGGGCGAGGGGGTCATCAGCACGGGAGAGATGCTGACCCTGGCGCTGGCCCGGGCCGGGTTTGAGATCTACACGTTCCGGACCTACCCGGCCGAGATCAAGGGCGGCCATGCGAGCTATCAGGTCCGGGCCTCCGGCAACCTGCTGCTCTCGCAGGGCGCCGCCGTCGACGTGCTCGTGGCGTTCAACGAAGAGGCCTATCAGAAGCACATCAAGGACGTGCGCCCGGGCGGCGTGGTCATCTACGACTCCGACAGCTTCTCCGCCGCCGCCCACGATTCGACGATCTGCTACAGCGTCCCCCTCACTTCGCTGGCGACCGAGAAGGTCGGCATCAAGCTCACGAAGAACATCGTCGCGCTCGGCGTCCTCGCCGGCCTCTTCGACCTGCCGGTCGCGACGTTCGAGGAGCTCCTCAAGGATCGGTTCGGCCGGAAGGGCGAGACGGTCGTGCAGAAGAATCTCCTCGCCCTGCGCGTGGGAATCGAGCACGCCAAGCAGATCAAGCGGCGGGACGCCATCCGGCTGGGGGCAGGGCCGCGGAAGACCAAGGAGCTCGTCCTCTCCGGCAACGAATCGCTCGCGCTCGGGGCGATCGCGGCGGGCTGCCGGTTCTACGCCGGCTACCCGATCACGCCGGCCACGGACATCATGGAGTTCCTCGCCAGGGAGCTCCCCAAGATCGGCGGCTACGTGATCCAGACGGAGGATGAGATCGCCGCCATCGGCGCGGTGCTGGGGGCGTCGTTCGCCGGCAAGAAAGCGATGACGGCGACCTCAGGCCCCGGGTTCTCCCTCATGACCGAGATGATGGGGCTGGCGGTGGCGGCCGAGATTCCCGCCGTCATCGTGGATGTCCAGCGCGTCGGCCCCTCCACCGGGATGCCGACCAAGACCGAGCAGGGCGATCTGTACCTGGCCTGCTACGGCGGCCACGGCAACTGCCCGCGCATCGTCATGGCGCTCAACAACGTCGAGGACTGCTTCTACGGCATCATGCAGGCCTTCAACCTGGCCGAGCAGTTCCAGATGCCGGTCGTCGTCCTGTCCGATCAGTACCTGGGCCACCGGAAGGCGACGGTGCCGGTGCCGGACCCCTCCCGCGTCCCGGTGGTGGAGCGGCGCAAGCCGCAGGGGAAGGAGATGGCCGACTACAAGCGCTACCGCTTCACCCCGGACCACATCTCGCCCATGTCGATTCCCGGCATGGAGGGCGGGGGCTACATCGCCGAGGGGCTTGAGCACGATGAGCGCGGCTACCCGGCGGCCTCCGACCACGAGAACCACCTCCGCCTGACCCAGAAGCGCTACGGCAAGTTCGTGGAGGTCGAGGCGATCGCCAATGACCTCGTGCGGATCCATGGCGAGCCCCATCCCGAGATCGGGATCATCGGCTGGGGCTCGACGGAGGGCGTCATCCGCGAGGCGGTCCAGATGGCGCAGGCGAAAGGCTACTCGGTCGGGGCGATCCATCCGAAGATCCTCTACCCGCAGCCGCTGGCGAAGCTGCGGGAGTTCATGCAGGGGACGAAAGCGGTGATCATCCCGGAGGTGAACTTCACCGGGCAGTTCGCGACGCTGCTGCGCAAGCGCTTCGCCTACGACTTCATCCAGCTCAACAAGTGCATCGGGCTGCCGTTCACGCCCAAGGAAATTTTCGACAAAATCGAGGAGGTGGCCGCCCATGTCCACGGCGGTCGGCGAGTTCACGCCGCAAAGCTATAAGACCGAGGAGCACCCCATCTGGTGCCCCGGCTGCGGGGACTTCGGGGTGCTCGCCTCGCTCTACAACGCGCTGGCGGGGTTGTCGATCAACCCGAAGGACCTGGTGGTGGTGTCGGGGATCGGCTGCTCCGGGCGGACGCCCGGCTTCATCAAGTCCTACGGCTTCCACAGCCTCCATGGGCGCGTCTTGCCGGTGGCGATGGGCGTGAAGGTCGCCAACCCGTCGCTCGAGGTGATCGGGGTGGGCGGGGACGGCGACGGCTTTGCCATCGGCGGCGGCCACATCCCCCATGCCGCGCGGCGCAACCCCGACTTCACCTACATCGTCATGGACAACTCGACCTACGGGCTGACGAAGGGGCAGTACTCCCCGACGTCTCCGCCCGGGTTCCAGGCCGGGTCCACGCCCTACGGGAACATCGAGCAGCCGATCAACCCCATCGCGATGCTCATCGCCTACGGGGCGAGCTTCGTCGGCCAGGGCTACTCCGGCAAGCCGAAGGAGCTGGCCGACCTGATCACCCGGGCCATGCAGCACAAGGGGTTCGCGTTCGTGAACGTCATCAGCCCGTGCATCACGTTCTACAACACCTACAAGGTCATCCCCCCGCGCCTCGCCGAGGTCCCGAAGGACCACGACGCGAGCAGCCGGACCAAGGCCTTCGAGCTCGCGCTGCAGACCGACCGCGTGGCGCTGGGCGTCTTCTACCAGGAGTCCCGCCCCACGTTCGAGCAGGGCATCGCGCAGGTGATGCAGAAGGCGCAGGCGGCCAGCCCCCCCAGGCTGGACGAGATCTTCGCCGAGTTTTCATGAAGACGCGCATCGAGCGCGATTCCCTCGGGACCAAGCGCGTCCCCGCGGCCGCCTACTACGGCATCCAGACCCTCCGCGCCGTCGAGAACTTTCCCATCAGCGGCCTGCGCCTCCAGCCGGAGATGGTGCGCGCCTATGCCCTCATCAAGAAGGCGGCCGCCCAGGCCAACCGCGCCGTCGGACAGCTGCCGCCCCGCTTCGCCGCCGCCATCAGCCGCGCGTGCGATGAGCTGCTGCGCGGGCACTTCAGCGACCAGTTCGTGGTCGACGTCTACCAGGCGGGGGCAGGGACCTCGTTCCACATGAACGTCAACGAGGTGCTCGCCAACCGCGCCAACGAGCTGCTGGGCTCGCGCAAAGGCGCCTACCGGCACATCCGCCCCAACGACCACGTGAACATGGCGCAGTCCACCAACGACACCTTCCCGGCGGCGATGCGCCTCGCCTGTCTCGCGACGCTCCCCCAGCTTCTGGCGGCGATGGCGCAGCTGGAGGGCTCGCTCCGCAAGAAAGCGCGCCAGTTCGGCCCTATCGTCAAGGCCGGACGGACCCACCTGCAGGACGCGGTGCCGGTCCGTCTCGGGCGGGAGTTCGGGGCCTACGCCGTGGCGGTCCGCAAGGCCCGGGAGCATGCGGCCCGGACCGCGGCCGCCCTGCACGAGCTCAACCTGGGCGGGACGGCGACCGGGACGGGCCTGAACGCGCACCCGCGCTACCGGGGCCTGGCGATCCGGGCGCTTCGCCGGTGGACCGGCTGGCCGCTGCGTCCGGCGGAGGACCTCATGGAGCGCACGCAGAGCCTCGCGGACTTCGGGCGGCTCTCCGGCAGCCTCAGGGCCTACGCGCTGGAGCTCATCCGCATCGCCAACGACCTTCGCTTGATGAGCTCCGGCCCGAACACGGGCTTCGGCGAGATCGACCTGCCCGCGGTGCAGCCGGGCTCCTCGATCATGCCGGGGAAGGTGAATCCGGTCATGCCGGAGATGGTGGACATGGTGGGGTTCCAGGTGCTGGGCCACGACGCCACCATCGCGTACGCCGTCCAGGCCGGGCAGCTGGAGCTCAACGTCATGATGCCGGTCGTCGCCTACAACCTCCTCCAGGCCATGCGCCTCTTGGGCGCCGCCAGCCGGGCGCTGGCCGCCCGCTGCATCGAGGGGATCACGGCCAACCGCCGGCGCTGCGAGGCGCTGGCGCATCGCAGCCTGGCGCTCGTGACCGCCCTGAACCCGTCCATCGGCTACCTCAACGCGGCGGCGGTCGCCAAGGAATCGCTCCGGACCGGCCGATCCCCCCTGGAGCTGGTGATCGAGCGCCGGCTGCTGAATCGTCGAGCCGCCCGGCGCCTGCTGGACCCCCTGCGCCTCAGCCGCGGCGGGTAGTGGGCGAGAGTGGCGGGGCCTGTCACGGCATGCACTCGCCGCACCGCGCCGCCGGCCCCGGCGAGGCCGGCGACGCTCGCGCTGGAGGCCTCGCTCGTCCCTCGCTGCGCTCGGGACCCCGTGCCCGCTCGGCCTCCAGAGCGTGCGGCTCGCTGCATGCCGTGTCACCCGCCACCAACCTGAGTCACTACCAGACTCAGGGGCGCTGTCTTAATTTGTCGGGTGACGCGGAGCCGGGGACCCCGTCGCCTGCCCGCAGGCGAAGGCCGAGGACAGCCGACGGGGTGGCGGCGCGGCAGGACCCGACAAATTAAGACAGCGCCCAATGGCGGGTGAGCTTGCTGGGGTCTCCCCCGCGTGTTACAATTTTTCGCTGCGCTTCAGGGGTCCGCGCCCGTAGCTCACTTGGATAGAGCGCCTGGCTTCGAACCAGGAGGCAGCAGGTTCGATTCCTGCCGGGCGCGCCATTCATGGGCCGCTAGCTCAACTGGTAGAGCAGGACACTCTTAATGTCAAGGTTCTGGGTTCGAGACCCAGGCGGCCCATCTCATTTTCACGTCGCATCCGGGCGAGTGGCGGAACTGGCAGACGCGCAGGCCTTAGGAGCCTGTCCCGAAAGGGTTGGAGGTTCAAATCCTCTCTCGCCCACCGTCAAGGGAGCCAGACTGGCCGTAGGCTGTGACTCCGCAGATTTCCACTCGGGATGCGTGGGGAGGGGGACCAGGGAGCCCCGTCGGGTTGCATGACCATCAAGAACGATTCCTTATCGGGGCGACCGATAGGGGGGAACCTTGGTTCCCCCCTATGGAGCGTCCTTCGTTTGACCGTAGACGCGACGCGGGAGTAGCTCAGGGGTAGAGCATCACGTTGCCAACGTGAGGGTCGCGGGTTCAAATCCCGTCTCCCGCTCCATTTGATGCTCACCGGTGTCCATCTGATGCGAGGGTGCGGATGAATGTGATGGAGTTCCTGGATGAGCGCGCCGTGACCGTCGAGGTCAAGGCGCGCCAGAGCAAGGAAGAGGTGATCCGCGAGCTGGTCGAGCTGCTCGTGCGGGCCGGATCGATCAAGGAGCGCGACGTCCACAAGCTGGTCCAGATTCTCCTGCAGCGGGAGTCGCTGGGCTCCACGGGGATCGGCCAGGGGGTGGCCATCCCGCACGGCAAGTCGGACTGCGTGGCCAAGCTGGTGGGCGCCTTCGGCGTGTCGCGCGCGGGGGTGGCGTTCGACGCGCTGGACGGCGAGCCGGTCACGCTGTTCTTCCTGCTCGTCGCGCCCCAGGATTCCGCCGGCCCGCACCTGAAGGCCCTCGCCCGCATCTCCCGCCTCCTCAAGGACAAGCACTTCCGCGACAGCCTCCGAAACGCCAAGGATGAGAAGACGCTCGTGCGGATCATCCGCGAGGAGGACGGGCGCCGTCACTGAGAGCCGATGAAAGCGATGCACTTCATCAAGTGGCTGTACCCCGGGATGCGGGTCAAGCGGTGGCTCGGCATCGCCATCGGGGGGGTGCTGGCCTTCGGGATCGGCTCGGCCCTGTTGCCGGTCGAGGGCGGGCTCCTTCTGCGCCTGTTCAGCCTCGTGCTGCTCGTCCTGGGCCTGGCCGCGGCGGTCGCGGGGGTGGGGCTGATGGTGCGCTCCCTCCTCGAGGTCGTCTCTCCCAGCCACGCGCAGGACCTGGTGGAGCTCGTGTTCCAGCAGCGCTACCTCGAGAAGGGCCCGAAGATCGTCGTCATCGGCGGGGGGACAGGCCTCTCGACCCTCCTGCACGGCCTCAAGCCCTACACGACCAACCTCACGGCGATCGTGACGGTGGCGGACGATGGGGGCAGCTCCGGCCGTCTGCGCCAGGAGTTCGACATGCTCCCGCCCGGGGACATCCGCAACTGCCTGGTGGCGCTGGCCGACACCGAGCCGCTCATGCAGCGGCTCTTCCAGTACCGGTTCGCCGAGGACTCCGCCCTGCACGGCCACAGCTTCGGCAACCTGTTCATCACGGCGATGACGAAGATCACCGGCGATTTCGAGCGGGCGGTCCGGGCGTCCAGCAAGGTGCTGGCGATCCGCGGGCGGGTGGTGCCGTCGACGAACATGAAGGTCCGCCTGGCGGCCGAGCACGACGACGGCAGCGTCACCCTCGGGGAGACGAAGATCTCGCAATCCCCCGTCCCGATCCGGCGGATTTACCTTGAGCCGAGCGGGTGCCTGCCGACCGCCGACGCGGTCGCGGCCATCCAAGATGCCAACGCCATCGTCATGGGCCCGGGCTCGCTCTACACGAGCATCATCCCCAACCTGCTGGTGGGCGGGATGGTCGAGGCCATCGTCACCTCAAAGGCGTTGAAGATCTACGTCTGCAACGTGATGACCCAGTCCCGGGAGACCGCGGGCTTCCGGGCGAGCGACCACGTCCGGGCGCTGGTGGCGCACTCCAACCCCGGCGTCCTGCAGCTGTGCATCGTCAACACCGAGCCGGTCCCGCCCCACCTGCTCGAACGCTACCGCCAGGAGGAGGCGTTCCCGGTCGAACCGGACATCGAGCGGATCCGGGCGCTGGGCTACCAGGTGGTCGCGGACAACATCATCAGCACCGAGGACTACGTCCGCCACGACCCCGACAAGGTGGCCAAGATCGTCATCCAGCTGGTCGTGGGCGGCCGGGGGCGCGGGCCCGCCCCCGCCCCGGCGGCGGGAGCGGCCCACGGATGACCCATTCGACTCGGTCGTTTCACTCCCTCGCTCAGGGTCATGGTGAGCGAGCAAAGCGAGTCGAACCATGAGCGCCCCCGTCACGCTGCTGATGGCCGTCCACTGCCATCAGCCGGTCGGGAATTTCGGGTTCGTCTTCGAGGAGGCCTACGCCAAGGCGTACGAGCCGTTCCTGCGGGTGCTGGAGCGGCACCCCGGCGTGCGCCTCGCGCTGCACTACAGCGGATGCCTCCTGGACTGGTTGCGCAGCCACCAGCCTGGGTTTCTTTCGCGGGTCAAGGCGCTGGCGGCGCGCGGGCAGGTGGAGCTGCTTGCCGGGGGCTACTATGAGCCGATCCTGCCGCTCCTGCCCGAGGCGGACCGCCGGGGGCAGCTGGCCCAGATGCAGGCGGCGCTGCGCGCGCGCTTCGGCACCGAGGCTTCCGGCTGCTGGCTGACCGAGCGGGTGTGGGAGCCCGACCTGCCGGCGACCCTCGCGGCGGCGGGGCTGCGGTACACCATGGTGGACGCCAACCAGTTCGCGCCGGCCGCGGCCTGGCTGCCGCCGCATCTCCAGGTGCGGGATGACGCGTTCTGGGATCTGCTCGGCTGCTACACGACGGAATACGCCGGCTCCTCCATCACGCTGTTTCCGTCATCCAAGCGATTGCGCTACTGGCTGCCGTTCCAGCCCGTGGAGCGGACGATCGCGTTCCTCAAGCGGCTCAGGCGGGATGAGCCGGTGGCCATCACGTTCGCCGACGACGGCGAGAAGTTCGGCTTCTGGCCCGAGACGCACCACTGGGTCTACGACGAGGGCTGGCTGGACCAGTTCCTGACCGCGCTCGAACGGGAGGCCGGGTGGCTCTCGACGGCCACGTTCCGCGACTACCTGGCCGAGCGGCGGCCGGATGGCCGCGCCTACCTCCCCTGCGGCAGCTACGAGGAGATGCTGGAATGGTCCGGGGGGCATTTCCGGAACTTCTTCGCGAAATACCCTGAAGCGAACGCCATGCAGCAGAAGATGCTGCGGACGAGCCGGCAGCTGCAGGCCCTGCGCAGCCTCCGGCGGGCGCCCGGCGCGCTCCTGGCCCGCGCGGCGCGCGAGCTGTACACGGGCCAATGCAACTGCGCCTACTGGCACGGGGTGTTCGGCGGCCTGTACCTGTCGCATCTGCGGCGCGCGGTGTACGCCCACCTGATTGCGGCCGAAGAGCTGGCCTCCCGCGCGGCTGGGGACGCCCCTTCGGTGACCGCGCTGGACGCGGATGGAGACGGGGTGGAGGAGGTGCGCCTCAGGACCAACGCCATGAGCCTGATCCTCGACCCGGAGGAGGGGGGCGCCGTGACGGAGTGGATCCTCCCCGCCGCGCGCCTCAACCTGGTGGATACGCTCACCCGGCGTCCCGAGCCCTATCACAGCAAGCTGCGCGCCACCGCGCTGCAGGCCGTCGCCGCCGGGGCAAGCAGCGCCCCCGCCAGCATCCATGACCTCGTCGGCGTGAAGGAGCGGGACCTCGAGTCCTGCCTCGTCTATGACGACCATCGGCGCAGCGCCTTCCTCGACTACGCGTTGCCGCGCCTGCCGACGCTCGAGGAGGTCGTCCGGTCCGGCTGGACCGAGCAGCGGCTCTGGCCGGCCGGCCCGTTTCGCTGGCGGAAGAGCCGGGGAAGGGCTCGGGCGACGCTGGTCCGTGACGTTGACGGCGGCCGCATCCTCAAGACGCTCCGCCTGGACGCGCGCCGCCCGTCCGTCGAGTGCCGCTACGAGCTCGACGGAGTGGATGTTCCGGTTGCGGCGCTGGAGTTCAACGTGTCGCTGCGCGACGGGCGTTACCTGAGCCTGCCGGGGCAGGGCGCCGGCGTGGCGTCGTTTGATATCGAAGAGCCGGCGCTCGGCGTGACGCTCCGCCTCGCCATCGATCCGCCCGCCACGGTGTATCACTTCCCCATCGAGACGGTATCGGAATCCGAGGGGGGCCTTGAGCGCACCTATCAGGGGCTGTGCCTGGTCTGCTGCTGGGCGCTCCAGCCGCGGCGGACGCAGCCCTGGGCCTGCCGGGTGCGGTGGTCCGCGGAGATGGCGCAGACGTGAAGATCATGCCGAAGCTGCAACGCACCGTCACGGTGATTCACCGCCAGGGGCTGCACGCGAGGCCCGCCGCGCTCTTCGTCCAGGCGGCCAAGCGGTTCGCGAGCCGCGTCACGGTGAAGAAGGGGCGGAAGATCGTCGACGGGAAATCCATCATGGGGCTGCTCACCCTCGCGGCCGGACGCGGCGCGCGCATCTCCCTCATCGCCGAGGGCCCCGATGCGACGGAGGCGCTCAAGCGGCTCGTCGAGCTCGTCACCGTCCCTCTCGCCAACCCCCCTGAAGAGAGCGGCGGCGCCTGATGAGCCGCTCAGCCGCTCCATACCGACTGGTGGCAGGGGGGTGCCTCGCCGGACCGCTCGGCCGGCCCCACCGAGGCCGGCCTTCGCTCGACTTCAGGGGTTCGCTCGTCCCTCCAGTTCACCGAGGGGGACACCGTGGCCGCTCACCCCTTCAGACGTCCGGCTCGACACACCCCCTGCCACCTGCAGCCATGCGGTGGTTCAATGGCCCGACGGGTGACGCGGAGCGAGCCCGCCGCCCGCGCGCAGTCCCGCCATCGGCGGGACGAGCACGGACGGTGGGGTCGCGCAGCGGCAGGACCCGTCGGGCAATCGAACCATGGCTGGGGGGGTGTCGCTGATGACCACGCTGAAGGGCATCCCCGCCGCCCCCGGCATCGCAATGGGCAAGGCGCTGCTGTTCCACAGCGAGTCGCTGGCGATCCCGCGCCGGTCCATCACGACGCCTGAGATCTCCCTGGAGGTCCTCCGGCTCGAAGAGGCGCTCATCAAGACGCGGCATCAGATCCTGGACATCCAGAAGCGGCTCGCGGAGGAGCTCGGCCAGGATCACGCCGACATCCTCAACGCCCACCTCCTCGTCCTGGAGGACCAGGCGCTCCGCGAGGAGATCATCCAGGGCCTGAAGGTCCAGCTGGTGAACGTCGAGGTGATCTTCGACGAGGTGGTCCAGCGGCATCTTAAGGCCTTCTCCCGGACGCAGGACGAGTACCTGCGCGAGCGCACCGCCGACATCGAGGATGTCCGCAAGCGGGTGCTCCGCAACCTCCTCAACAAACAGGCGACCACCCTGGCGCAGCTGGAGGAGCCCGTCATCGTGGTCGCGCGCGACCTCTCGCCGTCCGAGACCGCCCAGATGCACCGGCGGCACGTCCTCGCCTTCGTGACCGACATCGGCGGCCGCACGAGCCACACGGCGATCATGGCGAAATCGCTGGAGATCCCGGCGGTCGTGGGGCTCGCCGTGGCGACGAAGCGGATCCAGAAGGGCGAGCTCATCATCGTGGACGGCACCCGCGGCGATGTCCTCGTCGAGCCGGACCCGGCCGCCATCAAGCACTATGAGCTGGAGCAGCGCCGGAACCAGGAGGTCAGCCGCCAGCTCCTGCACCTGAAGGACCTGCCCGCCGAGACGCTCGACCGCCACGCGGTGACCCTCTCGGCCAACATCGAGCTGCCCGACGAGGTGCCGTCGGTGATCGCGCACGGGGCGGACGGGATCGGCCTCTTCCGCACGGAGTTCCTCTACCTCAACCGGTCCGATTTCCCGACGGAGGAGGAGCAGTACCAGGCCTACGCCTCCGTCGCCGAGCAGCTCAAGCCGCACCCGGTCATCATCCGCACCATGGACCTGGGCGGGGACAAGTTCCTCTCCCCCCTCCAGTTCCCGACGGAGATGAACCCCTTCCTGGGCTGGCGGGCGATCCGGTTCAGCCTGGCCCGGCCGGACATCTTCCGCATCCAGCTGCGCGCGATCCTCCGGGCGAGCGTCCACGGCAACCTGAAGCTGATGTACCCGATGATCTCCGGGCTCGAGGAGCTGCGGCGCGCGAATGAGATCCTGGGGGAGGTCCAGCAGGAGTTGACCCGGGAAGGGGTCCCGTATGCGAAGGACATGGAGGTCGGGGCGATGATCGAGGTGCCCTCCGCCGCGCTCATGTGCGACCTGCTGGCGCCGGAGGTGCAGTTCTTCTCGATCGGGACCAACGACCTGATCCAGTACGCCCTGGCGGTCGACCGGGTCAACGAGAAGATCGCCTACCTCTACGAGCCGACCCACCCGGCCATCCTCCGGCTCATCAAGCGGATCATCGACGTCGGCCATGCCGCGAAGCTCTGGGTGGGGATGTGCGGGGAGATGGCCGGGGAGCCCGCGCTGAGCCTGCTGCTCCTCGGGATGGGGCTGGATGAGTTCTCCACCTCGCCGGTCCAGCTGCCCATCGTCAAGCAGGTGATCCGGTCGGTCGAGCACTCCTTCGCCCAGTCGGTGGTCGAGCAGGCGCTCAAGCTGCGGACCGGCAAGGAAGTGGAGGCGTTCCTCTTGGCCACGCTCAAGCAGGTCGCGCCTGTCCTGGTGGAATGAGCCGGTATCAGATACCAAAGCGCGCTCGGTATCTGATACCAAACGGGTGATGGTATCTGATACCGGAAGCGTTACGGCCATCCTGCTGGCGGCCGGCTACGCGACCCGGCTCTATCCCCTGACGAAGGACCGGCCCAAGGCGCTCCTGCCGCTGGGGACGGGGACGATCCTGGATGAGGTGGTCCGGTCGCTGGACGGGGTGCGGCCGCTGCGCAAGCGGATCCTGGTGACCAACCACCGGTTCGCCGAGCCGTTCCGCCGCTGGCAGCGGGAGCGGCGGGCGGACATCGAGGTTGTGGACGACGGCACCGACACGCCGGAGACGCGCCTCGGGGCGATCCGGGACCTGGAGCTCGCCCGGCGGGCGACGGATCCGGGCGACGACCTGCTCGTGCTCGGCACCGATAACCTCTTCCGGTGGAGGCTGGCGGACTTCGTGGCCGCCGCCCAGCGCCACCGGCCGGATGCGAGCCTCGCGCTGTGGGAGGCCCCGTCCGCGGAGGCGGCGACGCAGTTCGGCGTGGCCATCCGCGATGAGTCCTCGCGCATCACGGCGTTCGTGGAGAAGTCCGCCCAGCCGCCGTCCAGGGAAGTGGCGCTGTGCGTGTACTACTTCCCGGCCGCCATGTGCGGCGAGCTCCAGCGCTTCATCGAGGAGGGCGGCAACCCCGACGCGCCCGGCTACTTCCTGGAGTGGCTCGTGCGCCGCGGGAGCGTCTACGGCATCATGATGCCGGGGGCGTGGTATGATATCGGATCGCCTGAGTCGTATCAGGCGGTGCTCGACGAATGGCAGGGAGGGGGAGCATGAAACGGCATTTCTTCACATCGGAATCCGTCACGGAGGGGCATCCGGACAAGATCGCCGACCAGATCTCCGACGCGGTCCTGGACGCCATCTACGCCCAGGACCCCAACGGCCGCGTGGCGTGCGAGACCATGGTGACGACGGGCCTGGCGTTCGTCGCGGGGGAGATCACCACCTCCTGCTATATCGAGATCCCGCAGATCGTGCGCGAGACGATCTACAACATCGGCTACGTGGAGCCGGTGCACGGCTTTGCCTACAAGACCTGCGGGGTGGCGACGGCCATCCAGTCCCAGTCGCCGGACATCGCCCTGGGGGTGGACAAGGGCGGGGCGGGGGACCAGGGGATGATGTTTGGCTACGCCACGCACGAGACCCCGGAGCTGATGCCGCTGCCCATCATGCTGGCGCACCGGCTGGCGCACCGGCTGTCGGAGGTGCGCAAGCAGGGGCTGGCCGACTACCTCCTGCCGGACGGCAAGACGCAGGTGACCGCCGAGTACCATGACGGCCACGTGGCGCGCCTCGACGCGCTCGTCGTGAGCGCCCACCACAAGCGCGGGGTCCCGATGGCGAGGATCCGGTCGGACATCAAGCGGCTCGTCATCGAGCCGGTCGTGCCGAAGCACTGGCTGAACCGGCGGACCAAAATCTTCGTCAACCCAACCGGCCGCTTCGAGGTCGGGGGGCCGCAGGGCGACACCGGCCTGACGGGGCGGAAGATCATCATGGACACCTACGGCGGGGCGATCGCCCACGGGGGCGGGGCGTTCTCCGGCAAGGACCCGACCAAAGTGGACCGCTCGGCCGCCTACATGGCGCGCTACGTCGCCAAGAACCTCGTCGCCGCCGGCGTCGCCGACCGCTGCGAGATCCAGCTCGCCTACGCCATCGGAGTGGCGGAGCCGGTGTCGGTCATGGTGGACACCCGCGGGACCGGGAAGCTCTCCGACGCCGCCATCACGAAGCTGATCCGGGAGCTGTTCGACCTGACGCCCGCGGGCATCATCCGGACGCTGAAGCTCCGCCGGCCGATCTACCTCAAGACCGCCGCCTACGGCCACTTCGGCCGCGAGGACGCCGAGTTCCCCTGGGAGGAGCTCGACCGCGTGAAGGACATCCAGCGCGCGGCGCGGCACCACAGATGAGCCGCCGCTACCACATCAAGAGCCCGGCGCTCGCCCGGGCGGGGCGCTCGAAGATCGAGTGGGCCGAATCCCAGATGCCCGTGCTGGGGCAGATCCGCGCGCGGGCGGCGAGGAAGCGTCCGCTCAAAGGCGTGCGCCTGGCCTGCTGCCTGCACGTCACGACCGAGACCGCGCACCTCATGCTGGCGCTCAAGGCGGCGGGGGCCCAGGTCGCCCTGTGCGCCTCCAACCCGCTCTCCACGCAGGATGACATCGCTGCCAGCCTCGTGAAGGATTTCGGGATAGCCGTCTATGCGATCCGGGGCGAGGGCCGGACGACCTACTACGACCATATCCACGAGGTCCTCGGCGGTTCGCCGCACCTGACGATGGACGACGGGGCGGACCTGGTCTCGACCATCCACAAGCAGCCGAACCGCTTCGGGCGCCACGTGTTCGGGGGGACCGAGGAGACGACGACGGGGGTGATCCGGCTCAGGAGCCTGGACGCCCAGCGCAAGCTGCGCTACCCCGTCATCGCCGTGAACGACGCCGACACCAAGCACCTGTTCGACAACCGCTACGGGACGGGGCAGTCCACGATCGACGGGATCCTCCGGGCCACCAACCGGCTCCTCGCCGGGTCGGTCTTCGTGGTGGCCGGCTACGGCTGGTGCGGCAAGGGGCTTGCGCAGCGGGCGCGCGGGATGGGCGCGCACGTCATCGTGACGGAGGTCGATCCCATCCGGGGGCTCGAGGCGGTGATGGACGGCTTCGAGGTGATGCCCCTCGCCGACGCGGCGCGGCGGGGGGAGTTCTTCGTGACGGTCACCGGCTGCTCCCAGGTGCTCACCGCCGCGCACTTCTCGCGGATGAAGGACGGCGCCGTCATCGCCAACGCGGGCCACTTCGACGTGGAGATCGACCTGAAGGCGCTC
>JACPAY010000028.1 GCA_016180575.1 Candidatus Omnitrophota bacterium | reverse complement strand
GGACGATGGAGAGCGCCTTTTCTTGAGAGAGGAAACCCCCCCTGTTCGCGCTCCTTAAAAGCAGAAACTTCCTGGGCCTGTGGCTGGGGCAGCTCTGCTCCCAGTTCGGGGACCGGCTGACCCAGCTGACCCTGGTGGCGCTGGTGGCGGCGCGGGCGCCGGGCTCGGCGCTGACGCTGGCCAAGGTGCTGGTAATGACCTCTCTGCCGGCGCTTCTCATGAACCCCTTCGCCGGGGCGTACGTCGACCGATGGAATCGGAAGCGGACCATGATCACCTGCGACCTGATCCGGGCAGGAATCCTGGCGCTGCTTCCCTGGGTGGCCCGGGCGCCCGGCGCCGCCCCCTTTTACGGGGCGGTGTTCCTCATCTTCGCGGTGGCCACCTTCTTTGTGCCGGCCAGGCTGGCGGTGATTCCGGAGATCGCCGCCGCCGGCGAGCTTCCCAGGGCGAACGCCCTGTTCACCTCCTCCGGGATGATCGGCTCGACGGTGATCTTGCTGGCGGGGGCCCTGCTGGTGGAATGGATCGGCCCCGCCAAAAGCTGTCTCGTCACCGCGGCCAGCTACCTGGCCTCGGCCGCCTGGATTGTTCCGATCCGCGGGGGCGGTAAACCGGCGGCGCGCGGCGAGGCCCCCGGAAAAATCCTGCGGGAGGTGGCCGAGGGGTTTCAGGAGCTGTGGCGGCACCCCCAGACCCGCCGGGCGGCCGGGCTCCTCGGATTCTTGATGGCCGGCTCCGGAGGGGCGTTTGTGGCGGCGGCGATCCTGGTTCAGCGGGAGCTGGGCAGCGTGACCAAGGATCTGGGTTTCTTGAGCTTGTGGCTGGGGGTGGGAATGCTGCTGGGCTCTTTGGCTTACGGCCGCTGGGGAGCCCACCGGAGCCGTCGGCAGGTCCTGGGATTCTCTTTCATAGGATGCGGGGCCGGGTTTGTGAGCTTTGTCGCCGCGGTGGCGGGCTTAAAATCGGGGGTCTACGCCTGCGCCTCCGGCGTTCTGATGG
>JACPAY010000013.1 GCA_016180575.1 Candidatus Omnitrophota bacterium | reverse complement strand
TTGCGCGTCAGCGACAACTACCGCATCACGTTTCAGTTCGTCCAAGAAGGCGTGCTGTTGCGGCGAGTCGGCACCCATCACGTGCTTCGCCAACCCTGATGATGAGAGGATTCGGCCGAACACCCTCGGGTGGCCGCGGGTCCTGCCGCGCCGCCACCCCGCCGGCTGTCCTCGGCCTCGTCGGCCTGCGGGCAAGCGGCGGGGGCCCCGGCTCCGCGTCACCCGCGGCCCAGCGAGGTATTCGACAGAGCAATAACGCCTACATAGTCATCTATGATCCTGGCCATCGTGGATGACCTGCTCTTTCGGGGGAAGCTGGAGGCGGCGGCCGGGCAGGTGGGGGCTTCGCTGACGATTGCCGCCGATGCTGAGGCCGCGGCGCGCGGGACGGAGCCGCCCCAACGGGTGCTCATTGACCTGAACCTGCGCGGCGATGCGCTGGCGATGGTCCGCAATCTGCGGGCGGCGTACCCGGCGGTGCCGGTGGTCGGCTACTGCTCGCACGTCCAGCAAGACCTCCAGCGCCAGGCGCTCGAGGCCGGCTGCACCACCGTGCTGCCCCGCTCTGCGTTCGTTCAGCAGTTGGGGGAGTTGTTGGGGGAGGATTAGGAAATAGGCTTGTGGCACCGGAATTCCCGAGGGCAGGATGAAGGTGATTGGATACCTACTCTTCGGCCAAATTTGGAAGGAGAGGTTTTCAGTCGGAGACCGAGAACGGTGCATGTGCGTTCTGAAGTTAACATGGCTCTTGGCAGTCTATACTGTTGGAGTTGTCGTTCCTACGCCCTCTTATGCTCAAACAAGTCGGACGGTAGTAGCCGATTTAACTGAGCTTGAGCAGTCTCTGCTCAACGGCCATTCAATCTATTCAGTCGAACTTCGAGGCCCTCACATCTTCATTGTGACGCACCGGAAAGCCGATCTCATTGTTCCGATTCGTCATTGGCTGCAATATCGGAAGAAGTCGACGGAACCGACCGATGATTTCTCGAACGGATTCTGGCTTAATTTGGATCCTAGCTATGGCGAAGGGCTGAGCCGGTTGGATGTGGCGGTTGATGCATGGAAATATGATTGGGCAGCAAAAACTATCGAGCACATCTCTCTTGAACCTATGATGTCCATCACCCCCAACATCATCTTTATCAATGTATCACCGGATGGCCATGTCCTACGAACCGTGGACCGATATGGCCAAGATGGCGAGAGCGGGATGAACACAATGGGCTTGCTGCATCTAGCATCTCAGGACGTGTGGGTGCTTGGGGAAGTAAATCAATTCATGTGGAAGGCTGGAAACCATAGTTTTCTGGCCTTGAAATACTTTGGCTCAACGGCATCAACAGGTCAGAGGGAGATCGTGAATAAACTTACCGTTGGTGACGGAGAAGGTCAAGCTCGGCAGATTGATCTGCCTAAGTCGTGGGGCTTGCCGCAACTTGAGGCCTGGTGGGATGAGGCGAGTGTAGTGATCAAGGAACCGTACAAGAGGACTGATGAGTTCCATGTCGTTGATCTAGATACAGGGACCACCAGACCCGTGAGTGGGTTGGCCAATGCTAGCCGGATTGGTCCCATGGGGTTTTCGTGGTTGCAAAAAGTTGATGGCCGTTATGCCTTACAGATGAGAGAGTCGGATACATCAGTACCGAGTTATCTGATTTCAAGCGACTTTGCGTATGCCTATAACAACATGACGTGGTCGCCAACGGGGCGGCGAGTCTATTTGTTTGAAGGTCGGATACCTGCAATTTTGGATTTACGAACAGGACGTTCCGTTAAGCTGCCAGGTAATAAGGCGATTACTGATCTAAGACTTGCCGCAGGCTGGGATGGGGAAGATTTTTACTGTGTCGAGCCTGCGGAGGCAACGGATCATGCTCTGCTTGTCCGGTACCACTTTAATGAATAGGCGTCTGTATCTGGCGACCTTGGATGATAGATGAATAAAGATAAGAAACAAAACTTCCAAGCGTTATGGGCACTCCTACGGTTCGACGAGCAGGGGTTGATTCCGGCGGTGGTGCAGGATGCCAAGACCAGGCAGGTCTTGACGCTGTGCTACCTCAATCGCGCCGCGCTCACACGGAGCCTGAAGGAAGGGAAGGTGTACGTCTTCCGGCGGTCGCTGCGGCGCCTCATGCTGAAGGGCGAGACGTCGGGCCACGTGCAGCAGCTGCGCGAGGTGCGGGTGGACTGCGAGGGGAAGTCGCTCGTCTTCCTCGTGCGCCAGAAGGTCGCGGCCTGCCACGCGGGCTACTTCACCTGCTACTTCCGGCGGCTCAAGGGCGGGCGGCTGGTCACCGTCGGGCGGCGCGTGTTCAATCCCACGAAAGTCTATGGGCGGTGATGGCATTCGTCCGGTCGAAGACCTGGCGTCGCGGGTCCTGCCGCGCCGCCACCCCACCGGCTGTCCTCGTCCCGCCGATGGCGGGACTGCGGGCAGGCGGCGGGGGCCCCGGCTCCGCGTCACCCGCGACGCCGCTCCGAAGCCCCTTCGATAGAGCAATGCGTCCATGAACATTTATCCCACGGAATCTGAGTTTCTCAGGCTGGCCAGGCGGGGAAACGTCATCCCGGTCTACGGGGAGCTGTTCGCGGACCTGGAGACGCCGGTGAGCGCGTTCCTGAAGCTCGACGACGGGCGCTTCAGCTACCTGCTGGAATCGGTCGAGGGGACGGAGAAGGTCGCGCGCTTCTCGTTCCTCGGCAGCCGGCCCCGGTGGCTCGTGACTGCCACCGGGCGGCACATGGAGGTGTCGGAGTTTAGCCGGGGCGGGGCGCCGCGGGTGCGGCGGTTTGAGACGCGGGAGGATCCGCTGCGCGAGGTGGAGCGGCTCATGCGGGGCTTCCGCTTTGTGCCGGTGCCTGGGTTGCCGCGCTTCTGCGGGGGCCTGGTCGGCTACCTTGGCTACAACGTGGTCCGGTTCCTGGAGCGGCTGCCCGCGCACCAGCTCGATGACCTACGCGTGCCGGACCTCATGCTCATGCTGACCGACACGATGGCCATCTTCGACCACGCCCAGCATACGCTGCGCCTCGTGGCAAACGCGCAGACGCGCGGAGTGATGCCGCGCGCGGCCTACCGGCACGCGATCCAGGCCATCGAGGCGATGGCCGAGCGGCTGCGCGTCGAGCCGCCACGCCCGACTCGTCGCGCCACCGCCCGCCGCCCTGCCTGCGCCGCGCCAGGAAGCATCTTCGGAGGCGCGGCAGGCAGGCGTGCCGGACGCGGGCAGGTGCGCTCCGCCATCAGCCAGGGGGAGTTTGAGGCGATGGTCGCGAAGGCCAAGGGCTACATCCGCGCCGGCGACGTCATCCAAGTGGTGCTCTCGCAGCGCCTCGAGCGGGACCTCACGTGCGGGCCGCTCGATGTGTACCGCGCCCTGCGCTCGCTCAACCCCTCGCCGTACATGTTCCTGCTGAGGTTTGGGGGGCTGTCGCTGGTCGGGGCCTCGCCGGAGATGCTCGTGCGGTGCGAGGAGGGCCGCCTTGAGACGCGGCCCATCGCCGGCACGCGGCCGCGCGGGGCCACCGAGCGGGAGGACGAGCGGCTCATCCAGCAGCTCAGGACGAGTCCCAAGGAGCGGGCCGAGCACCTCATGCTGGTGGACCTGGGGCGCAACGACCTAGGAAGGGTGGCGCAGGTCGGCTCGGTGCGCACGCCCGAGCTCATGGTCGTCGAGAAGTACTCGCACGTGCTGCACCTGGTGAGCGGGGTGACGGCGCGGCTGCGGCCCGGGCGGACGGCAGCCGACGTCCTGCGGGCGACCTTCCCAGCCGGGACGGTGACCGGGGCGCCCAAGGTGCGGGCGATGGAGCTCATCGCCGAGCTTGAGCGGTATGACCGGGGGCCGTACGCCGGCGCGGTGGGGTACCTGAGCTTTTCCGGCAACCTCGACACGTGCATCACCATCCGCACCATCCTCATCAAGGACGGGCGGGCCTACATCCAGGCCGGGGCGGGCATCGTGGCCGATTCGCAGCCGGCGCGCGAGTACCAGGAGACGCTCAATAAGGCGAAGGCGATGCTCCAGGCGATCGCCATCGCCGAACGGAGGTTTGCGCGTTAGCGAGTTGGTGCGTTGGCGCGTTCTGACGTGCAACGCGCTAACGCGCAAACGGGCTAACGCGTCAACCAGAGGATTAGTTCCATGATCTTGATGGTCGATAACTACGACTCGTTCACCTACAACCTCGTCCAGTACCTGGGCGAGCTGGGCGAGAAGCTCGTCGTGAAGCGCAACGACGCCATCACCCTGAAGGGCATCGCGCGCTTGAAGCCCTCCAGCATCGTCATCTCGCCAGGGCCCGGCCGCCCGTCGGATGCGGGGATCTCAAACGCCCTCATCAAGACGTTCGCCGGACGCATCCCGATCCTGGGGGTGTGCCTCGGCCACCAGTGCATCGGGGAGGTGTTCGGCGGGGAGGTCGTGCGGGCGAAGCGCCCCATGCACGGGAAGACCTCGCGCATCTACCACGACCGGTCGGCGATGTTCCGCGGGCTGCCCAGCCCGTTCGAGGCGACCCGCTACCACTCGCTCATCGTGAAGCGGGAGACGCTGCCGCGCGCGCTGCGCGTCACCGCCTGGACGTCGGACCGGGAGATCATGGGCCTCGCGCACCGCGCGCTGCCGGTCTACGGGGTGCAGTTCCATCCTGAGTCCATCCTCACGTCGGTGGGCAAGGACCTGCTGCGCAACTTCCTCGCGCTCGCCAAGGCGGCTCGGCGGCGGTTTCGCTGATGGCTGCTCCGTCTAACATCCCGCCGGGGCCGCGGGTCCTGCCGTCCCTCGACTCCCGTGGGTCGCTCGGGATCCTGAGCGAGGCCGAAGGCCGAGTCGAAGGACGCCGCCACCCCGTCGACGGAGCAGCTGATGGCGTTTGAGCAGCCGCTGAGCGCCGAGGAGATGCGGCGCGTGCTGGGCGCCATCATGGAGGGCCGCACGCCGCCGGAGGAAATCCGCGCGTTCCTCACGACGCTCGCCGAGCGCGGGGAGACCGCGGAGGAGCTGGCCGCGGCGGTGGAGGTGCTGCGCGCGCACGTCGTGCCGCTGCCGCTCGCCAACCCGCGCGACCTCTGCGACACCTGCGGGACCGGCGGCGACGGCCAGGACACGCTCAACGTCTCGACGCTGGCCGCCCTTGTCGCCGCCGCCGCCGGGGTGCGGGTCGTGAAGCATGGCAACCGCGCCGCCTCCAGCCGCTGCGGGAGCGCGGATTTGCTGGAAGCGCTCGGCGTCAACCTGGAGGCCTCACCGGCGGTCGTCGCGCGCTGCGTGGATGAGCTGGGCTTCGGCTTCTGCTTCGCGCCCCGGTTCCACCCGGCGATGAAGGCGGTCGCCCCCATCCGGAAGGAACTGAAGATCCGCACCATCTTCAACCTCATCGGCCCGCTCGCCAATCCGGCGCCGCTCAGCTTTCAGCTCGTCGGGGTCGCGCAGGCGCGCCTGCTGCGGCCGGTGGCCGAAACACTGGTGCGCCTGGGCATCCGCCATGGCCTCGTGGTGCGCGGGGCCGATGGCCTGGATGAGGTGACGACGACTGGCCCGACCGACGCCGTGGAGGTCCAGGCGGACCTCCTGACCGGGCGCCGGTTGGAGCCCGAGGGGCTTGGGTTGCCGCGCGCGACGCTGGAGGCGCTGCGCGGGGGCGATGCGGCGCACAACGCGCGCCTGGCGCGCGAGGTGCTGGAGGGCCGCCCGGGACCGGCATCGGACATCGTCGCCGCCAACGCCGGCTGCGCCATCTACCTCGCGGGGCTCACCCGGACGATCCACGACGGCGTGGCGCAGGCCCACGCCACACTCGCCGGCGGGCGCGCCGCATCGCTGCTCGACCGCGTGAAGGCGCTCAGCCATGCTGGATGAGATCGTGCGGCGCAAGGAGCAAGAGGTCGCCGAGGCGAAGGCGCGGCTGCCGTTCGCTGAGCTGAAAGCGCGCCTCGCGCGCCATGCGGTGGAGCGCAACTTCCGCGCAGCACTCGAGGTCCCGGGCAAGCTCTCCCTCATCGCCGAGCTGAAGCGCAAGTCGCCCTCGCGGGGCATGCTGCGCGAGCGGTTCGACCCGGTGAGCCTGGCCCAGACGCTCGAAGCCGCCGGGGCCGCCGCGCTCTCGGTGCTGACCGACGAGCCGTACTTCGGCGGCCACCTCGATTTCCTGCGCGACGCCAAGCAGTTCACCCAGATCCCGGCGCTGCGCAAGGACTTCATCCTCGACCCCTACCAGGTGTACGAGGCGGCGCTCTACGAGGCCGACGCGGTCCTGCTCATCGTGCGCATCCTCAGCGACGCCCAGCTTGCCGCGTGCCTGCAGGCGGCCCAGGGGTTGGGTCTTGAGCCGCTCGTCGAGGTCCACGCGGAGGAGGAGCTCGCCCGGGCGGTGCGGGCGGGTGCCCGCGTCATCGGCATCAACCACCGCGACCTTGACACGCTGACGATGGACTCGGACCTCTCTGCCCGCCTCATGCCCAAGGTGCCGGCGGGGACGGTGGTCGTCGCCGAGAGCGGCGTCCAGACCGCCGAGGACGTCCGGCGGATGCGGCGCCTCGGCGTCCACGCCGTCCTCGTGGGCGAGGCGCTGATGACCGCCCCCGACCCCGCCGCGAAGGTCCGGGAGCTGTTCGCCGGCATGTGATGGTCACGAATCGCAACATTGACGGCGTCCTCCGCACCGTGAAGCGGCTCATCCGGCGGTGGGAAATACCGGTCGTCGGCCACTACCGCGACGACCCCTTTACGACGCTCATCAGCTGCCTGCTGAGCCTGCGCACGAAGGACGCCGTCACCCGCGCGGCCTCCCAGCGGCTCTTCCGCCTGGCGCGGACGCCTGAGCAGATGCTCAGGCTGTCTCCCGCCGCCATCGAGCGCGCCATCTACCCGGTCGGGTTCTACCGCACGAAGGCGCGGACCATCCTCGCGGTGTGCCGCGCGCTGTGCGAGCGCTACGGCAGCCGCGTCCCGGCGAGCCTGGAGGAGCTGCTGACCATCAAGGGGGTCGGGCGCAAGACCGCCAACCTCGTCGTGACGCTCGCATTCGACCAGGACGGCATCTGCGTCGATACGCATGTCCATCGGATCAGCAACCGGTGGGGCTACGTGCGGACGAAGACGCCGGAGCAGACCGAGCAGGCGCTTCGCCGTCGGCTTCCGCGGCGGCATTGGCGCACCTACAACGACCTCCTCGTGACGCTCGGCCAAAACATGTGCCATCCCACCTCGCCCTGGTGCAGCCGCTGTCCGCTGGCGCGGGTCTGCCCCAAACTCGGGGTGACCCATTCCCGGTGATGTGGTAAAGTAATCGAGCGATGGCGAAACCCACTCTCGCCCAGCAGCGCATCTACGCGTGGCTCATCGACCTCCTGCTCTTTCTGGGGCTCGGGGCGTTCTTCGGGGGTCTTGGCTGGATCGCCAGCACCGGCTACTGGCTCCTGCGGGACGGGCTCTTCGAGGGGCAGAGCGTCGGCAAGCGCCTCATGGGGCTGAAGGTGGTCGTGGGGACAGCTCATGCGCGGTGCACGTTCGTGGCCTCGGCGGTCCGCAACCTGCTCTGGGTCATTCCGCTGATCAACCTCGCCATGGGGCTGACCGGGCTCTACGCCCTCTCGCATGAGCGGGCGGGCCGGCATTGGGGCGACCGCCTGGCCGACACCCGCGTCCTCCGCGCCGCATGAAGGCGCCTTGGCGATGAGCGAGACGGTGGGGATGGTCGCGGCGGTCCTCCTGCCGCTGTGGAACATCCCGCTGATCGTCCGGATCCAGCGGCGGCGGTCCTCGCAGGACGTGAGCCCCTGGTGGGCGATGGGCGTGTGGGGCTGCCTCCTGCTGATGCTGCCCGCGGGCCTCGGCTCGCCCGACGCGGTGTTCCGGGCGTTCACGGTCGTCAACCTCGCGCTGTTTTCCCTCGTCGTCTTGCAGGTCTTCCGGTACCGGCGGCCATGACCGCGCCGCTCACCCCCGCGCTGACGGTCCGGGACCTGCCGCGCTCGGAGCGGCCGCGGGAGCGGCTCGCCGCGCTGGGCGCCGAATCGCTCTCGGAGCAGGAGCTGCTCGCCTGCCTGCTGGGGCGCGGCGTGGCGGGCGAGTCGGTGCTGGTCAGCGCCCGCCGGCTGCTGGCGGCCTTCGGCACGCTGCAGGGCATCGGCGGCGCCTCGGTGGAGCAGCTCGCGGGCGTCCACGGCATCGGGCCGGCGAAGGCGGCGCAGCTCAAGGCGGCAGTCGAGGTCGCCCGGCGCCTGAGCCGCGCGCCGCAAGAAGCCCGCCCGACGATCGACAGCGTCGAGGCGGCCGCGGCGGTGCTGCGACCCCTCCTCCTCGACAAGCAGAAAGAGCATTTCCTCGCCCTCCTGCTCGACAACCGCCACCGGCTCATCCGGACCAGCCCCATCGCGATCGGCAGCCTCTCTGCCACCCTCGTCCATCCGCGGGAGCTGTTCAAGGAGGCGATTGCGGCTTCCGCGGCCGCGGTCATCGTGGCGCACAACCACCCGTCGGGCGACCCGGCGCCGTCCGCGCACGACGTAGAGATCACCAGGCGCCTCGCGGCGGCGGGTGAGCTGCTCGGGATCGAGGTGATGGATCACCTGATCGTGGGTGCGGAGGGGGTCGTCAGCCTGCGGGCGGCCGGCGTACAAATGAGGAGACCGCGTCCCTCTTTCGCCGTCGGAAGAGGTAGGCGAAACAGGGACGTGGTCCCGGGACAGTCGTGAAGGAGGGCTCATGACGCTGGTCCGATGGCTCATCATCGCGGGGTGCGTCTTGGGGGCTGGGGTATCGGCCGGGTGGGCGGACGAACCGCCGGCGGCCGGGCAGCCGGACCGCGTCGATGAGGTCATGGGCCGCTACAACCTGCACCCCGCCTTCGTCAAGCTGGGCCGCGGGCTCTCCAATGCCTTCGGCGGCTGGCTTGAGATTCCGCTGAACTTCCATCAGCGCTACTCGATGAGCGACACGGCCGGCAGCCTCTTCACCGGCGCGGCCTACGGCCTCTTCAAGGGGCTCGTCCGCACCGGCGTCGGCGCCTACGAGACGGTGACCTTCTTCCTGCCGTACCCGGAGGACTTCGCCCCCATCCTGCCGACCCTCCCGTACTTCCAGCGGGAGCCCAAGGAACGGCCGCTCCCGCGCGCCTCCGAGTAAGCGGTCCGCCGTCCCCCGCCGGATGAAACACCTCCTCATCGTCGGCCGTCCCGGCGTCGGCAAGACCACGCTGATGAAACGGCTGGTCCAGGCGCTGCGGGCCTGCGCCATCGACGGGTTCCTCACGGAGGAGCTGCGGGAGCAGGAGCAGCGGATGGGGTTCTGGCTCAGCCCGCTCGACGGCCGGCAGGTGCTGCTGGCGCACCGGCGGATGGTGGACGGGGTGCGGGTCGGGCCCTACCGGGTCAACGTCTCGGTGCTGGACGACGTCGCGGTGCCGGTGATCCGGCGCGCGATTCAGCGGGCCTTCGTGCTGTTCCTGGACGAGCTGGGGCGGATGGAGTTCTGCTCCTCGGCGTTTGCGCAGGCGGTGCAGGAGGCGTTCGACCGCGGCCCGTCCATCGTGGCGACCGCCGGGACGACACCCCTCCCGTTCCTCGACGCCCTCAAGCGCCGCCGGGACGTGGAGCTCATCCCGCTCACGAGCGCCAACCGCTCGGCGGTCGAGGAGGAGCTGACGGCGCGGTTGTCGGCGCTCTGCGCGGAGGACGAGGCGGTCCGCGCGCTCCAGCGGCAGGCGGACCGGATCTGCGAACTGATCGTCTCGGGGGACGTCCCCCTCATCGACATCGAGATCCAGCAGGCGGCGCTGCGCGAGGCGGTGGCCCGCGCCTTCCCGGACAAGCAGGCGCTCTACCAGCTGCTCTATGACAGCCGGTTCCGGCGGCTGTGGCAGCAGTTCCGGCACTAGACGTCGTCCCAAAACCCATCTGGCGGGTGACGCCGGAGGGGGGCCCCTGCCGCCGACCGCAGTCCCGCCAGCGGCGGGACGAGGACGGACGGCGGGGTGCCGGAGGCGGCAGGACCCGCCCCAAAGGGTTTTGGGATACCATCTAGTAGGGGAGGAGGCGCATGACGGCGTTTCTGTGGGCGTTGCTGACGGCGGGCATCTGGGGCGTGGTCCCGCTGATGGAGAAAATCGGCCTCGCGGGCGGCTCGCCAACGGTGGCGGTGGTCGTCCGGAGCTTCGGGGTGCTGGCCGGCCTGCTCGTCTTCGGCTGGTGGCTCGCGCCGTGGCCGGCGCTGCAGGGCCTCTCGTGGCGCTCCGTGGCGCTCCTGATGGGCGGCGGGTTCCTGGCGAGCTTCGTGGGGCAGCTGGCGTTCTACCACGCGCTGCGGACCGGGGCGATCTCCCAGGTGACGCCGGTCGCCGGCGCCTATCCGCTGGTGGCAGCGCTCCTCGGCTGGTGGGTGCTGCGGGAGCCGCTGACGCTGCCGCGCCTGCTGGGGGTCGTGTTCGTGGTGGCGGGGGTCCTGCTGCTGCGCAAATGAGCGCGAAGCTCGGCCTCGTCGGGCTGCCGAACGCGGGCAAGTCGACGCTGTTCAATGCGCTCACCACCGCGCACGCGGCGGTGGCGCCGTACCCCTTCACCACGATTGAGCAGCACGTGGGCGTGGCGCCGGTGGCCGATCCGCGCCTCGAGGCGCTGGCGAAGGGCCTGTCGCCGGACCGGGTGGTCCCGACGAGCCTCGAGGTGGTGGATATCGCGGGCCTCGTGAAGGGCGCCCATCGCGGGGAGGGCCTCGGCAACCAGTTCCTCAGCCACATCGCCGGGGTGGATGCGCTGCTGCACGTGGTGCGGTGCTTCGAGGACCCCAACGTCGCGCACCCGATGGGCGGCGTGGATCCCCTGCGCGATATCGAGGTCGTCAACACGGAGCTGCTGCTGAAGGACCTGGAGGTGGTGGAGCGCCGGCGGGAGAAAGAGCAGAAGCTGGCCAAGGGCGGCGACAAGCACGCGGCCACGCTCGTCGAGCGCCTGGGGCGCTGGCACGCGGCGCTGGCCGCGGGCACGCCGATCCGGAACCTGGACCTCGCGCCGGAGGCCCATCCCAGGGCATTCGGCGTCGAGCTGCTGAGCGGAAAGCCCGTGCTCTACGCGGCGAACGTCGGGGAAGACCAGGCGGCGGCCGCCGAGGCGGTGGCGCGGGTGCGCGCGCTGGCCGAGCGCGAGGGCGCGCGCGTCGTCGTCTGCTGCGCCAAGCTCGAGGCGGAGCTGGCGGAGCTTGAGCCGGCGGATCGGCGCGCCATGATGCAGGAGTGGGGGATTGCGGAGTCGGCGCTGCCCGCGGTGATCCGCGAGGGCTACGCGCTCCTGCGACTCGTGACCTTCTTCACGACCGCCTCGAAGATCCTCCAGGCCTGGACCGTGCCGCGCGGGACCAAAGCACCCCAGGCGGCCGGCGTCATCCACACCGACTTCGAGCGCCACTTCATCCGCGCGGAGGTCGTTTCGGCGGAGACGCTGCTGCGCTGCGGCAGCGAGGCCAACGCCCGCGCCCAGGGGCTGCTGCGCCTCGAAGGGAAGGCGTACGTCGTCCAGGACGGCGACGTCATCCATTTCCGGGTCGGCCCATGAGGCACAAGACGCTGGTGCTGACGCAGCGGGACGTCGCGCGCCTGGTGGACATGCGGATCGCCATCCGCGTCGCGCGGGGGGCGTTTGAGGCGATGGCGCGCGGAGAGACGGTCATGCCGCCAAAGGTCTACCTCCCGCTCCCCGGCGGCGGCGACTTCCGCGCGATGCCCGCGTTCCTCGCGCGCCCGCCGGCCTGCGGGATCAAGTGGGTGAACGTCCACCCGCGCAACCGCGCGCGCGGGCTGCCGACGGTGATGGCGGTCATCGTGATGAACGATCCGGCCACGGGCGTCCCGCTCGCCGTGCTGGATGGGCTCCTCGTGACGAAGCTGCGGACCGCCGCGGCCGCCGCGGTCGCGGCCAAGGCCCTGGCGCGGCGCGAGAGCCGCGTCGTCGGGCTCATCGGCTGCGGCGCGCAGGCGGACGCCCAGGTGGAGGCGCTGGCCGAGGTCTTTCGCCTTTCGCGGGTCAAGGTGTGGGGCTTGCGGCTCCGCGAGGCCCAACGGTTCTGCCGGCGGATGCGCCGGCGGCTGCCTGGTGTTGTCTTTGAGCCGTGCGCGACGCCTGAGCGGTGCGCGCGCGGCACCGATATCCTCGTGACGGTCACCCCATCCCGCCGCCCGCTCATCCGCCGCGCGTGGCTCGCCCCGGGCACGCACGTCAACGCCATCGGGGCGGACGCCCCCGGCAAGCAGGAGCTGGACCCGGCGATCCTCCGGGCGGCGACGGTGGTCGTGGATGAGCGGACCCAGGCCATCCACGGCGGGGAGCTGAACGTGCCCGTCCGCCGGGGCCAGTTCGATCCGCGCCGCATCCACGCCAGCCTCGGGGAGGTCCTCATCGGGCGGCGACCGGGCCGCCGCTCGGCGGATGAGCTGACCGTCTTTGACTCCACGGGCCTGGCCATCCACGACGTGGCGCTCGGGGCGGCCATCCTCCGCCGCGCCAAGCGGCTGGGGGTGGGCCGCCGCCTCAGAATATTCGGGGACAGCCACTAATTTTCCCAACGTCGCCTCCAGAAAATTAGTGGCTGTCCCCAATTTAGCTGACACTTTCGGACCTGGTTTGACACCCTAACACCCTTCAGTTAAGATAGTTATTTCCCCATGCCCCGACGAGAAATGCTCCCAGATCGCACCGGCCACTTCGGGCCGTTCGGGGGGACGTTCGTCCCCGAGACGGTCATGGCGGCGCTGGCGGAGCTCGAGCAGGCCTACGCCGCGGCGCGGCGCGATGCCGCCTTCCGGCGCGAGCTTGGCGGGCTGCTCCGCGACTACGCCGGCCGCCCCACCCCTCTCTACCATGCCAAACGGTTGAGCCGCGCGCTCGGCAGGAACCTTCGCGTCTACCTCAAGCGGGAGGATCTGCTGCACACCGGCGCCCACAAGATCAACAATACGCTCGGCCAGGGGCTCCTCGCGGTCCGGATGGGCAAGCGGCGGCTCATCGCCGAGACCGGCGCGGGCCAGCACGGCGTCGCGACCGCGACGGTGGCGGCGCTCTTCGGCCTGGCCTGCGAGGTGTTCATGGGCGAGGAGGACATGCGCCGGCAAGCGCTCAACGTCGTGCGGATGCGCCTCTTGGGCGCGCGCGTGACACCGGTGGCGAGCGGCACGCGGACGCTCAAGGACGCCTGCAACGAGGCGATCCGCAACTGGGTGACGACGGTGCGCACGAGCCACTACTGCATCGGCTCCGTCGTCGGGCCGCACCCCTACCCCATGCTCGTGCGGGACTTCCAGTCGGTCATCGGCCGGGAGGCGCGCCGGCAGATCCTGGCCGCCGAGGGCCGGCTGCCGACGGTACTCCTCGCCTGCGTGGGCGGCGGCTCCAACGCCATCGGGCTCTTCCATCCGTTCCGGGACGACCGGCGGGTCCGGTTCATCGGGGTCGAAGCGGGCGGCTCATCGCTCGCGCCCGGCCGCCACGCCGCGACCTTGCTGAAGGGACGTATCGGCGTCCTGCACGGCTCGCGCAGCCTCCTCTTGCAGGACCGGTTCGGCCAGGTGCTGCCGACGGCGTCGATCTCCGCCGGCCTCGACTATCCCGGGGTCGGGCCGGAGCACGCCTATTACCAGCTGACCGGCCGGGCCCGCTATGCGGCGGTGAGCGACGCCCAGGCGCTGCGGGGCGCCCAGCGCCTTGCGCGCACCGAGGGGATCCTGCCGGCGCTTGAGCCGGCGCACGCCATCGCGTATCTTAAGCGGCTCGCCCCGCGCCTGCGGCGGGGCGCCGTGGTCATCGTCGGGCTCTCGGGGCGCGGCGACAAGGACGTCCAGACGCTGGCCGACCACCTTGGTGCCGATGGAGCGCATCCGCGCCACGTTTAACCGGCTGCGGCGGGCGGGGCGCAAGGCGCTCATCCCGTTCGTCATGGGGGGCGATCCCTCTCTCGCGCTGACCGGGCCGCTGTTGCTGGCGCTTGAGCAGGCGGGCGCCGACCTCCTCGAGATCGGGATCCCGTTCTCCGACCCGCTCGCCGACGGCCCGGTCATCCAGGCGGCCTCGGCCCGGGCGCTCGCGCGCGGGGCGACGCCGCAACGGGTCTTGGCGGCGGTGGCGTCGGTGCGGCGGCGGCTGCGCGCCCCGGTCGTGTGCCTCTCCTACTGGAATCCCATCGCGCAGTTCGGCGGCGGCGGGCCGCGGGCGGCGGAGCGGTTCCTGCGCGCGGCGCGCACCAGCGGCTGCTCGGGCCTCATCGTGCCGGACCTGCCCGTCGAGGAAGGGGCGAGGCTGCGGGCCGCGGCGGCCCGGGAAGGGCTCGCCGCCATCGCGCTGGCGGCGCCGACCAGCCCGCCGGAGCGGCTGCGCCTCATCGCGCGCGCCTCGAGCGGCTTCATCTACTACGTCTCGGTGACCGGCACGACGGGCATCCGCCGCGCCCTGCCGCCGACGCTCATCCAAGGGGTGCGGCAGTTGAAGCTCGTCACGACCAAGCCGGTGTGCGTGGGCTTCGGCATCTCCACGCCGGCGCAGGCGCGGGCGGTGGCCCGGGTTGCCGACGGCGTCATCGTCGGCAGCGCCCTCATCCACGCGATGGGGCGCGCGCGCGGCCGCGCGGCGCTCGGGCGGGCGGCGGCGTTCGTGCGGCGTCTGCGAGCTGCGGTATGACAAGCCGCGGGTCCTGCCGCGCCGCCACCCCGTCGGCTGTCCTCGGCCTCCGCCTGCGGGCAGGCGACGGGGTCCCCGGCTCCGCGTCACCCGCGGCTGAACCTGCGAGGACGAATGAGTAGTCACCAGCGGCCGGCGGTGACCTTTGTCATCATGGCGGGCGGCAAGGGCGAGCGGCTCTGGCCGCTCGTGCGGGCGGCGTCACCGAAGGTGTGCCTCTCGCCGGATGGCCGCCGCAGCCTGCTGCAGGCGACCATCGCCCGGCTGCGCATCTCGTGGCCCGATGCGGAGTGGCTCATCGTGACGACGCGGGAGCAGGCCGAGCCGGTGCGGCGGGCCCTGCCGCCGTCGCTGCGGCAGGCATTGCTCGTCGAGCCCAAAGGCAAGAGCACGGCCGCCTGCATCACGCTGGCGGCGGCGGCGCTGGCGGTGCGCGACCCGCAGCGCATCATGGTGGTGGTGCCGGCGGACCACTGGATCGGCGAGGCCACCGCCTACCGGGCGGCGGTGCGCGCGGCGATCCGCGCCGCGGCGGCCCATGACGAGATCACGACGATCGGCATCCGGCCGACCTCTCCGCATCCGGGGCTCGGCTACCTGTGCGCCGGCTCAAGCCTGGCGCGCTCGGGCGGCCCGCGCGTCTTCCGGTTGAGCCGCTTCATCGAGAAGCCCTCGCCCGCCGCGGCCCGGCGGCTGCTGCGACGAGCCAGGACCTATTGGAACAGCGGCACCTTCGTCGGCACGGCGGACAAGTTTCTCGAGTGCGTGACCGAGTGGCTGCCGGACCACGCCCGCCGGCTCGTGCCGCTTGCGAGCCTGCTGCGCCGCGCGGGGAGCGCGCAGGCGGCCGCCTTCGCCCGGCGGGCCGGCGCGGCGTACGGGCGGGTGCAGGCCATCTCGTTCGACCATGGGGTCATGGACCACCTGCGCGGCGGCCTCGTCGTCGAGGGCCGCTTCGCCTGGGCGGACCTGGGAAGCTGGGATGCCTGGGCGCGCCTGGGCCGCTCCCGCGTGCGCCTGCTCGAGGTGGAGAGCCGAAACGTGAGGGCGATCGGCCGGCCGGACCATCTCATTGCGGCGATCGGCGTGCGCGACCTCCTCATCGTCCAGACGCCCACCGCCACATTGGTCTGCCATCCGGAGTGGGCGCAGGCGGTGCGGGCGGTGGTCCAGCGCATCGCGTCGGACCCGCGCCTGGCCGCCTACCGGTAGCGATGCGGGTGCTCGGCCTGGATGTCGGCGATCGGCGCATCGGGATCGCGGTGAGCGATCCGCTCGGGCTCACGGCGCAGCGGGTCAGCGTCCTCGAGCGGCGGGGGATGTCCCGGGACCTGGAGGCGGTGCAGGCGCTGGCCGAGCAGTATGGGGCCTCCGCCGTCGTGGTCGGGCTGCCGCTGACGATGCGCGGGGAGCGCGGCGTGCAGGCGGGGAAGGTCACCGCCTTCGCCGAGGCGCTGCGCCGCCGCGTCGCGGTGCCCGTGGAGTTCGTGGACGAGCGGCTCACGACCGTGCAGGGCGCGCGCGCCCTGCGGGAGACCGGCGCCTCGCGCCGCGCGCGCAAGGCGGCCATCGACCAGGTGGCGGCCCAGCTGATCCTCCAGGACTTCCTGGACCGCCGGCGCCAGAGCGAGCCACGATGACAACCTCACCCTACCATCTGACCACGCTGTCCAACGGCCTCGGCATCGCGCTGCGGCCGATGCCGCAGGCCCAGTCCGTCGCGGTGGGCGTCTGGGTCCGCGCCGGCGGCCGCTACGAGACGGAGGGCCTCGCCGGCATCTCCCACTTCATCGAGCACCTGCTCTTCAAGGGCACGCGCCGGCGCTCCTGCGAGGCGCTCAAACAGGCCATCGAGGGGGTGGGGGGCTCGCTCAACGGCTTCACCGCGGAGGAGTTCACCTGCTACCTGGCCAAGGTGCCCGCCCGGCACGCGCGGCGGGCGCTCGACGTGCTCGCCGACATGGTGTGCCGGCCGCGCCTGGCGGCGTCCGACGTCGAGAAGGAGCGGGACGTCATCATCGAAGAGATCCGGATGTACGATGACACCCCCGGCCAGTACGTCCATGACCTGTTCAGCCAGCTGCTCTGGCCGGACCACCCGCTGGGACTCCTGCTCTCCGGGACGATCGACACCGTCCGGCGGATGGCGCGGCAGGACCTTTCGCGCTACTGGCGGCGGATGTACCAGCCGCCCAACCTGCTGGTCGCCGCGGCCGGGCGGCTTGAGCCCGATGCGATCGCGCGCGAGGCCCGCCGGGCGTTCGGGACCGGCGGCGGGCGCCGCTTCAACGGCTTCCTCCGCGCCCCCCGTCCCCGTCGGGGCCCGCAGGTGCGCGTGTGGAACAAGCCCACCGAGCAGAGCCACCTCTGCGCCGGGACCTACGCGATCCCGCGCACCCACCCGGACCGGTTCGCGCTGGAGCTGCTCCACGTCGTGCTTGGCGCCAACATGTCCTCCCGGCTCTTCCGCGAGGTGCGGGAGAAGCGCGGGCTCGTCTATGAGATCGGCACGCAGATCAAGCGGTTCCACGACACCGGCGCCTTCGTCGTCCATGCCGGCTGCGACACCGGGAAGCTCGCCGAGACGGTCCGCACCATCTTCACGGAGCTGGCCCGCATGCGCCGGGGCGCCGTGTCCCGCGCGGAGCTCAAGCGGGCGAAGGACTACTACACGGGGCAGCTGCTGATGGGCCTCGAGGACACAATGGACCACATGCTGTGGATGGGGGAGCAGGTGGTGACCGTCGGGCGCGTCGCGCGGACGGAGCGCCTGCTGGAGCACGTGGCGCGGGTGACCGAGCGGGACCTGCGTCGGGTCGCGCGCCACCTGTTCGTGACGGACAAGATGCACCTGGCGATCGTCGGCCCGATCGCGGAGCCGGAGGCAAACCGCCTTTCCGCGCTCTGCCGGATCGGCTGACATCCCCAACGAAAGGACCCAAAGACCCATGACCGCTCATCGGATCATCGTCGCGCCCAGCCTGCTGGCCTGCGATTTCGGGCGCCTCGCGGAGGAGGTGCGCCAGGTGGAGGCGGCCGGGGCGGACTGGTTGCACGTGGACGTGATGGACGGCCACTTCGTCCCGAACCTGACCATCGGCCCGGCCGTCGTGGAGGCGATCCGGCGCTCGAGCCGCGTCCCGCTGGACGTCCACCTGATGCTCGACCGCCCCCAGGAGTTCCTCACGCCGTTCCTCGACGCGGGGGCGCACTACCTGACGGTGCACGTGGAGGCCGAGGGGCTGCGCACCGAGAGCGTCCTCCGGAAGGCGCTCGAGGCGATCCGCGGCGCGGGGGCGAAGGCGGGGCTCTCGCTGCGCCCGCGCACCAGCGCCGAGGCCCTGCAGCCGTTCCTCGACGCGGTGGACCTTGTCCTCGTCATGACGGTGGAGCCCGGCTTCGGCGGGCAGGCGTTCATGCCGGAGGCGATGCCGAAGGTGCGCAAGCTGCGGGAGGCCTTCGCGGGCGACCTCGCGGTGGACGGGGGCATCAACGCGCTCACCGGACGAGCCTGTCGGGAGGCCGGGGCCAACGTGCTGGTGGCCGGCACGTCCATCTTCCGCGCTCCGTCGTACCAAGACGCGATCCGGTCGCTGCGAGGCTGAGCATGGGATCCCCCATCACGTTCGGCACGGAGGGCTGGCGGGCGGTGATCGCCGAGGAGTTCACGGCGGACAACGTGCGCCTCGTCGCCCAGGCCATCGCCGGCCACGCGCGGGGCCTCGCCCGCCCCGCCCTTAAGGGCGGGGTCATCGCCGTCGGATACGATTCGCGGTTCCTCTCCGACTACTTCGCCCGCGCCGTCTGCGAGGTGCTCGCCGGCAACGGCCTCCGGAGCATCCTCAGCGACCGCGCGGTGCCCACCTGCGCCGTCAGCCGCGCCGTCGTGGCGAAGCGCCTCCCGCTCGGCATCATGATCACCGCCAGCCACAACCCGGCGGCCTACAACGGCATCAAGGTCAAGGAGGCCTACGGCGGCTCGGCGACGACGGAGACGGTCGCGTCGATCGAGCGCCGCCTCGGCCGCACGCCGGTCCGCCGAGCGCCGTTCGAGGAGGCGGTGCGCGCCGGCGCCGTCCGGCAGGCCGACTTCATGCCCGCGTTCCTCAAGGGCATCGCGGCCTTCATCGACCTCGCCGCGATCCGGCGCCGGGGGCTTCGCGTCGTCGTCGATTCGATGCACGGCGTCGGGGGCCGCGTGATCGAGCGGCTGCTCGCGGGCGGCCGCTGCCGCGTGGAGACGCGGCGCGCCGAGCCGGACCCACTCTTCGGGGGCGAGGCGCCCGAGCCAATCCCGTCGCATCTGCTGGGCTTGAGCCGGGCGGTGCGGAGCGACCGGGCGGACCTCGGCATCGCCACCGACGGGGACGCCGACCGGCTCGGCATCGTCGGACCCGGGGGCGCCTGGCTCAACCCCGGGCAGGTGCTGTGCGTCCTGCTTGAGCACCTCATCACGGCGCGCCAGGCGACGGGCGCCGTGGTCAAGACGGTCTCCAACACGATGATGATCAACCGGCTGACGGAGGATCTCGGCCTGCGCCTCCTCGAGGTGCCGGTCGGGTTCAAGCACATCGTCAAGCTGATGCTGGAGGACGATGTCCTCATCGGCGGGGAAGAGTCCGGCGGCATCGGGGTGAAGGGGTATCTCCCGGAGCGCGACGGGGTCCTGAACGGGCTGCTCCTCCTGGAGACGATGGCGGTCCGGCGGCAGACGCTCGCGGCCCTGCTGGCGGACCTTGAGCGCCGCTACGGCCGCTGGCACTACGGGCGCCAGGATCTCCATCTGACGTTCCCGCAGGTCGAGCGGCTCTTCGCCCGGCTCCAGCGTCAGCCGCCGGCGTCGCTCGCCGACGTGCCCGTGGTCAACGCCAATCGGCTCGACGGCGTGAAGCTCATCGGGCGCGACGACTCCTGGCTCCTCTTCCGCCGCTCGGGCACCGAGCCGATCGTCCGCATCTACGCCGAGACGCCGCAGCGCGGCCGGCTCGCTCGGCTCCTTGCGTTCGGCGTGTCGCTGGCCCAGCGCCCCTGATGGCTATAGCGCGCAGCCTCCATCCCAATCCCATCAGGCGGGTGACGCGGAGCCGGGGACCCCGCCGCCTGCCCGCAGGCCGACGAGGCCGAGGACAGCCGGTGGGGTGGCGGCGCGGCAGGACCCGCCTGCGGAGGTATTGGGATGGAGGCTAGCGCCATCCGGAATTTCTGCATCGTCGCGCACATCGACCACGGGAAGTCCACGCTGGCCGACCGGCTGCTGCAGACGACCGGGGCCGTCAACGAGCGGACCTTCCGCGCCCAGGTCCTCGATGACATGGACCTGGAGCGGGAGCGGGGCATCACGATCAAGGCCTCGGCGGTGCGCCTGCGCTACCGCGCGGCCGACGGCCGGCCGTACGTGCTCAACCTCATCGACACGCCCGGGCACGTGGATTTTTCGTTCGAGGTGACGAAGAGCCTCCAGGCGTGCGACGGCACCCTCCTCGTGGTCGATGCGACGCAGGGGGTCGAGGCGCAGACCGTGGCCAACTACCAGCTCGCCCGGGCGCGGGGGCTCGCGGTCATCCCAGTCCTCAACAAGATCGACCTCGCCAACGCGCAGCCGGAGCGCGTGGAGGCGGAGATCGCCCACCTCCTCCAGGACCCCGGCGCGCGCATCACCCGGGCCAGCGCCAAGGAAGGGAAGGGCATCGAGGAGCTGCTCGAGCGGGTCGTCCGCGAGATCCCCCCGCCCGCCGGGGACCCCGCGGCGCCGCTCTCGTGCCTCGTGTTCGATTCGAGCTACGACGCCTACAAGGGGGTGGTCGTCTTCGTGCGGCTCTTCAACGGCACGATGCGCCCGCGGATGGGCGTCACCTTCATGGGGAACCAGCAGCGCTTCGAGGTGCAGGAGCTGGGGGTCCTGACCCCGCGGCCGGAGCGGGTCGACGAGCTGCGGGCCGGGGAAGTGGGCTACTTCACCGCGAACATCCGCCATCCCCACGACGTGGTGGCCGGCGACACGGTGACCGACAGCAGCCGGCCAGCGGCGGTACCCCTCCCGGGCTTCGCGCGCCTGAAGCCGATGGTGTTCGCCGGCATCTACCCGGCCAGCGCGCAGGAGCTCGCCACCCTGCGGGCCGCGATGGAGAAGTTCGCGCTGACCGATGCCGCGTTCCAGTTCGAGCCGGAGCAGTCCGACGCGCTGGGCCAGGGGTTCCGGTGCGGGTTCCTCGGGCTCCTGCACATGGAGATCGTGCAGGAGCGGCTGGAGCGGGAGTACGGGGTGGACCTGGTCCTCACGACGCCCAGCGTCGTGTTCCAGGTGACCGCGCACGGCGGCAAGACGCTCGAGATCCACCGGCCGCACGACCTCCCGGCCGCCGGGACCATCCTGGCGATCGCCGAGCCGTACGTCCGCGCCGTCATCCTGGCGCCGGCCGAGGCGGTCGGGCCGCTCATGGAGCTGGCGATGCAGAAGCGCGGCGTCTACAAGTCCACCGAGTACCTGAGCGAGACCCGCGTCACACTGGTGTTCGAGATCCCGCTGGCCGAGATCCTCGTGGATTTCTATGACCGGCTGAAGTCGCTGACGCGCGGCTACGGGTCGTTCGACTACGAGCTGCTCGGCTACCGGCCGGCCAAGCTCGTGCGGCTCGACATCCTGCTGAACGGCAAGATCTGCGAGCCGCTCTCCTCCATCGTGGCGAAAGACCAGGCGTACGAGAAGGGGAAGGCGCTCGTGGAGCGGCTGAAGACGCTCATCCCGCGCCAGCTCTTCGAGGTGGCGATCCAGGCCGCGGTCGGCAGCCACATCATCGCCCGCGAGAGCGTCCGGCCGCTGGCGAAGCACGTGACGGGCAAATGCTATGGGGGCGACATCACCCGCAAGCGCAAGCTCTGGGAGCGGCAGGCGGAGGGGAAGAAACGGATGAAGCAGTTCGGGAACGTCGAGATCCCGCAGGACGCGTTTCTCGCCGTGCTGAAGATATGAGCCGCGCTCGCCGGCCGGCGCGGACCGGGGACCCCCACACCAGCCCTGGTGTGGGGGCAGGTCGGCAGGGCGCCGGCTCGGCCTGGCGCGAGAACCTCGAGTCGCTGGCCTGGGCGGTGGCGCTGGCCCTGGTCATCCGGACCTTCGTCATGGCGCCGTTCAAGATCCCCTCCGGCTCCATGCGGCCGACGCTCATCGAGGGGGACCGCATCCTGGTCAACAAGTTCCTCTACCGCTTCCGGCCGCCGCGGCGGGGGGAGGTCATCGTCTTCCGCTACCCCGACGATCCCAAGCGGCCGTTCATCAAGCGGCTGGCCGCGTTCGGCGGCGAGCAGGTGGAGATCCGGGACGGCCGGCTCCTCATCGACGGCCGCCCGGTGGCGGAGGGGGTCTTCGGCGCCACCCGCTACGCCAACCAGGGGGTCTACGGCGCGGAGGGGGAGGTGGTGACGGTGCCGGAGGACGCCTTCTTCGTGCTGGGGGACAACTCCCGCTCCTCGCACGACAGCCGGTTCTGGGGCTTCGTGCCGAAACGGCTCCTGATCGGGCGGGCCATGGTCATCTTCTGGCCCCTCCCCCGCTGGCGCGCCCTCCGGTAGGCAGTCGTGTCTCAATTTGGCGGGTCCTGCCGTCCCTCGACTCCCGTGGGTCGCTCGGCGAGGCCGAAGGCCGAGTCGAAGGACGCCGCCACCCCGTCGGCTGTCCTCGGCCTTCGCCTGCGGGCAGGCGACGGGGTCCCCGGCTCTGCGTCACCCGCCAAATTGAGACACCACCCGGTAGGCGGCGGGGTTGCGTTCTGGGGGGCTTCGTGTTAGAGTGAGGGTGGTCTTGAGGCGAAACCAAGGAGGCAGAGCCATGAAGCATGTCATTGGAAGCGGTCTGGTGGGGTTGACGGTTGCGGCCGCCCTGCTGAGCGGGTGCGAAAGCATGGGGACGGCGGCCCAGTCGAAGACGACGCAGGGTGCGGTGCTCGGCGGGCTGCTGGGCGCCGGGACCGGCGCGATCGTCGGGAACCAGAGCGACAACGCCGGGGCCGGCACCGCCATCGGCGCGGGGCTGGGGGCGCTCGGGGGCGGCCTGGTCGGCCACGCCCTCGAGGAGAAGGAGCAGAAGGCGCAGCAGCAGTCCACCCCGCTCGCGACGGGCCGCACGAAGTTCTGTCCGGTCGGCGGGGAGCTCTACGGCGAGGACATCAAGTACTGCCCCACCCACGGCGTCGAGCTGCGGTACAAGGAATAAGGCCGCCGAGGTCCAGCCCGTCCATCCCCCCCGCGGGATGAATCTGGCCAATAAGATCTCGATCTTCCGGATCTTGCTGGCCCCGGGGATCGTGGCGTCGCTCGTGTACTACCATCCGGCGCGCGACTGGCTCCGCTTTCTGGCGCTGGGGCTGTTCCTGGTGGGGATCCTCTCGGATGCCGTCGACGGCTTCCTCGCCCGCCGCAACCACGAACAGACGGAGCTCGGCGCGCTCCTCGACCCCATCGCCGACAAGTTCCTCATCCTGAGCACGCTCATCAGCTGCGCCACCATCCATGGGCTGCCGGTCTGGATGCGCGTCCCCGCGTGGTTCAACCTCATCGTGATCAGCCGCGACATCCTGCTGGTGGCTGGGACCATGGTGCTCTTCGCCATCCGGGGCCGATGGAACGTCCGCCCCAACTGGGTCGGGAAGTGGACCACCTTCGCGCAGATGCTCGTCATCCCGTCCGTGCTCCTGGGCCTCGCCAGCACGCCGTGGCTCGTCGCGGCGGCCGCCGCGCTGACCGTCCTGTCGGCGGCTGGCTACGTCCGCGTGGGCATCCGCCTGCTCGGGTAGGCGCGGCAGCCCGTGCCCTCGCCATGCGGCTCCAGGACGCGCTGCCTGCCATCGCCATCGTGGGGCGTCCCAACGTCGGCAAATCCACCCTGTTCAACCGCCTCGTGGGATCACGCCAGACGGTGACCTCCCCCGCGCGCGGGACGACGCGCGACCGGATCCATGGGCAGGCCGAGTGGCGGGGGACGCGATTTGCGCTGATCGACACCGGGGGTTTTGAGCTGGGCGCGGGCAACGGGCTCGCGGAAGCGGTCCAGCGCCAGATCCGGCAGGCGCTCGAGGAGGCCGACGCGGTCCTGCTCGTCTGCGACGGGCAGGCGGGCCTCGTGCCGGCCGATGAGCTGATCCTGGAGCGGGTGCGCCTCGCCGGCAAGCCGCTGGTGGTGGCCATCAACAAGCTGGACCACCGCCTCGCGGTCCCCCCGGACTTCTTCGCGCTCGGGGTGGAGGAACCGGTGCCCATCTCGGCGCTGCACGGGCGGGGCACCGGCGATCTGCTCGACCGCCTGCTCGGAAGCCTGGCGTCCGCCGCCCTGCCTGCGCCACGCCCAGCGGATGCTGCGGAGGCGCGGCAGGCAGGCGGCGCCCCGCGCCGCGACGACGCCCGCCGGCCCTCCGCGACGCTCGCCATCCTCGGCCGCCAGAACGTCGGCAAATCCTCGCTCCTCAACGCGCTCCTCCGGGAAGAGCGGGTGATCGTGAGCGAGACGCCCGGCACGACCCGCGACGCCGTCGACAGCCATCTCGTCGTCGGCGGAGAGCCGGTGGTCCTCGTCGACACGGCGGGGCTCAGGCACCGGCGGAAGGTCAGGGATCCGGTGGACCTCTTCGCCATGTCGCGCACGATCCAGGCGCTTGAGCGGTGCGACGCCGCCCTGGTCCTGCTCGATGCGACGCAGGGGGTGACGCGCGATGACCGCCGGCTCGTCGCCAAGGTGTGCGAGGCGGGGCGCGGGCTCGTCCTGCTCGTCAACAAGTGGGACCTGGTGAAGCGGGCGAGCGCGCGGGCGCTGGCCGCCGCGGTCCAGAAGGCGCTGCCGTTTGCCGCCTTCGCGCCGGTCCTCGCCATCTCCGCCAAGACGGGCTTTCAGGTGTCGCGGAGCCTGACGCTGGCGCTGGCCGTCACGCGGCGGATGCGCCGGCCGATGGACGAGGCCGAGTGCCTGGCGCGCCTGCGGGCCGCATGGGCGGCCCATCCCCCGCCGCGGCTCCGAGGCCGGGCGATCCGCCTTGCGCGGGCGCGCTGGGTGCCGGGGCGCCCGGTGCGGGTCGAGCTGGGCCTCACCCCGCCCGGCCGGCTGCCGGGGTCGTATCACCACTATCTCCAGAAGGCGCTCTACGCGCCGGGCGACTTGGCCGGCGTGCCGCTCCGGCTCGTCGTTGAGGCGCCGGCGCGGCGGGCCAGACGCTGATGATGGACGCGTGGGGACCGCTCCTCGCCCTGACGGGCTCGTATCTCGTGGGGTCGATCCCCACGGCCTACCTGCTGGTCAAGCGCCTCAAGCGCGTGGACGTGCGGACCGTCGGCAGCGGGAACGTCGGCGCCACCAACGTCACGCGCGTGGCGGGGATGGGAGCGGGGGCGGTGGTGTTTCTCCTGGATGTCGCCAAGGGGCTCATCGCCGTGTGGGGGATGAGCCCGTGGCTCGCCCGGCCCGTGACGCCCGCGGCGCAGCTGGCCTGCGGGCTCGCGGCGGTGCTGGGGCATAGCTTCCCCGTCTTCCTCCGGTTCAGGGGAGGGAAGGGCGTGGCGACGACGATCGGCGTCCTCGTCGGCGCCGTGCCGCTCATCGCCGCGGGGTGCCTGGCGGTGTGGGTCGGCTCGTTTCTCATCTGGCGCTACGTTTCGGTGGGGTCGCTGGCCGCGGCCGCGACGCTGCCGCTCCTCCAGCTCCTCGCGCATCGGCCCCTGCCGGAGCGCTGGCTGGGTAGTGCGCTTGCGCTGGTGATCATCGCCCGCCATCGGGCGAACATCCTCCGGCTCCTGCGCGGGACCGAGCATCGGGCCGGCCGTCCGCGCGGCGGCCCGTGAGAAGTTGACGCGCGAAGTCCCATCACGTACAATAGCGTCATCTTTGATGGCGGCGGAGCACGGTGAAAATCAGTTAGAGCTGTTTGAGTTGCGGCCGCAGGCGCCGCGTCGGCCGCATCGGGAGCTGGTCGGCCGGATCTTCCTCCAGTTGCGCCATGACCAGCTGGTGCTGGTTGGGATGGCCGGCGTGATCGGCGTGACGGTCATCTTCGCCTGCGGCGTGGAGCGCGGGAAGCAGCTGGTCCGGTCGGAGCGCGTGCTCCTGGCGCGCCAGCAGCCCGCCGCTGCGACGCCGCGCCAGCCCGCCCGCTCCGGTTCGTCGTCGACGGATATGGCACCGGCCGCGGAGGCGGCCGCCGAGGCTCCGAAGGGCAAGCCCTCGCCAGCGCCGGCGACGACCCCGAAGTTGAAGCCGCCGACCCGGCTCGCCTCAACAGGCGAGGCCGCGTCGCCAACGGCGGCGCCGTCGGGGGGGTCGCGGTACGCGATCCAGGTGGTCACGTACAGCCGGCCGCAGCTGGCCCGGCAGGAGATGGAGCGGCTGAAGGCCAAAGGCGAGCGGGCGTTTCTCGTGATCCTGAACGGGCACACGCGGGTCTATGTCGGCCCGTTCCCCTCGAAGACGCACGCCTCCGAGAAGCTGAGCGCCTTGAAGGCCGCCTATCGCGATTGTTTCGTGAGAGCGCTGTAACCGGACCCATCGCTCATGTCCATCCACTCGTCGCTGCGCACCCCGACGGGCGTCACCGCGTCCCTGCGGAACGTCCTGAAGCGGTTTGAGCGCGTGCGCCACCTCATGACGCAGGGCGCCTGGCCCGAGGGGCGCTCGGTCTACGGGTTGCCGAAGATCAAGCAGGTCAAGCTGAAGGTCCGCAAGGCGGCCGCGAAGGAAAAAGAAGAGGCGCCGGCGGAGGCGCCGGCCACCGGTGCCGCACCCTCCTCGAGTTCCTCCTAGCGCACCGTCGAGTCCCCTCTCCCGGGCCGTCTCCGTGGCCAGGATGCAGCAGATCGATGCGTCGGCCATTGATGCGGTCGGCATCCCCCGCCTGCTCCTCATGGAGCACGCGGGCCTGGCGGTGGTCCGCGCGGTCCACCACTTGGTCCCGGATCCGTCGGCCCCCCTGGTCATCTGTTGCGGCACGGGATGGAACGGCGGCGACGGGTTGGCGGCGGCGCGGCACCTGCATGAGCGCGGCCATCCGCTCCGGGTGGCGGTGACCGGGCCGCTGGACCGCCTGCGGGAGGAACCGGCGGCGTATGCGAGAATCCTCCGGGGGCTGGGGGTTGCGCCGGTCGAGTGCCTCACGGCCGAGGCGCTCGGGCCGCTGGATGAGTGGCTCGCGGAGTGCCGCCTCGTCATCGACGCGCTGCTGGGCATCGGCGCCCGCGGGGCGGTCCGGGAACCGGCGGCCTCGATGATCGAGCGCATCAATCGATCGGGCAAGCCGGTGGTCGCCGTGGACATCCCCTCCGGCTTGGACGCCGACACCGGCCGCATCCAGGGCGTGGCGGTCCGGGCGACGATGACGGTGACCTTCGGCCTGGCGAAACGCGGCTGCCTCCTGGCGGAGGGGCCTGCGCACACGGGCACGCTGGTCGTGGATCCCATCACCATCCCCCGAAGGCTGCTGGAGACCGCTGCGGCATGATCCGCGTTCGATTGGGCGAGCGCTCCTACGGGATCGCGATCACCGATTCCTACCGCCGGCTCCCGGAATGGCTGGCCGGACTGCGGCTGCCGACCCAGGGATGGGTCATCTCCCATGCGCGGCTGCTTGGCCGCTACGGCCCCGCGCTGCTCGGGCCGCTGCGCCGGGCGGGGTGGCGCCTCTCGACGCTCGCCGTACCGGAGGCGGAGTCGTCGAAATCCTTCGCGATGGTCGAGCGGGTCATCGCGCAGCTCGGGCGCACGGCGCCGATGCGCGCGCCCCTGCTCATCGCGTTCGGCGGGGGCGTGGTCGGCGACCTCACGGGCCTGGTGGCCGCGCTGTTCCGCCGCGGGGTGCCGTACATCCAGGTGCCCACGACGCTCCTCGCGCAGGTGGATTCGGGGATCGGCGGGAAGGTGGGCGTGGACCTCCCGCAGGGCAAGAACCTGGTGGGGGCGTTCTACCAGCCGCGGTTCGTCTGCCACAACGTGCGCGTGCTGCGCACCCTGCCGCCGCGGCAGCGCCGGTCAGGCCTCGCGGAGGTGATCAAGTACGGGGTGATCGCCGACCGGCAGCTCTTCGCGTACCTCGAGCAGCACCTCGCCGCCTGCCTCCACCTGTCGCCGCGGGCGGTCCGCGTGATGCTCGAGCGCTCCTGCCGCATCAAGGCGGCCATCGTGTCGCGCGATGAGCGGGAGACGCGCGGCGTGCGCGCGCGGCTGAACTTCGGCCACACGCTGGGCCACGCGCTGGAGGCCGCGACCGGCTACCGGCGCTGGACGCACGGCGAGGCGATCGCCATCGGGATGTGCGCCGCCGCGGACCTCGGAGCCGAACTCGGATGGCTGCCGCGGAAAGACGCCGAGCGGATCGCGCGGCTCATCCGGGCGGCCGGCTTGCCCACGCGGGCCCGGTCGGTGCCGCGGGCTGCGGTGCTGCGCGCGCTGCGCTACGATAAGAAGTTCATCCACGGCCGCCCGCGCTGGGTGCTGCCGACCCGCATCGGCCGGGTGGTGGTGACGGAGCGCGTGCCGGCCGCCGTCGTGCAGCGGGTGCTCGCGCGCTACCTCGAGTAGCCGCGCGGCAGACAGAGAAAGGAGGCGTGGAGATGGCGGAAGCGAAGATGGAGGAGATCGGGCGCGTCAACAGCTTCTTTGCGCACCCCTCCGTGGCGGTGATCGACCTGACGGCCCCTCTCAAGCTGGGGGACACCGTGTATATCAAAGGCCACACGACCGACTTCCAGCAGGCGGTCGAGTCGATGCAGCTCGACCGGGCGCCGGTCCAGGAGGCCCAGGCAGGACAGGCCGTCGGCCTCAAGGTCAGCGGCCGCTGCCGCAAGCACGACGTGGTCTACAAGCTCGTCGCGTGACCCGCCGCTCGGCGGGCGCTCACCCCGCCCTTAAGGGCGGGGCTCAGCGGGGCAAGTGTAGCACGGTTTCCTTGCCGTTGGGCTGCAGCAGCTTCACGGCCCCGTTCCCAATCTCCACCACCGTCGCGTTTCCGATCCGTTCGCCCACCCCGAAGATCATCCCGTTGATGACCGCGTAGGGCTCCCCGGTCCCTTCGATCAGCCCGCTCAGCACATACTGCTCCTGCAGGGGCGCGCGCTTGACCCAGGGGATGGAGAGGCGGGGGAGCTCCTTGAGCGGCGCGGGCTTCGGGAAGGGAACCGCGGTGGGCGTCGTCGAGGAGAGCGGCGTCGGCTCCGGGGCGGATGGCGCGGGGCGGCCCACGGCGCGTCCCATCCAGAACGCCCCCCCGATGACGAGCACCGCCGACAACGCAAACAAACCGAGCGCGACCGCCATCAGCGTGTTGACCCGCACGGGAGCCGGGGAGGCCGGCGGGGCGCCGGCCGGCGTCGTGGGCCAGGAATGGGCCGGGGCGGCCTGCGTCGGCGGCGGCGCCGCGGCGGGCGGCGAAACAGCGGGAGCGGGGGGGCCTTGCCCGACCATCGGGTCTTGCACGCGGCGCAGCGCTTGCTCAATCAGGCTCATGGCCCGGTCCTCCTCATGATGGCGCCAGCACCTCGCCGGCGAGCTCCTGGTAGCTGTGTCTGACGACGTCGCGATCGACCTGCTTCACCCCGAAGACGTAGCAGGCCAGCAGGCAGCGGTCGCAGATGAGGTTGATGAGGCGCGGGATGCCGTGCGAGTCGCGGTAGACCTCCTCCACGCCGTCGTCGGTCCACTGCAGCGTCCCGTCGGATCCGGCGACGCGCAGCCGGTGGTCGATGTAGGTGCGCACCTCGTCGGTGTCGAGCGGCGTGATGTGGTACCGCACCCCGATGCGCTGGCGCAGCTGCTCGAGGGCCGGCTGGGCCAGCTTCTCGCGCAGCTGCGGCTGGCCGACGAGGATGATCTGGATCAGTTTGTCCTTATCCGTCTCGAGGTTCGAGAGCATGCGGATCTGCTCGAGCAGGCGGAGGCTGAGGTTCTGCGCCTCGTCGATGATGAGGACGACGTTGTGGCCGCGCGCCGTTTCATCAAGCAGGAACTGGTTGAGCTGGTTGAAGAGCCCGAGGCGGTTTTGCCGCATGGGGTTGAGGCCGAAGTCCTGGACCACCGACTGGAGGAGCTGCAGCTCCGAGAGCTGCGGCTGAAGGATGAGGGCGCTCTTGATCGTGGAGTCGAGCTGCCGGAGGAGCGTCTTGCACAGCGTCGTCTTGCCGGTGCCGACTTCGCCGGTGATCTCGACGAAGCCCTTGCGCTCCCGGATGCCGTAGACCATGTGGGAGAGCGCCTCGCGATGCTTGCGCGAGAGGTAGAGAAAGGAGGGGTCGGCGGTGATGGAGAACGGCTTGTCGCGCAGACCCAGGAATTCGAGATACATGCTCCGCCGGCTGTGCGTTCATTGTAGCGCCCGGTACCCCCCGGCGCAAGGAAATATCACGTTGACTCCTGAGAGGAACGATGCTAAGGTGCAGTTATGGCTGACGAACGACGGGCTCATCCGCGCCTCCGGGTGTACTACCCGGTGCGCCTCTACCCATGGCGCTCGACGCGCATGGTGGAGACGTTGACGAAGGACCTCGGGATCGGGGGGTGCCGCTCGTTGAGCGCGACCGTGCTCCCCGTCGACAGCGAGGTGCGCGTGGAGCTCATGCTTCCTCAGGGCCGCGAGCCGATCGTGGCCAAGGGGCGGACGGTGTGGTTCCGGGCGATCCCGGAGAGCGAGCAGTTTGACGTGGGCATCATTTTCTCCGATCTCTCAAATGGAGATAAGCGACGTTTGTCTGCCTGTTTGCAAGATTCCCCAGCCAGTCCCGCCACGGTTTAACGCTTCTATTTTTACATAACTACCTGTATAAATTAATCTTATGAGAATTATCCTCTCCAATCGTGGACTTGCTATTTCTCCTCCGATGTGGTATAGTGATGGTGCAGTAAATTCTAGACAAATGTCTAGAGGAGGAGGTGAGAACGAGAATGAAACTTGAGAAACTGTTTCACCCGCACGTCCTCACGGGAATCGTACTAGGCGGGCTCATCGGCCTGTACTTCCCGCTGGAGGCGTACAAGGGAATTCTCGTGATCCTCGCGGTGGTCATGGGCCTAAAGGTCGTGACCTCGAAGTAAGCCGCCGGGGACCCGAGAAGGTTTTGCGCCCCCGCCCCAGAATTGGGGCGGGGGCGTTTTTTCTTGACCGCTCCGTCGCTGCCGGCTATAATAACTCGATTTTACCGTCGGTGTCGTGTCCGGTCCGTTGAGGAGTGTTCCGGTGTTCCCGTTCCTCCACCCGCGCGTCCCCGACCTGGTGCTCGGCCTGGCGATCGGCCTCTCGCTCTCGCTGGTCTGGCACTGGGTGGTGTGGACCCTCCGCTAGCCGTTGCTCCGCTGCGGTACAACTCGTCCCACGTGGCGGGGCCTGCCGTCCCTCGACTCCCGTGGGTCGCTCGGGATCCTGAGCGAGGCCGAAAGAGCACTATGTTATCATACCGCGTCGTGAAGGGAACACCGGCGACGCTGCGGATCATCTACCGCCGCCTGCTCCGCGCGTTTGGCCCGCAGGGCTGGTGGCCGGCGCGCACCTCGTTCGAGATGATGGCCGGCGCGGTGCTGACGCAGGCGACCAACTGGCGCAACGTCGAGCGGGCGATTGAGCGGCTGCGGCGCGCCGGGGCGCTCCGGCCCCAGCGGCTGCTGGCGCTGCGCCGCGGCGAACTGGAGGACGCCATCCGGCCGGCCGGCTATTTCCGGCAGAAGGCGAAACGGCTCCAGGCCTTCGCGCGCTGGTACGCGGCGCGCTACGCCGGCAGCGCCCGGCGGATGTTCCGGACGCCGTGGCCGGCGCTGCGGCGCGAGCTGCTCGGGCTGCATGGGATCGGGCCGGAGACCGCCGATTCCATCCTGCTCTATGCGGGGGCGCAGCCGGTCTTCGTCATCGACGCCTATACCATCCGCGTGTTCGCGCGGCACCGGCTCCTCGGCCGGCGCGCGGCGTATGACGCGGTGCAGCGCCTCGCGATGCGCGCCCTGCCGGCGGACGCGGCGCTCTACAATGAATTCCATGCGTTGCTGGTGGCGGTGGGGAAGCGGTACTGCCACCGGCGCGCTCCGGACTGCGCACAGTGCCCGTTGGGGGATCTGCCCCATACGATTGAGGTGAACGCCAGATGAGCATCGCCACGCGAGCCGCCACGTGCACCTCCTGCGGCAAACGACTCAACCGCAAGCGGTGGTACTACCGCAACGGCAAGTATTTTTGCAAGCAGCGCTGCTGGGTGACCGAGCAGGAAAAGGCCGCGAAGGACGCGGCCAAGGCCGATGCGGCCAAAGCGGCCAAAGACGCCGAGGCCGCCAAGCCCGCGCCGGCTGAGGCGGCGGGCGGCTCGCAGCAGCCCCCGGAGACGCGAGAGAAGCCGGCCTCCCCGTGATGGCGGCGATGATGGTTCGACTCGCCCCAGGCGGCCTCCGCGACGGGCTCGCTCACCATCATCCCGAGCGAGCGAAGCGAGTCGAGGGATGAGCGCCCAGGAGTGCCTGTTTTGCCGGATCGCCGGCCGCAGCCTGCCGGCGGAGGTCGTCGGGGAGGCCGAGGGGCTGCTGGCGATCAAAGACCGCAATCCGCAGGCGCCCACCCACCTTCTCATCATTCCCACGGAGCACATCCCCACCCTCGCGGACGCCACCGACGGCCACACCGCCCTGCTGGGCCGCGCCGTGCAATTCGCCAACCGCCTGGCGCGGCAGCACCAGCTCGTGCCGTCCGGCTACCGCCTGGTCATCAACTGCGGGGCGGGCGCCGGGCAATCCGTCTGGCACCTCCACTTCCATCTGCTGGGGGGACGACTGCTGCGATGGCCGCCAGGATGATCCCGCCACCTGCCGCAGGTGGCGGGATGAGCTCGGACCGGCGCCAGGCGCCGCGGGTCGAGGAGCGGGTATGGCTCGCCCTGCGCGGCGAGGCGACGGAGTTCCGCGCAGAGACGAAGAACCTCAGCACGATCGGGGCCTACTGCGTGATCGACCGGTTCCTCGCGCCGATGACGAAGCTGCAGCTGGAGTTCGAGCTGCCCGACGGCGCGCGCCGCGTCCGCATCCGCGGGGAAGGCGCGGTCGTCCGGACGGAGCCGATCGTCGACTCCGCCGAGCGGGGACGCTACCACGTCGGGATCTACTTCACGGAGATGAGCGACGAGCACCGGGCAGCCATCTCCCGCTTTGTCCGCCAACGGCTGGCCGCCCGCTCGTCACCCGCGTAGAGTTGGTTTCACAACCTCCCGCGGCCGCGCTGGGCCGAGCTGCGAGCAGCGCGAGGAGCGAGGAGGAAGGCATACTGACGGAGCGGAAGTATGGCGACGACGAGCGACGACGCGATGCGACGCAGATCGGCCCAGCCCATCGTCACGACTTACGGTTGCGGCGGCAGGCGGCCATCTCCGGCGTCACTCCTCCTTGACGTACTGGTACCCCAGTACGCCGGCGTCGTCGTTCCTTGGAGCTGGCCGCCTGGCGCGCGCAACGCGGCTCGCGCGAGGTTGTGAAACCAACTCTTAACCCGTGTGGCTCCTCCTCGTTGTCGTCGCCGTCGGGCTGACGCTGGTGAGCTGGACCGCGGGTTCGGTTCGCCGGCTCCTGCACCCTGAGCGGCG
>JACPAY010000012.1 GCA_016180575.1 Candidatus Omnitrophota bacterium | reverse complement strand
TCTTGATGTCGCGCAGGATGCTCTCGGGCGTATCCGCCGGGAAGCCGAGGATGTACCCGGCCAGCGTCAGCGCGCCGACGCCGTGCCAGGCGTCCAGCATGGCGCGGTACTCCTCGATCTTGTTCTGCCGCTTCTGCGCGCCCACGAGCGATTCGGGGTTGATGTTTTCCAGACCGATGAACACGCGGTTGACGCCCGCCCGGCCGGCCTTCTCGATGAAGCCCGGGACCTTGTGGCTGAGCGTGTCGACCTGGATGATCAGCCTGATGTTGAACCGCTCCGCTTCCCGCAGGTGGATGAGCCGGTCGAGGATGGGCTCCCAGGCCTTGTTCCTGGCGAAGTTGTCATCGCTGATGAAGAAGTTCCGCACGCCCTGGGCGGCGTTGGTCCGCACGAGATGCTCGACGTCGTCCGGGCTCCGGAAACGGGACTTGCGCCCCTGCACATTGATGATGGTGCAGAAGCTGCACTGGAAGGGGCAGCCGCGCCCGGCGTCGAAGCTCGTCTTGGAGCCGGTGCGGCGGTGGATGACCTCTGCCGGCAAGAACGGCACCGGGCTGCCGCCCAAATCCGGCATGTCCTTCATGTAGTTGTAGAGCGGCTTCATCTCGCGGCGATACGCATCCCGGAGGAGCTCGTCCATGCGCCCCTCCAGCTCACCCGCAAAGAGCGCCACGTGCAGATCCAGAGCCTCTTGCAGGTCCGCGGGAACCGTCGGCAGCATCGCCAGGCAGCCGCTCACATGAAACCCGCCGATGCACACCTGAACGCCCTCGGCGCGCAACTGGCGGGCCAGGTCCATCGCCCTGGGATATTGATTGGATTGAACGCCCACCAGCGCCACCAACCCTTCCCCGCCCGATGAGCGGATCAGCGCTGCCAGCCGCTTGGCCTGGATGCGGGTATTGGTCTCATCGTACGCGTCGAGACGTATCTCCACGTCCTGGCCGAGCACCTGGCGGCGCGCGGCGTCGAGAGCCAAACCGTAGAGCGCAGCCAGCGTATTGGAGGGAATCGAGGAGCGCACCCACTGGATGACGTACCCGTCGTCATCGTAATGCGACGGCTTGATCAGGATCAGGTGGAAAATCTTGCGGCCTGGTGTGGCATGACCGTTCGTCTGCCGCCGTGGGAAGGAATGCATGCCGCTTTATTGTATCACAAAAAGGGTCCAGAGAGGATTGCGCAGCGGGTATGAGATGGGGTGAGTGACGGGACTCGAACCCGCGACCTGCTGAGCCACATTCAGCCGCTCTGCCAACTGAGCTACACCCACCGCAACGGACGGATGGCGAGGCGATGATTGGGGAATGCGCGACTATCTTACCTGATTGCGTCGGGAGCCGCAACCGGGGTGCTCGGGTCTGAGGCGGGCGGCGCGGACTCTGCCGGAGGCGGCGGCGCAGCGGGCTGGGGCTCGGGCGCCGGGGGCGCCTCAGCCTCGGGTGACGGCGGCGTGACCGCAGCCTCGGCTGGCGGCGATGCCGCCTCCGCTTCGGTGGCCGCGGGCGGGGTTGGCTCAATCGGGGGTGCCGCGAGGATCTCCAGCGCCTCCTGGATTTCCCGGCTCATCGCCTCGATCTCGGTCATCGTGGCCTCGGTGGAGGGGCTGACGGCGATCAGCAGCCGGTGCCCGCCCATCGCCACTCTGATCCCGGTGACCCGGTGCTCGAGCAGCCGCTCCACCAGGCCCTGGACCCGCTCATCGCCCGGCAGGAACGCCGCCTCCCATTCGCTCGGCCGGTCCAGCGGGCCGCTGATGCCGATCTCCCCCGTGAGCCGGGGTTCCTGGCCCGCGGTGATCCGCTTCACGTCCACGATGGTGCGCCCGCGGATGGAGAGATCGCCCTCGCTGAGGTCATCGAGCTCCAGCTGCACGCGGCCAATGAAGGCGTTGGCCTTCGCCTCCCACTGGCTCGTGGATTTGACGGTCGCGGTGTAGACCCGCAGCTCCGACCGGCCGTGGTAATAGGGGTCGAACGCCTTCATGGCCAGTGGCTCGAGGCGGCAGGAGGCCTGCAGGTCCTTGGCGACCGGATCAAACCAGCCGGAACAGTAGCCCGGCGCGGCCGCCCCGGCATCGCCAACCAGCCGGCCCCGGCCCGCGAAGCTCACGCCGGCCAATGACGGATTCGAGGGGCCAAGGTGCGGGGCGGGTCTGATCCCATCGCCGTCGGCCGCGAGGGTCACCGGGCCGAGCAGCACCGAGAGGTGGTCCACGAGTCCATGGAATGGCGCTGCGGGATGCTGGTCAAGGAACTCGATGGCCCCGTCGATGATGTGGAGCGAATTGATGTGCATCTGCCAGCGCGGGCCGATGCCGCCGCCCGGTCCGGCAGGCTCCGGCTGGGGCAGCGCCGGCCAGCGGAGGACATCGGCCTGTGTCCTCGTCACGCGCAGCAGCGGCCGCCGGATCTCCATCGCGTCGATCCACAGCGTCCACGGCGGGAAGGACACCCACCGCGGGGTGATCACCAGCTCCTGGATGGTCAGGGCGGCCTCCGGGGTGTTGCCGGCAAGGCGGACCCCGGTCAGCGTCGTCGTGAGGGGAAAGGAGAGGCGCACCTGCTCGACCGCCACCTCGCCGCCGGTGAGCCGCTCGAGGAGCTGCACGGCGTGCCGCGGCGCCACCCACCGCAGCAGGAGGAACGCCGCGCTGAGGAACATGGCGCCGGCGAGGAGGAGTCCGCGAAGCCAGTAGCGTGGATGCTTCATTACTTGCCGGTATCAGATACCAGCGGTATCTGATACCGGAGAGGAGGCGCGCCCGGAGGGGCTCGAACCCCCAACCAACGGGTTAGAAACCCGCTGCTCTTCCAATTGAGCTACGGGCGCGTCGCGTCTACAGTTAATCGGGGGACGCTCCATAGGGGGGAACCAAGGTTCCCCCCTATCGGTCGCCCCCGTAAGGAATCGTACTGGATGGTCATGCAACCCGATGGGGCTCCCTGGTCCCCCTCCCCATGCGAGCGAAGCTCACCGTTCCCCTTCCTGAGTGGGAACCCGCCGAGTCAGAGCCTACGGACAGTCACTCAGTAAATGGAGAAAAATCGGGGCGGCAGGATTCGAACCTGCGACATCCACGTCCCAAACGTGGCGCTCTAGCCAAGCTGAGCTACGCCCCGGGCCGCTCGCTCCAGCGAAGTATAACATAACAGTCTCACACATCGTATAATGGCGGCATGTGGCCCAGGCTGAAGACCGCAGGCAAGGGACGCCGTCTCGCGCTCATCGCCGTCTCGGCGGCCGCGGCCATCGTCCTCATCGGCCACCTCGCGCTGTGGGCGTTCCTCTCCTCCTGGGCGCCGGTCCATGGCAAGGCGCGGCTCATCCAGGCGCTGGAGCGGGCGTGGCCCGTCACCGTCACCGTCGACTCGGTCCGCTACGGGCCGGTGCGGGGCTTCCGGCTCGCGCAGGTCCGGATCGTGGACCGCGAGAGCGAGGAGCCGTGGGGCGTCATCCCCTCGATGCACGCGCAGGCCGACTGGCTGACGCTCCTGCTCGCCCGGCGCGTGCGGTTCCGCGGCCGAGCCATCCTCGAGGCGCCGGCCAACACGACGCTGGCCTTCTCGGGCCGCTACCGCCTGAGCGACGGATCGCTCGTCCTGAGCGCCCAGACCACCGACCTGCCCCTGGACTCGCTCAGCGGCCCGCTGGCGCGCCGCGTGCCGCCCGCCCTGCGCCAGGGCGCGGTGCGCGGCCAGCTCCACCTGCGGCGGCCCGCCGGGGCGCTCCCCACCATCACCGGCCGCGTGCTCGGCACCGGCCTCGCCTGGGCGGTGGGCCAAAGCCGGATCTCCGGCGACCTCATGGTCAACGGGACCGCCAGCCCGCCGACCGCCCCGGGCGGCCGCTGGTCATTCACGGGGCTCGCGACGTTGAAGCGCGCGGAGCTGGCTGACGTGCCGGTGGCGGGCACCATCACGCAGGTCGAAGGCAGCGCCCGGTTTCAAGGCGATCGCATCGAGATCGAGACGCTGACCGGCACGTTCCTCGGCTCGCCGTGGACGCTGGAAGGCGACGTCGGATTGCAGCCGCTGCGGCTCGAGGCGCTGGCGAACTCCCGCGCGGAGCTGGCGAGCGTGGCCGAAGCGCTCCCCGCCCTGTCGCCGACATGGGAGCCGAGGGGTATTGCGGATCTGCGGGTCGTCTGTCGGGGGGCCTTCTCGCCGTCGCTCTTGCTCGACTGCCTGGCGCAGGCGGATCTCCTGGGCGCGACGCTCGCCGGCGCGAAGCTGGCGGAGCCGCTCACCAACCTCAGCGGCCGGGTGACCTATGACCTGCTCATGCGGGAAATCGCGACCGACCGGCTCACCGGCCAGCTGCGGGACGAGCCCTTCACGATTGCGGGCGCGATCCGCGTCGCTGATCCGCCCCTGCTGGGGCTCCGCGTCGCCGGCGCGCTCCCGCTCGACATGGCCGGACCCTGGCTGCCTGGCGCGGACGCGGTGAGCGATCTTGGCGGCGTGGTGCGCTTCGACGTGGAGGCCCGCGGGGCGGCGACCGCGCCCTGGCTGCTCGGCGAGCTGGAGCTGCGGGACCTTCGCCTGCGGCTGGCGAAACCGGCGCTCCAAGTGGAAGGGCTCACGGGCGCCGTTCACCTCACCCGCGACCACATTGAGATCCCGGAGGCCGCGCTGCGCCTGAACGGCCAACCGCTCACCCTCAGTGCGACGCTCACGCCCAAGCCCGGCGGGATCGTGAGCCTCCAGGACCTGCCAGGCATTGAGGCCGCCGTCGCATTCCCCCAGGGCCGATTGCAGCTCCTCGGCAGCCTGACCCCCGAAGACGTGGTGCTCACCCAGGCCCAGCTCACGATGGCCGTGACCCGGCTCAGCCTGGAGGGGAGGGTTGCCCGAATGGCGGGCGGCCCGAGCGCGCTCAACCTCTCAGGCGTCATCCAGCTCGGCGAGCTGGGCACGCTGCCGTTCATCAGTCTGCCCGCGGTCTCGTCGTGGAAACTGGAGGGCGAGGCTCAGGTCGAGGCGCAGGTCCGCGGGGACCTGTCGGATTGGGCGTCAGCCGAGATGCGCGGCCGGTTCCGGACGCGCGCCTTGCGCGCGCGCGGCGTGCCGCTCGACCAGCTCGTCGGCACGCTCGAGCAGAGCCACCGGGTGACGCGGCTGCGCATCGTCTCTGGCCTGCTGGCGGAGGGGCGGCTGACCGGCGAACTCACCGTCGATGACCGGCCCGGGACGCGGGGCTATCTGCTGCAGGCCGACGTCATCGGGCTGCAGCTGGGGACGCTGGCGCAATCCATCCCCGCCTGGCAATCCCGCGAGCTGACCGGGCAGACCTCGACGCACCTCTTGTTCTCGGGCCAATGGAAGGACCGGGCCACCTGGCTCGGCGAGGGCTGGCTGACCGCGTCGGGCGAGCGGCTGGGCGATGTCCCCTTCCTGGAGAAGGTGTCCGAGGGGCTCTTCGGGGTCCTGGCCGAGCGGCTCGGCCTTGAGTCGCTGCGGCGGGCGCAGATCACGGAGGCCTCGGTGAAGTGGCGCCTGGCCCGTGAGCGGTTCTCGACCGAGGACCTGCGGATCGGCGGCCGGGCGGGCATCGAGCCGGTCACGGTGTACGCGCAGGGGAGCGTCGGCTTCGATCAGACGCTGGATTTCATCATCGAGCCGGAGCTCTCGGAGATGGCGCTGCTGCAGGCCCCGAGGACCTCGACGCTCGCCAGCACCGTGCTGAAGGCGGCCGGGCAGCTCGACCGGTTGCGGCGGCTCATCGGGCGCCACCGCCTGACCGGGACGCTGAAGCACCCCGTCTACCGCTTCGAGTTCAGCACGCAGGAGATCCTGCGGCAGCTGGCGCCCGGCCCGTCCACGCTCTTCCAGAACCTCTTCGACGCCGCCCGCTAAGCGGCGCGCGCCAGGCGCCGCAGGCTCGGTACCAGGCGCCGGGCCGCGCGCGCGCGGTGGCTGAGCCGCTGCTTCACCGCGGGCGAAAGCTCCCCGACCGTCTTCCCCAGCGCAGGCACGAGGAACACCGGATCGTACCCGAACCCTCCCCGCCCGCGCGGATGGTCCGCGATGCGCCCGGTCCACGCGCCGCGGGCCACCGCGACCACCCCTGAAGGCGACGCGAGCGCCAGGACGCACCGGTACCGCGCCCGGCGACGAGCCGGCGGCAGCCCATCGAGCAGGCGGAGCAGCTTGCGGTTATTGGCCCGGTCGTCGCCATGCGAGCCGGCGAAGCGCGCCGACCGCACGCCCGGCCCCCAGCGGAGCGCCTCGACCTCGAGCCCGGAGTCGTCGGCCACCGCCAGCCGGCCCGTCGCCCGCGCCACCGCAAGGGCCTTCTTCGTGGCATTTGCTTCAAACGTACGGCCGGTCTCCCGCACCGCCGGCACGTCAGGATGCGCGGCGAGCGAGCGCCAGCGGACGCCGGGCACGCGCAGGAGCGCCGTCAGCTCGCGAAACTTGTGCCGGTTGCGTGTCGCCATGGCGATGTCCAGCATGGGAAAATTGGGACCGGGTCTATTTTTTCCTTCGTTGAAGCGGGTGGAAAAATAGACCCGGTCCCGTTTTTCTCAGAGGTTGCGGAGCGAGTGAGCGCCAAGGGCCTTGCGCTGGAGGCTGAGGAGCCGGCGGATGCCCTGCCCGGCGAGCTGGAGCATGCGCAGGTGCTGCGCCTGCGAGAAGGGCTCGCGCTCCGCGGTGCCCTGAACCTCGACGAAGCCGCCGCGGCCGGTCATGACGACGTTCATGTCCACGTCGGCCGCCGCGTCCTCCGCGTAGCTCAGGTCGAGCGCCGGCCCGCCCCTGACGACGCCCACGCTCACCGCGGCCACGAAGTCCTTGAGGGGAAGCGCCGACGGCAGCACGCGCCGCGCGCGCAGGTGCCGCAGCGCCTCCACGAGCGCGACGAACCCGCCCGTGATGCTGGCGCACCGCGTCCCGCCATCGGCCTGCACCACGTCGCAGTCCACGATGATGGTGCGCTCGCCCAGGCGCTTGAGGTCCACCACCGTCCGCAGGCTGCGGCCGATGAGCCGCTGGATCTCCTGCGTGCGGCCGCCGGGCCTGCCCCGGACCGCCTCCCGCTCGATGCGCTGGAGGCTCGAGCGCGGCAGCATCCCGTACTCCGCCGTCACCCACCCGGTGCCGCTGTTGCGCAGGAACGGCGGCACCCGCTCCTCCACCGTGGCGGTGCAGATGACCTTGGTGTCGCCCCATTCGACGAGGCACGAGGCCTCGGCGAACTTCATGACGCCGCGCGTGAGCGTGACGGCGCGCAGCTGCCGGGGCGTCCTGCCGTCGGGCCGTCGCGGAGCGGCCATCGTCAGTGGGAGTTGACCCGCTCCACCGAGCCGATCAGCTGGCCGAGGAACTGGTGGCCGATGCGGTTGAAATGCCCCGGCTCATCGGTGACGAAGAACCGGTGCCGCGGCCTGGCGCGCCGGTCGCTGAGCGTGTCGGTCCCCAGCAGGACCCCGCGAACCTCGCTCGCCGTCTGCCGCGCCGAGTCCACCAGCGTCACCTTCGGCCCGAGCACCCGCCGGATCGTCGGCGCCAGCAGGGGATAGTGCGTGCAGCCCAGGATGAGCGTGTCGATGCGCTGGCGCATCAGCGGCCGCAGGTACTCCCCCGCCACCTGCAGGGAGATGGTGCCGTTGAGCCGGCCCTCTTCCACCAGCGGCACGAACAGCGGGCAGCCCTGGGAGAACACCTTGACGGTCGGGTCGAGCCGATGGATGGCGGTCTCATAGGCGCGGCTGTGGATGGTGGCGGTCGTGCCGATGACGCCGACCCGCTTGGTCCTCGTCTGCCGGACCGCGGCGAGCGCCCCCGGGCGGATGACCCCCACGATGGGGACCTTGAAGTACTTGCGCAGGGTGGGGAGCGCCCACGACGAGGAGGTGTTGCAGGCGATGACGATGCACTTGACCCCGAACCGCAGCAGGAACTCCACGTTCTCCAGCGAGAACCGCACGATCGTCGACTTGGACTTGGTGCCGTACGGCACCCGGGCCGTGTCGCCGAAGTAGACGATGGACTCCTGGGGCAGGTCCTCGATGAGCGCCTTGACGACCGTCAGCCCCCCGATGCCCGAGTCGAAGACGCCGATGGGTTGCCGCGCCCCGTTCATCGCATCCCCATCAGATGTGCTGCGCGCCGCGCTCGCGGATGTACGCGAGGATGCCCGCCGCGATGGCCGCGGCCGCCGCGTCCCGGTAGGCCGCCTGGCCCAGGCGCTTCGCCTCCGCGTAGTTCGACACGTAGCCGACTTCCACGAGCACCGCGGGCATCCACGCCTCGCGCAGGACGACGAACCGGGCCGGCTTCACCACCCGGCACGGCGCCTGGAGCTGGCGCTCCATGGCGCGGCAGACGGCGGAGCCCAGCTGCCGCGACTGCACCCGGGTCTCGCGCAGGACGAGGTCCCAGAGGACCTGCTTCACCGTCGTCGAGGGGATGCCGACCTCGGCGGCGGAGATCGAGGGAGGCCATTGGGCGGAGGAGGAGACGACGGAGGTGCGGGGATAGTAGACCTCGATGCCGGACACCCGCCGGTTGCGGTTGGCGTTGGCGTGCACGCTGACGAAGAGGTCCGCCCGCATCCGGTTGGCCACCGCGGGCCGCCCGCTCAGCGGGATGAAGCGGTCCGTGTCGCGCGTCATGGCCACGGCGAGGCCGGCGGCCTGCAGGCGCGCCCGCAGCCGCCTGGCGATGTCCAGCACGACGTATTTTTCCTTCAGGCCGTGGTGGGACGTGCCGGGGTCGTGGCCGCCGTGGCCGGCGTCGATGACGATGGTGCGGACCTCGCTGAGGAGCGGCGGGGCGGCGGCCCGCACGGGGCTTCGCAGCGGCTCGCCCACCATCGGCTCGGTGGCGCAGCCGGCCGCCGCGAGGCACGCGGCCAGCGCGAGAACGCGGACGGGACGGCGGGACGACAGGGGACTGCTCTTCAACAGCTGCGGCTCGATAATGATCAAGTGGTGGAGGCGGGGAGAATTGCACTCCCGTCTTCGGATCGAGAGCGTGAGCCCTCTACATGCGTAGCCCCGCATCGAGCTCTTCGCCCTGACCCGCCTGCGGAGCGGGCGCGCCAGGGCTGAGCCGCCTTCGTCTCACCCGCGCGTCAGCGGCGCCGCGCGAGCCAGCCTGCGACGAACGCCCACCCGGTCCGCAGGCCGACCGGGCGACGGCGCTGCCTAATTGCTTAGGCGGCGACTTGAAGTGCCTCAGAAGCGAGAATGGACTCCGCTTCTGCTACAGGGTTGTAGTTGGCACTTGTGTTGTTGTCAGGTGTTTTACGAGGCCTCCTGACCACCTCGGCATGCCCCTCACAGCTCACAGGTCCGAATCGATTCTATTCGCCCCCGTGTGCCTTCATTCGCGCTGCCGCTTCTGCCGGGTGCGCACCGCGCGCTGGATCTCGCGGTCCATCTCCCGCTCCCGGATGCGGTCGCGCTTCTCAAAGACCCGTTTGCCCCTCCCCACCGCCAGCTCCACCTTCACGAGCCCGTGCCGCTGGTAGACCCGCAGGGGGATGAGCGTCACGCGCTTCTGCGTCAGCAGCCCGGCGAGCCGCTCGATCTCCCGGCGGTGCATCAGCAGCCGCCGCACCCGCGTCGGCTCGACGTTCCAGCGCCCGCCCTGCTCGTACGGCGTGACATGCATATTATACAGGAACAGCTCCCCCCCATCAATGCGGGCGAAGCTGTCGTCGAGGCTGACCCGGTGCCCGCGGATCGACTTGACCTCGGTCCCCCGGAGCTCGATGCCCGTCTCGAACGCCTCGAGGATGTCGTAGTCCCGCCGCGCCTTATGGTTGGTGGCGAACAGCCCTTCCGTCGAGCCCGGCCTGCGGGGTGCTGCCATCGCTCACGGGCGCTCAACCGCCCCGGTCATCGGGACGAACCGCACCGGGATGACGCGCCTCTCGCTCAAGCCGCCCGCGGACTTGCGGAACACCGCCAGCTCCTGCGCCGCCTCCCCCAGCGGGATGACCAGGCGGCCGCCCTCCTTGAGCTGGTCGATGAGCAGCTGTGGCACGCGGGGCGCCGCGGCGGTCACGAGGATCGCGTCGAAGGGCGCCGCCTCCGGCCACCCGAAGAAGCCGTCGCCGGCGCGGACGCGGACGGCATAGCCCAGCGCCTGCAGCGTCTCGCCGGCGCGCCGGGCAAGCCCCTCGAGGATCTCGATGGAGTACACCTCGCCCCCGAGCGAGGCCAGCACCGCGGCCTGGTAGCCAGAGCCGGTGCCGATCTCCAGCACCCGGTCGCCCGGCTGGACCGCCGCCAGCTCCGTCATCAAGGCGACAATGTACGGCTGGGAGATCGTCTGCTCCTCGCCGATGGGGAGCGGCTGGTCGGTGTACGCCAGGCGGGCGATCTCCGGCGGGACGAAGCGATGGCGGGGGACCTGCCGCATGGCCTCGAGCACGCGCGGGTCGGTGATGGGGTGGCGGAAGGGCCCTGCGGCGAGCTGCTCCTGCACCATGCGCTCGCGCGCCTCGGCGAACGAGGCGTCTTCGTCGAGGCCGTGGCCGGCGGGAGCGGCCAGGCTGCCCGCGGCGGTGAACGCGAGGGCCAGCCTGAGGACGACCGCTGGGCGCCGGGCGATCATCGCCGCTTCAAGACGCTGACCATCCGCCAGGAGAGCGAGTCGCGGGAAAACGGCCTGGCGAGGTCGAAGTCGCCGTAGCGCCCAAGCAGCGTGAACACCCCGGAGCTCTCGACGAGCGCCCCGAACTCCTGGGGAAGGATCAGGCGGGTGCGGGTCGGCCCGCCGCGAATCTCGCGGGTCGTGCCGCCCTCCTGCACCTCAAACACCAGTTCGTCATCGAAGGTCTGGGCGACGGGGTCGATGGACTCCGGGTGCTGAAGGTAGAACACCCGCACGGTGGTGTCGCCCTCGGTCTGCTCCCACTGGTGGATCTCGTTGCCGATGAGCTCCCAGCGGCTCGGGACCCAGAAGTCGGTCAGGTAGAGCCCGCCGGGCGCCAGGTGGCCCGCGACGGCGCGCAGGTGGGAGACGATCGCGTCATTTGTCAGCAGGAAGCGGAAGGTGTCCATGAAACAGAAGGCGGCGTCATAGGTGCCGGCGAGGGCCAGGCGGCGCAGGTCGCCGACCGAGGCCGAGATGTCCAGATGTTCCCGCGCCGCAGCCTCGTTGACGTAGGCGACCATCTCCGGCGAAAGGTCGATGCCGGCCATGCGGTAGCCCCGCGCCGCCAGGATGCTCATGTGCCGTCCGGACCCGCAGCCGATGTCGAGCAGCCGTGTGGCGCCGGGCGGGCCGTGCGCCTTGAGGCAGGCCTCGATGAAATCGCACTCCGCCTCGGTGTTCCACTGATAGCCGATGGCGTAGTAGCGGGGATGCTGGTAGACCGCGGAGGGGCTCATGGGATGGCCGCGCGGGGAGCGGGCGCCGCCAACCGCTGCCGCGCCGCATCGAGGACCCGGCCGATGAGCGCCGCGTACGTCGTGCCGAGACACTCCGCGATCAGGCCCAGGCTGCCCTCGGGATCGAACGACGGCAGCGGGTTGATCTCCAGGAAGAAGAGCCGCCCCTGCGCGTCCGCGCGGAGGTCCACCCGCGCGACATCCCGGCAGCCGATGGCCTCGAACATCCGCACCGCGATGCGGCGCGCCTCCGCGTCCAGCGGTTCGTCGAGCACTAGCGGACACTCCCCGGTCGATGGGATGGGACGGATGACGTGGCAGGACAGGCGCGTGGCCGGGTCGAGCGGCCGCTGGATGGCGGGCAGCGCGGCCGGCGGGCTGTTCCCGATGACGCAGACCGTCAGCTCGCCGGACGGGATGAACTCCTCGATGAGGAGCGGCCCCCCGCACCGCGCGGCAAGCCAGGCTGCGCGCGCGGCGAGCGCCTCCGGGCTGCGCACGACGGCGCCCGCGCCGATGCCCCTTCCTGAGCCCTCCCAGCGCGGCTTCACGATCGCCGGAAACGGAAACGGAAGCTGCCGCGGCAGCCTCGACGGATGGTCCGCGCTCGCCCACCGCGGCGTCGCGATCCCCTCCGCCGCCGCCAGCCGCTTGCTCATCACCTTGTCGAGGCCAAGCGAGAGGGCCAGCGGGTCCGAGCCGACGTACGGGACGCCGCGCAGCTCAAGCAGCATGGGGACCCAGGCCTCGCGGCAGCGCCCGTCGCGCCCCTCGGCGAGGTTGAGCACGAGCGCGACCTCGCGGAGCCGCTGCGGCTGCTCGAGCAGCTCGGCGGTGCCGCCCAGGCGGACCGGCTCGTGTCCGAGCGCCGCCAGCGCGCCGCTCACGGCGTCCAGCACGGCGGGCGGATCGAACTCCGCCTGCCGCTCATCGGCCGGGTCGGTCTGGAGGTCGTACGTCAATCCGATGCGCATCGTCGGTGAAGGATTATACCACGCGCATTGACACCGGAAGGAACCCGCCGGTATACTGGCGTTCCCTGCGGAGGTGGTGAAACTGGCAAACACGCGGGCCTCAGGAGCCCGTGCCGAAAGGCTTGGGGGTTCAACTCCCCCCCTCCGCACCATTTCTTCACGAACGCCGCGCAAAAACGGGACCGGTTCTATTTTCCCCAAGACGGCAGGAAAAATAGAACCGGTCCCAATTGTTACCTCATCCAGCTCCTCGGCGAATAACGCGGTAGTGCTTGGCGAGCTGGACGTATTTCTTCACCCAGCCGCGGATATAGGCGAGGTCTCGGGCGGTGACCTTGCGCACGACGCGCGCCGGCGCGCCCACCACCAGCGTGCGCGGCGGCACCCGCATCCCCTCCAGCACCACGCTGCCCGCTCCCACGATCGCCCCGGCGCCGACCCGCGCCCCGCTCAGGACGATCGCGCCGATCCCGATCATCGCGCCCCGCTCGACCACGCAGCCGTGCAGGTTGACGTGGTGGCCGACGTGCACGTGGTCGCGGACGAGGCAGGGGTGGTCATCGTCGACGTGCAGGATGGAGCCGTCCTGGATGTTCGTGGCCGCACCGATCTGGATGCGGCTCACGTCGCCGCGCAGCACGCAGCCGAACCAGACGCTGGCGTCCCTCGCCAATCGGACCCGCCCGATCACATCCGCGCCCGGCGCCACGAACGCGCTCGGGTGGATGATGGGGGACACCCCGCGATAGGAAAGGATCATCGTACATCGTCCTCCACATATTCCTGGGTGATCGCCTGGCGGCGCCGCTCCAGCGTGTCCACAAGATACGCGGCGTCCGCCGGGTCGCTGTACCGGCCCGCCGCCACCGCCGCTTCGAGGTGCGCCCGCGTGAGGCGGCTCATCCGGCGCGCCATCCATCGGGCGTCGTCATCGTTCATCTCCGCGAAGGCCCAGTTGGGCGCGTAGGGCTTCCACCGCTCCGGGTCCACGCGGCTCGTGAAGAATCCCACGGCGGGGCTCACCGCAGGCGCAGGCCTATCGCACGGCGGGCGATGGAAGCCGAGCGTCACGAGCTCAAGCCACGCCTCCTTGAAGTCGACGCGGTAGGTCCAGCCGGCGCAAGGATGCTTGGGACCTGCCAGGCCGCCCGCCACGCCGGCATCCGCCCCCAGCGACGTCCCGAAATCGATCAGGTAGCCGACGGTCTCGGAGCCGCTCCACACGAGCAGGGTGTTGTGGTCCTTCGTGTCGATGTTGTTCACCCACGCGTATGCGACTTTGAGCGCCCGCACCTCCGCGCAGTCGCGGAAGCGCTTGAACGAGGCCGGGCCGAGGATCTCCCCCTCAACGATGCGGCTGGCCGAGACCCGCAGCGTCCCATCGCGGAGCCGGGGCTCGAGGAGCGCCCGCAATTCCTCTTCCCTGAACGGATGCCGCCGGCCGAGCGGGCCTTTGACCGTCAGCCCCGCCGTCACCCGCAGCTCCTCGGGCCGCACGAACGCGGCCTCGTAGCTGGGCACATGGTAGCCCAGGGCGTGGAGGAGCTTGCTCGTCACGACCTCTGCGCCGGAGAGCAGCTCGGGCGCTTCCGGAGGGTCCAGCTTGAAGAGGTACCGCGCGCCCCGCCCGTCGGTGACGAAAAATCCCGGGGTCTTCCCTTCCGTCTTGGCCTTGGTGACGGTGAAGGGCGGCTGGCCGACGTCGTCAGGGCGGCTGGGGCCTCGTCGCACCTCGTCGGCCGTCAGGCCCGCGGGGTCGCGGTTCGTGAAAAAGGCGCTGTCCGCCACCTCGCCGCGGCGGAGGTTCAGCGCCCTGACCGGCAGCCCGAACCATCGCCGGCTGTTGCGCCCGACCTCGAAGAGCCGCTCCACCGGCTCTTCGACCGTCACGTCGAACAGATGCCACGCGATCGGCGTGCGGTGCACGGCGGGCTTTGTCTCAATGCAGCATGGGCTCCGTCCCCATCGGCGCGGCCAGGTGCCGCAGCCGGCGAGCGAGCAGAGGGCGAGACCGGCGAGGCAGGCGGCCGCCAGCCGGCGGGTCCAGAGGCTCACGGCTGCTCCGAGAAATGCAGGGCGAGCTTCGCCGCCTTCGAGACGAGCGCCGTCGTGTGGTGGGCGGCCTTCTCCAGCTCCGGGCGCATCGCGGGCAGGCGCAGCCGGCCCACGACGCAGAGCGTCGTCACGCTCAGCCAGCAGTTGTGGTCCCAGATGGCGTCCTGCAGCAGCCGGTGCGTCTGGACCGGGTCGGCGACAGGCGGCGGCCCCTCCAGCGCGGAGAGGAACCGGTCCTCATCCAGGATGGGCGCGATGACCCGCCGCATCGGCGGGTCCACGAGGTTGTCCAGCAGCTCGATCGCGTCGGCCCGGAGGTACGCGTCCGGGGCGGAGAGCTGCTCGTAGACGAGCTGGATGTCATCCGGCCGATAGAGGAGGACGAGGAGGCGGAACACCTGCTCGACCGTCTCCTCCATGAGCGCGCGGAAGAGCCCGAGCAGCGGGTCATCCGCCGACACGGCCCCGCCGTGGTGCCGGCGGTAGACCTGCGCGACCTGGGCGATCCGCTCGTAGTTGGCGACCTCCCGCGCAATCTGCCGACGGACCGGCTGCGGCAGGAACTCAAGCGTCCCCCCTCCGCGCAGGCGCAGCCGCACGAGCCCGCAGAGCGCCTCCTGGCGCAGCACCACATCGGCCTCGACCATGGCGATCCCGAAGAGGTAGTCCACCGTCGCCTGCTCCGGCAGGCCGGCCAGGCGCCGGATCGCCTGGCAGCGGGCGGCCATCGGCTCGCGCGGATCGCTGATGGTCCGCCTCAACAGCTCCGCGACCCGCAGGCGGTCCGCCGCCGGCTGCTCTCCCCGCGTCTCGTAGGCGGCCAGCTCCGCGAGGAACGCCGCGGCGTCCGCCGACCACCGCGCCGATGCGCCGACGAGGCGGTTGACCAGCGCGAGCTTCCGCCCCGATGACGGCGCGTCGGCGAGCGAGCGAAACAGGATGGTGCCGGCCATCCGGACAGCCGGCGGCGCCTCCGAGGAGGGGGCCGGCGGGGCGGCATGCCGCGAGGCCGCCCGCGCCTGGAGGATCGTGCGGATGCGGACCACGTAGTCCCGGCGCAGCTGCACCGCCGCCAGCAGCCAGGCCCCCACCAGCGGGATCGCGACGTAGCTGAGGCCTTGCGGGGCCATGTGGAAGCCGTCCAGCAGGACGATGCCGATGAGCGCCGCGATCCCCTTGCCGAACCGGAAGACGACCATGTCGATGAACGGCTTGACCTTGTAGCGGATGGACCGGTCGATGGGAAGGTACAGGACCTCCTTCGTCGTCTGGTGGAGCGAGTAGTTCAGCGATCCGTCATACAGCTCGGTCCCGGCCGCCAGCCAGAAGGCCGGGAACACGAGCAGGCCCGCCGTGCCCAGCAGGAGCCCGAGCGGCATCGCCAGGAGCGCCGTGAAGATCCCCCAGCGTCGGAGGACCCAGCTCGTGAAGAAGAACTGGATGATGAACGCCACGACGTTCATCCCGCCGAAGAACGCCCCCGTGAAGGCGGTCCGCGCGTCCAGGTCCGGGAAGGTGCGCTCGATGAACGGGTTGAACTGGTAGTACACGAGCGTGCCCACGAGCTTGCTCAAGCCCACGACCGCCACGAGGAGCAGCAGGTAGCGGGACTCCAGGAGCAGCTTCACGAACCCGCCCACGTTGGAGAGGAAGGTCTCCCGCCGCGGGTGGGACGAGCTGCGCTCTTCCTCGGCCGCCCGCTCCGGGGTGAGCGTCCACAGCTCCTGGACGAGCAGCCAGCAGAGGCACAAGAGCGCCGCCGAGAGGAGGATGAGGTTCTCGGTCCCCAGGACCTTGGCCCAGGCCGCGGCGAGCGAGGAGCCGACGATCCCGCCGAGGATCCCGCCGGATCCGATGAACCCGAACAGGCGCTTCGCCTCCCGCGGGCGGTAGAGGTCGTTGGCCACCAGCCAGAACAGCGTCACGACCAGGACGGAGAAGATGGCCACCCAGATGTAGAAGACGCCCGCCACCCACGGCGCCGGCAACCCGAGCAGCTTCCAGAAGACCAGGAGGATGGCGATGACGGCCCCGAACGAGCCGCTGACCAGCGTGGATTTTGGCACGCGGTCCACGAGCCGGGCGAACAGCGTCACGACCGGCCCCATCAGCACGGCGCAGATGAGGTCCGCGTACGGCACCAGGCGCGAGCCGAGCTCCCCCAGAACGAGCGAGCGGCTGACCGGCTTGATGAGGTAGTAGGCGGTGATGATGAGGAAGAAGTAGAGGAAGGTCAGGACGGTCCGGCGCCCTTCCCCCGGCCGGATCTGCACGAACCGCTTGGAGAGATAGCCGATCGCGCGGTGCATCACGGTCCCCGCAGGGCAATGAGCGACACGAGGCGCCCCGTCGACGGCCCCTCCCGCCGGAGGGAGAACCACCGCTGCGTGTCGCAGGCGGTGCAGGCCCGCGTGTCCGCCACCCGGTCCGAACGGACCCCGCAGCGCCGCAGCTGCTCGCGCACGACCCCGACCAGATCGCAGGTGCGGCGGCCCCCCCGCTCCTGCACGAACGGCCCGAACCGCCCGGCAAACTCCGGCCCCACCTCATAGCAGCAGGCCCGGATCGCCGGACCGATGGCGACGTGCAGCGATTCGGCCGGCACGTGGTAGACGTGGCGGAACGCCGCCACCACCCGCGCCGGCAGCGACGAGCTCAAGCCGCGCCAGCCCGCGTGCGCCAGGCCCACCACCCCGCGCCGCGGGTCCGCGAAGAAGATGGGCAGGCAATCCGCCGTGCGCACAAGCAGCGCGGCCCCGGATGCGTGGGTCAGCAGCGCGTCGCAGCCCGGCACCATCTGCGCGGCAGGCCCCGGACCTGCCCCGCCACCACAGTTGGTGGCGGGGTGCGCGATCACCGCGAGGCTCGCCCCATGCACCTGCTCCGCCTCCACCGCGCGCGCGGAGGGGCGGAGCGCCTGCAGCAGCGCAGCGCCGTCCAGCGACCGGCCGCTCACGCCGGCGATCACGCGGCCGGAGGCCCAGCCGCGAAGGCAAAAGGCCCCGCCGGCGGTCTCGACCAGGCGCGGTACCTCAGCCGCTTCGATGCGCATGCCGGCTCTCCGCATCAGGTTCCGTCATCTCAAGGCCCAGCGTCGCGGGATCGACGGGCTCGCCCCCCCGCCACACCTCCAGGTGGACATGCGGGGTGATCCAGCGATGGCGGGCGTTGCCCGTCTTCCCGACCAAGCCGATGACATCGCCCTGCCGGACCCGCGCCCCGGGCTCGACCTGCACGCGGGCCAGGTGCGCGTACAGGCTGCGCAGTCCCCCGCGGTGCTCAAGCTCGATGAACCGCCCCAGCCCGCGGTGGGTGCCGACCTCCGCGACCGTCCCGCTGCGGATGGCGCGCACCGGGCTGTTGAGCGGCGCCGCCAGGTCCACGCCCCGATGGCGGCGGTTCCCGCTGCGGGGCGACCAGAAGCGCCCGTCGCCCTTGGCATCCATGCGGACGATGAGCGGGTGCGCATCCACCGGCGGAACCACCGGCTGCCAGTTGACGTAGGGCAGCTCATACCCCGCCGCGACGAGGCCGCCGCCGACCGCCAGCCATACGAGCCACGCGCGCCGCCGCCAGCGCCGCCATCGCATCAGGAGACCTGCTGCGGCTTTTCCGGCTGGAAGAGGCACACCTTGTTCTTGCCCGTCGTCTTGGCCTGGTAGAGCTGCTCGTCCGCGTGGCGGATGAGGTCCTGGTGGCCCATCGCGCGGTCCTCGGGGAACCGGCGCGCCGCAGCACCCAGGCTGATGGTCAGGTTGAGCGGCTTCTGCAGGCCGCGGAACTCCTCGTCCACCGCCTTCCGGATGCGCTCCGCGACCGTCAGGGCGCCGCCGCTCGCCCCCGCCTCGTCCCCGTAGCCGGTTTCCGGCAGCATGACGATGAACTCCTCGCCGCCGTAGCGCCCGACGAGGTCGATCGCCCGGACCGCCTTCTTGATGAGCTTCGCGATGATCTTGAGCACCGCGTCGCCCTGCTGGTGGCCGAGCGTGTCGTTGACGGGCTTGAAGTTGTCGATGTCGATCATCAGGAGCGAGAGCGGCAGGTGGTAGCGGTCGGCGCGCTCGATCTCCTGGATGAGCCGCTTCATGAAGTACTCCCGGTTGTGCACCCCGGTCAGCCGGTCCAGGATGGCCACCTCGCCCTGCACGGCGATCGCCAGCGCCAGCGTCAGCTCCGCCCACACCGCCGCGTAGAAGGCGGAGTGCCTCCCGGCTGCCTTGACGACCTCCGGGTGGCAGAACACCGCGAGCACCCCCAGGACGCTGTTCTCGATGATGAGCGGGATGAGCATCAGGCCGGTCGCCGCCCCCAGGCGGTCGGCCTTCTCGGCCTTCACCAGCGGCTTCCACACCCCCGCCTCGACGGTGATCCAGGGCTGCTGCGTGGAGACCAGCTGCGCGAAGGGCGGCTCGTTCAGCTCGAACACCGTCTTCGTGAAGAGCGCCTCGTCGCAGTAGAAGCCCCGCTCAAACCGGAAGGTGTCCGTCTCGAAATGGAGGATCCAGAGGCTGGCGAGGCTGCTGGATTGGGGAAGGCTGGTGAACCGGCTGGCCGCCTCGACGATGTGCTGCGCCAGCGCCCGTTTATCGAGCTGCCCGCTGAGGATCTGGCCCAGCGAGCCCAGCTGGTCGTACTGCTGCAGGTGCAGCTCCTGGGTGCGCTCGCCCTCCCGCCGGGCCGCGGCGACCTCGCCGAGCTTGCGGCTCTGCCTGAGCAGCAGCCGGGAAACGACCGCCCCGCTCACCGCGAAGCCGAGCGCCGCCAGGAGGAGGCTGGCCACGACCAGCACCACCAGGAAGTGCTCGAGTTCGAAGGTGATGGGCAGCCAGGGCTGGACCTGAAAAAACACCGCCGTCAGGCGATCGGGGAGCGCGAACCCCCCCGTCAGGGCGATCGCGATGGCGAACAGGGCCGCCACGGCCAGCACCCAAAACAGCACCCAAAAGACTCTCATAGCCTTTCAATTGTACCTGGCTGCGGCGCGGAGCGTCAAAGAAATCCCGCCCAATTTGCGGTTGTCAAGCGCAAGGCGTTGAGCTAGTATCGGTATCAGATACCTGCAGGTATCTGATACCGAAAAAGGAGGGGGCATGGCGATCTCGGACAAGCTGAAGGCATTTCTGGATGGGGCCCGCATCAAGTACACCGCCGGGAGGCATGCCGTCGTCTATACGGCGCAGGAGATTGCGGCGGCCCAGCACGTGCCCGGGCGGCAGCTGGCGAAGTGCGTGCTCGTCAAGACGGACCGCGGGGCGGCCCTTGCGGTCCTGCCGGCGGTCCAGCTGATCGACCTCAAGCGGCTCAAGGCGCTGCTGGGCGCGAAGACCCTGACGATCGCGAAGGAGGCCGACATAAGAGCGCACTTCCCGGACGTCGAGGTGGGCGCCATGTCGCCGTTCGGCAACCTCTACGGGGTGCCGGTGGCGGCGGAGGGGGGCTTGAGCAAGTCGGAGACGATCGTCTTCAACGCGGGCACGCACGCGGACACCGTCACGATGCGCTACGCGGACTTCGCCGCCCTCGTCAAACCCAAGGTCGGCGCGTTCGGGCAGCCGATCAGCCCGCCGCCGCGGGCCAAGAAAGCCGCCGCGCGCAAGGGCGCCACGCGCCGGCGAAGCGGACGGAAGGCTCGCCTCACCACCAGCCGCCGGCCTCCTCGGCCGGGGCGAGCGCGTCGAGGTGGGCGGTCGCGTTGATCCAGAGGACGTGCGGGCGCTCGCCGAACTCCACCGCCGTGACGCCGGCGTTGTCGAGCCGCAGGCGGCGCATGAGCAGGTCGTAATCCGCGCTCAGCAGGTCGGCGAGCAGCGCGGCGATGACCCCCCCGTGAGAGACCAGGACGTACTCGCCCTCCCCCAACCCATCCAGGATCCGCGAAAGCGCCTCCCGCACCCGCTCCCGGAACGCCCCGAGCGGCTCGCCGCCCGGGATCACCACGGACGACGGGCGCACCCGCCACTGCTGATACGCGTTGGCAAAGCGCGCGTCAACCTCCACCGGGGTGAGCCCTTCCCACGCCCCCAGATGGATCTCGGCCAGGTGCGGCTCGATGACCGGCTCAATCCTGTGAGAGCCGTTGCCTGCCTGCGCCGCGCCATGCATGGTGCCACTTGTCATCGGCGCGGCAGGCAGGCCCGCGGCGATGGCGTGGGCGGTCTGTCGGCTGCGCTGGAGGTTGCTCGTGAAGATGCCGCAAAGGTGCCGCGAGGCGAACCACCGGCTCAGCCGCTCGGCCTGCTGCTGTCCCAGGGGGCTGAGCGGGATGTCGGAGTGGCCCTGGATCCGGTTCTCGCCGTTCCACGCCGTCTGGGCGTGGCGCACCAGGTAGCACCGCCGCATCAGAGCCCGTAACTCGAGGCGACCTGGTTCAGGACCTCTTCGGCGACGAAGATGGGCGCGTCGAGGCGGAGGGCGACGGCGATGCTGTCGGAGGGGCGGGCGTCCACCTCGCGGCTTTCCCCTTCCCTCGTCCGCAGGATCAGCTTCGCGAAGAACGTGTTGAACTCCAGCTTCGTGATGACGATGCGCTCAAGCCGAGCGCCCAGCTGCGCGATCGTGTCCTTGAACAGGTCGTGCGTCAGCGGCCGCGGCGGCTGGATGCCGCTGATCTTCATCTTGATGGCGGTGATCTCGGAGATGCCGATGATGATCGGCAGGAACCGGTTGCCGCCCCGCTCCTTCAGCACCACGACCTGCTCCCCCCGGCGCTCGTCGATGCGGATCTTGCTCACCTCCATCTGCACGAGGCCGTTGGCGTGTTCCGACATGCTGTAATGCTATCATAAAAAAACGTGCTTGCAAAGGCAGGGGGGCCGTGCTAGACTCGCCCCAACCATAGGAGGTGGGAATGGGGAAGCGAATCGGGTGGATGGTGTTAGGCGTGGCGTTGTTGGCCGCCCCCCTGACCGCTTCGGCCGCGAGCCCGTGGGCGAGCGAAATGACCTACGGCGATAAGTCGGTCGCGAAGCTGAAGTACGGGCTGAAAAACACGCTGCTCGGGTGGACCTCCCTCTTCCGGACCCCGATGCAGGCCAGCCAGGCGGGCGAGAATGTGTTTGTCGGGATCGGCCGGGGGGTGTGGAACGCGGTGGGCCAGACGGTGGGCGGCATCGTCCACCTCGTGACGTTCCCGATCCCGCAGCTCGACATCCCGTTGCCCGAAGGCGGCACGGACGTCTGGGGAGGCGGCGAGACCGCGTAAGTCGTTTACCTCCATTTGCTTCTTCCTCTCATTTCACACCAAGCCCTTGCAGCCCTGCAAGGGCTTGTGTGTTAGGAGTGCCATGCGTTCACGTCCGTCACGGTCTTGGATCATCCTTTGCAGCGGGCTCGCGGCCTGGCTCCTCGGGCCGGGGGCCGCCCTCGCGGACGAGGTGCCCCGCACCACCTGTCCCATCTGCGCGCACGCCAACGAAGCCTCCCCCACCTATCCGGCGAAGGCCGCCTCGACGCTGGGCCGCGGGGTCGCCAACGCCTTCTTCGGATGGACCGAGCTGATCCGCCAGCCGGCGCAGGAAGCGAAGGCCGGCGGCAACGTGCTGGTCGGCATCGGGAAAGGCGTGGAGCAAGGCGTGCGGCGAACCCTGGCCGGCGTCGGCGAGGCGCTCACCTTCTGGACGCCGAAGGTGCAGGACCGCTACCTGCGCTTTTCGACCGACTGCCCCATCTGTATGGGACAGCAATAGTCCGGGACCATTTCCCTTTTCCCAGCGTTGGCCGATAGGGAAAGGGAAACGGTCTCCTCATTTGTACTTGACACCCTGCCCCCGCTGGGTGTAGGGTGACTCCACAATTGGACGTTCGAAGGGTCAAGGGAAGCCTGTGCAACTCAGGCGCGGACCCGCCGCTGTAACCCCCAGGTCGTTGCCCTTGCAAGGGCCACTGCCCCAGCCAGCATGATGGGGTGGGAAGGCGCAAGGGAGGTGGGGGAGCCAGAAGACCTGCCCCTCGAACAGCCCCGCTAGGCGGGGACTTCACTGCAGCTCGTGGAGCCAGGCCAGGGTGAAGGCAACCGGGACTTTCCCTGACGATCCGTCAGGGATTTTTTTATCCCCTCGGCCCGCTCCGCAATGCCCCACGGCGCTTGGGGCAAGGAGGATGGGATGTCGCGGAAGATGCGGAAGCGGAATGCGGGGGCGGTCGTCTGCGCCGTCGGGCTGGTGATCGGCGGGCTCCCCGCTCCCGGCTGGACCGCCTCCCCCTCCACGGAAGGCGGCGGGCTCCTCTCCCCCCGCCGGATGCCCCGCCAATCGCTCGACGCCGAGCGCCTGCCGGCCAACGTCAGCGTGATCACGGCTGAGGAGATCCGCCGCTCGAAGGCGCTGACCGTGCAGCAGCTGCTCCTTCCCCTGGAAGGCGTGACGTTCTCCGACCAGCAGGGGTACGGGCTGGCGTCCAACGCCACGCTGAACCTGCGGGGGATCGTCAACAGCTCCCGCACGAACGTCCTCGTCCTGATTGACGGCATCCGCCAGAACCGCCTCACGGGGGACGAGGTCCACTGGCAGTCCATCCCCGTGGAGCAGATCGAGCGCATCGAGGTCATCCGGGGCGGCGGCGGATCGGTCTACGGCGAGGGGGCGCTCGCCGGCGTCATCAACATCATCACCAAGGAGGGCGGGGAGCGCCCCATCCGCTCGGAGGCCGGCGCCGAGGCCGGCTCCCATGGCTGGGAGCGGTATTTCACCAGCGTCCAGGGGCGCGTGGAGCGGGTGCGCTACGGCGCGCACTACTCCCGCAGGCTGGTTGACAACGAGCGCGAGTCCAGCTGGTCGCGCAACACCACGATCCGCTCCAACACGGGCGTCGACTGGCTGCCGGGCCTCGTCACCGACCTCCACGTCGCGCACAGCGACGACACCACCGCGTTCCCCGGCCTGTTGACGCTGGCGCAGGTGGAGCAGCGGACGGAGCAGACGAACGCGTTCCACGGGTTCAACACGACCGAGACGGACCAGGTCTCCCTCGACACCACGCTGGGTCCGGTCGACGGCCTCTCCGGGGTGCTGTCCGGCTTCTGGTCCCGCCGGGTCCAGACCTCGGAGGACTCCATCAACTTCAACTCGTTCACGGTCACCCCCTCGCGCGGGGTGAGCCTGCGCAGCAACCACGAGTGGGTGGGCGATGCCGCGAGCCATCTGCTCGTCAGCGGCATCGAGCTGGGCGAGGACAAGGCCACGACCGGCGACCCGGGGGCCGGAGCGGACAGCGAGACCACCCGGGACGGCTACGGGCTCTTCCTCGAAGAGACGCTGACGTTCGGGGAACGCCTCACGCTGGTCGGCGGGCTGCGGTTTGACAAGTCGCGCTACGCCGCGTCCCTGAGTTTTCCTGACTACAACGGGACGCTGCGCTTTGAAGGCTGGAGCCCCAAGCTCGGCGCCGCCGTCGTCCTGGTGCCGGAGCGGCTGCGCGTCTTCGGGTCGTTCAGCCGCCCGTTCAAGGCGCCGAACGTGGACGATTTCTCCTCGCGGGTCAGCACCATCGCCCGCAGCAACGCCGACCTGCAGCCCCAGCAGGCGGATACCTATGAGCTCGGCGTCAAGGGCGCCGCGCATGGGGTCGAGGCGAGCGCCACCGGCTTCTACATCCGGATCAAGGATGAAATCCTCTACAACAACGCCGCCTTCACGAACCAGAACTACGACACCCGCCGGTTCGGCTGCGAGCTGAGCGCCAGGGCCCAGCCGCTCGAGGGCCGGGCGCGGGCCTCGGCGGCGTACACCTTCGTGGACGCCGAGTTCCGCAAGGGCCAGTTCAACGCGAACACCATCCCGGGGAGCCCTGAGCACACCCTGCATACGAGCCTCGGCGTGTCGCCGGCGCAGGGCCTCTGGATTGACCTGGATTGGCGCCTCGTGCACGATCTCGTGCGCATCAACGACTTCGGCAACATCCTCCCGGCCGCCGACAACTACGGGGTGGTGAACCTCGTGGCGCAGTACGACGTGCCGCAGGGGCTCCTCGGCGAGCAGGGCCCCCGCGCGAACATCTACTGCCGCATCGAGAACCTCACCAACGAGGAGTACGTCACGTACCAGTCCAGCAACAGCGTCACCCTGCTCGGCGCGGGCGAAGCCCCGATGCCGCCGATCGGCTTCTTCGGAGGGGTGCGCATCGAGTGGTAGAACCGGTTGGGCCGACGCCGATCGGCCCAGCCCATGAGATGCCGAGGGGTTGCGGCGGCAGCCGGCCCGCTGCGGCGTCACTCCTCCTCGCAGTACCACAGGGGGTACAGCTTCGTCGTCGTTCCTTGCAGCTGGCCGGCTGGCGCGCGCAACGCGGTTCGCGCGGATTTATGAAACCGGTTCTAGGCTTTACAGGCGGGGTGGCGGAGGCTAGAATAGCCCACACTGACACATTGCAAAAGGAGGAGCGCATGCGCCAATCGCGCCCGTGGCTGGTCCTGGGTCTCATCCTGCTGGGCATCGTGGCCCGGCTCGTCCCCCACCCCTGGAACGCGACGCCGGTCATGGCCATCGCGCTCTTCGGCGGGACCTACCTCTCTAAAAGGTGGAGCATCATCCTCCCGCTGGCCATCGTCGCGTTGAGCGACCTCCTCATCGGCTGGCACCGGACGATCCCCTTCACCTGGGGGGCGTTCGCCCTGACCGGCATGCTGGGGTGGTGGCTCCGGCGCCGCCTGAGCGCGGCGCGGATCCTCGGGGGCGCCCTGGCCGGTTCCCTGCTCTTCTTCCTCATCTCGAACTTCGGGGTGTGGGTCCTCGAGCGCCTCTATCCGCCGACGGCCGCCGGCCTCTGGGCGTGCTACGCGGCGGGGATCCCCTTCTTCCGCGCCACACTGCTCGGCGACCTCGTGTACACCGTCGCGCTGTTCGGGGGCTACGCCGCGGCGACGGCGCTCCGGCCGGCGCGGGAGGCGGCCGGGCAGACGGGGCGCTAGCCCGCCCGATGGCGCCGCTGGCGGGCGCGTACCTCTTCTTGCTGGGGCTGGCGAGCGGGGCCGCGCTGTTGACGGCGAGCGCGTTCCGGCGCGTCTCGCCGCCATGGCTGAAGGGGCTGCTGGCGGCCAGCGCCCTCTTCGTCGTCAGCCGGTACGTCACCCTGGCGCTCTTCGCGACCGCCCAGAGCCCGGAGCGCGTCTGGGGGTGGCGCTACTGCTGGTTCGCCACCTCGCTGGCGCTGCCGCTCCAGAGCGCCTTTGCGGTCGACCAGCTCGTGCGCCACCCGGCGATGTCCTCGAAGCGGCTGCTCCGGTGGCTGGCTCCCTTCCTTCTCGTCTATGGCGCTGTCATCCTGTTCGCCGATGTCGAGGCGATGCCGGACCGCGTGGTCGGGTGGAGCCTCCGCCTGAGCCCGGCCTGGCGGGTGGTGCTGGCCGCGGCGCACGGCCTGTTCGTCGCGGGATTCCTCACGGTGTGCGTCCTGCTCTTCCGTAAAATCCCCCTGCGCCCCATCCGGATCGCCTTGCTCGGCCTGGCCCTCGGACAGGCGTTGCTGGCGCTGGACGGCCTCCTCCTCGCGCGGGGTGCTTGGTACTTCAGGCCATACCTCTTCACCGAGATGCTCATGCTGGCCGCCCTCTGGCACGCCTACGAAACCGGCGCCGCTCTTCAGGGCGGCTAGCCTGCGGCGGAGTTTCCCTTGACAGCCTCGGTCACCGTCGATACAATGGCCTTCGTTCCCCGGAACGAACCCAAAGGAGGCGCTATGGCGACCCAAACATCTCAGGCGACCACCAAGTCCGCAGTGCTCGTCTCCACGGACTGGGTGGCCCAGCACCTCAGTGATCCGGCGATCCGCATCGTGGAGGTGGACGTGGACACGAAGGCCTACGGCGAGGGCCATGTCCCCAACGCGGTGGGCTGGGCGTGGGACACGCAGCTCTGCGACACCCTGCGCCGCGACATCATCCCCAAAGCCAAGTTCGAGCAGCTGATGGCCGAGTCGGGCATCGGCACCGCCACCCCGGTCATCCTCTACGGCGACAACAACAACTGGTTCGCCGCCTGGGCGTTCTGGCAGCTCAAGGTGTACGGCCACAAGGACGTCCGGCTCATGGACGGCGGCCGGAAGAAATGGATTGCCGAGGGCCGCGAGCTGACCACCGAGGTACCGAAGCCCGCCCGGGCGTCGTACAAGGCCCAGGAACCCGACACCTCCATCCGGGCCTTTCTCCCCGAGGTGATGAAGGCCTCCTCCGCGCGCGCCGCCCAACTGGTGGATGTGCGCAGCCCGCAGGAGTTCTCCGGCGAGATCCTGGCGCCTCCGGGCCTTCCGGAAACGTGCCAGCGGGGCGGGCACGTCCCGGGTGCTGCGAACATCCCGTGGGCCAAGGCCTGCAACGACGACGGGACCTTCAAGGGCGTGGAGGAGCTGCGCGCGCTCTACGGCGGGGCGGGCATCACCGGCAAGCAACCCGTCATCGCGTACTGCCGCATCGGCGAGCGCTCCAGCCACACCTGGTTCGTCCTGAAGCACCTCCTCGGCTACTCGAACGTCAAGAACTACGACGGCAGCTGGACTGAGTGGGGCAACCTCGTCGCGGCCCCAGTGGAAAAGCCGTGATGCCGAAACCCGAGGACTACTCCGAGCGGAAGACCCAGCTCGCCGGCTGGCCGGTCCACATCGTAACCTACCGCTTGGGGACGACCTACTACACGACCATCGACAACACCGACCCGGGGGCATGGGTCGTCAAGGCCCAGGGCGCCACGAAAGAGGCCGCGGAGTCCCAGGCGCTGAAGGACGCGCAGGCGCTCATGGAGAAGGTCAAGAAAAGCAAACCGCCCACCGGCTGCACATCGGTCCCCGGCTTCTGACGTCCGGTATCAGATACCAGCCTGGTATCTGATACCGGAAGGCGCGCCCCGCCGATCGGCGGGGCGTTTTTGTTTGTCTGCCCTTGCCGCCAGGTCTAGAATGAGCGTATGGGACGCTTCGGCACCAGGCGGAAGCACCGCCGGATCCTCCTGGCGGCTGTCGCGACGCTCCTGACAAGCGTCGTGCTGCTTGGGCTGGTGGGCGTCACCCGTTGGCACGGCCGCCAGGCGGTCCAGCAGGACACCCGGACCGTCATCGTCCAGACCGGCAACGAGCTCGTGCGGCGGCTCGAGAGCCGCCGCGGGACGCTCACCTTCCTCCGGGACACCCTGAAGCGGCAGCCGGACCTCGCGCCGGCGGCCCTGAGTGCCATGGGGGCCAGCGCGGTGCAGCACACCCGCCACCTCATCGGCGCGGGCCTGGTCCAGCGCGGCCAGCCGCCCGTCTGGTGGGCGGCCCCGCGCCTGTCCGCTCAGGCGCTCAACGAGGTGAACAGCGCCATCGTCCAGCGCACGCGCCTGCGCGGCGTCTGGCGCGTGCCCTCGACGTTCAGCGTCTCCCCGTCCCCGGCTGACCCGCTGCTCATCATGTTCGAGCCGTCGCAGGCCGGTCCCATCCGGCAGGGGGCGGTCTTCGGCGTCTTCGAGGTGAAGCCGCTCCTGAACGATTTCTTCTCCTCCGGCCTGCCGCAGCACTACCCGGTGCAGGTGCTCGACGGCAAAACGCTCCTCCATCGGTCCGGCGACTGGCAGGCCGACGGGGAGGGCGCCCGCGCGCTCGTCGTGGAGCATTCGCTGAGGGTGGACGCGGCGCGGTGGACCATCCAGATGCAGCCCGGCAAGACGGGCGTCGTCAAGACGCTCTCGTGGCTCAACGTCCTGCTCCTGGCCTTGAGCGCCATCGCGGGCCTTGGCATCACAACCGTCGTTTGGATCCTGGCGGCCCGGACGTGGATCCTGCAGCGGGCGGTCGCCCGGCGGACCGCGGCCCTGCGGCGCGCCTCACAGCGGCTGCGGCAGATGGCCATCACGGATGAGCTGACCGGGCTCTACAACCGCCGGTTCTTCCTGAACCGGATGGCGTGGGAGTGCGACCGGGCCAAGCGGTACCGCCGGCCGCTGGCGTGCCTCATGGTGGACGTCAACGGCTTCAAGCAGGTGAACGACCGGCTGGGGCATCTCGCCGGCGACCTGGTCCTGCAGCAAGTGGCCAGGGAACTCCAGGCGCTCCTGCGGCAATCCGACATCCTCGCTCGCCTCGGCGGGGATGAGTTCGTCATCGCCCTTCCGGAAACCGGCCCCGACCAGGCGGCGCTGGTCGCCGAGAAGCTGCGGCAGCTGCGCATCCGCGTCCCCGACATGGCGGCGCCCGCCGTCAGCCTCAGCGTGGGCATGAGCCGCGCGCAGCCGCCCACGGACAGCCCCCAGGCGGTGCTGGACGCCGCCGACCGCTCGCTGTATGCCTACAAGCGGCAAAGCCACTCGCAAGAGCACCACGCGCTGCGCCCGAGTCGCTGAGCGGCAAGAAGTCCCGGCTCTCCTCCCCCCTTAGTTTTCCGTAACCGCTATTAGCCGAAATCAACAGATATCAGATATACTCAGGATATGGCGGCTCAAGTGGTTGCGGCAACCGTCGGATGGAGCGCAAACCGGCAGGCGGCGCAGGCCGGCACGGAAGCGGCCTCCCGGGCCTTGGAGCGGCTCTTGCCATTCGCCCCCCCGCAGCTGGCGCTGGTCTTCGGCTCGTCTTGGTTCGACCAGCGCGCGCTGCTCCAGGGGGTCCGGTCGGTGCTGGGCGAGCTCCCGCTCGCCGGCGAAAGTACGGCCGGCGAGATCACCGCCGAGGGACCGGCCAGCCATAGCTGCGTGGTGGTCCTGTTGGCCATCGACGGGCTCGCCTGCGGGGTCGGGATGGGACGGGACGCGGATCGGGCGCCCCGCGTGGCCGGACAGCGGGCCGCGTTCACCGCGCTGCAGGCGTTTCGGGGAAGTCCGCGGGCGGGGCTGCTGCTGTTGGGGGATGGGATGGTCACCGGCTACGCGGAGGTGGTCCGGGGGCTGCAGGAAGTGCTCGGCACGAGCTTCCTGATCGCCGGCGGGATGGCGGGCGATGACCTGCGGTTTGCCGAAACCTATCAGTACTGCCATGGGGAGGTCGCCAGCCGCTCGGTGGTGGGGGTGCTGCTCGGCGGCTCGGCGAGGCTCGGCGTGGGCCTGGAGCACGGCTTCGCCCCCATCAGCAAACCGCGCCGCATCACCCGCGCCAGCGCCAACGTCCTCCTGACGCTCGACCGCAAACCCGCCGCCTCCGTGTACGAAGAGTACTTCGGGGTGGACGTCGTCCGGCGGATGCGGGAGGAGGGGCTGAACCGGCAGGGGATCGCCTATCCCCTCGGGATTCAGGGCGAGTCGGCGAACCAATGGCTGCTCCGAAACGTCGTGTCGTTCGGGGACGACGGCAGCCTCGCCTGCAACGGCGAGATGCGGGAAGGCGCCTGGCTGCAGCTCATGATCGGCAGCCGGGAGCTGGCGCTGGAGGCGGCTCAGCGTGCGGCGCGGCAGGCCATCCGGCCGCTGAACCGGATCGCCTGCGTCCTCGTGTTCGACTCGGCGGTCCGCCGGGCGCTCCTGGGCCCGCATCACGCGGCGATGGAGATCGAGCGCATCCGAGGCGCCGTGGGGCCGTCGGTCCCTCTCGCCGGCTGCTACACCTACGCGGAGCAGGCGCCGTTCGACGCGGGCCTGTCCGCTGATGGGCTGACGGGGCAGCCGATCGCCACCCAGACCGGCTCGGTGCTGGTGGCGGCGATTGGGGTCTAAAGATGGCGCCATATCTGATCTACATCGTGTTCACGATCGGCGTGCTGGCGGTGCTGCTGCTGGCGTTGGGCGCCAACTTGCCGCCTCACGCCGCCGGCATGACCCTGACGCTGCTCGGGGTGCTCGGGTATCTTGCCTTCAAGGCGGAGGCGGCGCGGCGGAAGCTCGGGGAGCTTCGCCGGCTGCAGGCCGCCTACGACCAGCTCGACCAGCAGACCAAGCTGATCATCCGCACGGACCTGGAGCTCCATCGCACCCAGGAGGAGCTGGACCGGCGGCTGGCGTCCCTGATGTCGCTGCACCAGCTTGGGCGGCAGCTTGAAGTGAGCCTCCGTCCCGACGAGGTGTACAGCAAGCTGGACGCTGCGGTGGTCTCCAATTTCGGCTTCTCCAAGGGCGCCATCGGGATGTGCGGTTCCCTGGACGCCATCCAGTGGTGCTCCCTCATCGGCGTGAGCGAGACTGACGCCGAGGCGCTCAAGGCGCACCTGCAGGCCAGCGGGCTGCTGAAGCGTGTCTTGACGAACCCCGCCCCCCAGATCCTGCGGGCCATCGCGTCGCTCGACCCGGCGCAGCAGCGGCTGCTGGACCTGCTCCAGGTCCCGGGCGCCGTCATCGCGGGCATCCTGCCCCATTCCGGACCCGCGGGCTTCCTCGTCTTGGGCCGCGCGAGCGCCGGCGCGGCCACCTCGAAGGCCGACGAGGAGCTCGTCGCGATCCTGACCAACCGCTTGGCGATCGCCGTGGAGAACTCCGCGCTGTACGAAGAGACGTGGGCGTCGCGCCGGGAGCTGGAGCGCAAGGTGCAGGAGCGGACCCGGGAGCTGGCCGAGGCGAATGCGGAGCTGGTCCGGCTGAACAAGGCCAAAAGCGACTTCGTCTCCTCCGTCTCGCACGAGCTGCGCACGCCGCTGGCCGCCATCAAGGGCTATGCGTCGCTGCTTTGCAGCGGCCAGTTCGGCGCGCTGGCCAAGCTCCAGGGCGAGCGCATCGCCAAGATCGAGAAGCACGCCGACCTGCTGACCCAGCTCATCACCAACCTCCTCGACATCGCCCGCATCGAGTCCGGGCGCGTCACGATGGAGCGGCGCGCGATCCCGATCGAGGAGTTCCTGAGCGCCGTCCACGACGTCATCCAGCCGCAGCTGCAGGCCAAGCGCATCCGGTACACCGTCGACCGCGACGGGGTCACGGCGCTGGTGGGCGACCCGCAGCACCTGCCGCGGGTCTTCATCAACCTGCTGTCCAACGCCATCAAGTACACGCCGGAGAAAGGCGCCATCCGCATGGGGCTGAAGCGGGAGGGCCCGTCGATCCTCGCGACGGTGAGCGACACCGGCTGCGGCATCGGCCCGGAGGATCTGGAGAAGCTGTTCCAGGAGTTCTACCGCGCCAACGACCCCATCAACCAGCAGGTGCGGGGGACGGGCCTCGGCCTGGCCCTCGTCAAGCGCATCGTGGAAGCGCACCAGGGCCGCGTCGCAGTGGCGTCCGAGCGGGGCAAGGGCAGCACGTTCTCCGTCACCCTGCCGGCAGAGTAACTGATGCCGCAGCAGCCAGTGAAACAGATCCTCGTGGCGGATGATGACCCGGATCTCCGGGACATCCTCCGGTCCGTGCTCGAGCCGGCCGGGTTTTCCGTCACGGAAGCCGAGGACGGCGCTGCGGCGCTCGACGCCATCCGCCGCCGCCCGCCGGACCTGCTCATCCTGGACTACATGATGCCGCAGGTGACGGGCCCGGAGGTGTGCCGCCAGCTCAAGCAGGACACCCTGCTGCGCCATGTGCCCATCATCATGCTCACCGGGAAGAGCGAGCTGCAGGACAAAGTGGATGGGATCGATGCCGGCGCCGACGACTATCTCATCAAACCGTTCGAGCCGGCGGAGCTGCTCGCGCGCGTGCGGATGGTGCTGCGGCGCACCATCACGGACCTTGAGGCCAACCCGCTGACCCGGCTGCCGGGCAACGTCTCCATCCAGCGGGAGCTGGAGCGGCGCATCGCCTCAGGCGGCGCGTACGCCGTCTGCTATCTCGACCTCGACCGCTTCAAGGCGTTCAACGACCACTACGGGTTCAAGCGCGGGGATGAGGTCATCCAGCGGACGGCGGAGATCCTCCTCAAGGCGGTGAAGGCGCAGGGCGCCCCCGGCGATTTCGTCGGCCACATCGGCGGGGACGATTTCATCGCGGTCACGACCAGGGACCGCGTCGATGCGCTCTGCGAGGCCGTCATCCAGGCGTTCGACGCGATGGTCCCGCAGCTCTACGATGCGGAGGACCGCGCCCGCGGCCACCTGCTGCACACGGACCGCAAGGGGCAGCAGGTGAAGGTCCCGCCGCTCTCGATCTCCATCGCGGTGGTGACGAACGAGGGGGGCAAGGTGACGCACCCCGGGCAGATCGCCAAGATCGGGGCGGAGCTGAAGGCCTATGCCAAGCAGTTCGACCGGAGCCTCTACGTGAAGGAGCGGCGGACGGGGGCCTGAGGCAGGCTCACGCGGGGAGGATCAGGGGAGCGGCTCGGGCTCGTGGACGCGGATTGACATCGCGCCGCCGGCGCCGAGCGTCGGCTGGCCGTCGCGGATGAGGTAGCCGCGGTTGCCGTCCGCGAGCTGCTGGTCGAAGGCCGTCCGCCTGGCGGCGAGCCGCGAGAACCACACCGCCTGCCGGGCCTGTTTCCGGGCATCGATCGCCTCCCGGATCGCCAGCCGCAGCTCATCGACGGATGAGAACCGCTTCAGCATCGAGGTCCTCGCCTGCTCAAGATCCAGCACCTGCTTGATGAGGGCATCGCGCTCTTCCCGCACCGCCGCGTACGACGCCTGAAAGGCGGCCAGCTCGCCGTCCATGCGCTCCATCGCCGTGCCGAACGCCTGGGCCTGCTGGTCCAGCCGAGCCACTTCGGCGGCGGTCTCCATGAGATGCGCCCTGGCCTCCCCCAGCTCCGCGACGAGCTGGGTGCCCTGCGTCCCCAGCTCGTCGATGACCTGGTCGCGCAGCTCAACCGCGCCCTGCAGCTGGCGGTTCTCCCGGCGCACCGACAGCGTCCACCACCCAATGAGGACCGCGCCGAGGGCCAGGAGCGCTGCGGCGGCCGGCACGGCCAGGCTGCGCCGCCGCTTCGCCGCGGCGGGGGGCGGGGCGGTCTCGGCCGCGGCGCCATCGAGGAACTGCTGGAGGCGGTTCCGGACCGACTCCTCAAGCTGCAGCCAGTTCAACCCGACCGGGTGCCAGCGGCCGTCCCGAGGCGGCCCGGACCACCGGACCACCCCCGTCGCGGTGAGCGCTTCCCGCTCTCCCGGGAGCGAAAACCCCACGCTCAACAGCTCGCCGGCCCGATGGGCCTCCTGCACCAGCAAGCCGATTCCCTGCTCGCTCAGAGACGTCATCTTGCCGTCCCGAGGCACGAGGTCTTCGGAGGAGCAGTACTGCGTGCGGCATCGGCGGGAGATTCGAATGGCGGCTCGGCGTTCCTGCATTAGGTCGGGATCTCCTGCAGCGCCTTCCCGATGAGCGCCCGCGTGGCCGCGGGCACGCGCAGCAGCCGGCAGCCGCTTCGGTAGCGGCGCGGGCGCCCAGACGCCTGCTGCCAGACGATCCGTCCCTTCGACTCGATGGGGTCGCGGCCCGGAAGCGTCAGCCGCACCCGAAGCGGGGAGCCGGCAGGCAGCTCCTGCTCGGTTTCAAGCCCCAGCCCGATGCTGCTCACATCGCGCGGCGCGCCCGAGAAGACCGGGCTGTTCCGGCCGTTGAACAGCTCAACGAGCGCCTGGGGGATGTTTGCCCGCGCCTGGACCCGGCGGTCCCCGGACGTCTGCAGCACGCGCATCTCCTGCTTGAGCTGCTCCAAGGCCATCTGCAGCGCCAGTTCCCGTTTCGCCGACTCCTCGAGGTTCCGCTGCAGGGATCCCAGCTGTTCCTCCACGGCCTCGCTCCGCGCCCGCTCCTTGGCGAGATCCCCCTGCAGCGCCTGCCGCTCCTGCTCGGCGGTCTCGGCGCGCTTCGCCGCCTCCTGGAGCGCCCCGAGCTGGGTCTCCAGGTGGCGCACGCGCGCCACGGATTCTCCGAGATACCACTGGCTCTCTTCCCACCGGCGGCGCAAGGTCGCGGCCTCCTGCTCCCACTGGCGCAGCTCCGCCTCATGCCGGCGGATCTGCTGGCCCACGTCGTTCAGCTGAGCCTCGAGCTTGGCGGCCTGCGCGCGCTCTTCCCCGAGGTACCAGCTGGCTTCGTTGCGCTGGCGGCGCAGGGTCTCCAGCTCCCCGGCGTACTGGCGAAGCGTCTCCTTGGCCTCCTCCAGGCGCGCGTGGCTCTGCTCGATCTGTTTCGCGAAGTACTCGCTGCCCGCCCCCAGGCTCAGCAGCTCGGTCAGCTGCTCGCGGCCGATCAGCGTGATCTGGTGCTGCTCAGCCAGGCGCTGCGCGGGCACGGTGAATGACCCTGCCGCGGCGAGGAAGCCCTGCTGGGCCTCGGCGCCCTCCATGGTCCGGACGAACCGCTCGACCGTCTGCTTCTCAAAGAAGGTCCCTTGCCCGGCGAACAGCAATGCCGCCTTGGCGCCGTCCTTGGCCATCACCCGCAGCGTTGCCGGCGACGGCTGGGCGAGCTCCGTCTCCTGCACGAGCTGGTAGCCCCGCCGCTCGAACGCCCGCCAGATCAGCTGGTCGACCAGCAGGGCCGCCGACGGCAGCCGCGGGGCATTGGACGGAGCAGGCGCGGCGCCCGGCGAGAGGCGGAGGGGACGGCCGCGGGCGAGCCACCAGAGGCCAAGCGACACCCCGGCCACGATGAGGATGGCGGTCCCAACGAGCGGCCCCCGCCCGGCTGATCGCGAGGGACCTGCAGGACCGGAGGCCGAGGCGAGCGGCCCGGCGCCGGCCGCTGGCTTCAATTCGGGGGTGGCTGTCGATTGGGGGATCGCTGCGGCCTCGTTGCGCGCCGTCACGCCGCCGGCGGGCGGCTGCGGGCCGTCGGCGGTGAAGGAGATCGCCCAGGCGGTCGGGGCCGCCGTCGCCTGCGCCAGCGCATCCTGCATGGCGCGGAACCGCTGGGTCATCGCGCTCTGCCCGATCGCGCCGGCGATCGTCCCGCCGCGCAGCCCCACCTCCATCGACGCGCTGTCGATGGAGTGCGGATGGCTGATCTCGATCACGACGCGCCCGGGCTCCGACCGGACCTGGGAGGGGTACGGCGCGCTCAGGCCGATCTGGAGGGCGTGGAGGAACCGCTTCGCCGACTTCCTCGGTCTGAGCGAACGGTCGTAGCGCGCGGCGATGGTCCGGACGACGCCCTTGGCGAATGACGACCGCTCGGGGAGCGAGCCCATGACCCGCCGCTTGGGAAACGTCAGCGTGATGACCGGCGGGCGCTCCTTGGCGTCGGAGCGGACGTCCAGCGGCTCCTTGGAATCGACCGCGATGACCACGATGGTCTTCGTCATCGTGACCGGGTCGCTCGTCTCCGCGGCGAAGCCTCCGCGCGGCAGCGCCCATGCCGCCGCGGCCGCCAGCAAGAAGAGGAGCCTGATGCTAGAGAAGCTGGACCGCGTCATTGACGTTGACCGCCGCCGCATCCCATTCCGGCAGAACCGTGGCGGCGCACAGATCCTCCTGGACCCGCTCGACACGCGCCTTGGCCAGCAGCTGCCCGCCGCGGACGATGGACACGGTGTCCCCCACCCGGACGACATCCCAGCCGAGGTTGATGACCACGAAGTCCCACTCCTGATAGACGGACAGGACGCGGCCGTGAAGACCCGAGGAGGCATCGCCGCTCACCAGGATGCGCTCCAGCTGAACCGGGCCGGGCCCCTCCGTTCCCCCGGCCTGCTGGCGCTCCTGCAGCGTCAGAGCCAGCTCCCCCTGCAGCCGGTCCATCTGCCCCTGCATGGCGGCGAGGCGGGCCTGGAGCTTCCTGACGTTGCCGTTCTCATCCGAGAGGCGGGCGGTCATCTCATCCAGCTTCCCGCGCGCCGCCGCCAGCGTGTCGGACAGCTCCTGCGAACGGCCTTGCTCGCGCGCAAGGTCGCCCTTCAGCTGGTCATGGGTCGCCAACATCTCGCCCACGCGCTGCTCCAGCTGCCGGCGGTCCTCGACCGCCGCATGGTACCGATGCTCGGCGGCCCGGCGCGCGGCGTCTTCCCAGACCATGACGCCGGCCGCAGCCACCCCGGCTGTTGCGAGGACGAGGTAACGGCGCTTCATCGGGCAGCAAAAAATCCCCACCGACAGGACGTCCGTGGGGAGGCCATCGCGACAAGCCCTTGCGTTGAATTCATCGCACACACACTACCAATTGGGCTGCGTCTTGTCAATACGGAAAGAGGGATCGAATAAATGCTGGGAGGGGGATTTGAACCCCCACGCCTTGCGGCAATAGGCCCTCAACCTATCGTGTCTGCCAGTTCCACCATCCCAGCGTCGCGACAATGGTCAAACGAGGGTCGCTCCATAGGAGGGGGAAACGTGGTTTCCCCCTCCTATCGGTCGGCCCAAAAGGAAACTGCTGACGGTCATGAGGACGAGGGCCTCCCTGGTCTCCCCCTTCCTGTATCAACTGTGTAGCCGGTGACGGCGCCTTCAGACGCCGATGACACAAGCTGGGCGTATTTGGCCATCACCCCGCGGGTGTAGCGCGGCGACGGCGGCCGCCAGCGCGCGCGCCTGGCCGCCAGCTCCTCATCGGAGCACTGCACGTCCAGCCGGCGGCGCGGGACGTCGAAGGCGATCCGGTCGCCGTCGCGCAGGAGCGCGATCGGGCCGCCCGCCGCCGCCTCGGGCGCCACGTGCCCCGCCATCAGCCCGCGCGTCGCGCCGGAGAAGCGGCCGTCGGTGAGCAGCGCGACCGACCGGCCAAGGCCCTGCCCCACGATCGCCGCGGTCACGCCCAGCATCTCGCGCATGCCCGGCCCGCCCTTCGGGCCTTCGTAGCGGATGACCACCACGTCGCCCGGCTTGATCCTCCGCCGCTGCACCGACGCGAACGCGTCCTCCTCGCAGTTGAAGACGCGGGCCCGCCCGCGGTGGCGCATCGGCTCGTGGCCGGTCATCTTCACGACGCAGCCGTCGGGCGCCAGGTTGCCGCGGAGGACCACCAGGCCCCCGGTCGGCCGCAGCGGCTTGGACACGGGGCGCACCACCGGCTGTCCCGCCGTCTCGGAGGCGCCCCGCGCCTCCTCTCCGATCGTCCGGCCCGTCACCGTCATGCACCCCGGATGGAGGCGGCGGGCCTGCAGCAGCCGTTTGGCCACGAGGCCGACCCCGCCCGCCTCATAGAGGTCGGTGGCGACGAACCGCCCCCAGGGCTTGAGGTCAGCGAGGAGCGGGGTCTTTTGGCTGATGCGGTCGAAATCATCGATCGAGAGCGGCACGCCCGCTTCCCGGGCGATCGCCAGGAGGTGCAGCACGCTGTTGGTCGACCCGCCGGTCGCCGCCACCGCGGCGATGGCGTTTTCCAGCGCCTGGCGGGTCACGAGGCGGCTCGGCCGGATGTTGCGCCGGAGCAGCTCCATGACCAGCCGTCCCGCTTCGAAGGCCGTATCGTCCTTGGCCGGGGCCATCGCCGGGACGCTGGCGCTTCCCATCGGGGAGATGCCGAGGATTTCGAACGCCATCGCCATCGTGTTGGCGGTGAACTGGCCGCCGCACGCCCCCGGGCCCGGACAGGCGCGGTCTTCCAGCTCATGCAGCGCGCCCGCGCTCATCCGGCCGGCGGCGCAGGCGCCGACCGCCTCGAACACGTCCTGGATGGTGACGGCTCGCCCGTCCACGTGTCCGGGCGCGATCGAGCCGCCGTAGAGCATGAGCGAGGGCAGGTTCAGGCGAATGAGCGCCATCACCGTGCCCGGGATCGTCTTGTCGCAGCCGGAGAGCGCCACGAGGCCGTCGAAGAGGTGGCCGCGCGCCACCAGCTCGATGGAGTCCGCCACCACCTCGCGGCTGACGAGCGAGGCCTTCATGCCCTCCGTGCCCATGCTGATGCCGTCCGACACGGCGATCGTGTTGAACTCGATCGGCGTGCCCCCGGCGGCCCGCACCCCGGCCTTGACCCGCTCCGCGAGGCGACGCAGGTGGATGTTGCAGGGCATCACCTCGATCCACGTGTTGGCGATGCCGATGAGCGGCCGCCGCAGGTCCTCGTCGGTGAAGCCGACGGCTTTCAGCATGGCCCGGGCCGGCGCCCGGTCAATGCCATCGAGCAATACGCTGCTGTGACGTCTTATCCGCTGCGAGGATTTCATTCAGGCTGATTGCGTGATCGCGCCATCAATTTCGCGATGATTTGATCCCGCTGACGAATGGCAATCCCCATAAGTCCCAATAGCACTAGCACGCCACATCCCAACCAGGTCATATCCTGACGATATCGGCGCCTTAACGTGAGGATCGCACCCCATTGTGCTTCGCTCACAGGCAGGAGATAGTCGGCTAACTTAGCCGGCGTCATATTGGGCTGTTGCAACATCTCCAGGACTGCGTAGTGCAGCTTGCTGTACGAGGCGTCTACACGGCGTTCTTTCTTCACGTCCCGAGAATAACTGACATACCACTGGCCGAGGATTAGCACGAATGCAAGTACCATCGCGATTCGCCCGAATCGCCTCATCATTGGCTGCTGATCCCGTTCAATCCTTGCCATCAACCGCTTTTCCCGTGGACTGAATTCCATCAGTAATCGATTCCCAGTTGCGCGGGGATCTTCCGCTGCCAGGGGTGCTTGACCTCCCGCATCTCCGTCACCCCAGGGGTGCTTGACCTCCCGCATCTCCGTCACCAGGTCTGCCCGATCGATCAGCGCCTGCGGGGCGTCGCGTCCCGTCAGGACGAGGTGGAGCGCCGGCGGCTTGGCGTCCAAGAGGCCCAGCACCTCTTCCAGCGTCACGAGTTGGACGCCCGCGTAGTCGATGGCGTAGATGAGCTCATCCAGCACGATGAGGTCGTAGGCCCCTGAGACGATCCGCTCCCGCGCGACCTTGAGGGCGTCTTTCGCCGCGGCCAGGTGCTCCTCAAACGGTTTCTTATCGCCCATGTGCTTCACGAACCCCCGGCCCAGCTGGAGCCCGTGGCCGAGCGCCCGCAGCGCCATGCCCAATGCCGCGGTCGTCTTCCCTTTGCCGGGACCGGTGTAGATGATGCTGAGACCTCGACGGGGAGCGGCGGACATGCGACGGTGCCAGTCTACCAAGCGGCCCCGACGGTGTCAACGCTTGCGCCGCAGGGGTGGCGTCCTCATTTGAGGGGTGCCGCGCAGCCATTCCCACGCCGGACCGCAGGCGCGGAAGGGGTCGGATCCAGTAGGGTCGGGGCCCCCCGTGCCGAGGACCGCCGTGGGATGGCGCAGCGGCAGCCTCCGGCCCTACGGGGCCGTAGGCCCCGGCTCTGCGTCACCCGCCACATTGAGACACGACCGCTGCAGGGCGTCAGATCCCCATGAACCGTTCCTTGGCGTGCACCAGGCGCGTCACCAGGGCGTTCATCGGAACCGGCACGCCCGCCGCCGCGGCGAGGCGCACGAGGGCGCCGTTGAGCGACTCAATCTCCGTCACACGTCCCCGGCGCACGTCCTGGAGCATCGAGGACTGGTGCGCGGCCGTGTCGGGGATGAGCCGCGTGAAGAGCAGCTCCCGGTAGGCCTTCGCGGCGGCGGGCTTCAGCTTGATCCGGTGCGCGGCGGCGACCCGGTAGGCCTCGTCGATGACGGCGGCCATGACGCGGCGCGGCGTCTCGCGCTCGAGCAGCCTGCCGTAGGGCACCTCGAAGAGGGTCGAGAGGCCGTTGAGCGCGCAGTTGTAGAGCACCTTGGCCCACAGCTCGACCACGATCGACGCCGTGGCCCGGGCGGGGATGCCGCTCGCCTGCAGCGCGGCGGCGAGCGCAACCGCCCGCTCCCGGGGAAAGCGCGCATCCGGGGCGCCGACGAGCACGTCGTCGGCGCAGACGGTGACCCGCACCGTCCCCGGCTCGAGGTCCGCCCCGAAGATCACCCGGGCAAGGGCCACCCGCTCAGGCGCCACCGCCTGGGTCAGCGCCTCGTAGTTCCCCAACCCGTTCTGAAACGCGCACACAAGCGAGCCGGGGGACCCCAGCAGGCCGGGCAGGAGCGCGGCCGCCTCAGCCGTCTGGTAGGCCTTCACGCAGACCAGCACCCAATCGAACGCCGGCGCTCGCGCGACCTCCTCGGGGCGGGTCGCGACCGCCAGGCCGGTGACGCGGTGCTCGCCCCAGAGGCCGGTGATTGCCAGGCCGTCCCGCCGGACCGCGTCGAGATGCCAGGCCCGCCCCAGGAGCGTCACGTCGTGGCCCGCCTTGGCGAGGAACCCGCCGAGGACGCTCCCCACCGCCCCGGCTCCCAAGACGAGGATGCGCATCCGGGCGTGGAGGTCAGGCGGGAGGCAGGAGGGGTTGGAGGACGTGCAGGCGGCGCTGGAAGGCCGCCTCGTCGAGCGCCGGGACGGCCCCCGTGAGGGCAAGCGGCGCGTCCAGGTCCACCCATGACTTGCAGCCGGCGTATCGGGGCGCGACGGTCAGGACCTGCGGGGACGGCAGCCGGAAGACCCGCACCACGACGATGGTCAGCGGCTGGTCCGGCTGCCACTTGAGCCGCTGGGTGACGAACGCCTCGTTATAGACATGGAACGGCGCGAGGCGCTGGATGAGGCCGGGGTCGCCGGACTGGACCGAGGAGACCGCCGCCCCGATGAGGTCGATGCGGACCTCGCCCTCCGGCGCGCGGCGGGATTGGGCCTCTTCGAAATAGCGGCGGAACTCCGGGCGGAGGTAGTTGACCGCCTGGTGCTCGAAGGTCGGGTAGAACACGAACGCCGGCGCGGCGAGCTCGAAGCCGCTGCCCGGCTCGATGAGGCCGCCCTTGCGGATGAGCACGAGCTGCTCCCCCCGCGCCATCGCCTCCAGCACCGTCGCCCACTCCTTGAGCGCGACCGCGCAGGCCGGCGGAAGCTCGATGGCGCTCATCCCTCGACTCGCTTCGCTCGCTCGGGATGATGGTGAGCGAGCCCATCGCGGAGGCCGCCTGGGGCGAGTCGAACCATCATCGGCCCACCACGCGGAGGAAGTCCTGCAGCGTCGGGATCTGGAGGAACGGGTTGGCGCGCTTCTCTTCCCCGATGGTAGAGGTGGGGGTGTCGGCGTAGTGGTGTCCCGGATACAGGACGGTGGCCTCGTCGAGCGGCTTCAGCTTGTTCACGAGGCTGTCGTACAGCGCCGCCGGGTCGCCGCCCGGCAGGTCGCAGCGCCCGCAGGCCCGGATGAAGAGCGTGTCGCCGGAGAGCAGACGGCCGTTGACGAGGAGGCATTGGGAGCCCGGCGTGTGGCCGGGCGTGTGGAGGAGCTGCACCGGCAGGCGGCCGACGAGGACGGTGTCGCCGCCGCCGACCGGCTTCAGGCTCGAGCGCGCGACCGACAGGTGCGGCGCATCGTCGCGGTGGACGTGGACCGGCACGTCCGCCGCCTGCAGCAGCTCCGCCAGGCCCATGACGTGGTCGAAGTGGTGGTGGGTCACGAACGCCTTCGTCAGGCGGTAGCCGTCCTGGGCCGCGGCGTCGAGGATCCGCGGGACCTCCCACCCGGGATCCACGACCGCCGCCTCGCGCCTCTCCGGATCGCCGATGAGGTACACGAAGTTCTGCATCGGGCCCAGCTCCAATTGTTTGAGATAGATGTCAGGCTCACTCATCGCAGCGCTACTGTACGGCGAAGCGCGATGGATGTCAATCGGGGGAGGAAATTGGTACTGTCTCAATTATTTGGCGGGTCCTGCCGCGCCGCCACCCCGTCGGCTGTCCTCGGCCTTCGCCTGCGGGCAGGCGACGGGGTCCCCGGCTCTGCGTCACCCGCCAAATTAAGACACGACCAGGAAATTAGTGGCTGTCCCCGATTTTGCTCTACAATAGCGCCATGGCCTACCCGCAGCTCGCCGTCCTGCCCTCCGCGGCCAAGCGCATCCGCCATCACGACTGCTGGGTGTTCCGCGACGAGCTGGCAGCGCCGGACGGCTCGCTGCCGAACGGCGCCGTGGTAGAGCTGGTGGATCCGCACGAGGCCTTCCTCGCGTACGCCTTCTACAGCGCCCACGCGCCCGTCGCGGCGCGGGTCGTGAGCACCGACCGCTCTGCTCTCGTGGACCGCAGCCTCCTGGCGCGCCGGCTCGCGGCCGCCCTGAGCCAGCGTGAGGCCCTGCGCGGCACCAACGCGAAGCGGCTCGTCTTCAGCGAGGCCGACGGCCTGCCCGGGCTCATCGCCGACCAGTACGGCGACGTCCTGGTCTTTCAGAGCCGCACGGCCGGGCTTGAGCCGTGGAAGCCCGTCCTCATCGACCTGCTCCGCGACGCCCTGCATCCGGCCGGGATCCTGGAGCGCAGCGACAAGGAGTTCCGCGACGCGGAAGGCCTGCCGCCGGTGACGCAGGTGCACGCCGGAACGGTGCCTGAGCGCATCCGCATCGAGGAGGAGGGGCTTTCGTTCTGGGTCGACCCTCACCACGGGCAGAAGACCGGCTTCTACCTGGACCAGCGCGACACGCGCGCGCTCATCCGCAGCCTCATCCGCCCGGATGAGCGGGTGGCGGACGTGTTCGCCTACACCGGCAGCTTCGGCATCGGGGCGGCCGCGCGCGGCGCGCGCGTCGTGTGCGTCGAGCAGCAGGAAGCGTACCTCGCGCTGGCCCGGGAGAACGCACGAGCCAACGGCGTGGAGGAGCGGATCGACTACGTGGCCGGGGATGCGTTCTACTGGCTGGAGGCGAAGGCAGCGGGACGGGAGCGGTTCGACTGGGTGCTGCTCGACCCGCCGTCGCTCGCGAAGAGCCGCGCGGAGGCCTTCAAGGGCCGCCGCGCGCTGCACCACCTGCTCGTGCAGGCGCTTGGCCTCCTTTCGGCGGAGGGCACGCTCGTCCTGAGCGTGTGCACCTATCACCTCTTGGGGGTGGCCGAGGAGGTCCTCCGCATCGCGGCGGAGGAGCGGGGGACGCGCCTTTGCGTCCGGGCGGTGACGATGCAGGCGGCGGACCACCCGTGGGTCCTGCAGATGCCGATGACCCGCTACCTCATGAGCTGGACGGTGCAACGCGACGGATGACCAGCGGCTTGATCCACCAGCAGACCCCGCTGAGGAGCAGGGTCACGAGGTAGGAGCACAGGAGGAACAGGAGGGTCGCGGTGAGGCCCACGGGCAGCGCGATGTCCTGCTGGGAGAGCAGCACGATGATGGCGGCGTCCTTCGCGCCGAACCCCACCACGGAGATCGGGATGAGACGGGCCGCGATCCGGCTCAGCGCCATGATGCGGCTGAGGAGCACGAACGGCAGGGCGAGGCCCATCGCGCGCAGCACGGCGTCGAACTGGAAGAACAGGATGCTGAAGGCGAGGATGGCCAGGCCCAGCGGCCCGGCGAGCCGCAGCGAGCACAGGTGCCGGATGCCGGACCAGAACTCGGTCATGTCCACCTGCCAGGGGGAGAGCTTCTCCCACTTGCGCGCCAGGCGCCGCAGCGAGAGCACCCACAGGGTGATGCCCACCGACAGCGCCACCAGCACCCCAAGGCTCGCCCAGACGATCTGCTGAACGCCGCGGAGGAACGACATCTCGGCCAGGAGCGGCAGCCCCCAGATGCCGAAGCCGACGATGGTCAGCCAGAAGAGCGCCTTCTTCATCACCACGCTCGAGAGCGCGTACCCGAACGTGATGCCGGTGTTCATCGAGATGTAGCCCGCCGCCAGGAACTCCCCGACGTGCCCCGGCGTCACCAGGCCCAGGTACTGGCTGGCCAGGTAGGTCATCAGCGTCTTGGGGTAGGGGTGGCGGATGCGCTGCGCCGACAGCAGCCATTGCCAGACCAGCGCCTCCAGCAGCAGCTGCCCGATCGTGAGCAGCATGCACAGGCCGAGCCACCGGAGGTCGATGCGGGCGAGGTGGACTTCCTGGGAGCGGGGGAGCTGGACGAGCAGGATGGCAAGGAAGGCGGCGATCCCGGCGAAACGCAGCCACCAGACCAGCGAGCCTCTCACGGGCTTGCGATACTGGAACGCCGGGGTCGCAAGCGCGTAGGGCGACTGCTGCGGTTGCATGGGAATGGTCCCGCGCTCCCCGCGTCGCGCGGGTGTGCCGGGGACCGCGGGAACCGGAGACCCGGGCGTCTGGCGCTTACTGCGCGGGGACCGATTCCTCCGGCTGGGGCGGCACGGCCTCGCTCGGCGCTGCCGGAGGCTGCGATTCAGCGGGGGCCTGGGTTTCAGCGGGGGGCGCAGCCGGCGCCTCGGCTGGCGCTGCGGGCTCCTCGACAGGAGCGGGCGCGGTCTCAGCCGGCGCGGCGGTCTCAGCCGGCGCGGCGGGCGCTGCGGCGGCGGCCTTCACGGACACCGCGTGGCGCTTGGCCGTGTTGACGTCAAAATTGTATTCCACCTCGACCTGGGTCCCCACCGCAAGGTTGGAGAGCTGCTGGTCCGCGCCGTCCTGGGACACCTTGGTCTCCGGCGTGAGGAAGATGGGCGTCTCGAAGCCATAGCGGTCCTTCACCTTCAGGAGCGAGGCGGCGGGGTCGGCCGTGTCGAGCGACACCACTTCCCCCTTGATGAGCAGCGTCGGCAGCGCCTTGGCCCCCTCTTCGGCGAACCCCCGCGCAGCCGAGAAACCGCTTGCCAACACAACCCCGAGAGCAACCCGCGCGAATGCAGACTTCATCCTCGGTTCCTCCTCTGTGATGGATGGGCCGGTATGGCACTGAAAGGTGAGGCCAGTATAGCAATTCTGCCTGGTTTGTCAATCGGGGACAGCCACTAATTTGCGAATGGAGACAAACGTGTCCAAGCGTAAATTAGTGGCTGTCCCCGGGCGCGACGAGGCGGCGGAAGCGCCTGGCGCCGACCTGCAGCACCCCGGTCGATTCGGCGAGGGGGCGCTCCGGCGCCAAAAGGGGGGCGCCGTTGAGCGTGAGGGCGCCCTGCTTCAGGAGGCGGCGCGCCTCGTTCTTCGTTTTCGCGAGGCCCTCAGCCAGGAGGAGGCCGATCAGATCCACCTTGCCGGCGGCGTTGGCCCGCAGCACGACGGTCTTCATCTCGCTCGGAGGCTCCCGCCGCGAGAAGACCTTGGAGAACTCCGCCCGGGCCCGCGACGCGGCCTCCGCGCCGTGGTACATGGCCACGACCGTCTGGGCCAGCTCCGCTTTGGCATCGCGCGGGTTGACCGCCCGGCGCTTCAGGTCCCCCGCCAGCCTGGCGAGCTGCGCGGCGTCCACGTCCGTCAGCAGGGTGAAGTACTTCACGATCAGCGCGTCCGGGATCGACATGAGCTTGCCGAACTGCTCCCCCGGCGGCTCGTTGATGCCGATGTGGTTGCCCGCCGACTTCGACATCTTCGCCACACCGTCGGTCCCCTCGAGCAGCGGCATCGTGATGACCACCTGCGGCTCCTGGCCGTAGGCGCGCTGCAGGTCGCGGCCGACGAGCAGGTTGAACGTCTGGTCGGTGCCGCCCAGCTCCACGTCGGCGGTGAGCTTGACCGAGTCGTAGCCCTGCATGAGCGGATACAGCAGCTCCAGCACGCTGACCTCCTGGCCGGCGCGCATCCGCTTCCGGAAATCGTCCCGCTCCAGCAGCCTCGCCACCGTGTAGCGCGACGTCAGCTCGACGAGCTGGTCGATGCCGAAGGTCTCCCGCGAGACGGAGCCGGAGCGGCCGAACCAGCTGCTGTTGTGCCGCCGCTGGAACAGCCGGGGGTCGTCCACCCGGAGGAGCTTGCTGACCTGCTGCTCGTAGGTCTGCGCGTTGGCGTCGACCTCGTCCCACGTCATCGGCCGCCGCGCCCGGGACTGGCCGGACGGGTCGCCCACCAGGGCGGTGGCGTCGCCGATGAGGAAGACGACCCTGTGGCCGAGGTCCTGGAACTGGCGCAGCTTCCGGAGGAGGACGGTGTGGCCGAGGTGGAGGTCGGGCGCGGTCGGGTCGAAGCCGGCTTTGATGACGAGGGGGCGGCGTTCGGCGAGCTTCCGGCGCAGGTCCGCTTCCGTCACGATCTCGACGGCCCCACGCCGGATGGCCTCGAGTTGGTCGGCGGCGCCCTCAGGACCCCTGGGGGGTCGCATCGGGGGGGAGATTCTTGTTGCTCAGCCCGATCTTGCGCTCGATCTCGTCGAGCTTGATGACCTGGGCGCGGATCTTGGAGCCGACCTTGTAGCGGTCATCGAGCCGTTCGTTCGGCCCCAGCTCCAGCTCCGAGAGGTGCATGAGCCCCTCGACGTCCTTGGCGATCTCGACGAACAGCCCGAACCCCGCCACCTTGGTCACGACCCCCTCCACGACGGCGTTGAGCGAGAACTGCTGGACGAGCTCCGGCCAGGGGTCCTCCATCAGCTGCTTCATCCCGAGCGTGATGCGGTGGTTGTCGGGCTCGCAGGTGAGGACGACGACGTCCACCATCCGGCCCTTCTTGAGCACCTCCGAGGGGTGGTTGATCTTGCGCGTCCAGGAGATGTCGGCGTTGTGGAGCATCCCCTCCAGGCCGTCCTCCAGCTCAATGAACGCCCCGTAGTCGGTGAGCTGGCGCACCCGGCCCACCACCTTGGTCCCCGGGACGTACTTCTCTTTCGCCGTCTGCCAGGGGTCGCCCATCGCCTGGCGCATCCCGAGCGAGAGCCGCTGGTTCTTGGGATCCACGGCGAGGACCACCGCCTCGATCTCCTGCCCGACCTGGAGCAGCTCGGAGGGGTGGGCGATGCGCTTGGACCAGGAGAGCTCGGAGATGTGCACGAGGCCCTCGATCCCCGGCTCCACCTCGACGAACGCCCCGTAGGGCATCAGGTTGACGACCTTCCCCTTGATCTTGTTGCCGACCGGATACCGCTCCTGCGCGTGCTCCCAGGGGCTCGGGAGCAGCTGCTTCAGCCCCAGCGAGACCTTGTTCGACTGCCGGTCCACCGAGAGCACCACGACGTCGAGCTGCTGCCCCACGGTGAGGACGTCCGAGGGGTGGCCGATGCGGCCCCAGGAGATGTCCCCGATGTGGAGCAGGCCGTCGATCCCGCCGAGGTCGACGAAGGCGCCGAAGTCGGTGAGGTTCTTGACCGTCCCGGTGCGGCGCTCGCCCACCGTGAGCGACTCGATGAGCGTCTTGCGCTGCTGGTCCTTCTCCCGCACCAGGTAGTCGCGGTGGGAGACGACGATGTTCTTGCGGGCCCGGCTGATCTTGAGGATGATGAACTTGAGCGGCTGGCCGACGAGGCTGTCGAGGTTGGCGTACCCCTTGAAGGAGGCCAGCGACGCCGGCATGAACGCCTCGATGCCGATGTCCACCATCAGGCCGCCCTTCACCTTGCGGACCGGGCGGCCGTCGATGATATCCCCTTCCTTGAAGTTGTTGACAATGCGCTCCCAGCCCTTCTGGCGGTCCGCCTTGTGCTTCGAGAGGATGACCATGCCCTGCTCATCCTCGACGCTCTCGACGAACACCTCGACCTCGTCGCCGACGGCGAGGTTGGGCAGGTCGCTGAACTCCCCGCGGTGGATGGAGCCCTCGGACTTGAAGCCGATGTCCACCACCACGTCCTGCGCGGTCAGCGCGATGACGCGCCCCTTGACGATCTGGCCCTCGGTGATGACCCGCAGGCTCTGCGCGTACAGGTCGGAGAGCGAGGTGGATGGGCTGTCTTCTACCATGGTCATGGAATCAACTGGGATCCGTTCGTTCGATGCCGGAGGATTGCTCGTTCACCTGTTGCGCCAGCCGCCGCCACGCCTGGGCCACGGCCTCCGCCACCTGCTCGTGCCGACGGGGCGCAGAGATAAAAGTATAGGGAATCGGCTCGCCGAACGCAACTCGAATCTTCGCCCGACGCAGGCGCCGCTCATGCGGGGGGAGCGCCTGGAAGGTGCCCTGCACGAGCGCCGGGATGACCGGAACGCGGGCGGCATCGGCCAAGAGCCCGACCCCGCGCTTGGGCGCCCCGGGCGTCCCCGACAGCTGCCGGCCTCCCTCCGGGAAGATGGCCACCCCCGCCCCGCCCCGCAGCGCGGCGAGCGCCGCCCGGAAGGCGGCGATGTCGCCTGCCTCCCGCTTCAGCGGGATGGCGTGGACGCCCCGGAGGAACGCCCCCAGGAGGAGGTGGCGGAAGAGGTCCGCCCGCGCCATGAAGCGCAGCCGGCGCGGGCAGGCGACCCCGATGAGCGGCGGATCCAGGTAACTGACGTGGTTGGAGGCAACGAGGAAGGCCCCGCGCTTCGGCACGTGCTCCTGGCCGACGACCTCCAGGCCGAAGCCGACGCGGAAGAAGAGCCAGAGCAGGAATTTCGA
>JACPAY010000027.1 GCA_016180575.1 Candidatus Omnitrophota bacterium | reverse complement strand
ATCCACGCAGGCGAACTTCACCTCGCTGGCCACCGTGACCCGGCAGCCGCCGCACATGCCGGTGCCGTCAATCATGATGGGGTCCAGCGAGACCTGGGTCGGGACATGATAGATGGCTGTGAGGCCGGCGACCGCCCGCATCATCGGCATGGGGCCGACCGCGACAACCTCGACGCCGTCCGTTCCCTTCAATTCCTCCAGACGGAGCTTGAGGCAGTCCGTGACGAAGCCCCGGAACCCGTAAGAGCCGTCGTCCGTGCAGGTGGTGAGCCGCTCGCAGACCCGGCCCAGCTCCCCCTCCAGGATGACAAACTCCCGGCTTCTGGCGCCGATGATCGCCTCCACCTTCACCCCCTGCTGGTGCAGGGAGCGGACCACCGGGTAAAGGGCCGCGGCCCCAAATCCGCCGCCCACCCCAATGACAAGCTTTCCCCCGCGGCCAGCCCGGAAGGGCTCGCCCAGCGGGCCGACAAGATCCAGAACCACGCCGCCCTCGGTCAGGGCGCCGAAGAGCTTGGAGGTCCTTCCGACCTCCTGCACCACCACGGTCACCGTCCCCTGGGCCGGATCGAAATCCGCGATGGTCACCGGAATCCGCTCGCCGCGCTCGTGGACCCGGACAATCACGAACTGGCCCGGCCGCGCGGCGCGGGCGACCCACGGGGCCTCCAGCACGAACCGGTTGGTCACCGAGGTCAGCCGCTCTTTCTTGAGGATGCGAAATCCCTGGCTCATCTTAAGCTAAAGCTCCGGATGCAAATGTTTGGCCTTCAAGCGCTTCCACCGGCGTTCCACTTCGGCCGTGAGCGCCTGAACCGCGTCGGCGCGCTCCGGAGCCAGCAGATGCCTGGTCTTGGCCATCAGCGTCAGCCACTCCCGCGCCGGCCGCCTGCGGCCGAGCTCCTCGGGGTCATAGGTGACCACCGTCTTGCCCCGCTCCACCTCGTACAGAGGGAAGAAACAGCAGTCCACCGCGGCCTGAAGGATCGCCTCGGCCGAATCGTCCGGGGCGCCCCAGTTCAGAGGGCAGGAGGAGAGGATCTTCCCGTAGACAAATCCCTCGCGCCGCGCGTACCACTGCGCCTTGGCGGCCTTCTTCATGAGGTCCTCCGGAAACCCCTCCGCCGCCGTGAAGACGTAGGCCGCCCCGGCCGCGGCGAACAGCTGGGGCGTGTCCTTGTGCTGAAAGGCGTTGCCTAAGCTGCGCGGCCCGGCG
>JACPAY010000011.1 GCA_016180575.1 Candidatus Omnitrophota bacterium | reverse complement strand
CGCTGGGGAAGAGCTGCTCGAGCCGGAAGATGCCGTAGGGCGTGTCGATGGTCTTGCCGGCGATGGCGCGGCTCACCGTCGAGGCGTGGCGGCCGATGAACGAGGCGACCTGCGCCTGGGTCAGCGGCTTGAGCGCTTTTGGCCCGTGGACGACGAACTCCCGCTGGAGGCTGATGAGGCAGCGGCCGATGGCCAGGAGCGTCGTGTTGCGCTCCTCGATCGCCTTGATGAGCCAGCTGGCCTGCCGGAATTTGGAGGCCAGGAACGCCTTGGCGTCCTCCGGGGTGTGCGGGCTCTTCAGCATCCGGGCGTAGGTGCGGCTCAGGCTGAGGTGCGGCATCGCCTGGTCGTTGAGCTCGACGTCGTCGTACTGCTCCCCCTTGACGATGACGAGGTCCGGCACGATGCCGGGCGGCAGGTCGCCGGAGAAGAGGCGGCCGGGCTTCGGATCGAGCCGCTTGAGCTCGGCGCACGCCGCGTCCACGTCCTGGAGGAGGCTCCCCGTCGCCTTCGCGAGGGCGCTCAGGTGATGGTGGATGAACAGCTTGAAGTGGTCCCGCAGGATGCGGTAGGCCAGGCCCCCGGACGAGCCGGCGCGCTCCATCTGCAGCATCAGGCACTCGCGGAGGTCCCTCGCGCCAACGCCGGGCGGGTCCAGCCGCTGCTGGATGAGCCTCAGGACCGCCTCTGCCTGGGCCAGGGGAATGCGCAGCTCGGCGGCGAGCGCCTCCAGGGGGCCGTCCAGGTAGCCGTTTTCATCCAGGCGCAGGAGCAGGGCCTCCCCCAGCCGCCGCTCCTCCGGCGAGAGCGGCTGGCAGCCGAGCTGGAGGAGGAGCCACTCAGGAAACGACTGGGGCTTGGCAGGCTGCTGCTCAAGGAAGCCGTCCAGCTCCCGGTCCGGATCCGTGCTTTCCCGTTCCACCGACGTTGACTGCTGCCAATGGGCGGACCACTCCTCATCCAGCCCCGGTTCGGCCGGTTCAGCTGGCTCCGCCTCTTCGGCGGCGCTCTCCGGCTCCGGCTCATCCATCTCCAGGAGCGGGTTGTCCTCCACCTGCTGCCGCAGGAAGGCGTGGAGCTCCATCGTGGGCATGCGGAGGACCTCCAGCGCCAACGTGATGTTGGGCGCCAGCAGGAGGCGTTGCTGGGTGGTTTGCCTGGCTTGGAGCGCCATGGGTGACGCAGAGCCGGGGACCCCGTCGCCTGCCCGCAGGCGAAGGCCGAGGACAGCCGACGGGGTGGCGGCGCGGCAGGACCCGCCAAATTGAGACACCACCAAGGCTTGCTTTCCGGGGGTGGATAAGCTAAGGTAGGGCGATTATCAGAGGGATGGGTCAACCAGGGAGGGGGCCGTGAAGCAGATGCGGGGTCCGGGGTGGCGGCTGATCGGGGCGATCGCGGTGGTTGCGGCCCTTCAGCCAGGGGGCGATGCGGAGGAGGGGGCGATGGCGGCCGCCGTGCAGGACAACATGGATGTGGGCATGGAGTACACCTTGACGGTGGACGACGCCGTCGTCGATTCCACCGAGGGGAAAGAGCCCTTTCACTACATCCACGGCCGCCGGCAAGTGATCCCGGGCCTGGAACGCCAGCTGGCCGGCATGCACGCGGGCGACTCGGCCGAGCTGACGGTCGCTCCCGAGGATGGGTACGGGGCGGTGGATCCGACCGCCTTCATGGAGATCCCGAAGGCGCAGCTGCCGGCGGACGCCTCACCGGAGATCGGGATGGTCCTGCGCGGCGTCAATCCGGACGGCCAGCAGTTCCGGGCCAGGATCAGCGAGCTGAAGGGGGAGAACGTGGTGCTGGACCTGAACCACCCGCTGGCCGGCAAGACGCTCACGTTCAAGGTCAAGATCCTCGACATCACGCCGGTCCCCGCCTCATAACCGCTCAGGGGCGGTGGCGCGATGCTGACGAGCCGCTACAAGGCGGTCATCAACCGCGGGTTTGAGCCGCTGGCCGCTGGCCTCGCGCGGGCCGGCATCCCGCCCGCCGCCATCACCCTCGCAGGACCCCTCCTGACCTCGCTCGTCTGCCTCTGGTTCGTCCGGACCCGCGCGGTCCTCCCCTTTTGCGCGGCGATGGTCGTCGTCGGCTGCCTCGACGGGCTGGATGGGGCGCTCGCCAGGGCCGGCGGGCGCGTCACGAAGTTCGGGGCCTACCTCGATGCGCTCTGCGACCGCTACGTGGAGGGGATGGTGGTGCTCGCCGCCGCCGCCGTGACCGGCTACTGGCTGCTGTCGATGGCGGCGCTGACCGGGGCGCTGCTGGTCAGCTACGCGAAGGCCCGGGCCGCCATGGAAGTGCCCGTGTCGAACCTAGAATGGCCGGATCTCATGGAGCGCGCGGAGCGCAGCCTCCTCTTCGGCGCTGGCCTCGTGGCCGGCGCGGTGGTCCCCTGGGCGCCGCTAGGGCGCGACCTCTTCTGGTGGACGCTCGCCCTGCTCGCCCTTCTGACCCACCTGACCGTCCTGCAGCGCGCCCTGCGGGCCCGCCGCTTCATCCGCGAGCGGGGCTAAGAACCCTGCCGCCGACCCAGGCAGCCGCACCACCGCCGCTCGGCCTTCGATGCGGCCGTAACGGCTTCCGGAGCCCTCCACCGGCGAGCCGATGAGGAGCCGCTGCGGCTCTATCCGGTCGGTGGTCTGCACGGCGATGGCGCCGTACGGCGGCTCAAGGCCGTAGCGGGCCAGGTCCGACGGGGCGTCATCCTCAAAGCCGCTTGCGCGCAGCTCCGATAGTTTGCGAAGCCACTCCTCCACACGCTCCGTGTTCAGCGCCTCACCCGACGCCGTCCGCCACCGGCTGTCCACCCGCTCGATCACCCACGCAGCGCCATCCCGCGTCACCTCGGCACGGCTCACCAGGCCGGGGGAGAACTGGAAGCACGCGCGCTCGCGCAGGCCGTGCGGATCGCGCCGGAGCGGCTCAAGGTCCTGCGCGGCCACCGCGTAGAGCGGCGGCTCATCGCTGCGCTTGGCGTAGACCAGCGCGGGCTCATCGGGCAGGGGACCGCCGAAGACCAGCGTGGTCGAGACGGCCGGCGTCCCGCGAATGATGGCTACCTCAAGGGCGGGCGCCTCGAAGCCCCACGACGCGGATCCTTCAGTCTGTGGATGGTCGTCGATGAACCGGCGGATCCGGATCTCGCCCAGCGTCCGGAGGAGTCCCTCGACCTCGGCGCGGTCCGCGAGGTCCTGCAGAGGCTGCGTCAGGGACCAGGCGTGCTCCGTCCGCGCCAGCGACAGCGTGCCGGATGGCGCGGCGACGGTCAGCCCGTCCACGGTCCACGGGTCGAGCCGGATGAGCAGCGGGTCGCGGAACGCCTCGGCCGGCTGGTTGGCCTCCTCAAAGAGGGCTGGCGGGACCACGAAGATCTCGGGTTGGCCCTCCACCTGCAGGTAGCGGTTCTTGTAGACCGCCGTCTTCTCCCCCAACAGGAGCGCCGTCGTCGCGCCATCCGCCTGGAGGCGGACGCGCCCGATGGGCGGCGAGAGCCCGAAGAGGCTTGGGTCAAGCGGCGCGTCCGAGGCGCTATCGAGGGTGCGCTCGGCGATGAGCGGGGCGGCGCTGCGCAGGATGCGCTCGATCCGCTCCGGGTCGGCCAGGACCTTCGCGGGGTCCAGGCGCCAGACCGTTCCGTCGCGGGTCACGGTGACGGCGGCCTGGGGGAGCGCCAGCTCAAGCCGCGTGACCGACGCGGGGGACACCGTGACGACCTCGAGCGGGCGCCGGGCGCGCTCTTCCGGCGTCGGCTGTTTCAGCTCGTAGAGGGAGACGTAGGCGCCGACGCCGATCGTCAACGCGAGGAGCGCAATGGTGGTTTTCCAATGCATGAGGATGGTTAGCGCGTTTACGCGTTGGCCCGTTGGCGCGTTTAACGCGCAAACACGCTAACGCGCAAACGTCACTGTCTTCGGGCCAGCCACATGCCGACACCCACCAGGCCGACGACGCCGGGCATGGCGAGGAAGCTGAACCAGAAGACGCGGTTCAGCTGCGGGGCGGTCAGGTTGAGCCGGATGGACTCGATGGGCTTGGGCCCGATGCCGATGAGCTGCTCCTGCTCGATGAGCCAGTAGAGGGCGCCCCGCACGAGGTCGCGGTTGCCGGCGTTGCCCAGCTGCGCGTTCATGGCGAAATCCGAGTCGCCGATGACGACCAGGCGTCCCGCCTGGCGCTCGGCCGCCACCGCGATGGGGACCGGCCCCTTGACGTCTTCGCCCTCGTCAAACTTGAACGCGTCGATCTCGGTCCGCGTCTCCCCCCATCCGGCCGGCGAGGTCACGGCGAGCGGGGTGACGCTGAGCCCCTCCGGCGCCGGCTGAGCCGGGCGCACCGAACGGGCCATGGGGAAGAGCGTCACGAGCGTCTGCATCTTGTCGACGATGGGATGCTGGGTGTAGTCGGTGACCAGCAGGTTCGCCGCGGAGACAAAGGGCAGCTGTCGGGAGGGGTCCACGACGATGTCGCGGCCCAGCGCCACCCCCCAGCGGTCGAGCAGGCCGTCCAGGCCCGTCTCCTCCAGGGGATCGAGGAGCGCGAGCAGCCGGCCGTCCGCCTGCAGATAGGCCTGCAGCAGGTCCAGCTCATGGTCGAGGAACCGGCGCGCCGGGCCGACGATGACGATGAGCTTGACCTCCGGCGGGATCGCGGGGCGCTCCGCCATCGTCACCGCCTCCGTCGAGATGCCCTGCTGCTGCAGCATCTCGTTCAGGCTCGACAGCCCCTCCGGCTCCTGGGCGTCCAGCGCCTTCTCGCCGTGGCCGGTCGTGAACCAGACGAGCAGGGAGGCCTGCCGGGTGACGGTGATGAGCGCCGAGGTGAAGGCGTCCTCGCCCTTGAACGCCGCGACGCGGGGCTCGCCGCCGAGCTGCATCGCGCCGTAGTCGTAGTCGGCCAGCTCCGTGTCCGAAAGGGGCTTGCGGCGGTCCCCCGACTGGAAGACGACGACGTTGAGGCTCTCGATGGCGAAGTCCTTCGCCAGCTGCCTAGCCTTGGCGATGTCCCGCTCGGGGTCCACGAACTCCACCTGGAGCTTGGGCGCGACGCGCTGGTACTCGTCCAGGAGGTCCTTGACCAGCCCGTAGAGCCGGTGGGCCGGCTGGTAGAACACGATGACCCGCACCGGCTCCTCAAGCGCCTGGAGCGCCTGGACCGTCTGATCGGAGAGGGCGGTGAGCTTGACGCGGCTGAGGTCCGCCCGCGCGTAGCGGCGGCTGGCGATGAAGTTCACCAGGATGAAGAGCGCCCCGAGGAGGGCGAGCGTCGCGGCGGCGTTCGTGGACGCCAGCAGCCGTCGTCCCGGTCGAGCCATCAGGACCTCCACCGCGGATGGCCGATGACGCGTCCGGTCAGGAAGAGGGCGAGGACCGTCAGGCTCGCGTAGTAGCAGAGGGGCCGCGTATCGAGGATCCCCTTGGAGAAATCAACCAGGTGGTCAAGGAGCGAGAGGTAGCCGATCAGCTTGCTCGTCTCGGGGTCGCGGAAGAAGAAGTCGAGGATCCCGACCGAGAAGAGCAGGAGGATGACGACGAAGCAGAGGAACGCCGCGATGACTTGGTTGCGCGTCAGGCTCGAGGCCAGGACCCCGATGGCGATGAGCACCCCGCCAAGCCACCACGTGCCGAGGTAGCCGGTCAGGACCGGCGCCCAGTCGAACGGCGTGAAGGCGCGCAGGAACAGGAAGAAGACGATGGTCGAGCTCCACAGCGCGATGTACGCGAGCCACGCGCCCAGGAACTTCGCCAGGACGACCTGGCTGTCGCGGACCGGCGCGGTCAGCAGGAACTCGATGGTGCCGGTGCGCTTCTCCTCGCTGAAGGTCCGCATGGTGAGGAACGGCACCGTGATGAGCACGGCGATCGAATTGAAGAACGTGGGCCCGAAGAAGGCCTGGGCGATCGTGAACGAGGGGTCCGTGCCGGGGTCGTTGAGGGCGGCGACCAGCAGCCAGAAGACGAACCCCTGCAGGACGAGGAAGAGGGCCCCGACGACGTAGGCGACCGGCGAGTACCAGAACGCCTTGAGCTCCCGCGCCGTCAGCGCCGCGAGGCTGCTCATGTGTCCTCCCGCGTCGTGAGGTGGATGAACACCTCTTCGAGCGACGCGCGCTGCTGCGAGAGCTCCCGCAGCGCCCACCGGCGCTCGACCGCGAGGCGAAAGATCGCCTCCCGGATGTCGTGCTGCTGGTCGGCCTCCACCTCGAAGGCCGCCGCGCCGCCTGCCTGCCGCGCCTGGCCGCCATCCGCCTGGCTCGGCGCAGGCAGGTCCTCGCGGCGCTGCGCCGTGACGCGCGCCACCCCCGGGAGCTCCCGCAGGGCGGATTCGATCACGGTGTCATCGCCGCCTGCCTGCGCCACGCCCATCGCGTTCGCGGTTGGCGCGGCAGGCAGGCGCAGCTCCACCCGGACGATCTGCGTCCCCCGGAGCCGCTGCCCGAGCTGGGCCGGCGTGTCAACGGCCACGATGCGGCCCTTGTCGATGATGGCGACCCGGTGGCAGAGCATCTCCACCTCCGGCAGGATGTGGGTGGAGAGCAGGATGGTCGCGCTGCGCCCCAGCGCCTTGATGAGCTCGCGGGTCTGCCGGATCTGGTGGGGGTCGAGGCCGACGGTCGGCTCATCGAGGATGAGGATCGGCGGCCGCGCGAGGAGGCAGTCGGCCAGCGCCACCCGCTGCCGGTACCCTTTGGAGAGCCGCCCGATGAGCTGGCGCGCCACGTCCGTGACGGCGCACCGCTCCATGGCGTCCCGCGCGTGCTCGCGCCGCGCCCGGCCCGGGACCCCCTTGATGGAAGCGCGGTAGTACAGGTACTCCTGCACGCGCAGCTCCGGGTAGAGCGCGACGTGCTCCGGCAGGTAGCCGATGCGCCGGCGCACCTCGAGCGGGCGCTCGGTGACGTCCAGGCCGTCGATCCGGACCGTGCCGGCGGTGGGCGCGAGCATCCCGGTCAGGATCCGCAGCGTCGTGGTCTTGCCCGCCCCGTTCGGGCCCAGAAATCCCACGATCTCGCCTGCCTGGACCTGAAACGAGACATCGGCAAGGGCGGTGACGGCGTCGTAGCGCTTCGTGAGGCTGGCGACGTCAATGGCAGGCTGGGAAAATGGGATCGGGTCCATTTGTTCTGTAGTATTTTTTCAACAGCGCCGCGCCTTGTCAAGGGGAGGCGTTTCAGGTACTATAACAGATATCTCCATGCCTCGCCGGTCCACGTATCTCCTCGTCGGTGTGATGGCCAGCGGCACCCTCTGTGCCGGCTGCGCCGGCATCTCGCCGTCCCAGATGGGGCAGACGGTGGGGACGATCGCCGGCTCCGCGATCGCGCCGGGGGTGGGCGCGCCGCTCGGCGCCCTCGTCGGCCTCCTCGCCGGCCTGCTCGTGCAGGGCGAGGTGGATAAGGTGACCGAGAAGCGCGAGCGCAAGGTGCTCAGCGAGGAGCTTGCGACCGGCGCCGGGCCGATGCCGCCGGCTGAGGCGAGCATGCCCCCGCAGGGCGAGCCCGTGCGGGTGTGGGTCGATGAAACCGTCCACGACGGTCGGCTGATCGCCGGCCATTTCGCTACTCTTCCGGTATCAGATACCGGCGGTATCTGATACCGGTACCGATGACCACTCCGACATTTTCCGAGGTCCTCCGGCGATTCACCGCGCGCTACCGGGCGCGGCTGCTGCTGAAAGCCGTGGTGCTGGCCGCGTTGGGCGCCGGCGTGGCCGCCGTCCTCGCCTGGCGGCTCCACCGGCTGCAGGTGAGTCCGGTCTGGGCGGTCGGCGCGCCAAGCCTCTTGGGCCTCGCGGCAGCCGCGACCCTGGGCGGCTGGCTGCGCCGCCGCTGGATCTCCCGGCAAGGCGGCGCCGCGTATCTGGACCGGATCCTCGGCCTGAAGCAGCGGCTGATCACCGCCGAGGAGTTCGCCCGCGCGGCGGAGCCGCCCCTCCTGTACCCGCTCCTCGTCGAGGACGTCTCGCACCGGGTCATCGCGCAGGGCGTGCGGTTCCCGAGGCCATGGGATCGCACGGCCGTGGCGCTGGCGGCGCTGCTGCTCGTGCTGCTCTTGTGGCCGATGCGGGGCGGCTCCGTTCTGCAGCAGCTCGCCCAGCTGCCTCGGCCGACCCCGCCGTCGCCACAGCCCGAGCCGCCGCCCCAACCGGAGCCACCGCCTCCGCCTCAGCAGGGTGAGCGCCAAGAGTCAGGCGCCTCGCAGCCTCAGCCCGGGGGCTCGTCGGGGAACCGGGACCAATCATCCCAGCAGGATCAGCAATCGTCCGGGGCGTCGGATTCGTCGAAGTCGCCGAGCGGAGGGGAAGAGGGACAGCAGGACCCCTCCGGGCAGGGGCAGTCGGGCTCGTCCGCAAATCAGGGGTCGCAAGACGCGCGTCCGCAGGGAGCGCGCGCGGACCAGCGACGCGACTCAGGTCAGCCCGGCGACCGCCCAGGCGAGGAGAGCGGCCAGGGGACGAGAGCGGATGCGTCGCAGAAGGGCTCGTCGCGCCAGGAAGGACAGGGGAAGCAGGGAGCCGATGGCTCGCGCGAGCGCGCCGCCGGAGAGGGGCGGCAGGCCCAACAGGCACAATCAGGCGGGGCCCAGCAGGACCAGGCGGCCTCAGCGTCTGCCGAGGCGCAGAGCGGCAGCGGCGGCGGGCAGTCCTCCGGCGATCAGGCAGCGTTGAGGGCGGAGATCCAGGAGCTGCTGCAAGAGGTGTCGGGCGAGCTGAAGCAGCTGCAGTCCCAGCTCGCCGAGGCGCAGGGCGATACCGCCCCGGACGCGGGGACCAGCACAGATCCCGATCTCTACGAGGCGCCAGAGCCGCTGGGGCCGGAGGGCAAAGACGGCTCAGCGCTGCCGATGTCGCTGGGGACCGACGCGGCCGAGACCCGCTCCACCCGCCGGGGAGGCGGGGTCGGCGAGGCCTCCGAGGTCGTGGCTCCCGACGCCCCCGCCGCGCAGGCGGAGGATGCCCAGCTCTCCGAGGTACCGCTGGATGAGCGCGCCACGGGACGCCAGGTCGTGCCGCCCGAATATCGAGAGGTGTTTGACCGGTTGCAGAAGACGAGGGTCCAATGACGGAGCTTGTGGTGCGTCCGGATGAGTTCAGCAAGACGGTGGGTGCGCTCCGCGATGAGCTGCACCGGGCGATTGTCGGGCAGGACGAGGTGATCGAGCGGCTGCTGGTCGCGTTCTTCGCCGGCGGGCACGTCCTGCTGGAGGGCGTGCCGGGCCTGGGCAAGACGCTCCTGGCCAAGTCGTTCGCGCAGACGCTGGGCCTCTCGTTCAACCGGATCCAATGCACCCCCGACCTGATGCCCGCCGACATCCTCGGCACCCAACTTGTCGTCGACCGGGACGGCCGCAAGGTGTTTGAGTTCTCCAAGGGGCCGGTCTTCACGCACATCCTGCTGGCCGATGAGATCAACCGGGCCACCCCGAAGACCCAGTCGGCCCTGCTGGAGGCGATGGGCGAGCAGCAGGTGACCATCTCGGGCAGCACCTTCCATCTGGAGGAGCCGTTCTTCGTCATCGCGACGCAGAATCCCATCGAGATGGAGGGCACCTTCCCGCTGCCCGAGGCCCAGCTCGACCGGTTCCTCTTCAAGATCTTCGTCGGCTATCCCTCCTCGGAGGAGCTGTCGACGATCATCCGGCAGACGACCTCCGCCCACTCGGCGGTGGTGGAACCGGTGCTGCCCGCCGCCAAGGCGCAGGCGTGGATTCTCGCCGCGCGCCGCCTCGTGCGCGAGGTGCTGGTGGCCAGCCCCATCGAGGCGTACATCGTGAAGCTGGTCACCGCGACCCGCCCCAGCGAGGACGGCGCGGAGAACCCCGCCCGGCGGTTCCTGCGCTACGGCGCCTCGCCCCGCGGCGCCCAGGCGATCCTCCTCGGCGCGAAGGTGACGGCGCTGCTCGACGGGCGGGTGAACGTCAGCGTGGGGGACATCGACCGCGTCCTGCTGCCCGCGCTCAGCCACCGGGTCATCCTCTCCTTCGAAGCGGAGGCGGACAAGCGGACCGCCCCCGACATCCTCACGGAGCTCACCGCTCCCCTGCGGCGCGACGCCCCCGCGTGAGCGCCGCTGACGGCGCCGCGCCCTCGCGCGCGGCGCACGCCTTTGCGATGCCGACGACGTGGTTGACCCCTCAGCTGATCAATCGCCTGGAAACACTCCAGCTCTCCGTGCGATGGGTCCGGGCCGGCCGGTCGCTGGGCGGCCGGTTCCCCATCAACCGGCGCGGCTCCTCGGTGGAGTTCGCCGACTACGCCGCGTACTGCGCGGGCGACGACATCCGCGCCATCGACTGGAACCTCTACGCGCGCCTCGAGCGGCTGTTCGTGAAGACCTACCGCGAGGAGATCACCCTCTCCGTCGAGCTGATCGTCGACGCGACCGCCTCGATGGGGCTCCCCACCCCCGAGAAGTTCGCGCGCGCCAAGCAGCTGGCGGTCAGCCTCGGCTACATCGCCGTGGCCGGGCGCCATCACGCGCGCCTGAGCTGGCTGCGGCCGGGGCGCCTCGCGGCCACGCCGTGGTGCCACCAGCGCCGCGACATCTTCCGGATGGCGGAGCTCGCCGACGCCGCCCGGATCGAAGGGCAGACCGCCATGGCCGACTGGATGCGCCGGGCCGCGATCGGGCTGCGCATCCGCGGCGGCCAGGCCATCCTGCTCACCGACGGGATGGCGCACCCGGCCGATTTTTTCCGGGCGCTCCACGTGCTGATGATGCGCAACCTCGAGATCAAGGTGATCCAGGTCCTGAGCCCGCAGGAGCTCCACCCCGCCCGGCTGCTGCGCGGAGGGCTGCTGGTCGACGTCGAGACGGGCCAAACCCACCAGCTCGCCTACAGCCCGGCGGAGCTTGAGCGGGCGGTCGCGGATCATAACGAGCTGCTGGTCCGGTTCTGCAAGCGGCACGGGATCCCGTTCGCCCAGCACCGGCTGGACGAGCCGCTCGCCACCTTCATTACGAGAACGCTGCCCATCCATGGCTTCCTTGAGTAAAAAGTGCCAGACTGCTCCATCGAACACCCCCGTGTGGCCGCGGGTGACGCGGAGCCGGGGCCCCCGTCGCCTGCCCGCAGGCGAAGGCCGAGGACAGCCGACGGGGTGGCGGCGCGGCAGGACCCGCGGCCCAACGAGGTATTCGACAGAGCGGTGCCAGGCACTTCGCGGCACTTTTTGACGACATGACCTTCCTCGCGCCGGGGGCGCTCATCTGGCTGGCCAGCATCCCCGTCCTCCTGTGGCTCTGGCGCCTCGCGTCCACCCGGCGCCAGTCGCTCATCCCCAGCCTCATCCCGTTTGAGCACCTGCTGCGGCGCGCGCCGAAGCGGCGCAGCCGCCTGGTGGTGACCCTTCTCTTCTGGCTGCAGCTTGCAGCGCTCCTCGGCCTGACCGCCGCGCTCGCCCGCCCGGTGCTGATGCGCCCCCGCGCGAGGACCGTCCTCGTCCTCCTCGATACCTCCGCCAGCATGGGGGCCCGCGCCCCGGGGCTCTTTGGCGGAGGCGCCACCGCGTTTGAGCGGGCGCAGCGCGCGCTCCTCTCGCGCCTCGCGCGCAAATCGCCGGCGGATCAGTGGCTCGTCGTGACGACCGCCCCGGTGGCGTCGCTGACGCCGCAGCCGACGAGCGATGCGGCAACACTCCGGCAGGCGATCGAGCGCGCGCGGGTGGCTCATCTCGGCGGCAACCTGGCCACAGCCGCCCACATTGGGCGGATGCTCCTCGCCGCCGAGCCCGACCGGACGCTGGTGGCGACCGATGAAGCGCGGCCGGCCGAGCAGGGAAATGATCGCCTCCAGTGGGCCACGGTGGGCGCGCCGGCTCCCAACGCGGCGCTGGTGGGGCTCGACGCGCAGGGCCCGCTGTGCCGCGCGGCCGAGGCGAGCGTCGTGGCGACGGTGCAGAACTTCTCCGACGAGGAAGCGGGGGCGACCCTCACCGCCTCGCAGGGCGGCCGCCGCCTCGCCGAGACCGCCGCGGCCTTCGCCCCCGGCGAGCGGCAGTCGCTTGCGCTGGCGCTTCCCGATGACGCGGCCGGCTGGGTGGAGATCGCGCTCGCCGCGAAACGGGACGGCCTGGAGGCGGACAACCGCGCCTGGATCAACCTCTTCCGCGGCGCCACCGCGCCCATCGCCCTGCGCCCGCACACCGCGGCGTTCAAGGAGACCCTCTCGTCGTGGCTGGGGGCGTGCGAGACGCTCACCTGGACGATGGAGGACGGAAACGGCCCGCCGGCCGCGCCGGGCGGGGAGCCGCTCGTCATCACAGACCGCTGGGACGCAGCGCAGGGCGCTGCCGCGTCGATGGTCTTCGAGCCTCCCAGCCCCTCGCGCCCCCTCCTCAGCCGCTGGGTGGTGGCGTCGGGCCATCCCATCGGCTCGTACCTGGCCCCGGTCGAGACGGCGTCCGCCGCGCTCAACCTGTCGCCGTGGACCGGCTCCGGGGTGGTGGTCGTCGCCGCGTTGGTGAACGGCCGGAAGGTGCCCGTGGTCGTGGCCGATGAGCGGGAGGGGTTGCGGACCGTCGTGATGCGGCTCGATCCCTCCCATGACCCCGGCTCCACTCCGGTGCTCCTGGCGTTCTTCAACAGCCTGCGCTGGCTGATGGGGACATCGGCCGACACGATGGGCGGGCCGCTGTCGGCCGGCGGCTTTCTGCCGGGCCGCGTCACGGTGCGCCGCCCGGACGGCTCGTCGGACCAGGTGGACTCCTCCAGCGGGACGGTGAGCTATGACGCGGCGACGGCAGCCGGCCTCTATCGCTTTCTCCAGGGAGCCACGGAGGTCAGCGTGGCGGCGAATTTCTTCGACCCGGTGGAATCCAACCTCCTGCACCGCGCGTCCACCTGGCGTACAAATCGGGACCGTTTCCCTTTTCCTATCGGACAAGAGTGGGAAAAGGAAAGCGGTCCCGGGACTATCTCGAGCGCCGGCCGGACGGCCCAGCCGCTCTCCCGCGCCCTGATGCTCGCGATGCTCGTCGTCTTGCTCATCGAGTGGTGGCGCTACACAGAAAAGCGGGACCACTTCCCTTTTCCTACCCTCACCCGACAGGAAAAGAGAAGCGGTCCCACGACCCTCGCAGCCCGTCCATGAATCTCACGGGGTGGCTCCTCATCCTGTCGAGTCTCGGGTTCATCCTCTGGCGCAGCCGGCGCATCCCGCTCTCCGGATGGCGCAGGCGGCTGGCCGTCGGCTGCCGGCTCGCAGCGGTCGGCGCGCTGCTCATGGCCCTCGCGGGCGGCGCGCGCCATCGCCGGACGGAAGCGCCGCGGTACCTGCTCTACCTCGTGGACGGCTCATCCAGCATCGACGCGCGCCAGCGCGAGTGGCTCGCGCGGCGCATCGCCTCGGTCGATGCGCTGCGCCCCCAGGCGATGGAGCGCGCCGTCGTGTCCTTCGGCGCCGACGCGCGCCTGGTCGTGCCGTTCGGCCGCGAGCGGTTGGACGACCCGGCGCTCATCCGGCGCGCCCTGGAGGGCGCCGGGGCGGACCCGGCGCGCACCAATGTGGAGGCGGCACTCCTCTCCGTGCCGGCGTGGCTGCCGCCCCGGCACCTCTCCGTCCAGCCGAGCGGGGCGGCGGAGCCCCGCGGCAGCGTCGTGCTGCTCAGCGACGGCCGGGAGACGGACGGCAGCGCCGCCGGCATCGCCGCCGCCGTGAGGCGCCTCGGCCTCGCCGTCTTCCCCGTGCCGCCGCCGCTCTTCGGCGAGGCAAGGACCGTCTGGGAGGAGCTGGCGGTTCCGCCCGTCGTCCAGCAGGGCTCGCCCGTGCCGCTCCAGCTCGTGGTGGCGAACGGCTCGCCGCGCCCCAAGCGGGCGGAGGTCGCCGTCGCCCTGCACGGCGTGGTCATCAAGCGCCAGCGGATGACGGTGCGCCCCGGCTGGCAGGTGCTCACCCTGGACATCCCCGCGATCGGGCGCGGGACGATGGCCCTCGACGTCAGCCTGGCCATCCCCGACGAGCGGCTGGCCGAGCGCCGCCGCGCGTACACCGAGGTCGAGGGGCCGCCCCGCGTCGCGCTGGTCACCGACCGCGCCGCCGCCCTGTCCCCGTTCGCCTCGGCGCTGAAGCGCCGGGAGATCGAGCTGGCGGTCCTGCGTCCCGCGGACCTGGCCGACGGCGCGCTGCTGGACTACGACGCGCTCGTGCTGTTCAACCTCCCCAAGTCGTCGCTGGCCGACGGCCAGGTGGAGGCGATCCGGACCTACGTCGAGCGGTTCGGCGGCGGGCTCGTCATGGTCGGCCTGGGCGGCGACCTGGCGAAGGAGATCCAGACCCCGTCGCCGCTGGACGCGCTCCTGCCGGTGCAGTTTGAGCCGAAGGGGCTGCGGGAAGCGAAGCGGCGGGTCTGCATGATCCTGCTGATCGACCGCTCCGCCTCCATGCTGGGGCCGCGCATCGCGGCGACCAAGCGGGCGGCGGTCGCGCTGGTCAAGCAGCTCTCGCCGGAGGACCTCGTCGGCATCCTGGCCTTCGATACCCAGCCGTACGTCGTGGCGGAGGTCCAGCAGGCCGAGCAGGTCGGGCCGCGCCTGGTGGAGAAGCTCGTCAAGCTCCGCTCAAGCGGCGGGACAGACGTCTTCCCCGCGCTGACCGCCTCGGCCGACCGCCTGGAGCTCACCGGCGCCACGCTCAAGCACATCATCCTGCTCTCGGACGGCAACACGCCGTTCAACCGCGCGGCGTACACCGCGCTCGTGGAGTCGTTCCGCCACAGCGGCGTCACCGTCAGCACCATCGGCATCGGCGCCGCGTTCATCAACGAGGACTACCTCAGGTGGCTGGCCGAATCCACCGGGGGCACGTTCTACCAGATGCGCAGCCTGGAGGAGCTGCCGCAGCTCATCGCCCGCGACACCCAGGAGGAGCTGGGCCGCCTGCCCTTCGCCGAGGGGCTGTTCCGCCCCTCGAAGACGCCGACCGCCGAGTGGTTCGAGGGCACCGACGAGTGGCCCAGGCTCCGCGGCTACGTGACCGCCACCGCTAAGCCGGGCAGCCGCGTGGAGCTGACCGTCGACGGGGGCGAGGGCGAGGAGCCGCTGCTGGTCCGCTGGACGGTCGGGCAGGGGCGGGTGGTCTCGTTCACCTCCGATGCGGACACGCGCTGGTCGCCGGAGTGGATCCGCTGGCCGGGGTTCGAGGGGGCGTGGGGCCAGGTCGTGCGCTGGGCCATGCGGCCGCGGATGACGGAGGAGCTGTTTGTGTGGGTCGATGAGAGCCGCGCGGTGCCGCAGCTCGTGGTCGAGGGCGCGCTCCAGACGCCGCGCGGCACGCTCGCGGCCGGCGAAGGGGGTAGCTCGCTTCCGCTTTCGCTTGTGCAGACGGGCGCCTGGCGCTGGCAGGCGTCATTGGACCAGGTCCCGAGCGGATGGTACGAGGTGATGCTCGAGTCCAGCCCGGCGGATGCGGACCACGGGCCGCTCCTCGCCAAGCGGTGGGTGCAGGTCGGCACGCCGCCGGCGGCGCAGGAGCTGCCCGGGCAGCCGCCCCGCGAATCGCTGCTGCGGCAGCTGGCGCGCGCGACGGGAGGCGCCTTTGATGCGCCGGACCGGGCGCTGCTGCCTCCGACGGCCACGGCCACGGTGGCCGAGCCGCTCTTGTCCTGGTGGCTGCCCGTCGTCATCGTCGCGCTCCTCCTCGACATCGCTGCCCGCGGCAGCTCCATGCTATGAGAGCAAAAAGGCACCGGCTGCTCTGTCGAATACTTCCGTGTGGCCGCGGGTCCTGCCGCGCCGCCACCCCGTCGGCTGTCCTCGGCCTTCGCCTGCGGGCAGGCGACGGGGTCCCCGGCTCCGCGTCACCCGCGGCCGAGCGAGGTATTCGACAGAGCAGGAACCGGTACTATTTTTTGGCGCTCGTCGTGTGGTTGGCGGGCCAGGGGGCCGCGATGGCGGCGCAGCCCTCGGTGTTCCGCGGGGTCGTCGTCGCCGACAGCCCGCTCGGCGTGCGGGTCATCAGCGTCGAGGAGGCCTCCCAGGCGCAGCTGGCCGACCTGCGTCCCGACGATATCCTTGTGCGCGTGCGGGATGCGGACATCCGCTCCATCGACGAGTTCGCGGTGGTCTCAGGCGCCTTGCGCGGGCGCGCCGTCGCCGTCCCGGTGCTCGTCTTCCGCAACGGCACGCCGCGCGAGCTCACCCTCCATCTCTACAGCTACCCGGTGCTGCAGACCTGGGGCCTCGAGGTGGTGCCGGACCATGACCTTCGGTTCGCCGAACCGCGAGTGGGATTGGACTACTGGAGCCGGCTGGGCAGGGGGTTCGAGGGGGCGGGCAAGCCCGCCGAGGCGCTCGAGGCGTACCTCAACGGGCTGCACAACGTGCCGACGGACACCGCCACGGCGCTCCACGTGAGCCGGCTGTTCGTTTCGCTCAGCCGCCAGCGCCTGGCCGACGGCTCGCTCACCGACGGGATCGCCGACCTGCGCCAGGCGCTCCAGGTGCTGGAGCGGCTCTTCGACCACCCGCTCACCGACGAGCAGCTGCGCGACGTGCGCGCGCAGCTGCGCGAGACCTTGCAGGGCCTCCGCCAAACCCGCGTCCCGGCGCCATCCATCTAAACGGTAAGGTGTTCTTAAATTAACCTATTGACTATTAGGTTTATTTGAGATAACCTTAATAGTGTCACGTTAACTGACGAAGGAAGGGAACAAAATGCGGATACAGGAAGAATATCTAACAGTTCCACAAGTCGCTGAGCTACTGAAGATTAGCAAAGTGGCGGTCTATAAGAGAATTAAGATCGGAACTTTGGTTGCCGTTCGGATGGGAAGAAATTACCTTGTCCCGAAAGATCAAGCGAATCCACTACAGAGACCACTGACAGAGGCAGATAAGCGCCAGGTGGAAAAGCATGTAAAAAAGACCTTTCGGGACTACGGCGACGTACTGAAATGGCTGGCAAAAGAGTAACTCCTCTCACTGTTGCCGAAGTCCAGTACGTCGCAGTCGAACTCGCACGTGAGTGGTTCGCCGAATTTAATGAGCCTATTCCTCCATTTGAAACGCGGTACCCGCACGCGCTCGAAGCCTGCATTGAAACTCCGTTTATGCGATTTGGTAGAAAGGACGCCTACCCCGGATTGATTCCAAAAGCGACAGCCCTCTTCTATTTCCTCATCAAAGGACATCCGTTCCTGAACGGAAACAAGCGAATTGCGATCACCTCCCTGTTGCACTTTCTTGGGAAGAATGACAAGTGGGTCAAAATCCGTGCACGAGATTTCTACGACCTTGCCAAATGGGTGGCTGGCAGCAAACAGCCTGATGAAAAGGAGCTGGCGATGAACCTGATCGAGGCAACTCTCAGAAAAGTCGTGGTTGACAACGACGAATTTGACAAATTCGTTCACGATCCTTCGTCGAGGCTGCCGAAGATTAGAATTCCCCACAATGCAAGATGACCAGTTGTTATCTAGACTGTTGTCTAGTATACTAGGCTCTGTCTGAGGCGATTGATGGCGAAGCAGTTGACGAAGCGGCAGCACGCGGTGCTGGACGCAATCCGGGCCTGGATCCGGGAGCGGGGCTACCCGCCGACCATCCGGGAGCTGGGCAAGCGGCTCGGCATCAAGAGCCTACGGGGCGTCACGTCCCACCTCGACGCCATCGCCAAGAAGGGGTTCCTCAAGCGCGAGTCGCGGGCGCGCAGCATCAGCCTCTCGGATCTCCTGGCCCCGTTTGAGCAGGCGCTGCGCGTGCCCATCGTCGGGCGCATCCGGGCCGGCCAGCCGGTCCTGGCGCAGGAAGAGGTGGAGGCCCATCTCGTCGTGGACGGGGCCTGGATCGGGGCCTCATCGGCGCCCGAGGCGCCGCAGCACTTCGCGCTGAAGGTCCACGGCGACAGCATGATCAATGCCGGGATCCTCGACGGCGACTACGTGATCATCCGGCAGCAGCCGACGGCCGAGCCCAACGATATCGTCGTGGCGCTCCTGGGCGATGAGGCCACCGTGAAGCGGTTCGTCAAGGACGGGGAGCAGATTCGGCTCCAGCCCGAGCACCCCACGATGGAGCCGATCATCGTGACGCCGGACAAATCACCGGCCATTCTCGGCAAGGTCGTCGCGGTCTTCCGCAAACTCGCCTGATGCGGTCGGGTATACTTGACCCATGGACGTCCGCCGCAGTCGACGGGTTCTCCTCTGGTGCCGGCGATTCGCGCTGGCCTTGGCGCTCGTCGCCATCGCCCTGACGCTTTGGCAGGGCAAGGTGGGGCGCGGCCTTCGCCACCGCTGGCGGCCGTTCTTGCCCGCCGCCGAGCAGCATGATTTCCAGCCGATGCCGCGCTGGCACGTCGACCGCGGCTAGCCTCCTTCCGCCGCGCGCCCCGGTTACCGCCCGATAAGGCGGCAGAGGGAAGCCGCGAGCAGTCCCAGGTACGTGCCCGCCGCGTTCCCGGCCACCGCCAGCAGGAGCCCGACCGGCGCAAGCGAGCGATGGTAGATCGCGCCCACGAGCGGGCCGGACACCACCCCGCCGATGTTCGCCTGGCTGGCGGTCGCCAGCGTCCCGAGCGGAATGCGCAGCGCCCGTCCCATCAAGAGCAACAGCGCGCCGTGCACGAGGACGACGATCACCCCCAATGCGAGCCAGGCCGGCGTGGACCACAGCGCGTCCAGCCGCGCCTGGGCCCCGGTTGCCGCGAGCACGAGATACAGCAGCGGATAGCCCAGGAGCGTTCCGTGCGCGCCGGCGCGCCGGACGGCAGGCGCAAGGGAGAACGCCAGCGCCGCCGTCGTTACCAGCAGGACCGTCCAGCCGGTTGCGGAGCTGACCAGCAGAAACGTCGGCAGGTGCCGGGCCGCCAGCCGCGAGCCGAGCGCAAGCGCCATCGCGCCGACGCCGCAGAGGAGCAGGGGACGCAGGCGGGATGAGCCCGCGCGGGCGCCCGGGACCGTCGAGAGCCGCTCCGCCGCGTCGGGTGCTGCGGATGCGCGCAGCCACGCGTTGAGCGGGCGCTGGAACCCTGAGGCCGCGATGAGGAGCGCCATCCAGCCGTACGCGATGACCGCATCGACGACGATCAGGGGCGCGAACAGCGGGTCGGGCATCGAGAGGAGGGTGCGCAGGGCGAGCAGGTTCATCGTGCCGCCGGTCCAGGTGCCGGCCAGCGCCCCGGCCCCCTTCCAGGCGTCAGGCGGCAGGGCATCACGCAGGAGGAGAGCGCCGAGCGCCACGCCGGCGACAATCCCCGCCGCTCCGACGAGCGCCGCCAGCAGCGCCCGGGCGCCCGTCCGCATCACGGCGGGGAGATCGGCGCCCAGCAGCAACAGCGCCAGCGCAAGCGGCAGGAGCTGATCCGTGAGCAGCCGATAGGGGGCCGGCTCGCGGGGGAGCCACCCCAGCTCAGCCGCGAGCAGCGGCAGCGCATAGCACCAGAGGGGGACCGGCAGCCATCGGAAGAAATGCTGGAGGGCGGGCCGGCGCTCGGCGAGCAGGACGGCGGCCACGATGAGCCCGAGTACCGCGGCCGGCCACGCGATCACGGGAGGTAGGCTCCGAACGACACCGTTTGCCCGTCGACGACGCTGCCCGGCGCCAGGCGATCGGCCGGCCACCCCAGCCGCTCCGCCACGCGGATGCGCCGCACCGCCTCCCCGGTCCCCGGCCCCTCGATCAGCTCCCCGTCGCCGGCGTAGAGCATGACGTGGACGATCCGCTCCGGGTTGCCGCGCTCGGAGAGGAAGATGAGGTCGGCCGGCTGGAGTGTGGTGACCCGCCGCGCGCGCAGGAACTGCTCATGCGCATCGCGCGGGATGTCGACGCCGGCGGCCCGATACGCCAGGTTGATGAGGCCCGAGCAGTCCACGCCCGTCACGCCCTCCCCCGCGGGCGGGCCCGGAGGTCCGAACGGGTGGCGGGGGGGCGATGTCGCGGCGGGCGAGCGGCCGCCCCAGTAATAGGCATCCCCGAGGAAGAGCTGCGCGTTCCGGATGATGAGGCGGCGCCGCTCCTCCGGCGGCAGCGCGCGCAGCGCCTCAAGCTCCCGGGCGGCGCGATACGGCAGCCACACCACCTCGCCGTCGAGCAGCTCGATCCGCCAGACCTGCTCGCCCATCTCGATGGCCTGCAGCCGCGTGCCGAGCGCAAACCGCCACGGCGACGGCGCGCGGACGTACCAGTCCTTCCAGGACACGACCCATTTCTCGGTGACGACGATGTTCGGCGCCTCGAGCGGCTCCGACGCCGTCAGGGCGGATGCCTGGACCCAGCCGGGGTAGCCCTGCCAGCGCCGGGTGTGGGTGAGCTCCGGCTGCTCGACCGCTTCGACATAGACCCAGTCGCCCTGGCGCTTGCGCACCCGGACCTGCTCGCCGTACAGCAGCTGGGTTTCCTGCAGCGGATCGTGGACGGCGGGTTGGGGTTGGGTATTGGGACGGGCGCGGAGGTCGGCCACCGGGACGTTGACGGCCATGTGGTGCGCGGAGGCGCAGCCGGACAGCAGGAAGGAAACAAGTACCGGGTACTTTGCCCGCTTTGGGAAGTACGCGGTACTTTGCATGGCTACCACTTGGTCCGATCGAACAGGCGGCGGATGGACTCCTCGTCAAGCAGCGGCTGCCGGGTGAGCGAGAGGTTCTCCTCGACGTGGGCGCGCCGCGACATCCCGGCGAGCGCCGTGGTGACGCCGGGTGTTGAGCGCGCAAACTGCAGCGCCCGCTGCGGGGCGGTCGCAAGGCCCGGGATGTGCGATTCGAAGCTGGCGGGCAGGCGCGTGAGCCGGCTCTGCAGCAGCCCCGCGCTGGTGACGACGGAGAGGCCGAGCCGGGCGGCCGCCTGGAGCACCGTCATCGGCTCGCCGCCCACCACCTGGTTGGCGAACGTGAACGCCTCCGGCATCGCGAGGTTGTAGGGCAGCTGGATCACGCGGAAATGGTGGTCGTCGCCCCCCAGGCGCTCGGCGAGCCGGACGAGCGCCTCGAGCGAAAGCTGGCCGCGCCCGCCGGGACGGCCCCGCAGCCCGTTCCACGTGGCGACGCCGTAGTAGCGGAACGCCCCCTCCTGCGCACGGGCCTCCAACAGGGCGAAGGCCGCCTCCAGGCGCTGCAGGAACGGTTCCGGCCCGATCTCGTCGAGCTGCTGCTCCGGGTTGTGCAGGTAGTAGACGTCGAGCGCCGCCACCCGCAGGTTGGCGAGGCTCAATCGCAGCATGTGGTCGAGGTAGGCCGGCGCCAGGCAGTGGCAGCCGGCGACGATCTCCTCATACGATGCGAGGCCAGGAGTGATGACCGTCTCCACGAGGCAGCGTCCGGGGTCATCCGGCACCGCGCCATCGAAGGGCAGGTAGCCGCCCTTCGTGCACAGGATGACCTCATCGCGCGTGAGCGTCCCCTCGGTGCAGAGCGCCTCCAGCGTCCGCCCGATGGTCCGCTCGCTGCGCTGGCAGCGGTAGTTGACGGCGGTGTCCAGGACGTTGCAGCCCTGCGCGAGCGCCGCCCGGATCGCCTCGGCGTAGCGCGCGTCGGTCGCGTCGTCCGCGTCCCCCAGGTAGGTCCCGAGGCCGATCGAGGAGGCCCAGAGATTCTGCAGGCGGCGGAAGTGGCTGGGGTGGCAGGAGGCCGACCGCTGGCGGAGCCGCTTCATCATGGACCCAGCATACGCCGCCCGCGCGGACGCTGCAACCGGCAGGGGCTTGCAGTCTCCCGAGCCCCACGCTACAATATTGCGGAGGTCAGCGATGCCGAAAGCGTTCATCATGATCGACGTGATGCCGGGGCGCGAGGCCGCGATCCAGGACGCGGTCGCGAAGCTCGCCGGCGTCCAGATGGTCCATCAGGTGACCGGCGAGCACGACATGATCGCGTTCGTCGACGCGGAGCCGTACGAGGAGTTCGCGGTGCTCGTGGCGACCATCCGCCAGATCAACGGCGTGCGGGACACGGATTCGCAGCTGGTCCTCGATACATCCGCTTGACGCGCACGCGTCCCTCATCTAGGATAGACGCCAACTCAAGGAGGCGGCATGTCATACGTCATCACGGAGAAGTGCCTGGGGGAGCGGTACGGGGTGTGCGCGACGGTCTGCCCGGTCGAGTGCATCCATCCGGGCGACTACAAGGGCCAGGAGTTCATGATCATCGACCCGGAGGTCTGCATCAACTGCGGCCTCTGCCTCCCGGAGTGCCCGGTCGGCGCCATCGTCGCCTCGGAGGACGAGGACAAGCCCTACGCCCAGATCAACAAGGAGCTGACGCCGTCGTACAAGAACAACCCGCCGGCGCCTGAGCGCCCCAAGAACGACCCCCCGAAGCGCCCCGGCAACAAGCTCGTGAACTAGGCGAGCCGCTTCACCAGGTACGTGTCATCCAGTTCGTACCCCAGCTTCCGGTAGTACGCCCGCGCCCCCACGCCGGCGATCACCGCCATCCGCCGCAGGCCGAACTCCTCGCGCGCGATCCGCTCCGCCTCCGCGACCAGCCGCTGACCGAACCCCTGGTGTTGCACCGCCCCCGTGCTGCGTCGACGCAGGGCAAGGTGCACCCCGTACGAGTGGAGCTCGCGGATGAGCCCGGCCTCCTGCAGGGCCGGCCACGCCCCAGGCGTCAGGGACGTTCGGGCGGGAGCGACGCGCAAGCGCAGGAACGAGGCGACCCGGTCGGTAGCATCATCCTCGAAGCTGAGGAAGCACTCGGTGCCGCCCGAGGCCGCGTAGTCGCGGCGCATCAGCCTGAAGCGGCCCGCCGGGTCCTCCCGGACCTGCCGGCAGCGCAGGCAGCGGCAGCGCAGCCCGTTCGCCTGCATGCGCCGGTGCAGCTCCTCGCGCAGGTTGGTTACCAGGCATCCCGCCTCAATGGAGGTGGACGGGATGTCCCGGATGATCCGCTCGATTCGCACCCACGGCGGCACCAGCTGCTTGATCTCCAGCAGGAGCTCGATGAGCGTCTCATCGTCGTGGGGCTGGTAGCGGCCCTCGCGCCACCAGCCATGGAGCTCGGCGCTCTCGACGACCACGCAGGGGTAGAGCTTCAGCGTGTCAGGGCGGTACGCCGGGTCCTCGAAGACCGTCCGGGCGCTGGCCAGGTCGCTCTCGGGAGTGGCACCCGGGAGGTTAGGCATCAGGTGGTAGGCGACCTTGAAGCCGGCGTCCTTGAGCAGTTGCGTCGCCCGCCGGACCTCGGAGGTGCCGTGGTCGCGGACGATGAGGTCGAGCACCCGCTCATCGAGTGACTGAACGCCCAGCTCCACGCGGGTGACGCCTAACCGCCGCAGCCGCCGTAGTTCCTCCTCTGTAACATAGTCGGGCCGCGTCTCGATGGTGACGCCGATGAGCCGGCACGCCGCGGTCTCGTTGCGCTGCTGCGCCTCCTCCAGCGAGGCGCTGTCGAACGCGTTGGCCGCGTCGAAGCAGCGCCGGACGAACTCTTCCTGGTACGTCTCCGGATAGAACGACCACGTCCCCCCCTTGATGATCAGCTCCACCTTGTCAACGGGGTGGCCGGTGTCGCGCAGCGTCTCAAGGCGCGCGGCCACCTGCCGATAGGGGTCGTAGTCGTTTCGCAGGGCGCGCATCACCGCCGGCTCGTTCGTCAGGTAGCTCTTCGGCGCGCGTGTTTCGGTCGGGCAGTAGACGCACCGGCCTGGGCAGGCGTACGGCTCGGTGATGACGGTGACGGTGGCGAGGCCGGACTGTGAGCGGATGCCGTTGAGCGTCAGGACCCGCTCAAGCGACTCATCTGGCGCGCGCAGCCCGCGGGCGACCTCCGCGCGGTAGCGGGCGAGCAGCGCGTCGTTGCGGATGAGCGGCGCTCCCGCCAGCGCCGCCGCCCGGAGCTTGAGCTGGCGCAGCGCCGCGCGCGTGGCCGGCCGCGTCTCAGCGAGCTGCTCGAGCAAGGTGCCGACGGTATCCATAATCGGGGACAGCCACTAATTTCCCAGCGCCTCCGCCATTGGAAATTAGTGGCTGTCCCCATTATAATGGTCCATCATGGCGGAGGAAACAGTCATCCACGACCGGGCGGGCAGCCGCTTCTGCGTGAAGCTTTCGGGGTTCGAGGCCTGCCTGATGTACCGGCAAAGCGGCAAGACGCTTGACCTCTACCACACCTACGTGCCCGAGGTGTTCCGGGGGAAGGGCGTGGCGGAGCGGCTGTGCAAGGCGGCCTTTGAGCACGCGAAGGCCGAGGGGTTGACGGTCATCCCCTCCTGCTCCTACATCTCAGGCGCCTACCTCAAGCGGCATCCCGAGTACGAGCCGCTGACCAAGCGCGGCGGCCCGACGTCAAACCCCATCGTATCCGGCTAGAAATAGGAACCGGTCCCATTTTTCCATGGCGATTCTCAAAGTAGCGCGGCTCGGGCATCCGGTCATCCGCGCCCAGGCCGAGCCCATCCCGAAGGAGCGCATCGTCTCGCCCGAGTTCCAGCGGTTCCTCGACGACATGGTCGAGACGATGCGGGAGTACGACGGGGTGGGCCTGGCCGCGCCCCAGGTGCACGTCTCGGCTCAGGTGGCGGTGATCGAGGTCACCGACAACCGCCGCTATCCGGGCGAAGGTCCCGTCCCCCTCACCATCCTCATCAACCCCAAGATCCTCGCCGCCTCGAAGAAGCAGCGCCTCGACTGGGAGGGCTGCCTCAGCGTCGATGAGCTTCGGGGGCAGGTCCCCCGCGCGGAGTCGCTCGAGGTGGAGGCGTACAACCGGCAGGGGGACAAGGTGCGGTTCCGCGCGCAGGGGTTTTTCGCCAGGATCATCCAGCACGAGTGCGACCACCTCGGGGGGAAGGTCTTCCTCGACCGGATGGTCACGCTGGCGACGCTCACGCACCTGCGGGAGTTCGTGCGCTACTGGCAGGAAGGGTGACGAGCGGCCGCTCGGCCACCGTCGCCGCGACGCGCCCGCCCGCCCGGACAATCTCGACGGCCGTGCCGGGCTCATAGGCCCCGCGCTTCACGTACCCCATCGCGATCGGCCTCCGGAGCACGGGGGAATGGCATCCGCTCGTGACCCATCCTACCTCGCTTGCGCCCCGGACGATCCGGTCCCCAGATCCCGCCGCCGCCTGGCCCTCGACGAGCAGCCCCATCAGCTTCTTGCTCGCGGAGCCGTACGTCTGCATCCGGGCGATGACCTCCTGCCCGACGTAGCAGCCTTTGGTCTCGCTCACCGCGACCGCCTGCAGGCCGGTCTCCGGCAGCAGGGTGGTCTCATCCATGTCGAGGCCGAACCACGGCACCCCCGCTTCAATCCGCGCGGTGTTGAGCGCCTCCCACCCGACCGGCCGCACGCCCTGCGGCCGGCCCCGACGCTGCAGCAGGCCCCAGGCGGCTTCCGCCTGGTCGGCGTCCACGAGGCACAGCACGCCGCTCCCCCCGATGAGGGAGTGCCGGATCAGCCATACGGGCAGGCCCTCGAAGGACACGGTCGCATGGTCGCCGGGTGCTGCGAGCGACGCGGCGGGGCCTACCAGCGCCGCAAGCAGTTCGGCCGCCCGGGGGCCTTCCAGCGCCAGCGCCGCCTTGCGCCGCTCATGGTTCGTCACCGTGACCTGGTCGGAGAAAAGGTAGTGCTCAAGCGTCTGGGCGACCACCGCCGCGCGCGGGAGGTCGCAGAGCAGCCAGACAGCCTCCGCGTCCGCCAGCACCAGCAGCTCCGCGAGGAGCTTTCCGGACGGGGTGAGGAGGGCGGCACGAGCCCCGCCGCCGGGCGAGAGCCGCTTCAGGTCGTTGGTGAGCAGCCGGTGCAGGAAGCTGACCCGGTCGGCGCCCCGGCACTCGACGAGCGCCTGCGTCGAGCAGTCGAGGAGGGCCACGCCTGCGCGCAGCGCCCGGTATTCCTCCTCGAACGCGCCGAACCGCCAGGGCACCAGCCAGTCCCCGAGCGGCTCGTAGCGGACGGCGGGACCTCCGTGCCTTCCATGGAGCAGCAGCGTGATGGCCATCAGACATCCTCTAGTCTATAATGATGGGGATCGTCGTGCCACCAAGGCCGGCTCAAAGGCGCCGGAGTTCGAGGCGCTCGCGCAGGACCTCTCCGCGGTCACCCTCTCCCGCTTCAAGGGGAAGACGCTCCTCATCAGCGTGACCCCCTCGCTGGACACGCCCATCTGCGACCAGCAGGCCAAGCGGTTCAACGAGGAAGCGGCCAAGCTCCCGAACGTGCAGATCCTGAACGTCAGCGTGGACCTGCCGTTCGCCCAGAAGCGGTGGTGCGGGGCCTCCAACGTCGAGCGCATCATGACCCTCTCCGACCACCGGGAGACGTCGTTCGGCCGGGCGTACGGCACCCTCGTCAAGGAGCTGCGGCTCCTGAGCCGCGCCGTCTTCGTCGTGGACGCCGGCGGCACGGTCCGGTACGTGGAGTACGTCCCGGAGATCGCCTCGCACCCGAACTACGACGCTGCGTTGGCGGCGGTTCGCTCCATCGCGCGCTAAGACGCCGCATGCTGTGGCTCCGCATGGTCCTCGTCGCCCTCCGCCTGACCTGGCCCGACCTCTTGGCGCCGTGGCGCTCGCCGCTCCTGCGCTGGCGGGTCGCGACCTACGGCCTCCTGGGGGCGCATGGCCGCCCGCTCCACGCGGAAGAGGTCACCCCGGCTCATCTTGTCCGCTTCACGCTCCGCCACCGCGCCGCGCTGCTGCGGTTCCTGCGGTGGGCGGCCTCGCTCTGACCCCCAGCGCATTTGTCCTCGGCTTCCCCCCTCAGGTATACTTGCTGGTAATAGCGGCTGTGAAGGCCGCTTAAAACATCATGGAGATACTCAACCCGAACCCGCGGCGGCCAGACGCCTCGCACCCGATCAGGGCCCTCCTCATCGAGGATGCGGCCGAGGACGCGCAGCTCGTGCGGGAGGCGCTCGCGAGCCAACAGGACCTGCCCATCGAGCTGCTCCACGCCGATCGGCTCTCGACGGGCCTTGCGCGCCTGACCGAGGGCGGCGTGGACGTGATCCTGCTCGACCTCGTCCTGCCTGACAGCCAGGGGCTGGAGACGCTCCTCAAGGTCCGGCACCATGCCCCGCGGGTGCCGGTCGTCATCCTGACCGCATCGGACGACGAGGCGGTCGCCGTCCAGGCGCTGCAGCAGGGCGCCCAGGACCACCTGGTCAAGGCCTCGCTCCAGACCTCCCGCCACCTGCTGGGCCGGTCCATCCGCTATGCCATCGAGCGGCACCGCGTGGAGCGCCTGAAGGATGAGTTCGTCAACACCGTCTCCCATGAGCTGCGGACCCCCCTGTCGACCATCCAGGAGTTCACCGGGATCCTCTTCGACCAGATCTCAGGCCCCTTGACCGACGAGCAGCGGGAGTACCTGGCGATCATCCGGTCCAACATCGAGCGGCTCACGCGGATGATCGACAACCTGCTCGACATGGCGCGGATCGACGCCGGCCACGCGGTGCTCCGGAAGGCGGTCACGGAGATCGAGCCGCTCGTGGAGCTGACGGTCCAGTCCATCCGCCCGCTCGCCAAGAACAAAGGCATCGAGCTTGAGGTGCAGGTGCCGGACGAGCTGCCGCCGCTCTATGCCGACGCCGACAAGGTGACCCAGGTGCTCATCAACCTCCTCAGCAACGCCATCAAGTTCACCTCCGGCCCGGGCCGCGTGACCGTGAGCGTCTCGGAGGGGGAAAGCGACCTCGCCTTCCGCGTCGCGGACACCGGCATCGGCATCGCGGAGGACGATGTGCCCAAGCTCTTCGAGAAGTTCTCCAGGGTCCAGCAGCATGCCGCCGGCGACGAGGGCACGCGGGGGACGGGCCTGGGCCTGGCGATCAGCAAGCGGCTCGTCGAGCTGCACGGCGGCCGGATCGGCGTGGCGAGCCGCCTGGGCCAGGGCAGCACGTTCACCTTCACGCTCCCCAAGTACCATGAGACGGAGCTCTTCCACGAGCTGTTCCAGGCCGGGATCGAGAAGGCCAAGCAGCAGCAGGGCCGGTTTTCCATCGTGGTGCTCTCGGTGCAGAACTTCCAGGCGCTCCGGGCGCGCTGCGGCGCGGCCGAGACCGCCCGCCTCCTCAACGAGGTGGAGGGAGCGCTCCGGGGGGTGGTCCGCCGGCGGGACGGCGGCGACCTCGTCCTGCGGTGGCGCCGGGGCGAGATGGTGGTCGTCCTCGCCGAGGCCGACCGGGACGGGGCGCAGGCGATGGCCGCGCGCGTCAAGCGGGTGCTCGAGCAGCGGCCGTTCACCGTCGGCTCGGAGACGCTCCGCCTGCCGTTCCTCGTGGTCACCGCCACCTACCCGGATGAGGGGACGACGGAGCTTGAGCTGCTCCGGCTCACCGAGCGGCGGCTGCAGCAGCCCGCCCAGGCCAAGGGCCGCATCATGGTCGTCGATGACGAGGCGAAGATCCGCCAGCTCCTCCGGCAGGCGCTGGAGCTGCAGGACTACGATGTCTTCACCGCCGCCAGCGGCCCCGACGCGCTGGAGCAGCTGCGGCGGCAGCCGGTGGACCTGGTGCTGCTCGACCTCATGATGCCGGTCATGGACGGCTATGAGGTCTATCACCTCATCAAAGAGAACCCCAAGACCAAGGAGATCCCCGTCATCATCGTCACCGCCAAGGGCGAGCGCAAGGACCGGCAGCTCGGCATCAACGGGGCCGCCTACAACTACGTCGCGAAGCCGTTCGAGATCGAGACGCTCCTGGCGAAGGTCCGTGAGGTGCTGGTGCAGCAGCCCGTGAAGCCGTAAGGAGGGGACGCGGATGGCAGAGGGACGGAAGATCCTGGTCGTGGACGACGAGCAGCAGCTGGCCCTGGCGGTGAAGATCCGGCTGCAGTCCCGCGGGTATCAGGTGTCCACCGCCAACGACGGCCAGCAGGCCCTGGCGGCGATCGAGGCCGAGCAGCCCGACCTGGTCATCCTCGACGTGCTGATGCCGGTCATGGACGGCTACTCGTGCATGCGCGAGATCAACAGCCGCTACGGCCGCGGCAAGATCCCCATCATCATCCTGACCGCCCGCGACCGCATGAAGGACCTGTTCGATCTGGAGGGGATCGCGGACTACGTCGTCAAGCCGTTCGACCACGAGGACCTGCTGACCCGCATCGACCGGGCGCTCAAGCAGCGTGACGCCGAGCGCAAGGCCGCCCCGCCCGCCTAGAAAGTACCGGGTACTTCGCAAAGCGGGAAAAGTACCCGGTACTTTTACGCTGCCTGTCGCGCGTCCCGTCCGGCCGTGCTACAATACTGGTTCGCTCATGCCGGATACCATCCCCTTGCAGGACACAACCGTCTACGGCCCCATCCCCTCGAGGCGCCTTGGCTGGTCGCTGGGCATCAACGTGCTGCCGTCCAGCCACAAGGTGTGCTCGTCGAACTGCGTCTACTGCCAGTACGGCTGGACCCTGCCGGGGCCCTCGCCTGAGCGGCTCAAGCGGGCCCCCCAGCTCCTTGAGGAGATCGCCGAGGCCTTCCGGCGCCACGCGGAGGAGGGCACGCGCGTGGACTGCATCACCCTGGCCGGCAACGGCGAGCCGACGCTCCACCCGGACCTGGAGGAGCTGGTCATCGGCATCAAGCGGCTGCGGGATGCGCGCTTCCCCGGCGCCGCGGTCGGCATCCTCAGCGACGCGACTCAGCTCGACCGGCCGCCCGTTCGCCGCGCCCTTGCGCTCCTCGATGCGCGCTACATGAAGTTCGATGCCGCCGACGAGGCGACGTGGCGGCGCATCAACCAGCCGCTCGGCCGCGCGGACTTCCGGGCCATGGTCGCGGCGCTGGCCGCGCTGCCCGACATCGTCCTGCAGAGCCTCTTCATGCAGGGCGCCTACGACAACACCGGCGAGGCGCATGTCCAGGCCTGGGTGGAGGCGGTCGGGCTCATCCGGCCGCGCTCGGTCCACGTTTACACCGTGGACCGGGGGACCGCCGCGCCGGGGATCACCGAGACACCGCGCGAGGCGCTCCAGGCCATCGCGGACCGGCTGATCGCCGCGACCGGCATCCCCGCCGAGGTGTTCGACTAATCGGGCCGCGGGTGACGCGGAGCCGGGGACCCCGTCGCCTGCCCGCAGGCGAAGGCCGAGGACAGCCGACGGGGTGGCGGCGCGGCAGGACCCGCGGCCCTACGACATGAAACAGCGACGCATTGGCACAACCGACGTCAGCGTCTCCGAGATCGGCTTCGGAGTCTGGACCGTCTCGACGACGTGGTGGGGCATCACGGACGAGGCGGTCGGCATCCGGCTGCTCCGGCAGGCCCACGACCTGGGGATCACCTTCTTCGACACCGCGGACACCTACGGCAACGGCCTGGGCGAGACGATCCTCGCCAAGGCGCTGGGCGACCGCCGCGGCTCCATCACCATCGGCACGAAGTTCGGCTATGACTTCTACCACCACACCACCCGCCGCGGCCATGAGGAGCTGCCCCACGACTGGCGGCCCGAGTACGTCCGCTTCGCCCTCGAGGAGAGCCTGAAGCGCCTGCAGACCGACCACGTGGACCTCTACCAGCTCCACAACCCGCGCCTGGACGCGATGCAGCGCGACGACCTGTTCGCGGAGCTGGACGCGCTGAAGCGCGATGGCAAGGTCCGCGCCTACGGGCCGGCCCTCGGCCCGGCGATCGCCGAGCGGCAGATCGAGGAGGGCCGTTTCGCCATCGAGCGCCGGCGGGCGGACGTCGTCTACATCATCTACAACCTCCTCGAGCAGATGCTCGGCCAGTCGCTCTTTCCCCTGGGCCGGGCATCCGGCGCAAGCTTCCTCGTGCGCGTCCCCCACGCCTCGGGGCTGCTCGACGGTACGGTCAAGCCTGAAACCGTCTTCGCCGAGAGCGACCATCGCTTCCACCGCGTCTCCACCGAGGACCGCAAGCGCCAGTGGCAGGAGAACGGCCTGAAGAAGGCCGCGCGGCTTGGCTTCCTCTGGGAGGATCGGGGCCGGACGCTGGCTCAGGCGGCGCTCCAGTACATCCTCGCGGAGCCCGCGGTCGCCTCGGTCCTGCCGAACATCTACAGCGAGCAGGCGCTGCGCGAGTTCGCGGCCGCCTCCGAGCTGCCGCCGCTGAGCGCGGAGGACCTCGCGCGCGTCAACCGGCTCTACGCCGAGTCATTCGGCCTGCCTGCCGCGCCTTCCACTGCAGCAAAGGGCGCGGCGCAGGCAGGCCTCGAGGCGCAGCCCGCATGAACGCGGTGACGCAGACCTTCGACGACGTCGACAAGGCGCTGCTGACGGAGGTCCAGAAGCGGTTTCCCGTCGATCACCGGCCGTTCCTCATCCTCGGCGAGAAGCTGGGCATCTCCGAGCAGGCATGCATCGAGCGCATCGCCCGCCTGAAGGCGGACCAGGTGATCCGGCAGCTCTCCGCCATCTTCGATACGCGCGCCCTGGGCTACCAGAGCACGCTCGCCGCGATGAAGGTGGATGAATCACGGGTGGACGAGGCGGCCGAGGTGATCAGCGCCCACCCCGGCGTCTCCCACAACTACAAGCGCAACGACCCATTCAACATCTGGTTCACGGTGGCGGTCCCGCCGAGCGATTCGCTGGAGCAGGTCATCCAGATCCTCCACACGCTGGCCAAGGGGGAGGAGACCATCATCCTCCCGACGCTGCGGCTCTACAAGATCGGGGTGAAGCTCGACCTCACCGGCCAGGAGGCGCCGCTCGAAAGCGCCGAGGAGATCTACAACGAGCAGCGCCGGATGAGCGCCAAGCCCCCGCTCACCGAGCAGGACATCAAGTTCATCCGGATCATGCAGGAGGACCTGCCCATCCTCGAGCTGCCCTACGCGGTGTGGGCGGAGCAGGCGGAGGCCACGGAGGAGGAGCTCTTCGCCTGGGCCCGGAAGATGGAGCACCTGGGCTACCTGCGGCGGTTCGCGGCCATCCTGCACCACCGCAACGCCGGGTTCAAGGCGAACGCGATGGTCGTCTGGCAGGTGCCGCAGGAGCAGGTGGACGCCTGCGGCGAGCAGATGGCGCTCTTCAGGGAAGTGAGCCACTGCTACCGGCGCCCGGTCTACCCCCACTGGCCCTATCCGCTCTTCACGATGATCCACGCGGAGACCCACTCCGCCTGCATGGACGTGGTCCGGCGCATCGAGGAGCGCATCGGCCGCTTCCCCCACAAGAGCCTCTTCAGCACGAAGGAGTACAAGAAGGTCCGCGTGAAGTACTTCACCCCAGCGCTCGACGCCTGGTGGAGCGAGGTCGGCAGCAAGGTCCAGCTAGGGAAGTAATCTAGTAGGATATAATCGCTCCACTCCCTCTTTTTTCTTGACTAAATCGTTCATATATGAGAGGCTAACTGTCCCATGGCGAATACGGCTGAGCTGATCAAGCAGCGCTACGGCAACCCCTTCGACGTGCTCAAGGCGGTGGAGCGCGCCGCCGTGCAGGGCTACGAGAGCCTCTCAGAGGATGACCTCTTCATGTGCAAGTGGATCGGGCTCTACACCCACCGGCATGAGAAGGGCTACTTCATGCTCCGCACGAAGCAGCCAAATGGCTTCGTCACGCCGGAGCAGCTCGACACCGTCGCCGAGATCGCCGAGACGAAGAACAAGGGCTATGCCGACATCACGACGCGGCAGGACTTCCAGCTCCATTGGATCCACCACACCCAGGCGGTGGAGATCATCCGGATGCTTTCAGCGGCCGGCATCTCCACCATGGGCGCCTGCGGCGACATCGCGCGCAACGTGGTCGGATGTCCGGTGGCGGGCGTGGACAAGGAAGAGTTGCTGGACGCAAGCGTCGTCGCCAAGCAGGTGAGCGACTTCTTCCTCGGCAACCCCGCCTACGCGAACCTGCCGCGGAAGTACAAGATCGGCATCTCCGGCTGCACGACGTGGTGCTCCCATCCGGAGATCCAGTGCGTCGCGCTCGTCGGCGCCGCGCGGACCGTCGAGGGGCGCCGCGAGGCGGGGTTTGACGTGCGGGTCGGCGGGGGGCTCTCCACCCAGGCGTTCGTCAGCCAGCGCCTCGGCGCCTTCATCAAGCCCGAGGAGGCCGTGGAGGTCATCAGGCACATCACCGACATCTGGCGCGACGCGCCGGAGTACCGGGAGAAGCGCCACCACGCCCGCATCAAGTACCTGGTCCACGACTGGGGGGCGGCCAAGCTCCGCCAGGCGCTGGAGGAGCGGCTCGGCCGCAAGCTCGACGATGCGCCGGCGGACTACCGGGAGCCGCCGGACACCTACCGGGACCACGTCGGCGTCCACGCGCAGAAGCAGGACGGCCTCTTCTACATCGGCGCCCCGGTGCTGGTCGGCCGGATCACGAGCCCGCAGATGAAGAAGGTGGCGGACCTCTCCCGCCGCTACGGCGATGGGCAGGCGATCCGGCTGACCGTCCGGCAGAACATCCTGCTCCTGAACGTCCCGGAGGCCAACGTGGAAAAGGTGCTGGGCGCGCTGGCCGAGGTGGGCCTCTCCATCAACGCGCATCCGGTCCGCCGCAGCGTCGTGACCTGCACCGGCACCGAGTTCTGCAAGCTCGCCATCACCGAGACCAAGGCGCGCTCGCGGCAGATCGTCGAGTACCTGGAGAAGCGCGTGCCGCTCGATGAGCCGCTGCGCCTCCACATCACCGGCTGCCCGAACGCCTGCGCCCAGTACCAGATCGGCCACATCGGCCTGATGGGGTCCAAGACGAAGGTGGACGGGCAGATCGTGGACGCCTACGATGTCTTCGTGGGCGGCCGGCTGGGCGAGGGGGCGGCGTTCAACCACGCCATCCTGCGGAAGATCCCCGCGAGCGAGTGCGCCAAGCGGCTTGAGTCGCTGCTGCTTGGCTACACCAAGCGGCGCAAGGCGGGGGAGCCGTTCAACGACTGGTGCGCGCGGGTCGGCGACGCGGAGCTCGCCAAGCTGTTGACCGACGGGCACGCGCACCCGCTGGCGGACGCGGAGGACGTCCCCGTGCCCAAGGTGCCGGAGTCCGACGGCCCCTTCGCGACATGAAGCCGCGAAAAATGGGACCGGTACCATTATTTTTTTCGACATGACGTCGCTGGCGATCATTGTGTCGGGAGGGAGCACGAACAACCTCATCCAGGTGCTGACGCTGCTGATGGCGGCGGTGCATTCGGACGTGAAGGCGCGGGTGCTCTTCCGGGATGAGTCGGTCTTCCGGCTGACGCCGGCGGCCATCAACCGGCAGGAGCTGTCGGCCGCGTACGTCCCGGACGCCGCCGGGGTCGCGCAGCGGTTGGCGAAGCTGGACCTGGTGGACCTGCACAAGCTGGCCCGCGACATCAAGGCCTCGGGGGATGTGCGATACTACGTCTGCAGCTCCTCGCTCGCCATCTGCGGGATGAAGCGGGAAGACCTCATCCCGGAGATCGACGAGGTCCGGGGGCTGCCGGCGTTCCTGTTGGAAGACGTGGCGACGGCGGACAAGGTGCTGACGTTCTGATGGCCCAACTGACGCGAGACCAGATCCTGCGGTACAGCCGCCACCTCATCATGCCGGAGGTCGGCATCGAGGGGCAGCAGAAGCTCAAGGACGCGGGCATCCTCCTCATCGGGGCCGGCGGCCTCGGCTCACCGCTCGGGCTCTACCTCGCGGCGGCGGGCGTCGGACGGTTGGGCATCGTCGATTTCGACACGGTGGACTTCACCAACCTCCAGCGGCAGATCATCCACCGCACCGAGGACGTCGGGCGGCTCAAGGTCGAGTCGGCCAAGGAGCGCATCGCCGGCATCAACCCGGACGTCGAGGTCGCCGCGTTCAACACGAAGGTGACGCGCGAGAATATCGTCGAGCTCATCAAGGGCTACGACGTGGTCATCGATGGCACCGACAACTTCCCGACCCGGTACCTGGTGAACGACGCCTGCGTCTTCCAGAAGAAACCCAACATCTACGGCTCCATCTTCCGCTTCGACGGGCAGGCCACGGTCTTCGCTCCCTTCAAGGGCCCCTGCTACCGCTGCCTCTTCCCGGAGCCTCCGCCCCCCGGCATGGTCCCCAGCTGCGCCGAGGGCGGGGTGCTGGGCGTCCTGCCAGGGATCATCGGGGTCATCCAGGCGACCGAGGCGATCAAGCTCATCATCGGGAAGGGCGAGCCGCTCATCGGCCGGCTCCTCATCTACAACGCGCTCAAGATGGAGTTCCGCGAGGTCCGGCTCAAGCGGGACCCGTCCTGCCCTGTCTGCGGCGACCGCCCCACCATCACCGAGCTCATTGACTACGAGGAGTTCTGCGGGCTTGGCCGCGGCGAGGAGGCCGCAGCCGCGTCCGGTGAGCACGACCTCTCAAGACGCTGGAAAAATTCGGCTTCAAGAAGCTCAAGCACCTGCGCGGCGGGATCGACGCCTGGGCCTGCGAGGTCGACCAGGAGATGGCCCGCTATTAGTGCCAGGCACTTCCCCGCGCAATCTCGCGCTCCCAGAAGTGCCTGGCACTTTTTATCCTGCGGCAGTTGCAGCGGGGCCGCGGGAGCAGGTACAGTTGAAGCGGTGGGCAGGGATGCCCGCCGCTTTCTTCTTTTAGGAGGCCCATGCCATCCGTGCAGATCCTGCTGATTGAGGACCTGGCCGAAGACGCCCAGCTCATCCGCGAGGCGCTGGCCGCGGAGCCGAGCGCGGGGTTCAAGCTCACCCATGTGGACCGGCTCGTGAACGGCCTGCGGCACCTCGGCGAGCATCCCGTGGACGTGGTCCTCCTCGACCTGAAGCTGCCGGACAGCGAGGGGATCGAGACGGTCGTGGCGGTGCGCGCGCGCGCGCCCCACGTGCCCATCGTGGTGCTGACGGCGTCGGATGACACGGCGCTCGCGGTGGAAGCGGTGCAGAAGGGGGCGGCGGACTACCTCGTCAAGGGCTACGTCCAGGTCTACCCCAGCCTCCTCGCGCGGGCCATCCGCTACGCCCTGGAGCGGCGCCGGGCCGAGGCGGAGCGGGCCCGGCTGCAGCGGCAGCTGAGCCAGGCCCAGAAGATGGAGACCATCGGCCGCTTCGCCGGAGGGATCGCGCACGACTTCAAGAACGTCCTGCAGGTCATCCTCAGCCTGGCGTGGCTCATCCGCTCGCACCGTCAGGATGACCGGGAGCTCATGGCCAACGTCGAGGAGCTCGTCCATGCGGCCGAGAGCGGCTCAGGCCTCGTGCAGCAGCTCCTCGCCTTCAGCCGGCAGCAGCCGCTTGAGCCGGCGCATTTCGACCTGAACGAGGCCGTGCGGGAGATCTCGCGCCTGCTCCAGCAGCTGGTGGGGGAGCCCGTCCGGCTGCAGCTTGAGCTCCTGCCCGAGCCGCTCATGGTCCGCATGGACCGCACGGGCCTTGAGCAGATCCTGATGAACCTGTGCGCCAACGCCCGCGACTCGATGCCGCAGGGCGGGCCGCTGACGATCCGCACCGCGCGCCGGACCGCGGATGAGCCGTTCCTGGACGCGCACCCCGGCCTCTCGATGGGCGACTACGTGGGGCTCTCGGTCCAGGACCGTGGGCAGGGCATGGACCCGGCGGTCGCGGCGCACCTGTTCGAGCCCTTCTTCACGACGAAGCAGCTCGGGCAGGGGACGGGGCTGGGCCTTGCGGTGGTCTACGGCCTCGTGCAGCAGCACCAGGGATGCATCGAGGTCGAGACGGCCCCAGGGCGGGGGACGACGTTCCACCTCTACTTCCCACGCCAATAATCGGGGACAGCCACTAATTTCCTAGCGGTAGCCAAGGAGAAATTAGTGGCTGTCCCCGATTTTCACGAGGCGGCTTTGCGCCGTCGCTTTTCGGGGGCGCCGCCAATGAACTGGCCGAGGATGGCCGCGGCGATGTTGATGGGGATGGCGATCAGGTGCAGGTGGAGCCCGATGCGCAGGGCGATGATCAGCGGGATGGAGGCGTGGACCCAGAAGATCCATTGGAGCGAGAACTTGCGCGAGCGCTCGCGCATCGCCCCGAGCGGGATGTTGACAAGCAGGCACAGGACGCTGACGAGCAGGATCTTCAGCCACATCAGTCGGTGAGGAGCGAGGCCAGCTGGCGCTCCGCGTAGCGCCGGTAGAGGCCGCCCGCCTCCTTGAGCAGCTCCTCGTGCCGTCCCTGCTCGACAATCTCGCCGCCGTCCAGCACGATGACGAGGTCCGCGTGCTCGATGGTGGAGAGCCGGTGTCCTTCAGGAACGCCCGCGCGATCGCCAGGCGCTGCTTCTGCCCGCCCGACAGCCGCACCCCGCGCTCGCCGATCTCGGTCTGGTAGCCCTGCGGGAGCTGCTCGATGAACGCCTCCGCGAAGGCCGCGCGCGCCGCCGCCCGCAGCTCCGCGTCGCTCGCCTCGGGCCTGCCGTACCGCAGGTTCTCCTCAATGGTCCCGCTGAAGAGGATCGGCTCCTGCGAGACGAGCGCCACCTGGTCCCGCAGGGACGCCAGGGTGAGGTCGCGGATATCCGAGCCATCGAGCGTGATGCGGCCGCCGGTCACGTCGTAGTAGCGGGGCAGCAGCTTGACGAGCGTCGATTTGCCGGCGCCGCTTGGCCCGACGAGCGCCGCCGTCGTGCCCGCGGGGATCGTCAGGGTCACCCCCTCGAGCACCGGCTCGCGGCCGTCATACTGGAAGGTGACCTCCTCGAACCGCAGCTCTCCCCGCGCGCGCCCCAGCGCGGCCGCGCCCGGGCGCTCCCGCACCTCCGGCGCTGTGTCAAACACCTCGAAGATCCGGTCCATGGCGGCCAGGCTGTTGGCGACGATCAGGTTGAGCTCGGTCAGCCGCTGGATCGGCTGGTAGAGCATCCCGAGATACCCGTAGAACGCCATGAGCGTCCCCACCGTGAGCCTTCCGGACCAGACCTCGGTCACGCCGAACCACAGCACGAGGATCGGCCCCAGGGCCGTGAGGAAGCCGGTCGACCCCAGGGCGAGCGACTGCAGCCGCACGTTGCCCATCACCGTGTCGAAGTACTGCTCGCTCTGCGCCTGGACCTGGCGCGCGGCCGCCGCTTCCTGGGTGAACGCCTGGATGGTGGCGATCCCCGCGAACTGCTCGTGCAGCTCGCCGGAGATCTCCTGGAGCTGGTGGTGGATGGCGCGGCTCTTGGCCCGGATGCCCTTCTGGAGCCGGTAGCTGATGAAAGCGTAGAAGGGGAGGACCGAGAGCGAGACGAGCGCCAGCGTCAGGTTCATGGCGCACAGCAGCGCGACGATGACCGCCAGGAGGGCGAGGTCCATCGCGGTGTTGACGAACGCGGCCCCCACGAAGTTCTGCGCCGAGGCGATGTCGGTCGTCATGCGCGAGACCACGGCGCCGATCTTCTGGCGGTCGAAGAAGCTCAGGCTCATGCGCTGGACGTGGCGGTAGAGCGCCAACCGCAGGTCGAAGATGACCCGGTGGCCGGCCCAGCCCGCGAGGTAGGAGCGCCAGTAGCTGGCGAGCGCATAGACCCCGTAGAGGGCGCACAGCCCCGCCATGAGCAGGTGGAGCTGGAGATGGGACCGGCCGCCCTGCTGCGGGAGCAGGTCATCGACCACAATCTTGATGCTCCACGGCAGGGCGAGCGGCACGAGGTAGCGCACGACGCCGAAGGCGATGGCGCCGGCGAGGTAGCGCCGGTGGGGCCGCACGTAGGCCAGGAACCGCTTCAGGCTTCGGGGGCGTCCGGAAGGCTCAGTCATCAGCTCCCGTTATCATAGCAGAAATTATGAATTGTTGTTGACTTGGGCCGGCGGTGCGATACAATGCGAGACAGTGTCGCGTTGAGGTAGGATGGACGAGTGTAGTGCCGACAACTTGCATGGCCAGCAATCCTCCATCCCCGACGAGTTATCGTCGGGGTTTCTCTTGTAATGGCGTCGCAGGCGCAGGTCTGTGACGTCCCGGCCGCGACGGAAGCGGCTCGTCCGAGGCGGCGGCCCGCGCCCTTCGGGTTCCAGCTCCTGCTGGACCTCTACGACTGCAAGCCCGGCGCCTGCGACGACCTCGGCCTGTGCTACGACTTCCTCGAATCGCTCGTCAAGGTCCTGAAGGTCGAGCCGCAGTCGCCGCCGTACATCTTCCGCACGGACGGCAAGCGGTACCCGGACAAGGCGGGCCTCAGCGGCTGGATCCCCTTGGTGGAGAG
>JACPAY010000026.1 GCA_016180575.1 Candidatus Omnitrophota bacterium | reverse complement strand
CTATGCTATACTACACGTCCTTGTGAAGACGCTCGCCCCGGTGCTCGTCGTGACCACGGACGAAGTGTGGCGGATCATGCGCGAGGCCGGCTGGGTCGCTGAGCCGTCCGTGCATCTGGCGGCGTGGCCGGCTCCCCCCGATGTCGCGCTCGATGAGACGGGGCGCCATCGCTGGGACGTGTTTCGCGCGATCCGTGATGATGTGATGAAGGCGCTGGAGGAAGAACGGATCAAGCGCGTCATCGGCAGCCCGCTCGAAGCGCAGGTGACCCTGGTGGTCAGCGACCAAGCCCTGCAGCAGCTCTGTGAGACACACCGGGACACCCTCGCCGAAGCGTTCGTCGTCTCGCGCGTGACGGTGCAGGCCAACGGCGCCGGCGCGGGAGCCGGCCGGGCGGTGCCGGGGCTCGTGGACGTGAAGGTCGAACGCGCGCCCGGCGGCAAGTGCGGGCGGTGCTGGAAACACCTGACCAGCGTCGGAGACGCCGCTGAGCATCCGCAGCTGTGTGCGCGGTGCGTTCGCGTGGTGAAGGAGACCGCATGGCCTTGAGTCGGCAGCAACTGAAGCAGTTTCGGCAGCTGTTGATCACCGAGCGGGCGAAATTCGCCGGTGAGATCAAATCGATCGCGCAGGACGCGTCGAAGAGCCCGCGGGACGCCTCGGGAGACCTGTCCGCCTATACCGTGCACATGGCGGACATGGCGGCCGATGCGTATGAGCGCGAGGTCTCCATGAACATCGTCTCCAACGAACAGGAAGTGCTCTACCAGATTGACGACGCGCTCAAGCGCATGGATGAGGGCGCCTTCGGCATCTGCGGGCAGTGCAACAAACCCATCACGATGAGCCGCTTGAAAGCCGTCCCCTACGCCTCGCTGTGCATCCAATGCCAGCGGGCCAAAGAGCAAAAGACCAAACGTTAACCCCCCCCGCGACGAAGGCCGCCGCGATCAGCGCGCTGCTCGTGGCGGCGGATCAGCTCACCAAATCGCTCGTCACCGCCGCCTTCCTTCCCGGCGAAAGCGTCTGGATCGCCCGCCCGCTGCTGCACCTGACCTACGTCCAAAATACCGGGGCGGCCTTCGGCTTGCTCAAGGGGCAGCAGCTCCTGTTTCTCGTCATGTCCGCCGTGGTGATCGGATGGATCGCGCGGGAGCTGCTCATCCATCACGCGATGGCCGCGCGGGTGTTGTGGGGCTGCGCGTTGATTCTGGGCGGGGCGG